>CAZINW010000022.1:0-33558 GCA_964540765.1 uncultured Anaerolineaceae bacterium | reverse complement strand
TGCGGAAAGACAGGGATCACACCAGGTGATTGACTTAATTATACAGGTTCTCCTTAAAAACAGGTTCGAATAATACTACCAATTTCAAGCCTGTCAATATCCAGCGGAGGATATGAATGATGACAGTATTAAGGATATGTAAAGGTTGTGATAAGGTTTAACTGTTCTGAGTTCATTCACGGTAAAACACAAGAAGGCATTGGAAGAACGACATGCATCCTAGCATCCCTCCTTTTGATGGAGTGTCAAGGGAGCTGTCACCACTCAGCGGGGTGGGTGTATTATCTGCATTTTCCCGGGAGCGTCCGGAATTCGGGTTGCGATTGCCATGTTCGCAAATTTTGGCGATAAATACTATGGCAATCTTTACACTGGTGAATGGTGGATTGTGGCAGATGGTTGGGAGGATGCGCTGGCAGATGTGATCGTTTGGGGGATCGAGCATGGTGTCATGCCATACAATTACCTTTACGGTCATGCGAAATTGGATATCACCCTTGATAAAGATATACAAGCTCAGGCAAGCCTAAATGACACTGCTCTGCGCAAATACCTGGCAAGAGCGAACCGGACTGACCTTGCCCAGGTGGTTAATAATTACATTGCGCTGCCCTATGGCATCTGGCCGGCAACGGAAAAAGGGATTGACCTGCTGATCAACTACACCGATCCGGAAGGACGCCCGGTGAGGGCGATTTTTGAGGCTGGTTATGAATACAACCCGACATTTGCCCTGGCGCCATTCTCAGAGGGATTTGATCCTTTTCACATTCCCCGCATGGCAGGGATCAACGCCAGCATTAACGCCGTGGTTGAAGCAACCGAGATCCTGCCGGCCGCAGAAAAATGCGCTCTGATAATCGCTGGGGATATCGGTTTGAGGTCTTCCCGACAAATTGGAGATGCAATTCTAAAAGAAATCCAGGGAGGTCAATGCCATGAGGGGGTTTACATCCTGAAAGAAGGGATATTCAGGGCGGAAAACGGTCAGGTGACCCAAATTTAATTGGTGCCTTAAAGCAAATCAAGCATAGGCACTTGATTGCAGATCACTGTTTATATTGCGGTTGAAGCTGATTAAAAAAAGGGGCGGGGTTATCTGCCAATAGAGGCTTGATAACCCCGCCTGATGCGACCTTGAGCTAATTGATCTGAATGGATTCCAGGAAGTGATTGTACAAAGTCCAATTCTCTTTATTACCGGTGTGGTGGATGACCACATTGTATATTTATCCATCATGGTTAAAGAAGAAATGGTCCGAGGGGTAAGACTGAACATCGCTGTTTTGCCGCAAGTGGATCGCTATCTCACTGGCAATGGATGTATCCGGTTCACGCTCCCCTGCCAATAAATTATTTTCCTCAAGCCAATCCACGAGGTTTACGTCTTCAGGTAGAGAAAATTCAGGATGCTCAAAAAAGAGGTCGTTGAAGTAGATCATTGGCCACGACTCATCACCTTCCCGTAGACCGGCAACTGTGATGGTTTTGTTGGGGTTTCCAACTGAGGTGATCGTCGCATCAGCGGGGAAGTGAAAGCTGTACACGAGGACTTCATTCCTGTAAACCTTGCAACCGTCTTCAGCGTACTCTTCCACCGGGTAGGTGCCACCAACCCGGCAATCTCCTCTGTAAAATGCCCATTCCTCGCAAGCGCCGCCACCTTCAAAAAGACACAAGCTTGTCTGCTCTCCACTGGCATCGATCTCAATTTTCAAGGTGCCGCCATTCTCTTCACAATGAACTGAGGCGGGGTTGGGCATGTTTGAGTTTGGCTTGCAGGCGGCAAGGAGCAGCATGATCATCAATACACTCATCAGGAAAAATCGTTTGATGCGAACATCTTTAAGGTAAAGACGAAATTTCACAAGGAATGGTTCCCGGGGATAAGATCAACCAATAAGTCATTTCCCCTTCAATGGCAGCTTAAGTGAGCATCCATCAGGAATTCTATATGGGACGCATACCAGCTCATGACAGATGTTAAGGGAGGTCAGGACATTCTTGTAGAAAATCATTCATGCATAGAAGCGAGGCTTTTTTGTTCATCAACAGCGGGGTTGTCCTTGCCCAATTGCATCACCCGTTTGTTCATCAACATTAAGACACCCATAATGATACAGACCACGCCACCAACGATGAACCAGATCTGGATGCCGATTTTATCGGAAAGCGGGCCGGCAATTGCCAATCCAAGTGGCATTGCCGCTGCGGAACCAGCCTGTAGGAGCGTAAATACACGCCCCTGTTTTTCAGGTTCCACGCGGGCTTGCAAGGCAGCCATGAGTGGGCCGTTCACCAGGGGGTTGGCAATCCCCGTGATACTTAAAATTGCCACGCCCAGATAGAATCCGTTCTGCGGGATAACACCAAAAAGACTGATGCTCGCTCCCATCACAATCAAGAATACAAAAGACGTGACCAATCGATTCTTAAACCCACCCCAAATGCTGAGCGCCAGCCCGCCGATTAGAAAGCCAATACTGAAGGCTGATTCCCCGATCCCCAGCTCAATGACACCCTTCTTGAAATGCTCTGTTATCATCAAAGGCAGCAATGAAAAAGCAGGAGATACCAGGAAATTAATAAGCATGGCCATGAGTATGACCGACAGTAAACCGGGTAAAGTGACAACAAACCTGAAACCCTCTACCAGATCGCGCCAGAGTTGATTTTTGACCTTGCCAGCCTCATTGATCAGCTCTACCTTTTTTACCGGCTGGGGAATGTGGAAGAACAGTAATGGCACCAAAGCGATCAATGCGGTTCCCACATCCACGCTGAGAACGCCCCACATGGGCAGCAAGCCAACCAGGAATGCGCCCAGAGATGGCGCCAGAATTCCCATGGCGCCGGACAGCGTCTGGTTCATGCCAGATACACGCGCCAACTGGTCTTTAGGCACCATCAATGATGTGGATGTGAACATGGCAGGCCATTGGAAGGCGCCAAAAGTAGCGCGGATGAAAAGGGCGAGATAAATTTGCCAGACTTTGACCTCTGTGAAAGCAAACAATATCGCCAGGATGAGGGTTACCAGAGCTGTAAGAATATCTGTAACGATCATAACCGTCTTGCGATTCCAGCGGTCAATGAGCGCGCCTGCAACAGGGCTGATGATCACATCCGGTAGAATGCTCATGAGTGAAGCAAAAGAAAGTACAGTGGCTGATCCAGTCGTGGAGGTCAGATGCCACACAAAAGCAAAGCCAACCAGGCGGCTGCCGAGCTGTGAAACTGCCTGCCCTGCCCAAATGGTGAAGAATCGTTTCTTCCAATTTACAAGGTCATGTTGAGGGTGAACATCCATTTGTATCAATCCTGTTCGGCTTAGCTAAAGATGACAGAGTTCATGCCAGGTCTCATGCGTGCAGATCTGTTTGATCTTCGCTGGCATCAAGCCTGGCTAATGCGACCTCGTTGGCTGCTTCATCTCTTTTTGTGATCTTGAATTTAGCCCAAACCGGGATGATTGCCAACAAAGATGCCCAGGCGGTGATCATGAAGGGCATTTTGGGGGAATAATTCTGATAAAGTGAAGCGCCAATGGCAGGGGCTGGCAGTGAGAAGACACCCAGGCTGGAATGGATCAGACCAAAACCAGTGCCCCGCAGCTTTGCAGGCAAGGCCTTGCTGATGAGGGATTGGTAGGCAGGCGTCATCAATCCGATACCGATGCCAAAGGCAGCCCCGACAATAGCAAATCCCCAAAAAGAATTGACGTTCATGAACAGGAAAAGCGCGCCTGCCTGGAAGAGGAACCCCAAAATGATCACCAATCGCTCGCCCTTTTTATCTGCCAGCCACCCAGCCGGGATGTTGATGAGCATATTGGCAATGCCCATGATGGATGAAAGCCAGCCAATTCTTTGGGCGTTCAATCCCCCTTCTTCTTCCAGATAGACAGGAAGGAGTGAATTTGAAAAGGAAAACGAGATGTCACGGATCCCGTCGGTCACCAAGACCCAGGTGACCAAACCGCCTGCCATGATGAGACCAAACATGGCGCCCAGATTAACGCGTAGGGATTTCAGGTTGAGCGAACCATTGGATTCCTGGCTTTCATGCGAAGCACTGCGGCGTGCCATGGAGACGCGGATGAGCGTGGCACAGGTATAAATGATGGCAGCACATATAAACATGATCTTGAAACTATATTTGTCCACGAGAAAGCCACCCAGAGGTGGCCCGACGATGGAGACAACGGTGAAGATTGACTCAGTGATGCCATAAACCCCGGCACGATTCACCTCGGCTGACTCTTCAGCGATGAAAGCACCAAAACTGGGTCCGACCAATGAACGCGTGATTGCACCAAAACCTTCGCCGGCAAACACCCATTGCCAGGTTGGAGCGAGGATCAGCCCGACGTATGAAAGAATGCCTGCCACGCTGCCAAACGCAATGCTTTTAAGCCGACCAAGACTGTCAGAGATCCATCCGCCCAAAATTTGGAGGATGAGTGGGATGATCTGTGCAATTGTGAAGAACAAGCCAATTTGAACAACACTGGCTCCCAGCGATTTCAAGTAAAGCGGTAGGAGAGGTCCATACATGTTGCCAGCAATATTAGCAAGGATCATTGCCAGCATAAAGAGTTGCAGTGTGGGAGAGAGCAGCGGTTTTTTCTTTGATGTTCCCTGATCCATTGCGAGTTGGTCCTTATCAATCCTTGATCATGCCAGTATGCCACCCGGATTGAAGGGGTCAAAAGTTGTGATAGTATCAGCGTATTTCTTTGTGATCCGCAGGTACACAAGGTTCATTCGAGAAAAACCTGGACGTGTTCACCATCTTCTTCGTCAAAGACGTCCACGATCTGCCCGACCTCGCCAGAGTTCAGCCAGGTGTTGAGGGTCTCTTCATCCAGGCCTTCAATTTCAGGGGCAAATTTTGCACCCATGCGCATTCCTGAACTGATCAGTGAGACTGGCAGGCGAACATTGACACGGGCTTTGCCAGAGTCTGAATCCGTCACGACCACATGCAAAAAGTGCGGTTTGCGACCGCTGCCAATTGCGGGGGTGGAGTCAGCGCTGAAAGGCTGGCGGGGAGGTTTGGGTTTTTCACTGATCACATCCAGTGCTTCGATCAGGCGCGCACCTTCCTCAGCGGTGATTTTGCCTTCCTGGATCATCATTAATATCCGCATGCGTTCTTCTGTTGATGCCATAATATCCTTATCCTTTCTTGAATTCCAGTTCCAGACCCTGCAGCAGTTGCTGAGCCTGGAGCGTATTGATCTTACCTTTTTCAAGGTCGTCCAATATCCGGATGCGGTCTTCGGCAGTAAGCGTGCGATCCTCCTCCTTGCCGGGTTCAAACCCCAGGGCGCGAATGACCTCATAGAGACGGTTGCGCAGGGTGGGGTAAGAAAGGTTGAGCTCGTCCTCCATGCGATTAAAACGACCCTCGCAGCGTACAAAGGTTAAAACGAATTCGCGCTGCCCATCGGTCAGGTCAGCAAATGGACCGGAATGTGCCTGGAAGTGACCATCAATGCTGGTTTCACAATTGGGGCAGTAGAACTGCGTCACGTAAATATCCGAATCGCAAATGGGACATTTTTCTGGTAGTCGATGCATATTCCTAACTCCTTTCGTAGATAATAAATTCATGTATAATATATGTTATAAATGTGTTTCATTCGTATGCAAAGTTCAGTTTTCTAAAATTCTACCATTGTTCCAAAAAAAGTCAATATAAAGGTTTATAATATTTAATAAAATGAAAGAAAGTATTGAATAACTCAAGTATGTAATCAATATTTAGACAAGGATGATCTGTGTAAGAATCAAATGCGCTGCTTAACCATGAGCAAAAAGTAATTTTTGAAATACAGCCGAAAAAAATGGTGTAAGCTGATCCATTAATAATGCATTAAATATGATCGGAGTCAATTAATGAAAACTGTCAATGTCACTGCCAAAACTACTGATGGGTATAAAATCGAAGTTCAAGCTGGTCAGCATCTTATAATTGTTGATCAAACACCGCCCATGGGTGGCAAGGATGAGGGTGCAAGCCCATTGGAATACCTTTTTGCCTCCCTTGCGAGTTGTATCGCTACGGTTGGTTTGATCGTCTCAAAACAGGAACGCTTACCAGTGCATGGGATCAATGTCGCTGTTGAGGGTGATATTGATCTTGATGTTCTCATGGGCAAGTCTGTGGAGAACCGTTCGGGTTTCCTGGGTTTAAAGGCAAAAGTTGATGTGGACGCTCCGGAAATGAGTCATGAAGCCAAAGTAGCCTTTATTGAAAAGGTTGAGGTACGCTGCCCGGTTACAGATAATTTGTTAAACACAACCCCCATAACATATGAAGTGCTCTAATGCACAGCCGGGTAAGGAGATCGTCATACAGCGGTCTCTTTTTGTTTAAACAACCAACTTTGGTATAATTTCAACAATTGATCAATACAGGGAGCCAGATATGACAGCCAGACTAGTAGAATGTATTCCAAATTTTTCTGAAGCCAGGAGACCTGACGTGGTTGAAGCAATCCTTGAGGCTGCGCGTTCAGTTGCGGGCATCCGCATCCTTGACCGTCACTCGGATATGGACCACAACCGGACAGTGTTGACCTTTATTGGAACACCGGAAGCTGTTGAGGAAGCTGCTTACCAGACCATTGCAAAAGCAGGACAATTGATTGATCTGGAGCATCATCAAGGGGAACACCCGCGCATTGGTGCAACAGATGTGGTTCCTTTTGTGCCGATTTTGGGCGTCAGCATGGCGGAATGCGTGGAAATCGCGCGGCGCCTTGGCAAAAGGGTGGCTGAAACGCTGGGCATCCCAGTCTACTTATATGAAGAGGCTGCCACCTGCCCGGAGCATAAGAATTTGGAGGATATTCGACGCGGGCAATACGAGATGCTGAAGGAAGTGATCGCAAGCGATCCTGGGCGGAAACCAGATTTTGGACCAAGCCAACTCAGTGGCGCAGGTGCCACCGTGATTGGCGCGAGAAATCCGTTGATCGCCTATAATATTTACCTGACAACGGACGACGTCAGCATCGCCGACAAGATTGCAAGACGTGTGCGCAATTCCTCTGGCGGGTTCCATTTTGTCAAGGGTATGGGAGTTTTGGTGGAAGGGCGTGCACAGGTTTCAATGAACCTGACGAACTTTAAGCGTTCACCGATGGCACAGGTCACTGAAATGATCCGCAGAGAGGCACAGCGCTACGGCGTGTCAATTCATCACTCTGAAGTGGTGGGATTGATTCCCAATGCTGCACTGATCGATGCGTCAAAATGGTATATGCAGATGGATCAGTTTGAGCCTGAACAGGTGCTGGAGACGCAACTGTTTGAAGATATCGGCGACCAAAATGTAATTGGGGTTAGCAAAGAAAGCAGCCTGGTGGATTCGATCGCTGCCGGAACACCCACACCTGGCGGCGGTTCTGCCTCTGCGCATACAGCATCTGTTGCGGCAGCCTTGATCGCCATGGTTGGACGTCTCACCGTGGGAAAGCCGAAATATATGCCTGTCGAAGACCAGATTTGGCCAATGATTGACAAAGCTGAAGCTTTGCGAAAACGATTGGAAGCAGGTGTTCAAAAAGATTCAGACGCATATGCAGGCTTCATGCAAGCCAGGCGATTGCCCAAGGATACTGAAACGCAACAGGCTGAGCGATTGGAAGCGATGCACAAGGCAACCCTGCATGCTGCTGGAGTGCCTCTGGAAACAGCAGCAGACGCCCTGGATGTTCTGAAAATGGCAGCACAAATTGCGGAGATCGGGAATGTCAATGCCATCTCGGATGCCGGCGCTGCCGGGAACCTGGCTTATGCTGCGGTTAAGGGGGCAGCCCTGAACGTGCGCATTAACCTGTTTGGCATGGAAGAGGATACTGACGCAAAGCGGATGTTGAACCAGATAAGATCAATTGAAGATGAAGCGGTCAAACTCATCGATACGTTGGAGACAATATTAAGAACACGCGGCAACCTGGCATTTTAATCTATGATGATAGATAAAACCCGAGCACCTTTTGTGATACAGGCATTTTTGTCCTGATCCCTCTCTTTGGCTGTGCAGTTGAACCTGCCACCGACCTTGGAGTCCATTGATGGCAATGACGAGCCTGCAGGTTACAACTTATCATTTGGATACGCATGCTGCGGCTGCCATGCTGGAAAATGCATTATTGAATGAGAATTTTGTTTTCGCTGATGAACCTGCAAGGGACTACCTCCTGGGCATGGTGGCTGGGAAGTTATGCCAGTGATTGATCAGAATTGAACCAGGCAGGATCACATATGTTATCATCACGATACCTTAGCAAAAATCTTCGGTAGGAAAAGAGGAGTAATGGGCTTAAAACCAGATCATTGGATCAAAAAGATGGCTTTAGAACACAACATGATCGAACCCTTTGAGGAAGGACAGATTCGCACAGGGGTTATTTCTTATGGAACGTCATCATATGGGTACGACATCCGCGTGGCGGATGAATACAAGATCTTTACCAATATTTTTTCTGCGGTGGTTGACCCCAAAAACTTTGATCCACGCTCAATGGTCGATTTCAAGGGAGATGTCTGCGTGATTCCGCCGAACTCATTTGCACTGGCGCGCACCATTGAATATTTCCGCATTCCGCGAGAGGTGATGACGATTTGCCTGGGAAAAAGCACGTATGCACGCTGCGGCATCATCGTTAATGTGACCCCGTTTGAACCTGAATGGGAAGGCTATGTGACACTGGAGATTTCCAACACCACACCCCTGCCCGCGAAAATATACTCCAATGAAGGTATTGCTCAGGTGCTTTTCTTTGAGGGTGACGAACCTTGTGATATTTCCTATGCCGACAAAAAAGGGAAGTATCAAAAGCAGCATTCGATCGCACTGCCGAAAATTTAATTAGAAGAAATGAAGAAGATCATCGTCGCATCCGGCAACCCGGTCAAGTCGGAAGCAGTACTGCTTGGTTTTCAGGCCATGTTTCCGCGGGAAGAATTTCAAACAGAGCCCCTGGAAGTATCATCCGGTGTGGCTGACCAACCCATGAGCGATCTTGAAACCATGAAGGGTGCCCATAACAGGGCAGTGGCTGCCCGTGAAAACTGCCCTGATGCGGATTATTGGGCGGGTGTTGAAGGCGGAATTGACCAACTGGATGGATGCCATATTGCGTTTGCCTGGGTGGTGATTCTCTCAGAAGAACAGGAAGGCAGCGCCCGAACAGGCATTTTCGAACTGCCTTTTGACGTCAGCCGCTTGATCAACGATGGGATGGAACTGGGGGATGCCGATGATGCTGTTTTTGGGACGCAGAACTCAAAACAAGCCAAAGGAGCCGTGGGCTTGCTCACAGGCAATGCCCTCACGCGAGCCGGTTTTTACACTGAAGCAGTCATGCTGGCGTTGATCCCATTTAAGAACCCGGCGCTTTATGACCGGAAAAGGTAGCCGATAGGGGATAGGGGTTATGAAAGAAAACTGTCGATGGTCGTTAGGAAAAACTAACCGTTTGTAACTGCACCTTACTCGCTCGAAGCGCACTCGAACTTTGGATATTGGCACGGCATGCCGTGCCAATACAGGCTGATTTTTGGGATTATTCAGTTTAAGCAAGGTAAAATACACATATCTCCTTTCGATAAAAGGTGAAAGGAAAAGATGTGTCGTAACACGTTCTATTTAGATACCTCTTATTCAGTGATGGCAGGGCGCCCATCCGTCTGGATTTGTACAGGGATGAGTTCATAGCTTTCGATACCATTGGGGGAGAGGTGCACGCTCAGGATGGCAGTTTTGTTGGCAGCATCATAGAATTGGTCAAAGACAAAGTTGCCAAGGCTGTAAGCGATCAAGCCATCCTTGTATAACTCGATGGTTTGCAGGACATGTGGGTGAGAGCCAATCACGAGATCTGCACCAGCATCAATGGCGGCATGCGCGGTATTGATCTGCGCCTGGGATACAACGGCTTCATATTCATTGCCAAAATGCATCATGACAATGACGATGTCAGCCGCAGCGCTGGCTTTTTTGACACCCCCGATGATATCATAGTGGAATCCCCAGGCGACTCCTGGCTGATCAGTTGTGGCCTGCCATTGCGTGTAGTCATACTTCCAAACGGGGATATCCAGGTATCCCAGGAAAGCGATGCGAAGCCCGTTTCGTTCAATGAAGACGGGTGTTTGTGCGGATTTTTCATCCATGCCTGCGCCTGTATAGACAATGTTTTGGTCTGACAGGGCCTGTAAGGTATCGATAAATGCAGCCTTACCATAATCAAGTGCATGGTTGTTTGCCAGGTTCACCAAGTCAAAGCCAGCCAGACTGAGAGAGGTGGCAGACTCCGGCGGAGCACGAAATGTGTATGCTTTGTCTTCAGGCTCGCCACGGAGACTGATGGGAGATTCGAGATTGCCGATGGTGACGTCAGCGCTGTTTAGAAGATCTGCTACGTGCACGAATGGTTGATCAGCACCTGATGTCAGGATCAGGTCCCCCACTGTCCTGCCGAGCATGATATCACCGACTGCCATGAGATGTACCTGCATGGTCGGCGTCGTTTGCAGCGTGGCTGTTATCGTTGGAATGGCTTCGGGAGTAAAAGTTTGAACTGGCATCAAAGTTGGCATAGCGGTTTTTATCTCAATTGAATGCGGCGGAAGTGCGGTTGGCGTGGAGACTTCAACATCCTTCCCAGAGGCAGGTTGGCAGGCGCTTGAACTCAATAGTAAAAACAGTAAACTAAACCAAGGCACCAGATTTTTGTGTGAAAATTTGCTCGCTTTTATCATCGGAATCCCGTTGGTCTTTATTATAATTGAAGGTGCAATCAAAAGAATTTTATATTTATTTGCACCAAAAACAAACCAGATGATAGCTTGTGCATAAGCGATGAACTTTGAAGGGACATCAAACAAGAAATGGACACAGAAGTAAAGCAATTTTGGAAAGAAAGAAAACTGGAAGCATTATCACAAGAGGAATGGGAATCCCTTTGCGATGGCTGCGGAAAGTGTTGCCTGCTTAAATTGATGGATGATAAATCGAAAGTGGTCTATTACACTAACATAGTTTGCAGGTATTTCGATCTGGAAACCTGCCACTGCATGGATTATGAAAAACGACATGAACTGGTGCCTGATTGCGTTTTCCTAACGCCCAAGAACGTGCTGGAATTCAGTTGGCTGCCTGAAAGTTGTGCCTACCGACAGGTGGCAAATGGCAAAGACCTGGCATGGTGGCACCCACTTATTTCTGGCGATGCGAAGAGCGTGGCTATGGCAGGGATCAGCATCAAGGGTAAAGTGATTAATGAAGAGGATATTGACGATGTGGACCTGGAGGATATGGTTGTTAACTGGTTTGATTAATTGCCGAGTTTTTCGTGGAAATTAATTGTATTTTTGGAATATTGACTTTTTGTGAAATGGTTTTATCCGTTTTTAATGTATACTAAACTTTGCCAACTAAACGGCTAAACGATTTAGGATAGTGCAAGATCAGGGTGTGTGTAAAAACGCTTGCGAATGTTGTGAACATTGCGTTCTTTGCGATCATTACACGTCCGCCTATGCATTTCTTGTGGAAACCAATTTATACTGGCACACTTTGAGGTATACTTAAATCAGGAAATTCGTTAATCTTTGGTGAGAGTATTAAAAGCAAGAAATTTTAATTAACCAAGTGTGATGACATGAATACAGAAAACGCCTCTCAAGAGAAATTGCTGATTGCCGTTGTCCAGTCACAGGATAGTGAAATTGTTGTGGATGTACTTGAGAATGAATCCTTTTCTGTTACGCGGTTGCCAAGCGTGGGGGGATTTTTAGGACAGCGGAACGTAACCCTGCTAATGGGTGTCACTGAAAACCTGGTATCGAGGGCAAAAGAACTGCTGGAAAAGACCTGTCGTAAGCGCGTCGCTTTCATTGCTGTACCAGTTGAAAATGCACCTTTGCCTATGCCCATGCCGACACCTGTCACAGTTGGCGGTGTCAGCATTTTTTCACTCGATATTGAACTTCATGAGGAAATTTGACGATGAAACTGATCATTGCCATTGTTAGGGATGAAGACAACGATGCGGTTTCGCGCACCCTGACCGGTGAGGCATTCAGGGTGACGTTTATCGCATCCACGGGTGGGTTCCTGAGAAGCGGGAGGAGCACGTTATTGATCGGTGTTGAGGATGACCGCGTTCAAAGAGCGCTGGAGATCATCCGTGAACACTGTACCCCACCGTCAGACCCGAAACAAAAGCGCGCCACCATTTTTGTGCTGAATGTGGCAGAGTTCATTCAGCTATAATCCAAAAATATTGGATGCACATACAATAGATTATTTCTTGTTCAAGTGTGTGTTTAAAATAATCAGAGTCCCTTTTTATTCAATTGATTTTATAAGGAGTCAGAAAGATGAAATTTAAACAGGCATTTAGTTTTATGGCGAATGACCCGAAATGGTTCAAAAAGCTGCTTGGAATGGCATGGACCCTCTTCATTCCGGTAATCGGGATCTTCATTTTTAATGGGTATTTTGCGAAAGTAACAAAAAATGTGATTGAGGGTGACGACGATGTTTTAGTACCTGAGCTGGACTTTAGTACAGATCTTACGAGAGGGTGGAAGCTCTTTCTTCTGCAGTTGATTTACATGGTTCCAGTGCTGATCTTTGCGCTCATCATGACCATTCTGAATCTCATTTTAGAATCCATCGATCGAAATGTTATTTATACCCTTACCACCATCAGCATGGTATGTTTTGTCCTATTAATGGTCCTGTTGGGAGTATTGATCACTTTAATTTTACCTATTGCGATTGCCAATTTCATCGCCAAAGATGATTTCAAAGCAGGTTTGAATTTTAAAGAGATCTTTGGCATGCTTAAAAAATCTTTCAGCTCCTGGCTGCTGGTGTTTTGCGGTAATTTTTTGACGCAATCCATGATCATCCTGGGTGTTGTAAACCCCCTGGCAATGGTGGTTTTGAGTATTTATGCAGGGTTGGCATATCATCACCTGATTGGTCAGGCATACAACATGTCCAATACGCCAAAGTTGGCTGAAGCCGAATTGTAGCTTGGTTAAATTCTGAGCTTGGGGAAGTCAGCTTCAAGCTTCATGGAACTCCTCGACCTGGTAGGTTAAAACTTCCAAGTGCTGTCTTTTCCAGAGGTTGGGTGAAGCACCCATTTTAAGGCAAAGCTGGCTCAAGAAGACTGTTGGATCGGGGAGTTTTTCCCATACCTGGGGGAGGAAAGTTGCCCGGCGATGACTGTCGCTCAAGATGACCCCATCGATCCTGGGACGAAGCTGTTGGATAAGTTCTTCAAGATCGTTGTAATCCAATTTTTCTGGTGCTGTAAGGCGGGAAATCTCTATTTGAATCTCTGCGAGTTCAGACCCCTGCACTGGTTGAAAGCGATAGTCCTGGATGGCAGCTGCGATGGCGTGTTCCTGAACATCCAGCGCCAAAGGCTGGTATGCCTCAAGGGCGCCGATGCACCCTCGTAAATTGCCTTTCGTTGTCAGCGTGACAAAAGATGCACCCTTCAAGCGCATACTTTCTGGAAGCGCATTAAGATCAATTTTTTCAAGCGGTTGTTTTTGAACAACAGAAGTGATTGCCTGTCTGGCAATTCTCAGAAGGATAGTTCTTTCCTGGGCATTCAGTTTTTCTGGCATGGCAATTGCACACCTCCTATAGGTGAATTACTTACATCTAATGGTTGATCAGATTCCAACATGCATCGAATCATAACGATCATGAGACGAATATTTTCACAAATGCTCATATCAATTATAGCTGGAAGGTGTTAAAATAATAAAGAAAAAGGCTGGTAGTTAAAATAATTATCAAATAAACAAGGCATGATTAAACCATGGAAGATAATTTTACCCCAAATAGCACTGAACCAGAAGAACCTGTCCAAAATGAGACTGGTGAATCAAATCCTTCACCTGAAAGCCAGGAAAAACAGCGACCAGCCATGACGACATGGCGTATGATCATGACCATGATAATGACAGCTTTTGTCGTTGCGACCTTGTTCACTATCTGGACGCCAGGCAGCCTGCTCTCTCAAAGCCTTGAACAGCGCATTGAAGCAGCCATTCAACCTCAAATTGTCAGCAATGAAGAGGAAGAGCCTTCCGTTGAAGGAACCCCCATTGACTTTCCAACAAATCGTATTGGCCTTGTGGTTGGACATTTGGGTAACGACAGCGGTGCGGTATGCAGTAATGGATTGCGGGAAGTGGACGTCAACAGCACGATTGCCACCCTGGTTCAACAGCGACTGGTTAAATTGGGCTACGAAGTTGATCTACTTGAGGAATTTGATGATCGCTTGCAGGACTATAAGGGTATTGTTTTGCTCTCAATCCACGCGGATTCCTGTGAGTATATCAATGATCTCGCCACAGGTTTTAAGGTGGCAAGTGCATTATCTGAAAAGAAATTTGAGAATTCAACCCGTCTGGTCAACTGCATTTCTGACCGTTATGCAGCCACAACCAACATGACTTACCATTATCAATCCATCACTGATGATATGACTTATTACCATGCCTTTGATGAGATCAATCCACTTACAACTGCAGCGATCATTGAAATTGGTTTTCTAAACCTTGATATGGAAATCCTGACGAATGAACCTGAAAAGATTGCTGATGGCATTGTGGCTGGCGTTCAGTGTTACCTGAATAACGAGACGATCTCCCCGACCCCAACACCGTAGAGAATCATGACTCCTGAAATTGAAGCAGCCCGCCAATCAGTCAGGGACGCCAAGGAAGCCCTTCGGCGTAATGATCGCATCTCAGCCAGACGATTGGCAAGGCATGCAATCACCCTTGACCCACACAATGCTGAAGCGCTGCTCATTTTAGGTGGTCTTTCAGAACCTCAAGCCAGCGTGGTTTACATCAAAAATGCGCTGGCGATTGAGCCAAACAACCCCCATGCACGCGAAGCCATGCAGTGGGCGATCCAACGTATGCGGCAAAGTAATGCAGCACGGTGGAAACATGAGTTTGTTCTTTCAGCGGAAGACCTGCCCTCACCCAGGACATTGACCCGGGTAAAACATCAACTGGTCTGGTTGTGGGTGATTTTGGCTATCTTGCTGGCAGCCGCTGCTGTTTATTTTTTCGATTTACTGCCTTTGCCATCAGCTTCCGCCCGTGCTTATGAAAGTGTGGCTGTCGCGACAGTGTTATTTAAACCTTCGCTGACACCCACATCGACCCATACTCCTACCGTGACGCCGACACCGACCCATACGCCCACGCTGACTCCTGCTTTTACACCCACCTTTACAGCCACATTTACATCAACTCCGGCAGATACTGCAACGTTAATTCCGACTGAAACCGAGGAATACTATCCAACAGAAACAGAAATTGTTGAGCCAATTGAAGGCACAAAGTGGATCGATGTTGATCTTTCTTATCAAACACTTTATGCTTATGTTGACGATCAAGTGGTTGCATCATTTTTGGTTTCGACCGGTCTGCCTGCCACGCCTACGGTTACAGGTCAATATTATGTCTACGTTAAACATCTGTATGCCGATATGATCGGACCTGGTTATTATCTGCTGGATGTGCCCTATACCATGTATTTTTACGATGGCTATGGCATCCACGGGACATACTGGCATGACAATTTTGGTCAACCTATGAGCCATGGTTGTGTGAACATGCGCACATCAGAAGCTGCCTGGCTGTATGACTGGGCTTACGTGGGTATCCTGGTCAATATTCATTATTAAAGCCATGTCTTTTTCTGATCTCACCCGCAACCCTTCAAGACGGGACTTTTTAAAATTATTGGGGCTGGGTTTTGCTGCGTCAATACTTCCGCAGGGTGTGAGTAGCTCAAGTTTCACAAAAGATCAACTCTTTGGGAGAGTGACCCGCAATGGAGTTGCCGTATATCCGTCTCCGTCCCTGATTTCAGAGAAGGTCAAGCATGTATACCTGGATGAGGTTTTCCCAGTCAAAGAAATAGCCATTGATGATAAAAACGGACAAAATCGCTTATGGTATGAGTTGGGAGAAATAGGATTTGCTCCCGCCAGTTTTATTCAACCCGTCAGGAGGGTGAACCAGGTATCCAATGGGCATATTCCGGAGGAAGGTCGACTGGGAGAGATATCAGTGCCTTATATTGACGCGTATGACAAGGTGAGGGGAACCCGTGTGGTATACCGGTTCTATTATGCTGCGACATTTTGGGTGCAGGAACGCCTGAGGGATGACTGGGGAGTACCCTGGTACCGGGTATTGGATGACCGGAGCAATCGTTCGTACTTCGTGCGCGCTTATGCTGTACGCCTTGTGGATGAGGATGAACTGCAACCTATTTCCCCGGATGTGGATCCTGATACAAAGTGGCTGCTGGTGGACCTTTCACAGCAAACAGTGAGAGCTTACGAAGACAAGCGTGAAGTTTTCATGGCAAAGATATCCAGCGGTACGATCAATTCTGAAGGGTACTACTATACGCCAAAGGGGCAGTTCCGTACCTATATTAAGCGACCATGCCGCCATATGGCAAGCCCAGCCTCGGATAGATTCTCAGGATTTGACCTGCCAGGTGTGCCATGGGTGAGTTATTTTACGGGCGATGGGATTGCATTTCACGGCACCTACTGGCATAATAATTTTGGTGTTCCCATGAGTCACGGCTGTATCAATATGACCCCTCAGGCAGCCAAATGGATCTATTGCTGGACACTGCCTTGTGTGCCAAGCAATCAATATATTCTTGAAGATCCCAATGCCACACGCGTCAAGATTGTATGAATCAGGTTACCATTAAGCTTGATCTTGAGTTTCGTAGAACATTGTTAATGTAGAACATTGTTAATTCAAAATTTATATTTCATCGTTATAATATCCTAAACAAGTTTAGTTTTGGAGGAAGTATTGGTAAACCGGGCAGTATTTGAAGGTTTAATATTTGATGAAAACGATAATCCTGTTTCCGTTGCCAGGGTAGGGCAGGAAGTGTTCTACGTGGTGGATGATTCCGGGTTTTTAAGGCATATCCCCAGCGAGCAGGTTGACCGCCAGGTATGGGAGCGGCTGACCGAGCAGATTGAAGGGCATGAAGACCTGCTGAGCGAACAGACTGCCAAGATGCTGGGGCAGGAGGACATTTTTACGGTTGCCATGATCCAAAGTCAATTGAAGAACACTGACAAGCAATTTGAAGCATTATTGGAGACAGGCATTCCTGAGGACAGTAGAGCCTACCTGGGGATGATGGGATTTCGTGTGACCATCAACATTCATGGTGAGATTGTGGATTTCAATCAACCTGGAAGCATTGATGAGAGCGGTGATTAAAGCATGCAAAATGGCAATGAGTCTGATAAAATTCAATCAGGAGTGAGCCTTTGATGGCGTCTGATTTTATCATCGATGTAAGTGAAGACAACTTTGAGTTTGAAGTCGTCAATTACTCCATGCAGAAACCTGTCGTGGTTGATTTTTGGGCGCCCTGGTGCATTCCTTGCCGTGTGTTATCCCCACTTCTTTCCCGCCTGACAGAGGAAGGCGATGGCCTGTACCGATTGGCACGCGTCAATGTGGATGAGAACCCCAAATTGGCAGAACGATTGAAAGTACGCAATGTTCCTTCAGTGAAAGCTTTTGTGGAGGCACGTATTGTTGCTGAGTTTTCAGGTGTGCTATCTGAGCCAAATTTACGGGAGTTTTTTGCCCATCTGGTGCCCGTTCCTGGCGATCTGATGTTGGAAAAAGGCAAAAGTCTGATGCTGATGGGGTCATGGGCAGATGCAGAGCAGGTGCTGATGGAATACCTTGAGTTTAAGCCAAATCATCCGGGCGGACTGCTGGCGTTGATCAAGACTCTGTTGATGCAAGGGAAAGAACGCGAAGCACAGTTGTTATTATCAAATTTCCCTGCCAGCCACGAATATACCGCTGCAGAGCGGCTGCGACCTGTGGCGAAAGCCTTTACATGGGTTACTGCCAACGCAGATGGAAATGAGGATGCATTGGAGGCTGCTTACCGCAACAGTTTGAGGTTGGCCATGCGTGGAAATCTACTGGCTGCTTTGGATGGATTCCTGGACATTCTCAGACGCGATAAACAATACCGCCAGGGAGAAGTTAAGGAAGTTTTCATCGGTTTGCTGGAACTGCTGGGCGAACAACATCCCGAAGTGCGCCAGTACCGAAGCGAACTTTCCAACGTTTTATTTTAAAGACATATTAAAATAACTGGATTGTTGTTCTGAACACGAACAAAAAGTCAATTAATCAATTTAGTCCTTGAGAAAAAGGCGAAGAAATTATGCTGACAATGCCAGCAATCTTCATTGGTCATGGCAGTCCCATGAATGCAATTGAAGATAATTCATTCAATCAGAATTGGCGGACGCTGACCACCAAAATCCCCAAACCAAAAACCATTTTAGTTGTTTCCGCTCACTGGTACACACGCGGAACCCACATCATGGGTGCAATGCTCCCCAAGATGAT
Source organism: uncultured Anaerolineaceae bacterium (assembly GCA_964540765.1). Classification (GTDB taxonomy): domain Bacteria; phylum Chloroflexota; class Anaerolineae; order Anaerolineales; family Anaerolineaceae; genus CAZJLN01. The sequence continues at coordinate 15,052 of CAZINW010000022.1, read as the reverse complement.
CTATGATATGTACGGATTCCCTCACGAATTGTATGAGGTGGTCTATAATGCCCCTGGCGCACCAGAGATCGCCCACCGGGCGAGTCAGTTAATATCCAGGGAGACGACTTTTGACAATTCATGGGGATATGATCATGGAGCCTGGTCAGTCCTTAATCAAATGTTCCCACAGGCTGATATCCCTGTGTTCCAAATCAGCGTTGACGGCACCGCATCTGCAAACGCCCATTTCGAATTAGGACAGCAGTTGAAACCCCTCAGGGATGAAGGGGTACTGATTTTAGGCTCTGGCAATGTTGTTCATAACTTACGGCTTGTCAATTCTAATATGGCGGGCGGTTATGAATGGGCAGGTGAATTTGATGCTTATATTAAAGAAAGTATTATAGGCAAACAATTCAATAAAGCTGTCAATTATCATGAAGCTGTAGTTCAGCAGGGTATGCTGTACAAACTCCGGAGCACTACTTCCCATTGCTATATATCCTGGGTGCTGTCAATGAACTAGAGCAGGTGGAAATCGTTAATGAAGTATGTATAATGGGTGCCATATCGATGACGTGCTATTTATTCAAACCATTATCAAAAGGAACAAAAGATGAGTTATAAAAAAGTTTTGCAAATCAATGAAGTCATGCCAGGAGAGAAAGTGAGGGTTGACGTGGACGGAAAAGTCATCCTCCTTGCGAATCTGGATGGCGCATATTATGCCCTGGATGACCTCTGCCCGCACCAGGGTGGTTCACTATCCAAAGGTGCGATGCGAGACGGAAAAGTTATTTGCCCAAGGCACGGCGCTGCTTTTGACCTCAAAACGGGAAAGAATGTGGGCGATGCAAAGATCGCATTCATCAATATCAAGGTCCACGATGCCAAGGCTTACCCGGTTAAGGTTGAAGGCGAGGATGTGCTGATCGAGATTGAATAATCAGTGAAAATTAGCTTATAAAATTGAAATGTCACGCAGGTGCTCAGCAAATATCGATCTGTGATCATTTCAATAGGTTGAGGAGATTGCCTGCTTTAATGCATGGATGATCTGATCTTCCAGACCTTCACACTCGGTCTTGCCAATCTTGATATTCTTTTTGGTCTTGCCATGGAAATCACTGCCGCAGGTCATGATGAGCCCATGTGATTGTGCGATCTGTTGATAGAATTGAAACTGTTCAGTACTGTGATAGCTGCTGAAAACCTCAATCCCTTGAACGCCAGTTGCAATGACTTCCTTAAGCAGGGCTGGGTTTTCCCGGATATTCACACCTGGATGATGAGCCAAGACGGACACGCCACCATTTGAATTGATGATCCTGATAGCTTCTGTGAGACTGATAAAAGTCATCGGGATGTAGGCTGGTTTGCCCTGCGAACAAAAATCCCAATAAAAGTTGACATACGGGTTATCGCTTCTTGCACCCTGCTTGCGGTATGGATCCAGCAGTGCATTTTTTCCTGTGTGGTCATGGAGGAGGGCGGCTTCTGCGATCATCTCGCCGGTCACTACGCCATCAATTGACAACGAGGCAATGACGTCATCATCGAAATCAATGCCGAGGTTACGGATTAAACGCATTAGCAAGGCTGACGTTTGCTGTTCCTGTTTACGCATTCCTGCTTCCACCGCATCAAAAACAGGGTTGGTGATGTCGATGCCGTAACCCAAAAGGTGCAGGTTCATTTCAGTAATGACGCAGTCCATTTCGATGGCAGGGATGAGCTCAAGGTTTTTTCCCTCGGCGGCTGAAAGCGCTTCAGCAATACCCTTAACTGAATTATGGTCAGCAATGGCAGCATGTGTAATGCCGGCTCGAAGGCAAAAGGAAATCAACTCTGTAGGTGAAAAATCACCATCAGTGCTGTAATTTGAATGAGATGCAGATCAATGCTGGACATCAAAGCGCCTCATGCTACAGCCGGCATACCATTTCAAGACGGACCTCTTTCTTTTCAACGTCTTCGCTGGAATAAGCGCTTAAATCAATTCCATTCACGATAAAACCTTGTTTTACATAAAAATCAATCGCTTTGATGTTGCAGCTTTGTGTTTCGAGCACCAACTCCCTGACGTTTTCAACCCTGCCGATTTCTTTGGCATGGTCCATCAACATGGATCCGTAACCTCTACCCCGATACCCGGGCAGGATCAATAATTCGGTCACACGCAGACGGTTGTGCCATCTTTCCTGTGCTATTTCCAAATAACCCAAAGTCTGGTTGGAGGATTGTAAGGCGAATGCCGCAGGGTCTTCAAGGTAATCTTCATAGAGTTGATCGGTAAACTCTTTATGAATTTCCTCTGCGAAAGATTTTTTGACCAAATGGATTGAAAAGAGCGCATCAGGATCACGCAGGATATCGTAATAGCCATCGGTGGTGTATTCAAAATGTAGCGAGTTATTTTTGAATTGGGTCTTATCCAATGCGATGACCTGAATGTTGTTGGGAAAACTTATTTTCATCTATTCTACCAGGTAGGAAATTGCATAATCTGTCGTGAAGAGTGTCTTCATTTTGTTGAAATCTTTATTTGTGAGAATCGATTTCATTACTTCATCCTGATCAAGAATTGTGTCAATAAAGAAAACTACGCCTTTTTCATGCGGAAAATCTTCCAAAATACCCGGCAAGGCATTAAGTTTCTTAGCTTTCAGTAAATATATATTTTGAAATTCCGATAATTCAAAAATATTTGCCTTGGGTGCCCACATGCGATCAGTTATATAAATGCAGTCATAATCTCCATATGCGCGGGCGATCGTTAGTTTTTTGTCATGATTTGAATAAATATATCTGATCTGTCCATTATTGTATGTCTTAATTGTCAAAGATGTAAACAAGATCACTATTCCAATAAATATTAGCTTGTCATTTTTAATAAATAAGCCAAAGACTTTTCGAATATAAAACATAGCCAACAAACTGATCAATGGATAGAGATAATAAATATATCGAGTATCACGAAAGGGGGAGATTTTAGCAATAACCAAGAATGTTGCGGTAACAGCAAATGTGAATAAGATCATAAAAATATTCTTTATAGAAAGAATTGGTTTTAGGTTAAGTTTGGTTTTATCCATAAACATATATGAATCATTATTCGTATTCTGTTTGGCATGTTTAGCTTTTGAAACGAACTTATAGATTAGCACTAGAAGATAAACGCTGATTGTAATGATAAATAATTCCTTCAAGTACCCACCGAATTGTTGGGTACTGAACCTGGTTAAGAAAATCTTGAGGCGATATAAAAATCTGTTATTGGTAGATGCACTTGAAATGGCTGATACTCCACGGTCGCCTTTGAATATATGATCAATGCTAAAAGGGAAAATAAGGTAACCTGTTAATAACGCGCCAAACATCGTTGCCATGTAAATTAAAAATGGCTTCCATTTCTTTTGAAAAATTTTAAGTAAACAATAACCCGCAGCCAAAAAGAAGACATAGATTAGGAAGTAATATTGGGTCATAAAGCCCGATAAGGTAACCAAAAATATTGAAATCAAAGTTTTGGTAGATTGTCCTTTTTCCCATATGACAAAATGAAAATAAGTGAACATCATAGTCAACATTGTAAGTAGCATATACATGCGAATAAAAATCACATCGCTGACAGCACCTGCACTAAAACCCCAAACAAGGCTGGGCAATAAAGCAAGACATTGATTTGAGAATATTTTCTTGCTCAATAAAAATAGAAAAATATCACATACTACAAAAAAGATAATATTTATTGCAAGTCCATACCATTTTGAAAAACTTTCAGGGAAAAAAGAACAGATCGTATGGAGAAGTAGGTAATAGAATGGAGGGTGGGTGTCAAATCTCTGGTTGTAAAAAACGGAGTCATAAGCAAAACGATGACTTTCTGAAACCTTAACAAGATTTGAGAAAAACTCTCCATCAGTCCACTTATTCACTATAGAGCTAAGGGAATAGTTTTTAACGTTGTAATATGAATTTGCCAAAACATATGAAGATATTTCATCAATAAAATATCCTTGTTTTTGAACTGCAAAGCAAAAGACAACAACTAGTTGCAAAACAATGATCGCAGCAAGAGCAATATTGACACCATGTTTAAATTTAGTCATTTAGAAAAATCCCTAAAAGTGGAGTTGGCAAGTTTATTAATTATATAACTGATGTTACGCACGAGGCAGAAAAAAAGGTAAGATTTGGGCATGAACAAGGGGTATTTAGAACCATACACAGATTATTTAATCAGCACGTTTGGATATGCCACGGCAACCCTCCCCTTGTACCGCGGGCTATTTTGGGAGGGTGTGAGGCGACAGTTTGATTTTCAACATCCACAATTTCTCCACAAATTCCGCTTGACAGGTGACGGGGTGTTACATATAATATGACGCATTGTCATATGACAACCTGTCATTTAATACGAAAGGAGAATTACCATGCCTACGACAACATTCAATAATTTGCCGCAGGAAAAGAAGAAACTGATACTTGAAGCAGCCAGAAAAGAGTTTGCTCGCGTAAACATCAATGACGCTTCCATCAACAAGATCATTCAGGACGCGAAAATCTCAAGAGGTAGTTTCTATATGTATTTTAAGGGTAAAAAGGACTTGCTCTATTACATATTATCCGAGTATCTCACGCAATTGATTGATGGAGCTGAAAAAGCCCTCAAAAGTTCGGAGGGAGATATCTTTGCGGTGTTTATCGATATATATGATTTCACCATCTCATATAGCACTGTCAGAAAACAAGAGATGGCAATACTGACAAATTTATTTGCCAGCATGCATTCCAATGGAATACGCCCTGAAGAAGATATCAACATGCAAGAATTGTTTAAGCTTAGGAGAGAAGACCCAAGACTGGAAGAAATGGTGAAGATAATGGATGTGGAAAATTTCAATATCAAAAGCATGGACGACTGGGAAGACCTCTTTGCGATACTATCTTCCATTACACAACATTCAATTGCACAGGCGCTTTTCAATATGCCGGATGTCTCTCCCGCCTCAAACTTATTCCCTCCAATCCCAGGGGGCGCTAAAGATCATGGCTTCAAGAGTTCTCCTCCATCAAGAGAGCGCTTCATAAACATGATCAACATCGTAAAATACGGAATTATTAAACGAGACTCAACTTTAGAAATGAAGGATGTACACGTAAATGTTTAAAATATTAAAGTATCTGAAGAAATCGGTCATACCGATTATTGCCATTGTCATTCTATTAGTTGTCCAGGCAGTGTGCGACCTATCCCTGCCTGATTACACAGCGAAAATTGTCAATGTTGGCATTCAACAGGGGGGCATTGAAAACGCGGTGCCTGAAGTTATCCGAAAATCTGAAATGGACAAGATCCTATTGTTCACGGAGGATGCAACAAAAGACATCGTGTTGGGCAACTACACCGTGTTGGATAAAAACACCTTGGACGCTGCTGATTATGAAGAATATGTATCTGATTACCCTTTGCTTGCTGAAGAATCGCTCTATAAATTAAATGAGGTAGATAAGGACACCCTGGATGGATTGAATGAAATCCTTGGGAAGCCGATCCTCATTGTGTCTGGCATCGAAAAAGGCTCAGAGGAAATAATTGCCATGACCAATCAGTTAAGAGCGGCATTTCCAGAAGGAACCCTTCCTGAGGACGCTACTATCTTTGACATGATTTCGTTGATGCCAGATGAGCAACGTTCTCAAATACTTTCGGGTATGAGTGGGAATACCCAAATTTCTGCTCTGTCGGAGAGTCAGATATCACAGGCGGCAGTCGCATTTGTCAAAGCTGAATACCAAGCAATAGGGCTAAATACTGATAGTATTCAAATGAGCTACATTGTTTCAGCAGGGTTACAAATGCTCGGTCTAACGCTGATCAGCGTAGTGGCAGCCATCCTTGTTACCCTCTTATCGTCGCAAGTTGCCGCTGCCCTGGGCATGAATCTTCGTGGCAAAGTGTTTGATAAAGTGGTCAGTTTTTCAAACAATGAGCTTGATAAGTTTGGAATTGCCTCGCTCATTACCCGAAGCACTAACGACATTCAGCAAATTCAAATGCTGATGGTCATGATTTTTAGAATGGTGATCTACGCGCCAATTTTGGGTATCTACGGTGTTATCAAAGTTCTAAATACCAATAGCGAGATGAGCTGGGTTATTGGCGTCGGGCTTATCGTTATTCTTGCTCTGGTTATTGTCTTGTTCGCTGTCGCAATGCCCAGCTTTAAGAAGCTACAGCAACTGATTGATAAACTCAATCTGGTAGCGCGTGAGATTCTAACCGGTTTGCCTGTTATACGTGCATTTGATAACCAAAAACATGAGGAAAAACGGTTTGACATCGCCAACATGGACTTAACCGACACAAACCTTTTCGTAAATAGACTTATGGCTGTGATGATGCCAACGATGATGCTGGTTATGAATGGGATTACTCTCCTGATCATCTGGGTTGGCGCTGGTTATATCGATGTTGGCGCAATGCAGGTTGGAGACATGATGGCATTCATGCAGTATGCCATGCAGATTGTGATGGCTTTCTTAATGATTTCAATGGTTTCCATTATCTTGCCCCGAGCTTCCGTTTCAGCCAAACGAATCGTAGAGGTTTTGGATTCTGACGTCTTAATAGAGGATCCGAAGAATCCAAAAAGCTTTGATCCCACTAAAAAAGGTTATGTTGAATTTAAAGATGTTTCCTTTAGATATCCGGATGCAGAGGAAGATGTTCTAAGCCACATCAGTTTTACTGCGCGTCCAGGTGAGACAACTGCTATTATTGGCAGCACAGGCAGCGGCAAATCGACGGTGGTCAATTTGATCCCCCGATTTTTTGATGTCTCAAGCGGTGAAATATTGATTGATTGCACCAATATCAAAGACGTCACGCAACATGATTTACGGGAAAAACTGGGTTTCGTTCCCCAAAAAGGCACCCTGTTCTCAGGGACCATTGAGTCGAATATCAAATTTGGCAACATGTCGGCAACCGAACAGGAAGTGCAGCGTGCGGCGCGGATCGCGCAAGCAACAGATTTCATCGAAGAAAAACTTGAAAAGTATAAAGATCCAATATCCCAGGGCGGCACGAATGTATCCGGCGGTCAGCGTCAAAGGCTGTCTATCGCGCGGGCGATTGCAAAAAATCCGGAAGTCTATATATTTGACGATAGCTTCTCAGCGCTTGACTATAAAACCGATGTGACACTTCGCAAGACACTTAAAGAAGAGACAAAAGACAGTACAGTGATCATTATCACACAGAGAGTAAGCACGGTATTGCACGCAGAGCAAATCATAGTACTCGATGAGGGCAAGATTGTCGGCATTGGCACTCACAAAGCTCTGTTGGAAAGCTGCGAAGTTTATAACCAAATCGCATCAGCACAACTCTCGAAGGAGGAATTAGCCAATGAGTAATCAAGAAAAACGTCCATCAAGAAATAACGGTCCTATGGGTCCGGGGGGTGGTCCAATGGGTATGGGTGGTGGAGCCAAAGCCAAAGACTTTAAGGGCACACTCAAAACTCTTGTCTCATATTTATCGGTGTATAAATTCAGCATCATCATAGTGGTGATATTCTCAGTCGGAAGCACCGTATTTTCAATTGTGGGTCCCAAGATATTGGGGAATGCCACCCAGGAAATATTCGAGGGGGTTATGCGCAAGCTTTCCGGTGGAGCTGGAATCAATTTTGATGCCGTTGGGCAAATTCTGCTTTTGCTCGTCGGGTTATATGCCGTAAGTGCTCTGTTCTCGTACATTCAGGGATATGTAATGGCTGGGGTCTCGCAAAAAGTGTCCTATAACTTGAGGAAAGCGCTTATAGAAAAAATTGGCAGAATGCCGATGAAAGCCTTTGATACCCTGACGCATGGCGAAGTGCTCTCCAGAATTACCAACGATATCGACACTTTAAGCCAGGGTTTAAATCAGAGCATCACTCAGATCATTACCTCGGTTTGTACACTCATTGGCATCCTGGTGATGATGTTAACAATCAGTTGGCAGATGACCATTGTTGCCATTCTGATGCTGCCTCTATCGCTTGGGATCATTGTACCGATCGTTAAAAGATCTCAAAAATATTTCAAGCAGCAGCAGGAGTCTTTGGGGCATGTGAACGGGCAGGTTGAGGAAGTGTACGGTGGTCACAATATTGTCAAAGTGTTTAATCGGGAAGACGAAGTCAAAGTGGAATTCGCCAAGGAAAACAAGCGGCTTTATCAATCGGGGTGGAAGTCTCAATTCTTATCCGGATTGATGATGCCGGCGATGACTTTTGTGTCCAATCTGGGTTATGTTGCAGTATCCATCTTGGGTGGATATCTCGCGATTAGAGGCACCATCACGGTTGGCAATATTCAGTCTTTTATTCAATATACCAAGAATTTCACGCAGCCGATCACGCAGGTTGCTCAGATTTCCAGTATGCTGCAATCGACTGTTGCCGCCGCTGAGAGAGTATTTGAATTCCTTGCGGAACCCGAAGAGGAACAAACTGTTCAAAATCCCGTTTCCATCCAGAGCTTACATGGTAATGTCTCGTTTGAGGATGTTCATTTTGGCTATGACCCTGACAAGATCATCATCAATGATTTTAACGTCAACATTAAGGACGGACAAAAGACCGCCATCGTCGGGCCAACCGGCGCGGGGAAAACCACGATGGTCAAGCTGCTCATGCGATTCTATGATGTAAATGAAGGTGCCATCAAAGTGGATGGGAATGACATCAGGAATTTCAACAGAGGCGAACTTCGCAAAATGTTTGGTATGGTGCTGCAAGATACATGGCTATTCAACGGCACCATCATGGAAAACATCCGCTATGGCAGACTTGACGCTACCGATGAAGAGGTAATTGCAGCTGCCAAAACTGCTCATGTTCATCACTTCATTCAAACCTTGCCGGAAGGGTATAACATGGTGCTCAATGAAGAGGCAAGCAATGTTTCAGAGGGTCAGAAGCAGCTTCTGACTATTGCAAGAGCTATCCTGGCGGATCCCGAAATTCTTATCCTTGATGAGGCGACCAGCTCAGTTGACACCCTTACCGAAATACGCATCCAAAAAGCCATGGATCGCTTGATGAAAGGCAGAACAAGCTTTATTATTGCACACCGCTTGTCCACCATTAAAGACGCTGATCTGATTTTGGTCATGAATAACGGTGATATTGTTGAGCAAGGCAATCATGAAGAATTGATTGCGGCAAACGGATTTTATACGAACCTTTACAACTCACAGTTTCAAAAGGCTTCTGCGTAATATTTTCAAAACCAATGGTGGCTTGTTTAATTCACAGGCTACCATTGGTTCCATTTTCTTTTTTACTATGTTTGCTCATCACTCTCGCTATTTCCGGATACTTTGATCTGGCATCAAGCAATACTTATTTTCTTCGACACGGCATCGGAAGATTTCAGCGTATCTGTTGCTTTAATTTGAGATGTTCTTATTGCTTCACATAATGCTGAGCCAGAATTGGCATCCTTACCACATATTGCTTGCCTTTGGTGGTAAATGTCAAGACTATTTTTGATGACACGAGGGTGCAATAGGGCAACCTTCACAACCACAGCCGCAACTACTGCAGGTCTTGCCATTCTTTTTGTCCCTGACCATTTTTGCGATGATCAGAGCAACCGCTGTGAGTATAATGGCACTAATAATAATGGTAGCAATGTTTTCTGCGATCCATGTCAACATAATAAACATCTCCCTTTATGCTTTTATGGCAACCCCTGCATTCAGAACGTTGCTCACTTTATTAAGTCTGTATAGTAGATAAGAAAATGTTGCAACCAGCAGAATTGCTACTGCTGATCCAATTCCGAAGTCTTTGCCAGCAAAGAGATTGCCAAGCTGATAGATGCATAAGGAAACAGCGTAGGCAAAACCAGTTTGATACAGAATAGCAAACCAGGTCCACTTGGCGCTGTTCATCTCCCGCTTGACAGCACCGATGGCAGCAAAACAGGGTGCGCATAGAAGATTGAACACAAGGAAGGAGTAAGCGGAAAGGGCGGTAAAGCTGTTTGCCAATGTGCCCCAAATCTCTGTGCCGTCCTCAGCGACCTCTGCAAAGCCATAGAGGATGCCGAAGGTGCCGACAATATTCTCTTTCGCGACCAGTCCGGTGACTGTTGCAACAGCCGCCTGCCAGTTACCCCAGCCTAGCGGAGTGAATATCCATGCTATTGCACTGCCAATGACAGCGAGAAAGCCATCGCTCAGATTGTCCACCATTCCAAGCTTTCCATCTACGATACCAAAGTTAGAGGTGAACCAGACGAGGATAGTGGACAGCAGGATGATGGTACCAGCTTTCTTGATGAACGACCAACCACGCTCCCACATACTGCGCAAAACATTGGTAGTCGTAGGCCAGTGATAGGCGGGAAGCTCCATGACAAATGGGGCGGGATCTCCAGCAAACATCCTGGTCTTTTTCAAGATGATACCGGATACGATGATGGCAGCGATGCCCACAAAATATGCGCTTGGGGCTACCCACCAGGCACCATCAAACAAAGCACCAGCAATGAGAGCAATGATAGGTAGCTTTGCACCGCAGGGAATGAAGGTGGTGATTATAATTGTCATCTTGCGATCACGGTCGTTTTCAATAGTTCTCGATGCCATGATGCCAGGAACGCCGCAGCCTGTGCCAATTAGTATGGGGATGAAGGACTTTCCGCTGAGACCGAACTTGCGGAAGATTCTGTCCATAATGAAGGCAATCCGGGCCATGTAGCCACAATCCTCAAGGAACGCAAGGAAGATAAACAGGACGAGCATCTGTGGCACAAAGCCAAGAACAGCACCTACGCCGCCGATGATGCCATCAATGATCAAACCCCGTAGCCAATCGGCACAGCCAACGGTGACGAGGAAGTTCTCAACAGCAGGTGGGATAATATCGCCAAACAGCACATCGTTTGTCCAATCGGTGAGAAAACCGCCCACAGTCGTAACAGATACATAGTAGACGATGAACATGACAACAGCAAAAATGGGCAGCGCTAGCCAGCGGTTTGTGACGATCTTGTCGATCCTGTCCGAGGTAGTTAATTTTTCTTTGCTTTTCTTGGTGTAGCAGCCCTTAATAATGGAAGTGATGTATGCATAACGCTCACTGGCGATAATACTCTTACTGTCATCGTTCATTTCTGACTCAGCATCTTGGATGATGGACTCGACATCGGGTACGGTTTTCATCTGTCCAGCGATTTTATTATCGCGCTCAAATAGCTTAATGGCATAAAAGCGTTTCTGCTCACTGGGAATATCAGCACTCAGTTTTGAAGTGATCTTGTCAAGAGATACTTCTACTTTGGCTCCGAACCAATGCACACATGAGGATTCCTTCTTCTCCTGTGCCAACATGACTGTCCGCTGTAAAACTTCCATGATACCGGTGCCCTTCAGAGCAGATATCTCCATGACTTCGCAACCAAGCTCTTTTGAAAGTCTGGACGTGTTGATTTTGTCTCCGTTCTTGTTTACCACATCCATCATGTTGATGGCAACCACTACGGGAATACCCAACTCTAGCAGTTGGGTGGTGAGATACAGATTGCGCTCGATGTTGGTACCATCCACGATGTTCAGAATCGCATCGGGACGCTCGGTGATGAGATAGTTTCTCGCTATCACCTCTTCCAACGTGTAGGGGGACAAAGAATAGATGCCGGGCAAGTCCATAATGATGACATCTCTGTGATTCTTCAGCTTGCCTTCCTTTTTCTCCACGGTAACACCTGGCCAATTACCGACAAACTGATTAGAGCCAGTTAAACTGTTGAATAAAGTCGTCTTGCCGGAATTGGGGTTACCAGCAAGGGCAATTTTTGTTATCATAACAGTTCCCTCATATCACTAAAGTTGGGGGCAAGCATAACTATCCCTGAGACATTTTTTGCAGAGATACCAAATACCTTTACACTTACATGACTTCTATCATCCTTGCGTCCGCTTTTCGTAAGGAAAGCTCATAACCACGGACATTAACTTCAATTGGATCGCCCAGTGGCGCTACCTTTCGAACATAAATTTCTGTGCCTTTGGTAATGCCCATGTCCATAATTCGGCGCTTGACTGCACCCTCACCATGCAGCTTGACAACTGTCACAGTGTCGCCACATTTCGCATCTTTTAATGTGTTCATCACGTTCTTCCTCACTATTTCATCTTAATTTCACACGATATCTTATTGGCCATTTCTTGACTGATGGCAACTCTGGAATCCTTCACATCGACAATTACATTACCAGACATTTTTGAAATGACGGTCACAGCGCTGCCGACTACAAAACCGAGTTTTTCTAAAAAAAGTCTGGTTTCTTCCTTGCCACCGATTTTCTTGATGGAACTTTGCTCTCCCACACCTAACATTGTTAAAGGCATTATCATCACTCCTTAATCATTCAAAGCAATAAGTCTATATCTGCTGCAGGTTTCAACCATACTAGTTAGCATTACCTAACCTAGGTGAAGGTTAGCACAACCTAACCAAATTGTCAATAGGTATTTGCATATTATGAAAAATTCTTTGTTACAAAAGTTACTTTGTGTTATCATATTTCTGGTTAGGAAAACAGAACTTAGCTGTGAGGACTATTCATGAAAATTCAGGAAGCTGCAGAAAATTATTTAGAAACTATTCTAATTTTGCAGCAGCGACGCGGACCGATTCGCTCCATTGATGTAGTTAACGAGATGGGATACTCCAAGCCAACAGTCAGCATTGTGATGAAGCAGTTTCGTGAAAACGGATACATAGAAATGGACAGCAATGGTTATATCACGCTCACAGACACTGGACTTGAGATTGCCCAGAGGATGTATGAGCGTCACAATGTGATTGCTGAGGCTCTGATGGCTTTGGGCGTAGATGAAAAAACAGCTTATGAAGATTCCTGCAAGATTGAACATGATATTAGTGATAAAAGCTTTGCGTGCATGAAGGCGCATTGTTTAGAACATGCTGGAGAGAAATAGTTGGGCAACACTCCATTGTCGAAGAAGAAGCACTTTCAAGTGAAAACTAAAGGCTAACAAACAACTCCGCGGAATATAATCAAAGGAGGGCATTTCCCCGCAGCTTGCTGCGAGATTGTTTTACAAAATCTGTCCCGCAGGGTGAAATCCCTGTCCTCGCAGCAAGCTACGAGGCATCACGGGATTTCAAAGATTTGGTGTACACCTTGCCGGATTTTACTTCGGTCAACCACATGCGCTCGATGTGGACACCGGCGCAAACCAGGTCAACACACGTGCTTGGTGGGGACACTGGTGCGAACCGGGATTCATAAATTCTTCTTGCGGAATCAAATCCTGCAATTGCCTTTGCCTCATTTTCAAAATTAACAATCAAGGTCATCAACTGAAAAAGGTTGATGACCTTGATTTAAAGCAGATAAGTGATTCCGATACCTGTTACTTTACGTACATTCCACCTGGCTTCTCTGCCAAATTGATGATGATGTTTTTCATCTGGGTGTAATGCTCCAATATCACTTTGTGAGTCTCTCTCCCGATTCCAGATTCCTTATATCCGCCAAAGGGTGCCCCAGCCGGAAAACTGTTGTAGGTATTAACCCACATGCGACCAGTTTGAATGCCCTTTGCAACCCGGATGGCTCTATTCAAATCCTTGGTGAATACTGCGCCAGCCAGACCGTAAGTGCTGTCATCGGCCATGGCAATGACTTCCTCTTCGGTTTCGAATGGTATGACGACTCCAACAGGTCCAAATATTTCTTCCCTGGCAACTCTCATATCATTGGTGACATTGACAAGCAGGGTTGGTTTCATAAAGTAGCCTTTGGCAGCCTCACCTTTAATGTATCTTTCTCCACCTGTGGCAACTTTGGCACCTTCCTTTTTGCCAATCTCAATATAGCCAAGGATCTTTTTCAGTTGCTCTTCACTGACCTGGGCACCCATCTGTGTGTTGGGATCCAGTGGATTGCCCACTTTAACCTTTTCAAAAGCTGTGATGGCCTTCGCCAGGAATTCATCATAAAATCCATTCTGGACGAAAATCCGCGAACCAGCTGAGCAAACCTGACCTTGATTGAACAAAATTCCCACTTGAAGACCTTCCAGCGCCATGTTCATATCTGCATCGCTGAAAAAGATGTTGGCAGATTTTCCACCCAGTTCCAGGGTGGCAGGGATAATGTTTTGCGCAGCCGAAAGACCAATCTCCCGGCCCACTTCGGTAGATCCCGTAAATGCCAGCTTGTTCAGACCCTTATGATGTTGCAAATATTCGCCACCCTTTGAACCTCTGCCTGTGACCAGGTTGATCACGCCTTTTGGAACGATGTTTTCGATCAACTTCATGAACTCCAACATGCTTAACGAAGTGTAGCTGGAAGGTTTAAAAACGGAAACATCTCCAGCTGCGAGCAGGGGCGCCAATTTCCAGGCTGCCATTAAGAATGGGAAATTCCACGGCACAATTTGTCCAACGACGCCAATAGGCTCTTTTATGATGATATTCAAGGTGTTTTCATCAACAAAGGTGGCGCTGCCTTCCTCCGCACGAATGGCACCGGCAAAATATCTGAAATGATCAGCCGCGAGAGGAATGTCTGCACCGGTTGTTTCTCGAATGGGCTTGCCATTATCCATGCTTTCAATGGTTGCCAGGTACTCAGCATTTTTATCAATCACGTCAGCAATCTCGTTCAAGATGGCTGCCCGCTCAGTTGGTGTTGTCTTGCCCCAAGTTTTAAACGCTTCCTGGGCAGCCTTTACGGCATCATCCACATCTTGATTGGAAGCATCAGCTATCTCTGCCAACAATTCCCCGGTTGCCGGATTATAGGACTTGATCGTTGCTTTATCTGAAGCATCTCTCCACTTTCCCCCAATATACAGTTGATATCGTTTTTGTAGATTTATGTTCATCTTGTCTCCTTTTCTTACCTATTTGTATTTTGAAGACCACTTATCTGTGATTAATGCTACCACAATAACCTTAATTTTTCATTCTTGGATTCAATAATTTAGTGCAACGGATGAGGAGATAAAATCATTCGTATGCAA
>CAZINW010000021.1:0-33991 GCA_964540765.1 uncultured Anaerolineaceae bacterium | reverse complement strand
AAATAAAAATACCAGCCTGGTGGGAATCTGCCAGGCTTTTTCTTTAATCATCACCCTTCAAGCAGGATTGAGAAAAAAAACATGTTGTTCATTTGCCCAAATTTCATTATATAATTCAAAGTCAAGTATTCGTTAATTTGTGAGGAATCATGTTAAGAACTCGTTTCGCCCCCAGCCCGACCGGTTACATGCATATTGGCAATCTGCGTACAGCCTTGTATGCCTACCTGATTGCCAAAAAAGAAGGCGGCACTTTTATCCTGCGGATTGAAGATACAGACCAATCACGCAATGTCCCCGAGGCAGTCGCTGCCATTTACAGGGGTCTTGAACTGGCAGGCATCCAATATGATGAAGGCCCAGATAAGGATGGGGGTTATGGCCCTTATGTGCAGAGCCAGCGCCTGCCCATTTATAAAAAGTATGCAGAAGAACTGGTTGCCAGGGGTTCGGCATATTACTGTTTTTGCCAGAAAGATGAAAAACAGCAGGAACCGGATGAAGATGCACCCAAAATCATCTCCCGCCACGATCCCTGCCGCACCTTAACCCCTGTTGAAGTTAAAAACAGGCTTGCCGGCAATGTCAAACCCGTCATCCGCCAACGTATTCCTGATCACGGCAGCACCACCTTCCATGATCATGTCTACGGCAGCATCACCATCGACCACGAAGCCCTGGATGACCAGGTCCTCCTCAAATCCGATGGATTCCCCACTTACAACTTTGCCAATGTGGTCGATGATCACCTCATGGGGATCACACACGTGGTTCGTGGACAGGAATATCTCTCATCCACGCCCAAATACAACCTGCTCTATCAGGCTTTTGAATGGAACCTGCCCGAATACATTCATCTGCCTCACATCATCAAGGAAAATGGTCAAAAACTTAGCAAACGCCATGGTGATCCCTCTTTTGA
Source organism: uncultured Anaerolineaceae bacterium (assembly GCA_964540765.1). GTDB lineage: Bacteria > Chloroflexota > Anaerolineae > Anaerolineales > Anaerolineaceae > CAZJLN01. The sequence goes on along the minus strand of CAZINW010000021.1, from coordinate 33,069 downwards.
GGACCTGATCGATATGGGATATCTGCCATCTGCCATTGTCAATTATGTCGCCCTTTTGGGATGGAGCCCTGGCGATGATCGTGAGTTTTTTACCCTGGCTGACCTCACGCAGGTCTTCAGCATGGATCGCATCAACAAGTCCAGTGCTGCCTTTTCATTTGACAAACTCACCTGGCTGAACGGTGAGCACATCCGCGCGCGCTCTGAAGAAGAATTTCACAAGCTGGCATTGCCATATTATCCCGCATCCGTGCAGCATCTTGATCTCAGCAAGGTAAGCAAGCTCATCAAGGTTCGCCTTGAACACCTGACTGATATTCCTGCTTTCGTCAGCTTCCTAGCAGAATTACCACCATATGATGTCAGCTTGTTTGAACATGAAAAATCCAGATCCAGCATTGCAAGCAGCCTTCCAATTCTTGAGTCTGTTCTTCCGCTGCTGGAGACCCTGGATGTTTGGGATAACACCCATATTTTTGAGACGCTCAAGGCTTATGCTGCCATTTCAGGCGATAAAATCGGAACGGTCATGTGGCCAATCCGTACTGCACTATCCGGGTTGCCGACGACCCCAGGCGGTGCCACGGAACTGGCTGAGTTGCTGGGTAAACCTGAAACCCTCAAGCGCATCAAGATCGGGATCGAAAAGTTGAAAACCCAAAGCTAAAAGGAATCTCGCGCGCAAAGAAGCATTCAGAACCAGAAATTTAACCCCGCAAGCTACTTGGAGGTTGCCTCTTGCTTGAGTTTTTGCGGTTTTTGCACACGCTGTGTCCCTTTGGGAAGCCAAAATACATATACCCCACAAACACAGTGAGGAGGGCACATAGCTCAAAGTTGAAAGCACAAATGGCTTAATCGCAGCTCCTTGCTCGAAGTCTGCAAAGATTGCAAGGAAAAATACGCCAGTCCCCCGACCGGGGTGAGGGAGGTACACAACCCTATTAGCTGATCCTCTTGCCTTTCAGGCTGGTGGGAACTATGACACACAAAACACTATAATCATTGATGAAAGGTAAAAGTGTAAAGTTCACAAAGAAAATAATAGGACCTGGTTTTGGACTATCAACTTTATCCCATCGTACAGCGCTGGCATCAGCCTTGCACCCCAGTAGTAACAGGATCATTATGCATTCGGGAACTTATCGCTTCGTTTTTCGTTTAAAATGAGACATGATAATGACATCATAATTGGCGGTCATCATCCAGGATGGTCATAATGAGAAAGCAAGGTTGAACATGCAAGAAACGACCCGCCCCATGGCAGTAAAAAAGACAGCCCTGCCTCACAGGCGCAAGCCCAGGCGATTGAGCGCGCTTTGGATCGGCTTATTGGCAATTATTCTCCTGTTGATCATCGCTGTGATCGGTACCTTCGCTTACCTAGAGGTCAACCAGGTCATTCTGCCTGGCGTGCATGTTTACACCCTCGATTTGAGTTATAAAACCAAGGGGCAGGCTGAAGACATGGTCGACCAATTTTGGAACCATGATGCCAAATTGCAGCTCACGATGGAAGGTCAGCTTTATGAGGTCAGTGCAGCCGATCTTGGACTGAGGGTTGATCCCGTCACAACGGTTGAGGATGCCTATCAGGTTGGGCGCGGAGCGGATGGTTTCCGCGAGATCAAAACACTTTTTCAGGAAAAGTCGACCATTATCTTACCCGATCTCACTTTCAATAAAAACACGGCGCGCCAGCTACTTGAAACGCTCGCCCAAACCGTGAATGTCCCGCCGGTCAATGCACAAATCCAGCGGGTTGATAACACCTACATTGCCATTCCAGGTCAGCCCGGTTCGATCCTTGATGTCGAAACTCCACTTGTGGAAATAAAAACCAATCCGCTCCTGGTGTTAACCCAGGGCATGATCTCATTACAAATGCTCCCCGTTCAGCCTGCCATTGCTGATCTTACACCCCTGCTGGATGAAATCTCCCTTCAACTCCAGCAGGAGTACACACTTACAGCCTATGATCCAATCACTGATGAGCATTTATCCTGGACAGTCCCGCCTGACAGCCTCATTAACTGGCTGCAGATCGATCAGGAAAATTCTCGGGTCTCCTTGGAGCCAACCATCGAGACCATCCAGCCCATCCTAGACGGGTGGGAAGAGTCTCTTCAGCCGGAACGAAGGCTTGCTTTACCTGAAGGCGTTGAAAGCATCCTTCAGTACTGGATCTCCGGGCGGGTTGCCAAGGCAGAGATCATCCATAATCCCACCGCTCACGTTGTCCAGCCAGGTGAGTCGCTCTGGTCAATTTCACTGGATCATGGCATGCCGCTTTACCGGATTCTGGACGCCAACCCAGGGTTAACAGAATATAATCTCTACAATGATATGGAATTGACCATCCCATCCTTGAATGATCTACTGCCATTGCCAGTCATTGAAAACAAGCGCATTGTCATCAGCATCAGCGACCAGCACATGTGGACCTATGAAAATGGTCAGCTTCGCAGCGAGTATGTCATCTCCACCGGTATGGAAGACTCACCCACCATGGCAGGTATCTTCCAGATACAATCGCGTTACCTGGATGCCTATGCATCCAACTGGGATCTTTGGATGCCCCATTTTTTGGGTATCTATGAAGCCTGGCCTGATTTTATGAACGGCATCCATGGGCTCCCCCTGCTTTCCAGCGGGGTGCGCCTGTGGGGCGGCAGTCTTGGTACGCCAGCCTCCTATGGCTGCATCATCCTCGACCTTGACGCTGCCGAGTCGCTTTACTATTGGGCTGAAGATGGTGTCGTCGTCGAAATTCAATCCTGATCGATGATGAATTATCGATCGCATTATCGGTTCATGCTACATACGTTGGAATGGTTCTTGCAACATTCAATGAGAGACTTTCAAGCTCTAAATAGACCAGGCTGCACAATTGAGTGAATAGAAAAAATGACACCGCCAAATGAGACCTTCACAATCCTGACAACCTTCCCGGGTGTCCTGGTCTATCACCTGCTCGTCCTCTCAACCCTGCTATTGGCGCTGATCTCCGTTTGCAAAGCCTACAAAAGTATGCACGCACAAAAAATCCAGCGGGTCATGCTGGGCTTGATCATTGTGCTCGTGCTGCAGTTGCTGCTCCTGGCGTTCTCCATCCCCGCCTGGTTTGGAAGCGCAACCTTCTCAACGATCCTGCCCATCGTGTTTCGTTTCCTCAGCCTGGCAGCCTTTGTCTGGCTGGTCTGGATGCTCCTTTCGGAGAAACCCAAAACCTGGCAGACTGTTGCAGCAGGCAGCGTTAACGCTCTCCTCTTATGCCTTGCAGGTCTCACATTGTTTTTCTGGCTGCGTCAATCGGGAGATGGTGTTTTTAACGGCAGCTGGCTGGATCACCTCTGGCAGATCTTTGCCATGCTCATCTGTATTTCCGCATTGATCCTGGTTATCGTGCGCAGAAATGGCTTCAAGCTGGAACCTGTTCTGATCATATGCCTTGCACTTGCTGGTCATCTGCTCCACTTGCTCTTGCCGAATTGGGGAAACCTGCCAGCCATGGTTATTTTCAGCCAGCTTTTGCTTTATTCGCTTCTACCCGGGGCTGTGTGGCATTTTATTAACCTTGGCTTTGTCAACAGCCAGAATGGGATTTTAAAAACAGCCCCCAATAAACAGGACTTGAAAGTGGATGTAACCCCCCGTTTGGCTTCCGCCATGCTGGATATTTCCCTGCAAAACAGTGACAAGAAAATCCATAATGCAGTTTCGCATGCCGTCAGTCTTTTTATGATGGCGGATATCTGTGCCATTCTTCACCTGGACTCCCAAAACAAGGAGATCTGTTTTGAAAGCACCTATGACCTGATCCGCGAGGATTACCTTAAGAATTTCGCCCTCACGGAAGCCCAGGTCCCCATACTTTTCCAGTCTTTTCAGGATGGAAAAATCCTGCAATTGGATAAGAAGGATCATTCACAAGATCTTCAGAGTCTGTTCCAGGCAATTGGATACAATCAATTGGGCAACCCGGTGTTCTTCCCCATCAAATATAATGGCAAAGCCTGCACAACTGCCTTTCTCTTCCTGACGCCATATACTTTTCATCAATGGCAGTCCGATTCATTTGAAAAATTGGAAGTGCTTTCCCCCAGCCTGGTAAAGATCCTAGATAATGCAGTCGAGATTGATGCACGCAACGCAGCCTTGGATGCAGTCCAGGTTTCGCTCAACCAGTCCGTGCGGGAAAATCAAAAACTTCAGCAGCAATATGAAAGATCACAACAACTGCTGGCTGAACTCCGCTCAGAATTTAATAATAGCAAAGCCAGCCATTTATCCGAGATCCAGATCTGGATTGAAAGGCAAAAACAACTTGAAGACAAGATCCAATCCCTTGAAACCCAGGTGGCAGATTCCATCAATGAAGTGAATGCAGCCAGGGCAGTTCAGGCTCAAAAACAGGCTCTTGAAAACCAATTGGAACAGGTAAATGCGCAAAATGCCAGGCTGCACAGCGCACTTAACCAGGCAAAGTCAGTGCTGGAAGGGATCCTGTCTGCCCAGGACAGGGATAATGAACAGGTCCATGATGCTGCAGATCAGCAGGGATATGGCAAATCCGCACCAGCAAATGCACCTGCAGATCCAGAATCCCATCCTGGATTCAACCCACTCTTCTGTCTGCATGATGTCTCGCAGGGATTGTCAGAAGCTTTTGCACAAAAAAATGTAAAACTGGCAACTAATCTTCAAAATTGTCCTGAAGATGTTTCAGTAGATCCGAATGCCTTTAAGTTGATTTTGTGCGGTCTCTTAACCAATGCACTCAAAGCGTCCCCAAATGGCGGTCAAGTCAACTTAACCCTGCAACTCGAGCAGTTTGAAGGGACCCAGGTGGGTCTGGTAATTGAGGCAACGGATCAGGGTGGCGGGTTATCCCTGCAGGAGCAGGATAGCTTTTTCACCCTGATAGAACGGATCGGGCAACCCATTCCAGGCGGTGTCGGTGATGTTCAATCTCTGCGTGATGTGCTGCGCCTGGTGCGCCATGTCAATGGAAATATCTGGATCAAAAGTGATGTGGATAAACCTACCACTTACCGTGTGACGATACCTGCCATACAACCAATTGATGATGCTAAAAAAGAGGAATTGCCCAAATAAGCAATTTGGGTTATATTGTTACCCGTGAGGAATCAATGCACCTAAAAAAATATCAAGTCGTCATATTGACCTTATTCCTGATCATCACACTCTCCCTCGTGATAACCATCTTTGCCGGCTTGCTGGTTACAAAAGTCGCTTCCTCGCCTGATTTTCCTTATCACATCAGCATCAAGGGAGCACAGATCACTCCAACACCCTTCCAACCAGACGCTTTTGCCTACCAGGTCGAAGATGGGGTCATCGAACTGCTGCCCCAGCCGCTCAATACCCCCACGCCCGTGCCCACCATTGAACAGGTTGCCAAACCTCAGGATCAGCTCAATATTCTCTTACTCGGCTCTGATTCCCGCAATGATGGCGGTTACCGCACAGACGTGATCATGCTGCTTTCTATAAACCCTGAATATAATGACGTCAGCATTGTGTCTTTCCCGCGTGATCTGTATGTGACCATTCCCGGTTGGCAGATGAACCGCATCAACACAGCGCACCAGGTGGGTGGTTTTCAACTTTTGGCAGATACCTTTGAAGTCAATTTTGGCGTCCGACCGGATAAGTATGTGATGGTTGATTTCGCTGGCTTTTCCCAGGTAATTGACACTCTTGGCGGCATTGATGTATATGCGGAACAGAATCTTTCCGACCAATGCAACCACACTTTGAGCGTGAACAGTTGGTGCAGCGTCGGACCAGGATGGATCCACATGGATTCCGAACTGGCACTCTGGTATTCCCGTGCCCGTTACACGACCAGTGATTTTGACCGTGCCCGCCGCACGCAGGAAGTGGTGCAGGCAATCTTCAACAAAGCCATGGGGATGGACGCCATCACCAAGGCACCACAGCTCTTCAGCATCTACTCCCAGTATGTCGAGACAGACATCAAGATTGGGGATATCCTCCCGTATTTATCCATGGCGAAATCCCTGCAGGATCCCGCAAACATTCACCGTTATGCAATTGGCGCCACTGGGACCGTGAACTGGATCACTGGTGAGGGTGCCATGGTGTTGATCCCGGATTACAATGCCATTTACTCAATTTTGCTGGAAGCCCTTCATCTCAATAACTGATCCATTTGACAGTTCCCCGAATTTGATTTAAACTAAGTTAATAATGTCTGACTATACGAATTTTTGACTGGAGTTATCATGTCAGAAAAATTGACACCTTTATCTGCGCATATCAGCGAAACAACCTTGTTACAGCCCAGCATCCAACTATGGAAACACTACCTGCTCGATCAAGGTCGTTCCGTACATACCATTAAAGCCTTTATTGCTGATCTTAATCTCCTGGAATCCTTCCTTCCCCCTGATAAACAAATCGGTGCAATCACAACCAGGGACCTTGATGCCTTTGTTACCTGGCTTGAAAAAGAACGCAATGTCCCCTGCAGTCCGAAAAGCCTTGCCCGCAGGATCACTTCCTTGAAATCCTTCTTCCGCTGGCTTAACCAGTATGGTGTTATCACGGTTGATCCGGCTGAAAAGCTGGTACAGCTTACGGTTATCAGTCCACTTCCAGTCGTGTTAACCGAAACAGAATATCAGCAGGTTTTGGATTACGCGAACAATCTTCGCTTTGGTGAAGCACCAGATGCCCGCCCGTTCACCCTGCTGGCGCTCATTCTGGAGACTGCCATCAAAAAAGGCGAGTGCCTGGCTCTCACTTGCAATCATCTAGAAATGGATGCAGCTGAAGGCCCTTTCATTTTTGTGCGCTACACCAATCCCCGTTATCGCTACAAGGAACGCAAGATCCCTGTCTCAAACATGTGGGTGGAATCTTATCAGGATTATTTACGACAGTATCAACCCAATAATGAGATTTTCCCATGGTCGCCGCGCCGGCTTGAATACATCTTTGAAGAACTTGGACAGGCTGTTGGGTTGGAGAAACATTTATCCTTTGACATGTGCCGTTGGACCAGTGCACTTCAAGATTTGATCAACGGCATCGAACCAGAAAAAATCCGTCAAAAGCTTGGCATTTCAAAGATCCAGTGGCGCGAGGTATTTCTCAAACTGCGCCGTCTGGCAAAAGATCAGGGTTTCGACCTTGTATCGCCAATGATCGAATCAGAAACCTGAAAGCATTTGTAGTTAATCATCTCGAACCCTGATCTGAATATAGAATTGTATTGATCTCTTAGTGCACACTTTTTAATAATAGCACCCTGCTCTTCTTGCTTTTTAATGGTAAGATAGGCGGCATTATTGTGATCATCACGGACAATGACAGCCGTATGGCTGAAAAATGGAGTAATAAGTGAATCTAGAAAAACCTAAAAAGCGCAGATCCTGGCTTGTCACCTTGGCTCTGCTCATTCCCTTCCTCCTGATCCTGGCTATTTTGGCAGCCATCAGTTTGAACCTGATCAGGGATGGAAAGCCCGGTTTATTCTCAAAAACTACAGAGGAACCCGAAATCCAAAAGAACTACACCATCGACACCACGGGTGGATTAACCACCCAGGAGGATGTGGTAACGTACATGCTGCTCGGTTCAGACTACCGCCCTGAGTCCGGCTATCGCACTGATGTCATCCTGTTGGTCTCTGTTAATTTGAAAGAATCAAAGGTCAACCTGCTTTCCTTCCCGCGTGACCTCTGGGTAAACATCCCTGGCTTCGGCGAACAACGCATCAACACTGTCCAGCCCTATGGGGGTTATGAGCTGCTCTCCGACACTTTGTTTGTCAATTTTGGCTTCAAACCCGACCACTATGCCATGGTCGATTTTGAAGGTTTCAAGGAAATCGTCGACTTGCTCGGCGGAATTGATGTAAAGGTCACCCAGGTGATGGAAGACCAATGTGAATTCAACGCTGAACGCTGGTGCCGCGTGGAGCCCGGCGTTGTACCCATGGATAGTGAGTATGCCCTCTGGTATGTGCGCGCCCGTTATAATTCCTCTGATTTCGATCGCACCCGCCGTGCCCAGGAAGTCACCCAGGCTATAGCCAGAAAAGTCATCAGCTTTCAGTCCATTGCGAACAGCTCTCAACTGATTGGCGCATTTGAAAATTCCATTGAGTCAGACGTTCAGACAAAAGATCTTTGGCCACTGCTGATCCGCTTTGGAAAATTAACAGATGAGGATTCTGTCACAACTTATGCCATCAGCCCAAATGAAGCAACTGGATGGATCACACCAGAAGGGGCTGATGTCTTGCTGCCTAACTATCCAGCCATTGAACAAATTCTATTAAAAGTCTTGTGGATTGAAAATCCGTAAAATTCTTTTTTAATTTCTGGCAACTTTCAAGTGCAGGATGGACTTCTCGTCGCCCTTTAACCTGAAAGTCTCACAGGGTCTCGCCCCGACCACCCAGATGATCTCATCTGCGCTAACCACCAGTGGCCAGCCTGCACGGGCTGGCTCTGGTATTTTTTCATTGATGTAAAGATCACTGATCTTCTGCCTGTGACCTCCCAACCCAAGCGGCTTCCATCGATCGCCAGGTTTTCGCCCCCTCACTGTCAGCGGAATTTTGACGCCTGCTCCGTCCAGCCAGGCATGATCAGGATGATTGCGCTCAACCTCACTGACCCTCGCCAATTCATCAGCGGTCATCATCTCCGCTGTGAGTTCCCAGCCATTCTTCAATTGAACAGCACCGCCCGGCGAAAGCGCCAGCCCCTCATTCTCAGCCATTTGCGGTACGTCTCCGGGAGGCAAGCTGGCGCCTTGTTCAACCAGGGTGATCACCTCCGTGCCAATGATCAAATCAAGCTTCGCAGCCAGGTCCATTCTGCCTGACATAGATGGTTTCTCCAAAGCATGGATAGCCCGCTCAACTACATCCAGCCCGATGTCCCGCAAGCCCGCTCGCATCTGGTCAATTGCCCGTCGCAGAATGCGTCTCTTCAGACCCTCCTGTAGAGATTGGAAGCCCTCATAATCGATGCTGATCATCTCTTTTGATTCTGTAACCACAACTGCATGCCAGGCTTCCTCGGTCAGGGATTGTAAAAGTGCATCATCCGCCTGCATCACGCTGGCAGTGCGCCACAGCACGCGTTTGATCTGCGGGTTATAATTCTTTAATTCCGGCAGGAGGACATGCCGTAAACGATTCCTGAAATACACAGTGTCCCTATTGCTTTCGTCCATCACCGGCTCCAATCCATTCGCCTCGCAATAAGTGATGACCTCATTCCGCCAAATACCCAGCATCGGTCGCCAGATCGGTATGGTATTGCTCCAGCCCGCGTTAAACTCCCGGTAAGCCATACCCTTTAACCCGCCTGTACCTGCACCCCGCAAAAAATGCATCAGCACCGTTTCCACTTGGTCATCAGCGTTATGCCCAACTGCGACTGCCTGTGTTTGCATCCGGTTCGCCTGCTCAAATAAAAACCGGTAACGGCATTCCCGTGCGGCTTCTTCAATTGAGAGTTTGTGTGTCATGCTGTACCCATTTACATCCGATTTTCCTGTAACGCATGCAATCCTCCAGCGCTCACACAATTCAGCCAAATACTCACCCTCCCTGGTCGAACTTTCGCGCAAACCGTGGTCCAAGTGCGCTGCGATCACCCTCAAGCCAGCTCCATGCAAAACATGCAGAAGCATCAAGCTGTCAGGTCCACCGGACACCCCCACCAGGATTGGCAAATCCGGGTCCATCTGACAATGCTGGTTTAATACTTCCAGAATGCAATTTACAGGCATATCAAAATTATAGCATTAGAGAGCATACCTATCGATAGGTTCACAATAGGTTCACAATCCATGTCACAATCCACCAACCAGTAAAAAGATTAAGGTATACTTCTATCAGGAGGATAAATGCCTGACAAACCTTACATCATCGGGATTACCGGCAACATCGCATCAGGCAAGAGTGTCGTCAGCCAGTACCTGCAAAACTTGGGTGCCCTCACCATTGATGCTGATGTTTTAGCACAGCGTGTCATCTCAGTTGGTGCGCCTGGTTTTGATCCTGTGGTAAATGCATTCGGAAACGGTATTCTAGACTCGCAGGGGCAAATAGACAGGAGGTTGCTGGCTGATATCGTCTTTTCTGACCAGGGCAAACTAAAATTACTGGAACAGGTGATCCATCCTTTTGTTCTTGCAGCCATTGATCGCATCATGAGCAGCACAAAGTCACCGGTTGTCGTCGTTGAAGCAATCAAGCTATTCGAAACCGGTTTTCATCGTCACTGCGATGCAGTTTGGACTGTGGCAGCGGAGGATGAGGTTCGCCTGCAGCGTTTGATCCATGAACGCAACTTGTCCCCTGTAACAGCTCAACTTAGATTGTCATCACAGCCCCCACAGGAAAGGAAAATCGCTCTCAGTGACCATGTCATTCGTACGGATGGCAGCTTCAGTGATACCCTCCAACAGGTAATGCGTGCTTATGCTTCGCTTGTCCAAACCGTTCACCAACAAAAGGTCAAATTCTCACTTTCAGAAGAGGTTGTCCTCGCTAAATTGGCGTTACCAGACGCTTTTCAAATAACCGGCTTTTTCAATAGAAAAAACAAAGCGCCTTCAGATCAGGAGGATCTCTGCAAGCTGCTTGCTAAAAACTCATTTTGGGGAGTATTTGATGGCGATGATCTTTGTAAATTGATATCCTGCAAGCAAAGAATTGGCGTGGCATTGATTAATGAGTTTCATTTTCTGGATGATCCTTCAGGCATTTATGACTCACTAATGCCAGATATTATTCACACCCTGCAGTTGTACATGCGTCAAAATTATGTAGAAATTTTCATTCTGAAACCCGGGATACTCTGTCCTGAAGATGTTTTTGCATTGAACGGCGTCCACTTAAAGATCAATGATTTTGAATATGCCTATCGTTCCGTCTTGCTCCAGGATCAAAAGTTGAATGATGAAATGATATCCTTTAGGTTGATACTTTCTGATGAGTACAATAATCTCTTCAAAATGTAAGTGAATTACAGGTTATACTTACTAATGAATATTATCCAGGGATCATAACTGATGACTGAAATTGTTAACAATATCCTCTTTGTTTTACAGCGCTTTGATTGGAATAGTGTGCTGGATATTGCCCTGGTTACGATCGTCTTTGCCATCCTACTTTATCTGTTGCGAGAAACTGAGGCTCTCGTCCTTTTGCGAGGTATCTTTCTGGTCATCATTCTGATCAGCCTGCTCACCAGCCTGGTTGACCTGCCGGCATTTTCCTGGTTAATAAACACCCTGACGCCAGCCCTGATTCTGGCAATCCCGGTTATTTTTGCGCCTGAGATCCGTCACGGTCTTGAACGTGTCGGTCGCTTCAGCAATATTGAGTTTCTTCGCCGTAGAAGCACCCTATCCACCCGTGAAGAGACCGAAAAAACCCTGCAGGAACTTGCGAAAGCCGCTGGCAGGCTTTCAGAAAGGCGCCATGGCGCTCTCATCATCTTGCAGCGCCATGAATACCTGACCAATTATCTCAAAACCGGGGTTCCCCTCAACGCGGAAGTGACCCCTGAATTGATCCTGCAGATCTTTTATCCAAACACGCCCCTGCATGATGGTGCCATCATCATTGTGGATAACCGCGTTAAAGCCGCCTCCTGTGTCATGCCCCTTTCAGCCAGCGGTGTTCTCAACAGTCAACCCGACCGCACAATGGGTCTGCGCCATCGCGCAGCATTGGGCATCTCAGAGGTCAGTGATGCCATTGCCATTGTTGTCTCCGAGGAAACTGGCAGCATTTCCATTGCACACGACGGTCGTTTGATACGACGTTTGGATCCGGACCGACTTTTAAACAACCTGATCGCCTTCACCTTTACCGAGGGAGTGCTTGGAAAGAAATCCGGACTGCGCAAATGGTTTGGTAAAAACAAAAATAGTGACCCAGTTGACGATGGGGAGGAGCAGAAATGAAATTCCTCCGCAGTGTGGTTAAATTTCTACCCACCCTCTTTTCAGCATTGGTCCTGGCAATTGTTGTCTGGGTTTCCGCTGTCATCGACAGCGATCCCAACGAAGAGACCGCCTACCCTGAGCCAATCCCGATTTCCATCGTGGGGCTCGACCCAAATCTCATCGCTGTCAGTGATATCCCTGAACATTTGAATCTCACCATCCTGGCGCCCAAGTCAATCCATACCCGGCTGGTCAATGAACCCAACCTCATCAAGGTCACCCTTAATCTATCCGGTCTTGGAGCAGGTGTTTTTAGTGTGGTGCCTCAGGTTGATTTGGCAGTGCGCCCGGCAGAAGTTACTCTCGTTTCGCCAGAATCGATCACAGTTGAACTTGAATCGCTGATTTCCAAAGAATTGCCTGTCACCTTCAATCAAATTGGTTCTCTCCCCATCAGTTATGAAGCCGCTGAACCTGACCTGTCTATCGATCTTGTGACGATCACAGGGGCAAAATCAAAAGTCGATTCAGTCTCACAGGTCATGGCTGAGGTTGACCTCGCCAATGTGACCACTGATATCAATAAACAGGTTGAACTGAAGGCGCTTAACACCAGCGGTAGCATTGTAAAAGACGTCACGCTCAACCCCGGATCGCTCCAGGTCATAATACCCATCAAGCAATTGGGAGGCTACCGTAATGTCTTTGTCAAGATCATCACCAGCGGGCAAATTGCCAGTGGTTTTTACCTGACGAACCTTTATGCCTATCCGCCCAACGTGACCATTTACACAGCCGATTCCGAAATTGCCAAGAATATGCCTGCTTTTGTGGAAACCAATCCAATTAATTTGAATGGTGCTGATGAAGATTTTGAGATCAATATCCCGTTAAACTTGCCAGATGGGATCTCAATCATCGGCGAACCGACCATTCAAGTCCAGGTAGGTATCGCAGCCATTGAAAGCAGCAAGAACTTTCTGGATGTCGAAATTCAAGTGATCAATCTCGCCCCGAAATTAACTGCTGCACTTTCAGCAGAAACAGTGGATATTTACCTCTCCGGGCCTCTCTACCTGCTGGATGAATTGAATCTCATCGATATTACTGTAACGCTGGATCTGGCAGACCATGGCGTTGGTACATATCAACTCGTACCTCAGTTGACACTTATGAACGAGAAGATCAAAGTGGATGCCATTCTGCCCGGAACAATTGAAGTTACCATCAGTCAATAGCCAAATACTGGATCAACATCACAAGTTCCCTTTAATATGCATCCTGGAGTCAATATTTTATGAAGAAACCTGTAATAGCGCTTGTCGGTCGACCCAATGTCGGTAAAAGCACTTTGTTCAATCGTCTTGCTGGTGAAAGACTGGCGATCATTGATGATACCCCAGGAACCACCCGTGACCGCCTGGTTGCCGAATCAGATTGGGCTGGGCATAATTTCTTCATTATCGATACAGGCGGCATTGATCCAAGCAAACTGCGCAAACAAGAGCCGCTTTCCATTGACTCCGCTGATTTTATCGATGATATCCGCGTTCAGGCAGAAATTGCTATTGATGAAGCCGATGTGGTCCTTTTCATTGTGGACGCGCTCAGCGGCGTCACCACAGCGGATAGGGAGGTCGCAGAAATCTTGAGGCGCAAACAACACATGCAGGATGGACAACCCCAACCCCCTCTCATCCTGGTCGTCAACAAGGCGGACAGTGCCCAGGCACGCCTGGATGCGCTTGCCTTCTATGAGCTTGGAATGGGAGATCCATACCCCATTTCAGCCATTCATGGCACAGGCACAGGTGACTTATTGGATGAAGTCGTTCGTCATTTCCCAACACCAGGAGAGGATGAACAGGAAGACGATTCCATAAAAATTGCCATTGTTGGCAAGCCCAACGCCGGAAAATCCAGCCTGCTTAACCAACTCGTCGGCAAGCAGCGCTCCATTGTCAGCCCCATCCCGGGTACCACCCGGGATGCCATCGACACACAGATCATCTGGGAAGGCATGCCCATCACGCTGATTGACACTGCCGGCATCCGCAAACGGGGTTCCATCACTCCTGGTGTTGAAAAGTACAGTGTTCTGCGCGCCATGCAGGCCATCGAACGCGCAGATGTTGCCATCCTGGTGGTGGATGCCGTCAGTGGTATTACCGCCCAGGATACCCACATTGCCGGTTATATCAGCGAAGCCTGGAAAAGCGCCATTGTCGTTGTTAATAAATGGGATCTGATTGAAAAAGACACCAACACCATGATGGAATATGAACGAACCGTTCGCCAGGAACTTAACTTTATGGACTATGTGCCTGTTTTGTTCATCTCAGCGTTTACAGGGCAGCGCGTCAACCAGGTCATGCCAATGGCATTGCAGGTTCAGGAAGAGAGGCTCGTACGCCTGACAACCTCCCAGTTGAACCGCATTCTCCAGGAAGCACAGGACCGCCACCAGGCACCAGCCACTACAGGGCGTCCCTTCAGAATTTATTACGGCACCCAGGTTCGCAGTGAACCACCCACCTTCTTGCTCTACGTCAATGACCCTGAGTTGTGTCATTTTACCTATCTACGCTTCCTTGAAAACCAGATCAGGCGGGAATATCCCTTTATCGGCACAGCCATCCGCCTGGTGCTGAAAAAACGTGAGCGCCCAGAAACGGATCGACGCTGATCTCAAGCCTTGGTTCGTGCAATATTGATAAACAATTAATAAAGTTTAACTTGCAGCCAGGCGTAAGAAACCTTATAATGCATGTACCAAAATAAGTCATCAGGCATAGTATGGAAGATTTTAATACTGAAATTACTCCGGAAAATGAAAACAAGAAATCTCGTGGAAAACGCTCGGGTTTTGGCGGGTTTTTAATGGACACATTGGAAACAGTCCTCCTTGCACTGTTGCTCTTCTTGGCAATCAATGCAGTTTCATCAAGAGTGCGTGTCGAAAATATCAGCATGAAACCCACTCTTCAGCCAGGAGACCTGCTTCTCGTCAATAAACTGGCATACAAATGGTCCTCCCCAAAACACGGGGACATCATCGTTTTCCATTTTCAGGGTGACAAAAACGAAGATTATATCAAACGTCTCATCGGTCTGCCCGGGGATGTGGTTTCTGTTAAGGGAGGCATCGTTTATGTCAATGATCAGGCACTGACTGAACCCTACATTGCAGCCCAACCTGATTACGAAGGCAACTGGATCATCCCTGAAGGTCAATTATTTGTACTGGGGGATAACCGCAATAACTCGTCCGATTCACATCAATGGGGTTTTGTAAACATGGACCAGATTGTTGGCAAAGCCATATTTCTCTATTGGCCATTTGAAAAAGTCAGGTCGCTGGCAAGCCCAGACCTGGTGACTGCCGCCCCTGAGTGAGGAATTATGAACTTGACATGCATGATCGAACTTGCTCGGAAATATCAGCAGGAACTCCCTGAAGTGCACCCACCTGAATCACCTCTCGGCACAGGGATTGCTGCTTGGATTGACCATACACTTCTCAAACCGGATGCCCGACCTGAACAGATTCAAAAGCTTTGCCAGGAAGCCCGCAAGCATGGCTTTGCCTCTGTCTGCATCAACCCTGTTTTCGTCCCTTTGGCAGTTCAATCCCTTCAGGGCAGCGGTGTGCCGGTATGCACCGTGATCGGTTTCCCGCTGGGCGCAACCTCTACCCAGGCTAAAGTTGACGAAGCCAGGTGGAGCCTGCAAATGGGCGCCAGGGAACTGGATATGGTCATCCCCATCGGGCTGCTCAAGGCTGGAGAATACCAGGCGGTGTACACTGACATTCTGGCTGTCACAGATACAGCACACGTAGCTGGGGCGCTCGTAAAAGTCATCCTTGAAATGGCTTACCTGGATGAATTTGAGAAGATCATGGCATGCCTCTTATGCAAAGAAGCCAAAGCAGACTTTGTCAAAACCTCTACGGGGTTTGGACCTTCAGGCGCCACCGTTCAGGATGTGCAACTGATGCGTGCCGTTGTTGGCTCTTCAGACCAGATGGGCGTCAAAGCAGCCGGGGGAATCCGCAGCTACGCTGATGCCATTACCATGATCAAGGCTGGTGCAACCCGTATCGGTGCCAGCGCCGGTGTTCAAATCCTGGCTGAAGCTGAAGGAAAGAACGGGTAGGATGACAGAAGACCTTAAACTGCTAACTCAACCATGTAACCGCTGCCAGGCCGGTCAGAAGCGCCTGCGCCTGGTCACTTTTATTACCTGGATTGGACAGGAAATGATCACCGTACCGGATTTTCCCGCCTGGGTTTGTGATATTTGTGGTCATCGCAGTTATGACAGCCGCGCCCTTGCACAGCTCAGCCTGGTGCTCAACCCACAAGCCGGTCAGCCAGTCAATCATACCTACCCGCAGCCACCCACCAATCCACTCCAAAGCCCACCTCCTGTTGTCAGAAGTTGAACTCGGACTGAAAATCGATTTGGATCATCAAATCGATTTTTAATGTGTATCCAAATTTTCAAAATCGATTTGTTAATAAATTTTTTATTTGACTCGAAATTGCAAGCGTGCTATTATTATCAATGCAACGGCATTATCCTGGATTTATTTCGTACCTTAAAATAGGAGCTTCATATGAATGAAACGTGGATCTCAAGGATCATTGGTTTGATCATCTTTGGAATTATTGGTGCCTTTTTAGGCACACCCGTCAATACCGCAGTTACACAATTTTGGCCTCAAAGCACCATCAACCCCTTATTAATCACAGCAGTTACCTCAGTTTTGGTTGGTGCGATTGGTTTTATCATCGCGCCATGGCTTTCCATAAAGCCGCTGCAAGCCTTGCGCAAAACTTTTGCCAAAGCCTCAGCACACTCCCTCATGGGTGGTCTGACAGGTTTGATCGTTGGTCTATTCACAGCTGCACTTCTGGCATACCCGCTCTCGCTGCTGCCCGAACCGCTTGGAAATATCTTTCCTTTCGTGGGTGTATTGCTTTTTGGTTATTTGGGCATTGCCCTGTTTGTCACCCGCCAGGATGATATCTTCAACCTAATCCGATCACAATCGGGCAAAAGCGTTTTTCACCTGGGTCACCCACAAAGTGACCCCGAACATCAGATCCTGGTGGATACCAGTGCCATCATCGATGGACGCATCGCAGATATCGCCAAGACAGGTTTCATCACCGGGTCGTTGATCGTCCCCCGTTTCGTCCTGAACGAGCTGCAATTCGTCTCCGATTCTGCGGATGACCTACGGCGGCAGCGGGGTCGGCGCGGCATGGAAATACTGGCAGAATTACAAAAAAGTGAAACCCTGCCTGTCACCATCAGCGACCTGGATGTAGAAGGTGTTCGCGAAGTGGATGACCGGCTGGTTGTGCTTGCGCGTCAGTTGCACTGTCCAATTCTCACCAATGACTACAACTTGAACCGCATCGCTGAACTTCAGGGCGTCAAAATTCTCAACATCAATGAACTGGCAAATGCTGTTAAATCCATCCTCCTACCCGGAGAAACCCTTCAGATGAAGATCATTCAGGAAGGCAAGGAATATGGACAGGGCGTGGGATATATGGAAGATGGCACCATGGTTGTGATTGAAAATGGGCATAAATACATCGGTCAGACCATCAATGTGATCGTCACCAAAGTGCTGCAGACCGCAGCCGGACGCATGGTATTCGCAAAACCCGATTTTGATTGATCAGCCTGGAAAGGAGCACGCAGCATGAGCCTCAGAATTTATAATACCCTTGCCCGCGAAAAAGAAGTCTTCGAACCGCTTGAACCCGGCAAGGTACGTATGTATGTCTGTGGTCCCACGGTTTACAACAAAGCCCATGTCGGTCATGCCATGTCCGCCATGGTTTTTGATATCGCCCGCCGTTACCTTGAATATCGCAGTTATGAAGTTCGTTATGTGATGAACTTCACCGATGTGGATGATAAGATCATCGATCGCGCCAACAAGCTTGGTTGCGACCCCTACGAACTTGCGGAAACCTATATCAACGAATACAAGCAAAATTTGCTGGATCTCAACATCAAACCTGCCACCGTCAATCCGCGTGCCACACAGGAGATGCCATTCATTATTGAGATGATCACAAAGCTGCTTGAATCAGGTGCTGCCTATGTTGTTGATGGCGATGTCTATTACCGCGTTGAGTACAAAAAGGATTATGGCAAACTTTCCGGTCGCAAGCTGGAAAGCATGAACGCCGGTGCCCGCATCCAAGTGGATGATCGCAAGGAGCATCCCATGGATTTTGCCGTCTGGAAAGCCGCCAAACCTGGCGAACCCGCCTGGGAAAGCCCCTGGGGTCTGGGAAGACCTGGATGGCATATTGAGTGCTCTGCCATGAACATGCACCACCTCGGCGAACAGATCGATATTCACGGCGGTGGTAACGATCTGATCTTCCCCCATCATGAAAACGAGATCGCCCAGACTGAAGCCATCACCCACAAGGATTTTGCCCGCTATTGGATGCACAATGGCATGCTGCAGATCAAGGGCGAGACGATGTCAAAATCGCTGGGTAATTTCATCAGCATCGATGATTTCCTGGCAGAACATCCCAGTGACATCATGCGACTGATGGTGATCAATGGTAGCTATCGCAGCCCCCTGACGTTCAACGATGAGGTGCTTGAACAAACCGAACGCGCTTATGATCGCCTTCTGAGCGCCCAAAAATCCGCTGCTGCAAATGCAGGCGGTATCCGGGCTGAACAGCTTGCAGCCCTGAATGACCAGGCAGAAAAAACACGCTCCAACTTCATTGAAGCCATGAACGATGATTTTAACACCTCCGCGGCCATCGCTGTCATCTTTGAACTTGTGCGTGCCATCAACCAGGCGCGCAGTGACAGCGCCACCCAGGAACAGCTCACCACTGCCCTTGCGGTCTATCATGAGCTCACTGGGGTGCTCGGCTTGAAATTGGAGCCAAGGCAATCCTCTCACAGTGATGCCGACGCCTTTATTGACCTGCTGGTCAATTTACGCAACGAGCTGCGCACTCAAAAGAACTGGGCACTTTCAGATAAAATTCGCGACGAACTGAAAAAGAGCAATGTCATCCTGGAAGACACGAAAGAAGGCACCACCTGGGCCTGGGAATGACCTCATGAAGGAATGGGTCACCGGTCGCAACCCTGTATTTGAAACCTTGAAAGCCAGGCGCCGGCATGTCTTTCGTCTCTGCCTGGCACGCGGTGTCAAGATGGAGGGCAGGCTGGAACAAATCACCCAGCTTGCCAGAGAGCTGCATGTACCCATTGAAGAAGTCCCCCGCGAAAGATTGGACGCCATCTCCTTTAACCACCAGGGAGTGGCATTGGAAGTCAGCGCCTACCCCTATGTTGCCTTGGAAGACATGCTGGCGCACTCAAAAACCCTTTCCGAACCCTCTTTTTTCCTCCTGCTTGATTTGATCCAGGACCCGCAAAACTTGGGAACCCTTTTACGTACCGCTGAAGCCATGGGCGTGCATGGCGTCATCATCCCATCTGCACACAGCGCCCTGATCACACCAGCAGTGGTCAATGCATCTTCAGGTGCCAGCGAGCACCTTCTCATCGCACAGTTTAACCTGGCGCAGGCTATTGACCGCATCAAAGCTCTCGATGTTTGGGTGGTCGGTCTTGACGAAGACACCCACGCTAAAGACCCGTCGCAAATCAATCTGGGTATGGGTCTTGCCATCGTTGTGGGCAATGAAGGCAGCGGGCTGCGTGACCTGGTGCGCAAATCCTGTGATGAGATCATGTACCTGCCCATGTTTGGCAAGGTTGAGTCCTTGAACGCAGCCGTTGCCGGGTCCATTGCACTTTACCTTGCCCGCAGCGCGCGGTCAAAACAAGCCTAAGCCAGATGGCTTGAAGGAGCGCCAGCCATATCTCGCTTTATCACGATTCAGGAGCCCTCAGCAACACAAACATCCTTATGATTGGGCACCTGGTCGCTTAGAAAGACTAACTCAATGGAAATTATAAAAAAGACTTGGAGAATTTCCAGGTCTTTGATTATGGGTATCAATTGGAAAATCAAAAAAACGCTTTTCAGGCTAAAACCACACCAACATGACCACCCATAGGATTATCATCACCAGGGCAATCCCGAGCCTTGCTGCCACAGCCCATCCACAGCCCATCGCCATCGATTTTGTCGATTCAAAAGCCTTCTTTTGATCTTTGATGCGCGCAAATTCCACAAGAAACAGCACGAGGAGCGCAGCAGCCAGACCACCAATCGGCGTCAGGTAGATACCCCCGATGATCATTGCCAGCCAGCTTAATCCAATTACCCACCACGGGGCACCTTTTTTGTGAGCGCTGCCAGCCATGAGAACATTATCCAGGATCGAACCAACCACCATTAAAACGGTATTGATCGCAAAAAACGCAATTGTCCATCCGTACTGCCAGGGTTCATGGCCGTGATTAAACCCGGTGCTGATCGCCCAGACCAACTGCCCGATCCAGATCACGGTCAGCCCCGGGAAAAAGACCAGCAATAACCCAAAGAATCCAATCAACTGGATCAGGGCGGTGATAACCAATAACGTGGTATTTAGCCAATCTGGCATGATCAAGCTTTTATAACCTCGATCCCACCCATATATGGGCGCAGCACCTCAGGGATCACCACGGATCCATCCTCCTGCTGGTAGTTCTCCAAAACAGCGATCAAAGTCCGTGGCAGACCCAATCCTGAACCGTTCAGGGTATGTACATACTCCAGTTTTCCACCGTTTGCTGGTCGGTATTTAATATTCGCACGCCTGGCTTGAAAATCGCCAATATTTGACACTGATGAGACTTCCAGCCACTCACCACACCCAGGCGCCCACACTTCCAGATCATAGGTTTTATGAGAGCCAAAGCTCAAATCGCCTGTCGATTGCAGCAAAACCCTGTAGGTCAAACCGAGTTGACTGCAGGTCTCTTCTGCATCAGCCAGCATTTTCAGGTGTTCTTCTTTTGAATGCTGTGGCAGACAGTATTTGTACATCTCCACCTTGTCAAACTGGTGCCCGCGTTTGATCCCACGTACATCCCTGCCTGCGCTCATTTTTTCGCGTCGGAAGCAGGCTGAATAGGCTGTGTAATTCAGGGGTAACTTCTCTTCATCAAGAATATCATTCATGTGCAGGCCTGTCAGCGGAACTTCTGCCGTTGGCACCATCCACAAATCCTCCAAATGGTCATGATAAAGATTTTCCTCAAATTTCGGTAATTGACCGGCGCCAAAGAGGACATCCGCATGCACCATCCAGGGTGGATACTTCTCAATATATCCCTGGCGCGTATGCAGGTCCACCATCCAAAAGATCAAAGCCCGCTGCAACCTGGCGCCGGCGCCTGAGAGTATGTAAAAACGGGACCCGCTCAATTTGACGCCGCCCTCAAAATCAATGATGCCCAATGCAGGTCCCAGGTCCCAGTGTGCCTGCGGTTCAAAGTTAAACTCAGGAATCGGGCCCATGACACGAAACACCACATTGTCCTTATCATCCACGCCGACAGGAACATCTGCATCCGGGATGTTGGGTATCACCGCAGCCGCCGCCTGTAAACCCTCTTCGACCTCCCTTAACTTGAGGTCCAAAGCTGCAATCTCATCACCCAGCAGCCGCATTGCCTCAATTTTCTCAGTGCGGGCTGCCGCGTCTTTCATCCGCCCGATTTCCTTGGAAACCAGATTGCGTTCTGAACGTTTCACTTCCACTTCCAGGATCAAACTGCGTCTTTGATCATCCAGCAGTAATACCCTGTCCACGGGGTCGGTTTCCATCTGCCGTTTGCGTAAGGCTTCCCGCACCAAATCTGGCTGTTCTCTGATCAGTTTGATGTCCAACATACCTGCACCTCCAAAATAAGCTTACCAATAATGAGTCCATCATTGCGAGCCTGCAAAGCAATCTCAAACAAAAGCCAAAAGTTCCGCACCCTATAGTTACTTACAATCTCCAAGGAGATTCTGCGCGATGATAAATTAAATTATTATTTCACTCTCTACTGATTATGCTTGAAAAGTCGTGATCATATTCTTAGTAGTTTATCATTATTCTTCCATTTCTGTTATGGAAAATAAGGAATTTTAAAGAGGATTTCTTGTTTTGGTTTAATGGTCACAATATTTTTATATGTTGCACATTGAGATATATCGCAGTAAAATTGGCTTTTGTTCAAAATAGAAATACTGAGAAATCCAGCTATAATTGAGCTATCATGTTTAGAAGACTTACCCTGACGATCATCTGCACAATCTCATTGGCGCTCCTGTACCCGCTCCAACCGGTACAAGCCCAGGCAGGATCCGCTGATGACCTCATTGCCGAGGTCAATGCACTGCGCCAATCAAAAGGTCTGGCACCCTATACCATTGATACCTATCTGATGGATTTTGCTCAATCCCAAAGCAATTATATGGCAACCCTGGGTTCCTGGACGCATACACGCGCAGATGGTTCCACAGCATTCCAGTATGGTATTCAGGAGAACGTCGCCATGGGAACCAACATGTCAGTCTCTTATTGTGTCTATACTGCCTGGTCTGACTATGTCCATTGGAAAACCATGATCGAGTATGCCACCGGCAGCGTCGGCGCAGGTGTTGCCTTCTCAGGAGAGAATGTTTTTTATACACTCAATGTCCGCCCGGGTGATTCATTGGAACCTGATCTACAAGTCAGCCTTGTGGAAAATGACACCCCTGAACCTTACGTCAATGAGATCATCACCTCCACCCCAAATGCAGATGGGATCGTCATCCACTATGTTAAATACGGTGAATCACTCTGGTCAATCGCCATTGCCTATGGCACAACCGGCGCAGAGATCATGACCAATTCTGGCAATAATCCTTCTGCCACCGATGTCTATGAAGGTCAAATGTTGATCATCCGCACCGCCAATCCCAAAACTCCCACATTGCCAGCCACAGCCACCCCCATTCCTCCAACACGAACGAACACACCACTCCGCCCGACCCGCACACCCCTGCCAAGCCTGACACCCGGTCCGACTGCCACCCCCACTCATCAACCGCCGCTTTTATATCGTACTTTCAGCGATGGCAGAACTGTGGCTATCTCTCTGATCTCAGTCAGTGGCGTTGGATTGCTATTGGTTCTCTTTTTGAGCTTTATTAAGAAACCAAAAAACTAAAAAATCTGTTTTAGACTTCTCACTTGAATGCAATCCGATATATTCACTTTCACATTCAATTTTGCAAAACATAAGTTCATCTGAATTGCTTACTTTCGTCTTATGGATATATCACATAAAAAAGGCCGCCCTTGCGGGGGCAGCCTTTCTGTTTAATGTGACTCAATCTTACTTAAAGATGATTGGCAGGTAAATTCTTGGATACGGATAGACGATAATGGTCACCGTCGCTTCATTCGAATCGCTCTGTCCATCGTTGACTTTGAAGACAAAGCTATCCGTTCCAGACCAGCCAGGATCAGGTGTATAGGGGCAGTACCGACCATCGCATGCAAGATCGCCATACCCAGGTCCGGACACAATGATCCATGTGCCGGGGTCCCCTTTTGAATCAGTATTTATACGCTGCAATCAGATCATTCATATAAATGACCTTTATTTTTTGGCTTTTTACGCCTGAATGCAACAATCACCAGTGCTACCAAAGCGATCACTCCTGCAACCAATAGGATCCACAGCCAGGTCTCACTGTCTGCATGCGTCTCTTCAGTCGTGACAGTCTTCACTGGTCCACGTGATGACCCCTCAACAGAGCCAATAACGTAGATGGGAGTTGCGCTCTGCCTGGCCTTTTCAGTTTCTGCCACATTCGGTGCGATGACGCCTGTTGAACCTGGGGTCTGGCTGCCAAATGCTGTTCCACTCGCCAAGGGCGTCAGGGTGCTTGGTAATGATCCCTGCGTGGTGGTCGGGAAGCGCGTCGGGGGTGAAGTTATGTTCGTCGGAGTGCGGCTGGGCACCAGTGTGTTCGTTGCCGTCGGGGTCCGTGTGACGCCGCCCATTTCTGTTGGCGTCTGGGTGCGCGTGCTTGTCGGGGAAAATGCAGGTGTATCCGTGGCAGTGGCGGTTGGGGTATAAGTTGCGGTGTAATTGATCGTGATTGAGCCATTTACCAGCTCCGGGTTGCTTATGTTGCCTTGCGAGTCAGCAAATTCCGCCGCTGAGATGACGATATCTGTAGTCCCAAGCACTTTTGCATAGAAAAAAAGATCGATCAAAATACCGTTGCCTGATACCGGTAGTGTTGCCATCTGTGTGCATTGCAAGCGAAAGTAGCCAGGCTGCTCAACCTTTTTCACTACCGACAGGTTGGTAAGAAAATCCCCATTTATCCAACCATCCAGCCGCAGTATGTCCTCATCGTATTCAATGGTGATATCAAAAGAATTCACATTCACGCCATTCATCACCAGCAGACCAATCTGCGTCTGGCTCGTCAGCGGCACGTCGCTCTCCGGCGGGTATACAGATAGCGTTGTGCCAGCCTGCGCCCGCACCGGCAAATCGAATGCCAGCGCTACAATTAATAGCACAGCCGCCACCAAAAATCCCTTCCTTAATTCTCTTTTTTGTCGCATTCTTAGGGCAAGGTCTCTTTTAATTATTTTCAAAGCAAATTGATTCATCCTCTATTGTACTTATAAAACCCTAAAAAAGGTATGCCATTCTAAACACAGCCATTCTAAACACAATTCACTCCCCTTTTCTCACAGGGGAAAACCCAAAGTGGGATGTTCATTCGGGGGACTGGCGTATTTTGTCATGCAAATTTAGCAAACGGCGGCGGATTTACAGGTCTGTTAATCCAGGGCTCACCCCATGCACAAACCCGCCACTACAACGCACCATCTATCCGGCAAATTAACTGCCCGACTGTCCGACTATAAACACAATCAGCCACAAGACGCCCTCCCGCAGCAGCATCCCGTAGCAACCCGTAGGCTGGGTGAAGGGTTGTCATTTCCAAGGGGGATCACCGCGTGCAAAGAGTATCATCCCAGCGTCTTCCTGGGACGAAGCGATCTCAGTGATAGTTGTCATTGCGAAGAATGAAGCAATCTCACCTTTTCCACTCTCTGTTTTTCCCCCAAATAATTTATTTTTGTTTTCTTTTCTTTGCGTCTCTGTGGTCTTTGCGCGAGATTCTTGTTCTGCTCCTCCCTGTTCTGATCCCTTGACAGAAATGAAAACCCGGTGATAAAATTTCAATGTTAATCTAACTTTAGAAAGAGGTCAAACGTGACAAGCACCAAGTACATCTTCACCAACATGCTTCACCGCTCCGCCGATTCCGGCGCTGTCGTGATTCATGTCCGGAATGTGCCTGTAGCCTGTTAAACTACACGAAGCAGAGTTTATGCCACGGGAACATTCCAATCCCGTGGTTTTTTCTTTAAAGAATCCACCTCCAAAAGCCACGGGAAGACAAGACCCGTGGCTTTTGTTTTTACCACGGGCAGCAACAAACAGAGCAGGAGAAAAAGAGCATGACAAACAACCATATCATCATCACCACTAAAAAAGGCTGCACCCTGCGCCCATTCACCCTCGCGGATGCCCATGAGGTCGTCGCCATCATGCAAGCCAGCGCCACTGCCGTCCTCGGTCATGCCGATATCACCATTGAAGAGATGCTCTCTGACTGGACCAGCCCCGGCGTGGATCTGGAAACCACCACCCGCGTCCTTGTTGATGAGACCGGTCGCATTATTGGCTATTGTGATATCTGGGACCCCGAGGCGCCGCATGTGGCAAAATATGCCTGGGTCGAGATCCAGCCTGAGCTCTGGCAGCAACCGCTGGCGTTGGAAATGCTGGCATGGTCAGAAGGAGCAGCACGCCAACGCATCACCCTGGCGCCTGGGGATGCGCGCGTGATGCTGGCATATGGCATGAATAGTAAGGATGAAAAGTACCGCCGCATGCTGGAAGCCGCTGATTTCAAACTGGTGCGGCATTATCACCGCATGCTGATCGAACTGGAGCAGGCACCACAGCAGCCAGAGCCAAACGGCTTTCACATCCGCGAGATGGCTTATCCAGAGGAGTTTGGCATGGCAGTGCATGCTATCCAGGAAGGCTTCCACGATCACTGGGGACACCTTGAGCGTCCTTATGAGCAGGAGCTGGCACACTGGCAGCATGATATCGCCAATGATCCAAATTTTGACCCTTCCCTCTGGTTTCTCGCGCTCGATGGCACCCGCATTGCTGGCATTTGCTTCTGCAAAACTCACATCCCCGAAGATCCTCAACTCGGTTGGGTGGATAAGCTCGCCGTCCTGCGCCCCTATAGGCGCCGTGGGCTGGGAATGGCGCTCCTGCAACATGCCTTTTACGCCCTCTACCAGCGCGGGCAGCGCAAGGTCGGTCTGGCAGTTGATGCCGCCAGCCTGACGGATGCCACCCGCCTCTATGAAAAAGCCGGCATGCATGTTGTCCGGCAGTACGATACCTATCACAAAGAGTTGCGTCCTGGCAAGGACCTGACCACACACGAAATAACAACAACGGAGTAAGATCATGTTTGTACTACCAGTCGCCAAAAATTTGAATGTCCCCGGCAAGCCAGCCATTCACGGCTTGCGCTTCCGCCGCTTTGAAGGTGAGTCCGATTACCCGAAGATGATCGCGGTCATTAACGCCTGCAAGGACACTGACCGCGATGAGCGCAGTGAGAGCGTGGCTGACCTGCACAATCAATACGCCCATCTCAGCAACTGCGATCCCTACCAGGATATGCTCTTCGCTGAAATTAAAAACGAGGTCGTTGGCTATGCACGCGTTTCCTGGTTCGAGGAGGAAAGCCCCAAAGCCCGCATCTACACCCATTTCTTCTTCCTGGTACCCCAATGGCGCAGTAAAGGCATCGAAGAAGCCATCCTGCGCTGGATTGAAGCCAGGCTGGCGCAAATTGCATCTGCCCACCCCAAAAATGGGGATCGCTGGCTTTCCACTGAAGTCACCGAATTCCAGCCGGACAAGATTTCCCTCTTCGCCGCTCATGGTTACCAGCCCGTGCGCTATTTCACCCTCATGTCGCGCCCGCTTGACCACATCCCTGTTGCTGAATTGCCGCAGGGCATCAATGTCCGTCCGGTCACCCCTGACCAGCATGACCAGATTTGGCAGGCAGGCAACGAAGCCTTCCGCGATCATTGGGGCTTTGCCGAGCCTGCTGACGAGGAATACGCAGAATGGCGTAACTCGCGCTGGTTCCAGCCGCATCTCTGGCAGGTTGCCTGGGATGGTGACCAGGTCGTCGGGCAGGTGCAGAATTACATCGACACCGCTGAAAACCAGGAATACCACCGCCAACGCGGCTGGACCGAAGGCATCAGCGTGCGCCGTCCCTGGCGTGGTAAAGGTGTTGCCAAAGCCCTCATCGTGCGCTCCATGCACATGCATAAAGCCCTTGGCATGAGCGAAGTTGCCCTCGGGGTGGATACCAACAACCCCAATGGTGCCTTCCATCTCTACGAAGGTTTGGGCTACCGCGCCTACAAAAAAACGATCGTCTATCGCAAACCGCTGAAGGCAGATTGATCCAATCGAACAATTGAGAGGCGACGCATGAAGGAACAACACCCCGGCGTCGCCCCTCACATACCAGACTTGTTGTGTGCTTGGTGATATCAGTATATATATTAAAGGAAGAAGACCATGCTACAGGTCAACCGCATCTCCAAATCGTACGGGGCAACACCCATCCTCCAGAATGTGAACTTCAGCATCCAGCCCTCAGATCATGCTGGTCTCATTGGTGCCAATGGCTGCGGGAAAAGCACCCTGCTCGAGATCATCACTGGCAATCTTCAGCCTGATTCCGGCACCATTACCACCGCGGAAGGCGTCCACCTGGGTTACCTGCCCCAAAATATGTACCTGCATCTCAATCAGACCATCCGGCAGTGTCTCGAAGGTCAGATCCCTGGTTTACGTCAGGCGCGCGAGCACCTCGAAGCCTATACAGCCACATTCCCTTCCACTGACCCCGCCCACCTGCAGGCTTACGGAGATGCTCTTACTCATTACGAAGCCCTTGGTGGATACACCTGGGAATACCGTGCTCTGGAGCTTCTGGCAGGGTTGGGGCTTGCCTACCTTTTGCTTGATATGTCCCTGGATCAGCTCAGCGGTGGCGAATTGACCCGTGTTCATCTTGCCGGGCTCCTGCTGGCTCAGCCGGATATCCTCTTTCTGGATGAGCCCACCAACCACCTGGATATTGAATCGCTTGAATGGCTGGAGGATTTTCTCGCTTCCTGTGATAGTGCCGTACTGATCGTGTCACACGACCGTGTATTTTTGGATCGCACCGTCAGGCGCATCCTTGAACTGGATGAATCTTCCCATACGCTCAGGGAATACAGCGGCAACTACAGCGCCTACGTCACCCAGAAAGAAAACGAACTGCAAAAACAACTGGCATCCTGGCAGGACCAGCAGCATGAGATCCAGCGCCTTAAAGCTGATGTCCATCGCACTGCTGAGCAGGCAAGGCAGACTGAACGTGCCACCAATGATTCCACCATGCGGCGCTATGCCAAAAAGGTGGCAAAAAAAGCCAAAGCCAAGGAAAAACGCCTGGAACAATACCTTGAGTCTGAAGAACGTGTTGAAAAACCTGATCAAAGTTGGCGCCTGCGCGTTAACTTCGGCGAATCACCCCATCAGGGTCAGATCGTCTTCCAAACAAACACGTTGGGGCATACCTATGGCGATGGCTGGCTCTTCAAAAACCTTGACCTCACAGTTAAACAAGGTGACCGCATCGCCCTCGTGGGTCCAAACGGCGCTGGCAAATCCACCCTGCTTAAAACCTTGCTGGGTGAATTACAGCCGGCAGCAGGCACTGTGCGCATAGGTCCCAGTGTACGCCCCGGCTACATGCCACAGGCACAGGAAACTCTCGACCCCGGGCAATCCCCGCTGCAGCTTATCCAGGCAATCAATCCCATGAGTCAGAGCGAAGTGCACCATTTTCTACATTACTTCTTGTTTGAAGAGGAGCAGGTCATCCTTCCCAGCCGTAATCTCAGCTTTGGGCAGCGCTCACGCCTCCTCCTGGCAGAGCTGGTTGCCAGTGGTGCCAACTGCCTCATCCTTGATGAGCCTGTCAACCACCTCGATATTCCCTCACGCGAGCAGTTTGAGCTTGCCCTGGCAGCCTTCCATGGCTCCGTCATTATTGTCGCCCATGACCGTGCCTTCATTCAGCGCACCTCCGATATCCTCTGGACGCTGAAAGACGGGGACTTGTCTATGAAATACCTCAAAAACATCATTGCCTGATCCCACCTCTTGCACCCTTCTGTAACAGCCCAAAGGCATGATTCCTGTCATGGTAGCAGGAATATAAACGTGACACAATACACTACCACTCTCCTGCTCCTTCCTGTAAAATGGCATCAAGATTAAAAACAAAATCAACTTGAGAAGGCTTACAACCTGCCCAGGTAAGCAAAAAGACAGATCGGAGAGAATTATGGACAAAAAAAAGATCATCTATTTGGTACTCGTTTTTATGATCGCGGGCGTGGCTGCCTTTATCGGCGCAGCCGTGGGCGGGGTTACAGTCTACCGCGTCATGCAAATTTCACAGCCCACCATCACCGCGGAAGCAGACACACCCCTTGCTGAACCCATTAGCAGCCTGACCACCAACACCGATAGTGAACTGGTCATCAGCAGCACCGACGTTCAGACAGCTACTACACAATCCGTCCAGCTTGTAGGCCCATCCGTGGTCACCGTCGTCGGTACCGTCACCTATCAAATGAGCCCCTGGGGTCAGACCGCTGAGCAGACGGTCAGCGGCAGTGGCTTTTTCATCTCTGACGAAGGCTACATCCTGACCAATGACCACGTCGTTGAGGACACTGATTCAGTCAAGATCATCCTCTCCGACGGCACCGAACAGGATGCCACCATCGTCGGCACGGATATCTACTCGGATATTGCCGTGCTCAAGACCGAAGGCAGTGTTCCCGCCGTCGCCACCCTTGGTAACTCAGACCTGATCGACTCTGGCGAAAGTGTGATTGCCATTGGCTCACCCCTGGGTGAATTCATGAACACGGTCACTGTCGGTGTGGTCAGCGCCATCGGTCGCACCATAGATACCGGCGAAGGCTACCAGATTGAGAGCCTTATCCAGACCGATGCTGCCATCAACCAGGGCAACTCGGGCGGACCGCTCGTCAACCTTGCCGGTGAAGTCATCGGCATCAACACCCTCATCGTGCGTAATTCCAATAGTGGCACTGTGGCGGAAGGTCTCGGCTTTGCCATCCCTTCCAATACAGCCGCTGCCATCGCCTCCCAGATTATTGAGAAGGGTTACTTTGCCCGTCCTTACCTGGGGGTAACCGTCCAGACCATCACACCTGAGATCGCCACCATGTACCGCCTGCCTGTGGAATACGGTGCCTACATCACCCAACTGCATGCAGACAGCCCAGCCAGCCAGGCGGGTTTGCAAACCGATGACATCATCACCAGCGTCGGCGGCATCGCCATCGATGCGGAGAACTCATACTTCAACATTCTCTTCCGCTTCAGTCCAGGCGATGAGGTCACAGTAGAATTCGTACGCAACGGGCAGCTCAAGCAGGTGCAGGTCACTCTGGCAGAATCAACCACCAACTAAGGTTTCATTTTTCTCCTCTTTGCGGATCTCATCCCAGTTTTTCCTGGTATGCAGCGAAGCAATCTGCGAACTCCTCCTTTGAAACGATATCCCCCGCCAACCCGGGGGATATCCGATTTAACCCGATATGTTGTCATCGCAAGGGAATCATCCCAGCTCCTTTCTGGGATATCATCCCAGTTCCTTTCTGGGATATCATCCCAGTTCCTTTCTGGGAGCGTGGCGATCTCCCCGATGTTGTCATTCCCACAGGGACGCATCGCCGGAGGCACGCAGAGCGGAGCGCGCGAGCGCAGCGTGGTGATCTTATCATTGCATCCCTTTGAAATCTTCCATCTCGTAGTCGCGTCAGGTTTATTTATCCCCAGTTCATTTCTGTGGTCAACTTGACTGTCACCTTGGAAAGGGAACTTACATCTGCCACATAGGATATGCGACCACATTTGGTAAAGCCACCGCAGGCAATAAACGTAACAAAACCCGCCTTCTGCCTGTTTGGCATGATAAAATCAAACCTATATTTGTCTTAAACAACCATGAGAACCACCTTCAACCGCCCCGCCAAACTCTTCCTCACCGCCACCGTTCTCTACGGGATTGCGTACAGCTTTTGGGAGCTCTTCTTTAACCTTTACATGCTCTCCAGTGGGGTTGGCAAGGACACCCTCGGGCTGATCCGCGCCATCTCACCCCTGACCGCGCTCCTTTTAGGCTTGCCACTCGGCAAACTGGCTGACCGCATCGGCTACCGTAAATCCCTCATCATCGGTCTCACCATCGGCTTGCTGGGTATGGCCCTCCAGATCATCCTCCAGGCACACTGGCAGATCATTTTGATGGGCGCTGTCCAGGGTGCCGGGCTGATGCTCTACCGCGTTGCCACACCCCCCTTTATCATGGAATCCTCCAGTGAGCAAAACCGCACGCTCTATTTCAGCCTCAACTTCAGCCTGCTGACCTTTGCAGGCATGGTCGGTAACCTCATCGCCGGGCAGTTGCCCACGCTGGCAGCGCACTACCTTGGCATTCAGGACATCACTGCAGCTGCCTACCAACTGGTCATCCTGGCGGGCATCTGCCTGGGAGCCACCTGTCTCATCCCGCTTTTGATGATCAAAGGTAAAAACCTGCATAAGCTGGAAGACGGCGCCCCACCATCCCCCATCCTCTCGATCAAGGAGCTCTTCTCGCGCAAGATCATACGCCAGCTCTTCGTCATCAATATGTTTGTCGGTTTGGGCGCTGCCTTGCTAATTCCTTATCTCAACGTGTTCTTCCGCGAGGAACACCTCATGAGCGATCAGGCATTGGGGCTTCTTTACAGCCTTTCTTCGCTGCTGGTTGTGATCGGCTCGATCAGTGCTCCCTGGCTGGCACGCAAAATGCGCAGCAAGATCGTCGCCACCAACGTCACCCAGGCGGTCAGCATCGTCTTCCTGCTGCTGCTCGGCTTTTCTCCCTGGTTGTGGCTGGCACAGATCAGCTTCCTGCTGCGCACCGTCTTTATGCAGCTTTCATCGCCGCTGCTTGAGAACTTTGCCATGGAAGTCTCACCGCCCGGTCAGCAGTCCACCATCGCGGGCATTCGTGGCATGGGCTGGCAGGTCGGTCAGGCAGTCGGACTGTACGCATCCGGGCTGGTGCAGATCAAATACGGCTTTGATCCGCTCTTCATCACCACTGCCGTCCTTTACCTGATCTCAATCATCCTGGCAGCGAATTATTTCAGACCCATGGAAAAGGAGCTTGCACGCACGCATGCCTGAAGAACTCGTCATCTGCGTCCTCGGGGATACGCATGTGCCCGACCGCATGCCCACACTCCCGCCTGACCTGCTCCCACAGATCGCAGCCGAGCAGCCTGACCTGATCCTGCACAGCGGTGATGTCTGCACCCAGTCTGTGTTGGACCAGTTGGCTGAGATCGCACCTGTACATACCGTCCAGGGCAACCGCGATTGGTTCCGGGGACTGCACCTGCCCAAATCCCTGACGCTTGAGCTGAATGGCGCCCGCATCGGTCTGGCGCATGGTCACATTTCCCTTTTCCAGTACCTGCACGACCTGTTTCACTTTGTGATCTTGAGGCACAATGTATCCTACACACATTACCAGGAAATGCTGCAGAAGACATTCCCAGATGCTGACCTGATCATTTACGGGCACACCCACATCCAGGTGGACGAAACTATGAACGGGCGACGCTTCTTCAACCCGGGTGCCATCCTCCCCTGCCGCCTTAATAAGTACCACCCGCAGTTCGGCGTCCTGCGCATTGCCAAAGATGGCAGCATCAGCACTGACTTCAGGACGATCAGGTAAGCAGGGGAAGTCATTAGTCGATAGTCTTCAGTCATTAGTCAGTGTCACTTCGAGGTAATTTTGTTCCCAGTGGGGTGCCAATCTGTTTAATCCATTTGCACCATATGTACCAT
>CAZINW010000020.1:0-37816 GCA_964540765.1 uncultured Anaerolineaceae bacterium | reverse complement strand
GTGACCGGCAAAGCCGGGGACGAACTCAGCCTGTTCATGACGAGAGTATGGGAACGAGAGGACCTCATCATCGCGACGCATATCGTTCCGGATGTCGAATCCATTGCCCAATCGATTGTCCTCATCAACCACGGCTCGATCATTCTCTCGGGAAGCCCAAATGAACTGATCCACAAGATTCAGGGGAAGGTTTGGACATTAGAGGTTACTCCCCAGGATGTGGACCGATTTATCGGAAATTACAAGATCAGCAACATCCAGCTGGTGGATAACGTTTATACCTTGCGCATTGTCAGCGACTTTCCCCCAGAGGAACAAGCCAAACCCACCCAGCCCAAATTGGAAGAAGCCTATATTTATTACACAGAAGGCGCAATCCAATGAACCTGCTCAAATTTGAATTCAAGAAATATGTTTTCAAGCCCTATGTTCTGATCTTGATCGTGGCATGTACGGTTATAAATCTGGCCGGGGCTTATTTCAGTTGTGCAGAGTATAAGTACTGGTATGACGAAGAAAATTTCCAGAAAATATATAACAGCAAATTAAAGGGAAAACTGACGGATGACAAGATAAATTATGTCATTTCGGAAACCGAACGGTTGAATAGCCTGATCCAAGACAGAACCTTCAGCCGCGAATATGACCCAAACACCTACACCGGTCTTATTTTCGCGGATGATACTCTGTTTTCCAGAGATGTACATCCAAGGATGGAGTACGCAGTCGGATACGCCTACGATATGAACCGGATTGTGGAAAAAGCAGACGAGAATCTGGCTTTCTTATCGGATAAACAGAACCCCTATGAAATGAAAAAGAACGCACAGATCATTTCGCTTTATTCCAACCGCTCTATCCAGGAATTTTATGATCTGATGGGGATGAAGTATTTCCTTCATTATGACTTTTCAAGCCTGCTTGCGCTGCTCTTGTGTATCCTGATCATCGTTCCTGTTTTTGTGGGGGAAAGCGAGACCAAGATGGATCAGCTCCTCCCGTCGTTTAAGAACGGCCGCGAGAAATTGGTTAGAACGAAAATAAAATTCACTTTTGTGGTCGTCTTCCTCATTTCTCTGTGGTTCTCGATCTGGGACATGATCGGATTCGCGCTGTTTTCTCCACTCCGCGGGTTTGACGCCACACTTTATGCGTTGGAAGTCTTCCGCTACACACCACTGAATCTGAATATCTGGCAGTATATTCTGCTCAGTTTCCTGCTGCGGACCTTAGGATTAAGCACGCTTGCAGCGCTGATTTTGCTGGCTTCCAGGCTTTTCAAAAAAACCATCTATGTTTTCACGGTCAGTGCGGCAGCAATCTTCATCCCGTATTTATCGCAATTTGTGGTGAAAGATCACTTTAAGTTTCTCGAATTAATCAATCCGGCTCTGTTGATCAAAAACCGTTACCTATTCATGAACTACACAGCCCAAAATTTCTTCAACACTCCGGTCAGCCCGGCAATTCCGGCTGTTTTTGCCAACCTGATCCTGATCAGCATCGCGGTGACCTTGATTTCACAGCTTTCGAAAGGCAGTCAACCGTTCCGGAAAGGCTTGTCCAAGGCGAAACCATGAAAATTCTCTTTTATGAATTCGATAAAACCGTTATAAAGAACAAAGGCATCTTCCTGATCCTGCTGGCGGTGATCCTCAAACTGATTACTCTTGGTCTGGAAGAAAAAGAGACAAATGCCTTTCTCTATGAAAACCGCGCTCAATATCTTACCATCGTCAATTCATATTCTGGGAAAATTACGGACACGCTCTCAGCAAAGATTGAGGATGATTATGGTCAGGTCAATCAGGCCAGTGATAAGCTACTCGAGCTGCGAAAGCGATACAACAATGGTGAGGTCTCGGAAAACGAATACCGGCAAAAATCAAGAGAATTGGAGAAACTTATCAATAATAAGGAGCTTTTTCTGAACTTTTACAGCCAGTTTGTCTACGCGCGGGAAAAGCCGGAAGAGCGTTATTTGCTTTACAGCGATGGGTGGAATGCGCTGCTCTCAAGGGAACGGCTGGACTGGGCGTTTGTCTTACTGATCGTGGTTTTTGCCGCTTCCATTTATGGCCGTGAATATGACGCAGAGATGAGAAGCCTGCTGATCTCTACCAAAAAGGGAGACAAACCGCTGATCCGGGCCAAATCCGTCAGCATTTTCATGACTGTGATTCTTCTGAGCCTACTTTCATCGGCGCTGGAATATGTGTTTTTCCAGGTGAAGTACGGATTGCCCCATGGAGATTTCCCGCTGCAGAGTCTCTCCTACTTCCAGGATTCCAGCGCGCGTTTATCCCTCAACCAGACTTTTCTGGCGATCTCGGCTTACCGCCTGTATGGGCTGGTACTGCTTGCGGCAATTACCATGCTGATCTCGGTTTTAACACAAAAAATGATCGCCGCGCTGACCGGCGGCTTGATGAGCGTGATTATCCCTTATGCTCTGCCGGTTAGCGAGTCCATCAAGTACCTTCTGCCCACGCCCCTGGGTTTCATTCTTGGACAGGGATACTTCCGGGGCACCAAGATGGGCGAGTTGAGCCAGGCCGACCAGACCGTCTTTCAGGCGATCAGTCCCAGGCTGCAATTCTGGATGATCCTGGGTTGGTTCCTGGCATTGATTCTTATGCTTGCCCTGATCAGCCGCAAGTTTGGTTATGCCGGGCCTTCCCGAAAAAGCACCCAGTCCACCGCAGCGATTTTGTTGATCCTTGTCTGCTTCAGTGGATGTGCCGCTCCAGGCGCTGCCCCCTCCCGGCTTGAGACCAATTTTAATATGATAGTCGACAATCAGTCCGCCGTGGTGGGTGACAAACTGGTGACCCTTTTTCCCACTTTTTTGTTTGAAGATTTGCGGACACATCAGATTGGTCCAGTGATCCTGGACCCCTTCCTGGATCGGGAATTCATTGACCGGTCGATCACTTCGGTTTACAGCATGAACGGAAAGCTTTACTATGCCACAAAGACCGATACGCAGATAAATATCACCCAGCTCGATCTGAAATCCTGGCAGTCAAAGGTCATCTACACGGAAGATCTTCCGGCTGATCCATCCCTGCTCAACAACGATCTTGAAGTGCATAGCTGGTTTGCCGGCAAAGATACTTTACCCTTCTTTATCCATGGAAACGACCTCTTTATCCTTTCAGACTCGGGGTTGTTGCAGAAGATTCGCCTGCCCAATGGCCGGAAGGAAACTTTAATTACGAATGTTTACGGTCAGTGCGTTGCTTTTAATGGAGAGAAAATCTACTACATCAATAATCTGTATGAACTGAGGGTCTATGACCTTGCCAGCGGGAAAGATGAACCGCTCGGAGATATCCGAGCCGTCTATCGGTTGATTCTGAGAGGGGACAAGCTTTATTATCCTAATCTCGACAAAGAGGGAAGAGTCTATGCTCTGGATCTAAAAACGAACCAGCAGCAAGAGGTATTGAAGACGCCGGCTGATGAATTTTTCTGCGATGATAACTATATCTATTTCAAGAATCCAGATGACCACTTTTACTTGTACAGGGCTGATCTGGAAACCGGCACCCCGGAACTGCTCGTTCCCGTCAGTAATAGCGGATTCTATGGGCAGGTTTTGGAAGGTTATCCCGCTATTTATTACTGGCTTACTGTTAGAACCGACACTGGGTATGATACAGAAATTTACCGGATCAATAAGGAAACCTGGACTTATGAAAAGGTTGAGGTTTATGATAATTATTGATTATGTTAAAAAAAACAGACGGTTTGATTTTTGAGTTTAGATTGGATGAGTAACCTCTTCCCGGGAGCGATCATGAAAAAACAAAAGATTTTCAGCTTTGTCAGCACGTTTATTCTCCTTCTTTCCCTCGCTGCCTGCGCCAATACCCCTGGTATAACGGCGTCTACTGCTACCCCGCTGCCCCCCAATCCTTTTGAACAAACTGATAACCCATCCAGCGGAAGTGATAACTCGTCAGGCGGATTGGGCGGTTTTGTAATTGAGCCAGTTGGGTTTGACGCGAGAACAGATACCTTCACCTACGACGGTCAGCCCAATTCAGATGTCCTTTAACCTTAAAGCCATGGGGAAGGATACTGAAGCAGGTTTCATGTTTTTTTCTGGACGGCGTGCTGCAGCCCTACCAAATTGTAAAAACGACTCAGACCGAAAACGCACCTGCCACCGGGCAAGAAATGACCATGAGCACGCACCAGCTCAGCACAGGCAAATGGATTAATCTTACGATCGCCTTTACCCCAATGACAGGCAAAGCCGGTCAAACCTTAGGTTTGTCAAGGCTGGTTATCTTCAAACCATCTTTCATGCCACAGGATGAGACCCAATCTTTCGGGATATATCAGGATGGTCATCCAGTGCCACTCCCGCCAGTCATCATGAAGCAAGACGCCCCTGAGCAAGGAGAACACACTGTTGTTGAGGTTATGACGGAACCCATTCCGGAATCTTCAAAGCATCTGGATGCGGATAATCCCACGGGAAGAATTGCCCACCTGAATTTTTTATTCAATGACGGGAAAACAAATTATATAAATATTCTGAAGGCAACCGGCGGGCAGACCGAACTGACGACCAGCATTTGGGGCGGGGTGGATGCGGATTATCGGGTGACGGTCTTTGTCAATCATCAGCCGGTTAAGGTGAACGGACAAACTGATTTTGTGATGAAGACTTATTTTGACAAGATTTCCAGTTTTACCTTCACCTTGGATACCCATGAATTCGGGCATCTCAACTCGCTGTACGCGGTGATCAATCCCGTCGGAGAGAGTTACAAAAATGAAGACTTGTGGGGGACAAAAACAGGATCAATCCTGCTCATCAATGATCAGAATCCCAACAATCCATCCTCTTCTGAAACACCAACAGTTCAAGCTGAGCTCCCGCCAGCCCCTCTACAAGAAGGGGATTCGGATCTGACTTCGTGGCTGACAGCCAACAATATTGGGGGTTCTGTATTTGATTTGCAGCTTATGGAGGACAATAAGCTGCTGGCTCTGTCTTCCGGTTCTGCTTATCTGTTTGACACACGGAACGGCGAGCTTTTATCGCGTGCAGAACTTGACCTCAAAGACAAACTATCTAAAATCACTTATTCAGAGGATTATATCGGAGTATTTACCGCGGTCCTAAAGGATGCCGACGGAGGTGATGATGAAGATGGGATCACTTTGGAGCGCTATAACTCAAATCTGGAGGAGGTTGATTCCACTGATTTATGGAACCTGTTCGATATCCCAGGCTATTTAAATGACCCCTCAGGGTGTGCCCTTTTGCACAGCAATGGCAAGGTGGCGTGCGAGAATATAAGGACAAGCCAGATCTTGATTGGGAACATTGAATCTCGGGAAGCGAAAGTTGTTTTTGACTTTTCAAACAGCCAGATTGCCCAGGATTACTCATACTCATACGTGACTTCGCTTGCTTTTGCTGGAAACGACCGCTATCTTGCTTTTACCGCTCAACTTGCATCAGGTAGCGGCTTCGGTATCATTGATTTGGAGCAGGGACAATTGGTTGATTTTACCCAATGGGATGCCCTGAATGAACAAATCCAGGTGACGAATGAAGGCATTTACTTTGGCGAACGATCGCACGGCCCTTATGCAAGTGCCTTGGGAAAAATGATAAGAGTAGACCTGGATACGCTGCAAAAGCAAGACATTCCATTCACTCATAATACTCCAAGAGCACATGAAAGCTTTAGCGTGAAGGTTTCGCAGCATGGCGAATTCTTTACCACCGTCGAAGACAAAACGCCGGTCGGTACAGAGGGTTATACTCTGACTACCCTGAGAGTTTATGACGCACAGACCATGCAGATACTGCGGGAGATTGATTTCCCGAATAGCTATCCGGAGGCTTCCATTGATGAGGCAAACCGCTGCCTGTATGTTCAAAACACGATTAACAACGATCTGAAACTGGTTAGGTATTGCTTCTAAACTGGCTTGTCCAAAGTGTCAACTGAACAGAAACCGGAGATCTATACCTCGCAAAAATCCTCGCGTTTTTGCAGGTGGTCTCCGGCTGACGATTGTAGATGGATTGTTTTCACGAGAAATATAACAAGAAGACAGTCGTTATCCTAAGGTTAAGTTTCCAAATTGACAATAATCGCAGCTATGCTGGATGTAATAGCTAAAAGCCTTCGCAAAATAATAGAACCTGACTTGCTCACTTTTGTCAAATTTTGGCAACTTGCAGGAAAAAAAACGAATTTTCAAGACACTAAGTTGGGTTGGAGGTAGGCTAAATTGAATGCATGGCATTCATTCGGAAAGTAAGAACTGCCAGCGTTGCCACCTTCTCGGTTCGATCTAGGTTTATTCGTGAAGACCCTCCTTACAAATGTGAGATGATTGAAGAATATTATGTGTTTACTATTTACTCACCCACAATTTACCTGCCTTTGATAACCAAATAATTAGCGATGAAAATGGAAATTTTTAATTTATATGTTTATGAATCGGAAGTACCACATGTGGAAAAGACTCTATTTACTACCAAATTTTTTGCTAATGATGTAACCATCGAGGTGGAAGGCTATGAATGCACGCCTGAAAGCTACACCATTCGTCAGGTTGGAGCCAAGATGTATCTTATTGAATCTGACCAATCTGCAAAAAACGAAGCGCTGAACGTGGATTTTGACTGTACATCTGTTGGTCTACGCGATTTGCATCTCTTAACAAATTTATCTCATAGGCGTTTAAGAATAGAAAGGGATCGCCACTAAGCTGCTCCCCAATTCACTGGCGATCCTTTTTGCACCGGTTCCCTAGGTCCTGGTGCCCAATTGCTACCAATAACAATACTACTAATTATGTCCTAATTATAACACACAAGCCTCTCGTTGTCTGGGAGGCTTGTGTATTTTAAGCGCCTGGTGCCGAAGGTGGGAATCGAACCCACATACCCGAGGGTACACGATTTTGAGTCGTGCGCGTCTGCCTGTTCCGCCACTCCGGCAGGAGAATTGAAGTATAACCAAATCTGACCAACCGGTCAAGCAATTTCCGCACAAGCAATTTCCGCACAATTTCCGCGCAGGTGATTTACAAAAAATGTCATGTATGATAACCAACCTTTCTACATAAAACCATAAAATC
Organism: uncultured Anaerolineaceae bacterium; assembly: GCA_964540765.1. GTDB lineage: Bacteria > Chloroflexota > Anaerolineae > Anaerolineales > Anaerolineaceae > CAZJLN01. Next base: position 30,694 of record CAZINW010000020.1, on the reverse strand, counting down.
GTTGATCAGAATTTCAGGGTACAGTCTGTGTTAGACAGTTATTTGAAATATTATGTCACTTTTTACCCATTAGACCGTCTTAGTTAGTGAACTCGCACATCATGCATGAGAACCAACCTATAGGATTGCCCATGATTGAAGACCAACCAGCACCTGCTACCAATACTTGTGATTTCGCTGAAGCGCAACTTGTCGAGCAGAATCGTCAGGACCCCAAAGACTTCTCCAGTTTGTACCAACGTTATGTGGAACCAGTATTTTATTATTTATTCAGCCGCGTCGGCAATGCACAAGAAGCCGAGGATCTGACTGCCCAAACCTTTCTGACTGCTTTTGAAACCTTCCACCAGTTGCGGGATGAAACCCGTTTTGCACCCTGGTTATTTACCATTGCGCGCAATAAAGCCATGGATTATTTTCGACATAACCATCATCAGATGGTCTCACTCGACCAAGAAGACCTACCCTCACAGGAGAGTGACCTGCTTTCTAATGTTATCCAGTCCGAGAAGTCCCGCCACCTTAGCCAATTGATCCACAAATTATCCGAAGAGGAGCAGGAACTGTTGCGGCTCCGTTATCTCGCAGAAATGGGCTTTCCGGAGATCGCCCTCCTTCTCCACAAAAAGGAAGGCACCGTCAAAAAGTCCCTTTATCGTTTATTGGAGCGCTTACACCGCCAGATGGAGATGAAAAATGACTAACCATAACTCTTACTCACCTTTTGAAGAAGATATCCGTAACTCTTTCGGTTTGCCGGAGATTCGCCCTCAATTCAAGGATCAACTTCACAGCCAGATTATCACCAAGATGGCGCAAGAATCCGCTTCACCCCGCAAATTGCATGCTATAAAACCAGCCTGGCAATTTGCCCTGGGCGGTCTGGCGCTGCTGATCGCGGTCGTCCTGATCATCGGTCCCGGTCAGGTGTATGCCCAACTGCAGAAGCTTTTCGGCTACGTCCCCGGGGTGGGGTTGGTGGAGGAAAATAGCGCCATCCGGGTGCTGGCAGAACCGGTCAGCCAGACCCGGGACGGGGTGACCATCACTGTCACCTCCGGTACGTTGACCATCGATCAATCGAATATAGACTACCGTATATTTGGCGTGCCGGATTCTGCCTTCTCCCGTCAGGAAGCAACCCCTGGCTGTAAGGAGAGGCCTTACCTCCTGTTATCCGATGGCAGCCAACTGCTTCAAGAAGACCTTGGGTTTGGTTATCCGCCCATCCCATCCCAAATTAATGAAGCAGTGTTTGTCATTCCCTGCATTACTGATACATTGTCAGGTGCTGCTCCCGAGAATTGGGAATTACCGCTGCGTTTTGTGCCCGCCCCGTCTGATCTGACCGTCATGCCGGTGGTGGAGATAACCCCTGAAATTCAGACGGCGACCCTGCCGGTTAATGAACAAACGGATCAGCCAGACCAATCCATAACAAACTTTGCAAAAGCCCAAGTCGATAAAATTATTCAAACTGACGACGGCTTCACCCTAATAGGTTCACTTCACCCAACCAACCCCGATGGACGCCCGATCCATGTGACCGGCGTGCCGATCATCGAGGATTCCAACGGTAATTGGATCTTTTACCAAGTTTCAGGAGACATGCGCGACCAGCAAGCCCAACGACTAGAAGATGGCGGTCTCACCTGGGTAATGCAGTTCAATAACAGCGGCGTCGCTTTCCCTGTCACGATCACGTTCCCAGGCACAATTACAGAGCCCAATGAAACCGACATATATAACGGTGAGAGCCAGATTTGGCAGGTTACTTGGCAGCCGGACACTTTGCCTAGTCAATCGGAGGGCGCTGACCCGGTCTGCATTAACCAGTCCAACCTCACTGATCTCGACGCGCTTCCTGAATATGTTACAGGCAAAGTCACTACTATCATTGGTCGAACCTCAATCCTGCTTTCGAATCTGGATGGCAGTGACTCTCGCGAGGTCGCTAGAGGCTACACTGCCGCCCTCAGCCCGGATGGCAGCCACCTAGCCTCGCAGGGCGACGGAGGTATCACCCTTACCAACCTGGAGGATGGAAAATCAATCACAGTCTCTGGGGCTTACAGCCCCACCCTGGCTTGGTCCCCGGATGGGAAGCAGCTTGCGGTTGTAGCACAAAGTCCCATCCCGGGCATCGTCGTCCTTGGGCTGGATGGGAATGAAGTCGCCAATGTGGTCACGTCGGGCGGAGAAGTGCTAGCCGGTTGGTCTTCTAACAGCACCAAAGTCTATTATGGTCTGCTCGACGCGGGTGGCAGCGGCTATCTGCTGCGCTCAGTGGAAGTTGCCGGAGGCAAGGTCGAGAACGTGTTCCTCCTGGAAAAATCCCCTGGCAAAAATCCCGGCCTGACCATCTCTCCTGATGGCAAATGGATCGCCTACCGTGGCGACAAACAAGCCACACTCTACATCAAGGGCATGGACGGTTCCCCCGCCCGACTGGTGATGGATGCACCCATGCAATTTGTCAGTCCAGCCGCCATTTTGAGCTTCGCCTGGAGTACCGACAGCCGTTACTTAGGTATAGCAGTCCTGCTGCCTGAAAGCAATTCACAAATTACTGTACTACTTGATCCAGTTAGTTGTGCACACTACAAATTGGAAAATATCTCAGGAGATATACAGGGGGTGATCATCCGGAAATAGTTGATTCAGAAATTGTATCTACGAACTAACACTGACACCCTCAGTGATCAACAATAGATTAGAAAAGGAAAATACTATGAAAAAAAAACAATCATCACCCTTACAATACTTGCCTTGCTTTTTGGCTCTGGAATCGTGATCCGTCAGGTCATGGCAGGCGACACTCCGGCAGATGCGAAAACCCTGGAACTGATCAATTCCATTACAGGTGAGGATGTCGCATATGTTGGGAAGGACCGTGCACCATCTCCAAACGTTCCCGATGCCGACCTTTCAAAATATGAATCTGGCAACTTCTACTTCCTTGTCGATGACGTTTCGCAACAAGTGATTTCAATGATGCCTATTGATGACATGAAGTCTGAATATAGCACCGAACCGCTTTTTTCCAAGGAACAACTGGAGCAGATGGCCCTGGATTTTGCAGCACAAGCCGCTCCTGGCCTTTCCTTGGAAGATTTGGATGCGACTGTTGGTGAAAAGGAAGAAACCAATTACTTCTTCAGGTGGACCGACAATAAAAACTTACTCCCCGATGGTACGCCAGCCCACCTCCAGGTGGCAATCTCTCAAGGTGGAACGATCTTGAACTTTGTAAATTTCTTACCATTCAGAGCAGCTCAATAGCTGTGCGAGTCAACTAACGCGAGGCAGCCTGGTTCTTGAGTGAGACCTCAATGACCAGGCCCTTTATTTCTGATGACATAGCAAAAGTGAACTGTAGAGGAATTATGAAACCACGAATAAACTTCAGCTTAGCAGTGTTTATCATCATCCTTTGTTTTTTCATAACTGCGTGTGTTGCTGAGAAGACTACAACCCCAAGCCCACAAGTTTCTATTTCCTTGTCAACCTTGGGTAATACTCAAGTTGCCCCAACGACCACGGATTCACGAGTGTCAACTGATATTCCGAAGTTACCTTACCTCTATTTATCTATCAGCACGATCCATGTCCCATTCGAGAGGAGGTTTGCCCGCTGGGATGCGAACTGCCTTATTACAGGTGAATTATGCCCTGAAATTGAATTGATATCAGCCCAAAATGAAGAGCTAGACTCCGATGCAGTTCTCACCTGGTCTCCTGATGGAACTGTTGCAGTTTGGGTTAATACCCTTACCGGAGTGGTCAGCCTGCTTGATCCGGACACAGGGAAATTTCAGAAATTACTGGATGGATACATCCTAAGTCAACAACCCGTGATATGGTCAAAAGATAGTCAGTACTTCTTTGGGGTCGACAATTCAGTTGCAGCTTATACGGCTGTCATCTCGAAAGTGGACATAAAAACAGGAGAGATTGAATATGTCAGTGTTGGTGATTTGAGGATCCCACAGTTGCTGGGATGGTCGGACGAGAGTCACTTGCTATTTATGTTGGACCAAAGTGGCAGCATCCCCGGAGCAGGGGCTTCGAAGATGGATGTTACTGCGAGTTATTTATGCCGGCTCGATGTTCGAAATAATGAAATCAGTGAAATTACAACTGATGCAGATTGGCTGCATTCACAAGGCGAGAGACTTTCCCCAAATGGCCAAGAAATTGCTTTGTGCCTCAATAACGCCCTTTCTTTCTTTTCACTTTCCAGTAATCAAAAACACTGGCGTAGCGTGCGGCATGCTTGAATGGTCACCTGACAGTCAGCAACTTGCCATTATTCGTGAAGCGAATGTTTCAATAGTGAGCCAGTATCAGGAAATCTTTTCCAAAAGCATCCCATCTCAATTTGTAATGTTCGTCTTATGGACGCCGGACAGCAAAAGAATCCTTGTTTTCCCAGGCCAATACTTAAATCCCCAAAAGCCGGAAGAAGGACAATATATGTTCTACCTCATAGATTCCAATAAGGCTTTGGAAGAACGATCAATTCAAGGTTTATCAAGGAGCGAGTGGGATGTGTTTTGTGGTAATTTTAGGAATCATGCTCAGGAATGAACGATTATGAAGTTAGTTTGCTATCGTTTTCCAGAGCAATGGTGACAGCGTTAAAGGCAGCCAGTTAATATCTGTAAGAGGGGACGGCATTTTTCTATTCTTGCATTAATATATAGCATTTCCTACCAGTAAGAGGTGCTTCTTATACCTTTTACGAAATTAGCCTTGATGGGAAGATGAACGTTATCCAAGTGCCTGTGCTATCCCCATTAGACTGGGAGATCACTGCTGCGAAATGGGTGCCACTTAAGTGACAGATAAGGATTAATTAAAAGATCAAAACGGCAACAAAACAGCCCGTCTTCCAAACTCTCTGGAGTCAATGGGATCATTCATTACAGGGTTGATACTCGAATTACCCTTGATGGTAGGATAAAAGAGAGGACGGGATCAGCTCAAAGAGCGTTATTCCTTTCTTATTAATTTAAAGCCGGGTAGCTTCTTTTATTTGTAACTCACCCTCAGCGGTCGAATTGCTTGATTAATGCTTCTCAAAAATTTCTTCCAAAGGCTATCATGGAAGACTTGATAGATGGATGCGGCTTGGGGGGTATAATCCAGTTATATTAAGCAATCATTTGAAAACAGTGTTCTTCAGTGCTTTTTCCCAAAGCTCTGAAGTGACCGAAGCAGGAGTAACCCATGCAACTTGGCATTATCGGTTTTCCCCAATCAGGGAAAACCACCCTCTATAAAGCCCTTACTGGGGCAGATATCCCAACTGATATCTCAGCCGGTCATCTTGAGGTGCATACTGCCGTGGTGGATGTACCCGATCCGCGCGTGGACCAGTTGATCGACATTTATCAGCCCAAAAAGATTGTGCGTGCCAAGGTGACCTATGCGGATATTGCCGGTCTGGATGGCAGCGCTGGCAAAAGCGGTCTCTCAGGCGCCTTATTCAACCAGCTTTCACAGATGGATGGCTTCATCCACGTCGTGCGTCATTTTGAGAACAGCAGTGTCCCGCATATCTCCGGCAGCATCGACCCCCTGCGGGATATCCAGATGATGGATTCCGAGTTTATCCTGAACGATTTGATCATGGTCGAACGCAAGCTGGAAAGGCTCAGAGAGGAACACCGCCGCGGTGTCACCCGTGATCGTGCGCTCATTGAGCTTGAGATCACCCTTTTTGAGCGTCTGCAGGTCACCCTGAACGCGGAGAAACCCCTGCGCCATTTCACTTTCAGCGCCGAGGATGAAAAGATCCTCTCCAGTTATGGATTCCTCAGTCGAAAATCGCAGATCCTCGTCATCAACCAATCTGAGGATCAGACGCCGCTTAATTACACATCCCCGCATCCTGGCACAGCGGTCGTCTGCATACCCGCCAAACTGGAAATGGACATTGTCGCGTTGCCACAGGAGGACGCTGCCCTCTTCATGGCTGAATATGGCATCACCGAACCCAGCCTGAACCGTCTGATCCGCCTTTCATACGATCTCCTGGGTTTGCAGTCCTTCTTTACTGCCAGTGAGAAGGAAGTGCATGCCTGGACGTTGCGGCGGGGTGCTAATGTGCGCGAGGCAGCCGGCGTGATCCACTCGGATATGGAAAAAGGCTTCATCCGCGCTGAGGTGATTTCATTTGAAGATATCCTCACCTATGGCAGCACCGCTGAAGCGCGTGCCAAAGGTCGCCTGCGCGTGGAAGGCAGGGATTACCCCGTTGCCGATGGCGATATCCTCGTGATCCGGTTCAATATATAACCCAAAACATCGGGTTACGTTCGGGTAGTAAGGTTGTCACCGTTAACGCAGCGTTGTGATCTCCCAAGAAAATATGAAAAAGTCACATTACATATGTGACTTTCCGACTAACGCCTTATCACTATGGGACTTTTTCCCTTTTAGCTTTCAACTTTCAACTGCTTTCTCAATCACTCAACAATGTGTGCAAATAATGCGGATCCACGCGTGAGGTTAGGTCGAAACTCAACGGTGTTACTGAAACAAGTCGGTCAATCATCACTGCTTGTAAATCGCTGTCTTTCTCCGGGTGATCCATTTCAATGTGGATCTCATATTTCATCCTGCCTGGATCTTCAAGATTCATCCTTTCGGTCGGACGGGGATGGTAATAGCGCTCGCGCGATTGGCGTGTGATTATCCATGGCGTTTGTGTGGTGGCATCGCTGGGTACGTCCACCTTGATCACGTCCACGTCATAAGGCATCCTCATGCGCAGCAGTTTCCCTGCGAAAACCTGCGTGAAATGAGCTGCCACGGAGAAATCCACGTCCTTTGAAAGCGAATAATGATCCTTAGGAGAAGTCTGCAGTGACATTGCCAGCGCTGGGATGCCCAGGGTTGCTGCTTCCAGGGCTGCCCCCACTGTGCCTGAGATGGTGACACCCGACCCGATGTTTTCCCCATAATTGATGCCGGATACCACCAGGTCGGGTTTGCGCTGGATGATCTCCAAAACACCATGCAGTACGGTCTGTGCTGGCGAGCCGCCCACAGCATAAACCGTCCACTCCTTGCCATTCACGACCAGCTTTTGCGGGGTAATGACGCCGTCGGAATCATTAGGCAGACTTCTGCCCGTGCTGGTGTACTGCTCACGCGGAGCCACCACATGCACATATCCCAGGGGTGCCAGTGCTTCTGCGGCGGCCCACAGGCCGGGTGAGTGGATGCCATCATCATTCGTCAATAAAATTTGGGGTTTTTGATTGTTTTCCATTTGTGCGTAATTGTAACGGGCTTTTAGAATTAGGGCAATAAATCTGTGCTCAATCTTGATCTTTGCCAGGCTTTACTGACCTTTACCTCTTCCTGCTCCTGCCCTGATATTGCTTTTTCTGACTGGCTTTCATCTCCGAGCCGAGATAAACGCCCATCTTCGGGAGGATGGTGCGGTGCAGCAGCAGGATCAACGCGGATACCCCAAATGCGATGGTAAAGATGATCAGCGAAGAGCCAAGATCGCTCATCAGGCTGGGATTGACCAGCATGACCACGGCCAGTGTGATCATCAGCACTCCGCCGATCAATTTCAGGATGCGTCCATGCTTTTCTTCGATCTTGCTGGATTTCAAAGTGAATACCGCCACCAGGAAGATGCCCAGTTCATCCAGTTGATAAATGAACATGTAAACAAGTAGCAGTATGATGAAGGTGGCTGCAGTGACTTGCTGGGCGGTCAATAAATTGGTCCAAAGCACGGGGAAACCCGCTGTGCAGGAGAACTCCACCAAGGACACGCCGGCAGCCAGGACGATCGTCCCACCTATCAGACCCCATGTGGAATCACCGGCGTCCATGATCTTGCGCATACGCTTGTATATTCCGGGTTTGGATTTATCATCAATGGTGAAGGAAATGCCTTCCTTGTACCAGAAATAATCCTTAAGGTTTACCAACCCAAAAAAGAGCGCCACCAATGCCACCACTGTGCGGATCCAACCCGCGAAGTTGATCACGGAAAAGACGGTGAACATCCCTGCGATAAACAGGGCATAGATCAGCGCGGTCACGCTGATGTAAACCAGCCCGACGATCAAAATCTTCTTGCGCGAACCGCTGTGCAGGGTGATCGAGAGCAGCATGGTCAACACCCAGATGGAACAGGGGTTAACGCCGTCCACAAAGGCGATCAACAGCGTGCTGACCAGGTTCGACTTACCTGACAGGTCCACGGTGCCGATCAAGGGCAGCGTAATGCTGGAGCCTGCATTATCGCTCTCCTGCGTAGGCTCTGGCGACGGGGTTTCGGTTGCCACTGGTGCAGGCGTAGCAGGTGTTTCAAAGGCTGCGATGATGTCTGCACCCAGATCTGTGCATCCAGTGCTCAAGCAGGTTGCAATGGTGGATTTGATCTCAGCCTCAACGCTATCGTTGAAGCCTTCCCAATACCGGTCTGCCACCATGATGGTAGGCACCGCCCTGGGTTCAAAACCATAGGCATCCGTCATTCGTTTAAAGATCTCCTGGCTGGCAGGGTCATTATAGACTTCAAAGCTCTTTAACACAAGCTGTGGATTCTCGTCTACCATTGCCTGCAGGATCGGTTTGGCGGCAGCGCAATGTGGGCAGCCCTCCCCCCAGAAGAAATAGATTACAACTTTGTCTGCCGGGGTGGCTTCTTCAGGGTTAATGCTGTCAACCAGGTTCGCCTGTAAAGTCTGTGCCTCGCTGGCAGCCCCCGGCTTTACGAACACCATTGCTGATCCGACCAGGATCAGCGTCAAAATCCCAACGATCAGCAGCGTCTTATTTAGTCTTTTTTTGGTTTGTTTTGTTCTTCCCATCATATTGCAGGCGCTCCAGTTTAATTCATTTTTTTCTCAGGCAGGCTGTATCTGTAAAAATACCTGACAGGTTTTCCAACCTCGTATTATAGCATTGACAGGGCAACACCGAAAAGATAACCTGCCAAGGTGGTCATGACTGCCACCAATGCGACGTACACAGCCGTCTTCTTCCTGCCCATGATTTTATTCAATACCAGGATGGATTGCAGTGATAGCTCCGGGTCCGCAAGCAAATAGGCTAAAAGTGGACCGCGCGCCATGCCCAGGTCCAGGAACATTTTTGCGATCGGTACTTCCACCAGAGTTGGAAAGTACATAAAAACCCCAAAGATCACACCGACCATGTTTGCCCAGATGGTATTCTGTCCAGCAACGCTTCGCACCCAGTTCTCAGGGATGATCACCCTCACGATGCCTGCTGCAAACACACCCACGATCAGCAGTGGGAAGATCTGCTTGACGAACTTCCAGGCCTGCCAGATCCAGCCGCCCAATTCATCCCTGCTAAAAGCCTTGCCCGCCAGAAAGACGATGGCAATCAGCAGGATCACCTCACCGATCAGTCGCCCGTTGATCCCGAGCGACAGCGAGCCAACCTGCATTGCCGGCGCTGCAGTCAGAATTGTCAGCAGGATGAAGACAATTGCTGCGTAAGTCCATCCGTTAAAACCTTCAAAGATTTTGTTAAAACCCTTCCACGCGGTGATCCCAATCACAATCAACATCAGGATCAGAACAAAGCCCTGGAACGTCAAATTTACTTTTGAAAGTGCCTGCATCAAAGGTGCAGATGGGCTGATTGGCAGACTGATGCTGGCAAACACATTGGTAAGCAAGCCCACCTGCAAGGTGCCGACGATCAACATCGCGATCAGCAGCACAAACATCAGCCAGACTGCCGGTTTGACCTTGACATTCTCTTCAAACAGTCCATTATCCACATTTTCCTGGGTGCGGGTTACTTCTTCCTTGCGGAAAATCCATGCCATGATCAAGCCGATCAGGATGCCAAAGCTAATCGACAGAACCAACCGGGCAATGGCAATGTCAAAGCCAATCGCAGCCCCAGTGTAGGTGATCGCCAGGATATTGATGGCAGGCCCGACAAACAGGAAGGTGATGGCGGGCCCCAACCCCGCGCCGCGCTTCCAGATGCCGGCGAACAAGGGCAGAATGGTGCAGGAACACACCGCCAGGACGAAACCCCCCAGCGCCGATGCCGGGTAGCTGATCCATTTGGAGGCTTTCGGCCCAAGGTAGCGCGTGATGGCTTCTTTTGGGATCATTGAACTCAAAAAACCGGCAATGATGAAAGCCGGCACCAGGCACAGCAGCACGTGTGCTGCCAGATAATCCAGCAAGCTGGTCAGGCCGGCATTGAGCAACATGCCCATGTAACTGAGGACAGAACTCATGAATACCTTCCATCAAACGGAAAATTATGCATAGGTTTCAGGCAAAGATGAGCAATCTGAAAGGCTGCTCCATCTGATCAGGCTGCTTTCAGCCAGGCGGTCACTTCAGCGATGCCGGGGATCCTGCCGGATGAAACTACCTTCTCATTGATCACCAGTCCGGGCGTAGAAAGGATGGGGTATGTAGTGATCTCGTTGAAATCCGTCACTTTTACAATCTCAGCGTCAACCTTTTCGTTTTCAACCACCTGGCGCACAACCGCCTCCAGGCGTTTACAATTGGCACAACCGGAACCTAAAACTTTAATGGTGATCATTAATTATCTCCTCTACAAGTAATTTGCATAAATTGATAGACGATCAACAAGTGCTTCCCTTCCCGGGATTGCATTTTGGGCATGGGCACGCTTTTTTCGTCAGGTCATGCTTGTTTTCTTCCTGCCCGGTCATTTTGTAGGTATCTTCCAACAACAAGAATATTTGAGGATCAATCACGCGGTAATACACATTCCAGCCCTCGTGTCGATCCTCGATCAGGCCTGTCTCACGCAATACTTTCAACTGCTGTGAGAGGTAAGCCTGCCGGTATCCTGTGCTTGCTTCCAAGTGGCAGACGCATTGTTCGCCATCCCTCAATAGTTCCAGGATGTTGCGCCTGGACGCACTGGCAAGAGCTTTGAAAATAGCTGAGGGGCGATCCTCACCCTTTATACTGCTCACTGCGCCCCCTTTAATATTCATATTCATGAATATGATTTTAAGCACAAAATGTTTCCTGTCAAGGGCAAAAGGGCAGTTACCAACTGCCTGGATGGGGGAAAACTAAGCGCTTTAGGTTGTATGAAACAGGAACATTGATGAAATACTCATGCCTTTGGGCGGTAGTTATTGAGCAGTTCCTGCGATGGGAACAGGAGCGCTTTCGGATTACACACGCTCTTGCAGAAGCAGCATCCCACGATGCAACTGAACGGATCCACCACGATCACCTTGCCATTTTCATCCCGCTCATAGACATTGTGTGCACACAATTCCAGGCAGGCGCCACAGCCGTTGCACAACTCTGATGAGATCGTGGGGAACCATGGGATGGTTTCACGCGGGTGACCCTGCCAGGTGCCATAGTTCTTGGCAACGGTTGCCTTACCCCCACTGCGTCCCTTATAATATTTGGCATATTCCCGCTTCAGCACAACCAGGTATTCATCAACGGCTGGTTTGGGTACAAAATTATGCTGCCTGATGCCTTTGATCAGTTCATCTCCAAACGTCGCATCGTCGGGTGTCATTCCTGCCTCAAAGAGTTTCGCGAAAAGCTCCTCCAATCCAATCAAGCCAGCAGGAGCACCCCCAATATAGAGCATGCGGTAGCTTAATTTATCCATGGCTTTCGTCCAACTTGTTTTTAACCCCTTTGGTTTTCTCAAATTCTGCCAGTAGAGTTGGTATCTCAAGCGCAAGCGCATCCCGCACATGGCGGAAATCCTGCATATCATCGGTCAGTGCCGGGTCAGGGAAACTGCGATGGACGCGCTTGCCTTTGCCAAGCCAGACAGGACATTCTTCCGAGGCTGAATCACAAACTGTCACCACCAGGTCAAATTCCTTCTGGCGGTATTCTTCCACGGATTTTGAGTAACCCTTGTGCTGGATGCCGATTTCCTGCAATACAGCCAGCGCCTTGGGATGCACATAGCCTGCCGGCCGGGTGCCGGCACTGAAAGCCTGCCAGCTTTCGTTATAGCGTGCATTCACGATCGCTTCTGCCATCTGGGAGCGACAGGAATTGCCGGTACAGAGGAACAAGACACGCTTTTTTGGCTGCTTTTCCTGACATGTTTCTGCGGTGGAACGGATGTGCGCCAGCATGGCGGTCAAGCCGGTGCCGCGCTGTGTGGATAACTGCCGCCACAGACCGATCTCTTCAATAAAGCTCATATCTGCATTCAGGATCTCGCTGGCATCCTGCCCTGATAGAATCTGCACCAGCATCGCGGCAAGTCCCTTCACGATCAGTGAGTCACTGTCCGCCTCAAGATGAAGCCTGCCATCCTCACAGCGGGCGTCAAACCAGACATTTGACTGGCAGCCTTTCACCAGGTTAGCCTCTGTTTTTTTTGCGGGGCCCATCTCCGGCATGGATTGACCCAGGTCAATCAAATAGTCAAATTTTTCGTTGCCGGTCTCTAAAAAGCTGAAATCTTTAACCAGTTGCTTTTGAATTTCCTGCATGCTTTGCATGGTCTTACTTCCCTAATCTTTTCTTTACCTGCATGATCCCATCCACCAGTGCCTCAATGTCCTTCTGCATGTTATAAATCCCAAGTGAAGCGCGTACTGTTCCCATGACGCCCAAGCGGTCCATCAGCGGCTGGGCGCAGTGATGCCCGGTGCGCACGGCAATCCCGTACAGGTCCAACAGCGTGCCCATGTCATAATGCTGGATCCCAGCCACGTTGAACGAAAGGATGCTGGAGCGTCTTTTAGGGCTGCCGTAGATTGTCATCCCTGGGACATTTCCCAGGCGTTCCAGCCCGTAGTCAAGCAGGTCTTCTTCGTGAGCCTGCAAGTCGGCCTGGTTGAACTGAGCCAGGTAATCAATGGCTGCTGCTAGCCCGATCGGACCCTCGATATTGGGCGTACCGGCTTCAAACTTAAAGGGCAGCGTATTGAAGGTTGTTCTCTCCATGGTTACCCGGTCGATCATCTCCCCGCCTGACTGGTAGGGCGGCATCTTTTCAAGCCAGTTTTTCTTGCCATACAGCACGCCGATGCCGGTGGGTGCATACATCTTATGCCCGGAGAAGGCATAGAAATCCGCATCCATTGCCTGCACGTCATGCGCAATGTGCTGTACAGCTTGCGCGCCATCCACCAGCACGGCTGCCCCGACTGCATGCGCCAGCGGGATGATGGTTTCAAGGGGATTAACCGTTCCCAACACATTCGAGACATGCGTGAGCGCCACCAGTTTTGTCCGCTCTGAGAGCATCGCCTTGAAAGCTGCCAGGTCAAGTTCCCCGTTCACGTCAATGGGGGCCACCCTGAAATGGGCTCCCCTGCGCTGACACATCAGTTGCCACGGCACAAAATTGCTGTGGTGTTCCATCTGGGTGACGATGATATCATCCCCTGGATTGACGAAGCCTTCGCCGAATGAAAACGCCACCAGGTTGATGGACTCAGTCGTCCCGTGCGTGAAGATCACCTCTTGCTCACTGGCTGCGTTGATAAATGCCTGCACTTTTTTACGGGCTGCCTCATGTGCTGCGGTAGCCTGCAAACTGAGTGTATGGTTGCCGCGGTGGACATTGCTGTTGTAGCTGCTGTAATAATTGCTGATGGCGTCAATCACCACCTGTGGCTTTTGCGTGGTCGCGCCATTATCCAGGTATACCAGAGGATAACCATTCACTTCCACCTTTAAGATCGGAAAATCCTGTCTTGCGCTTGAAACTGGCTTGGACATGCTCACCTTTTCAACTTGAAATATGCCTGTATTTTACCAGAATCAACCCATCAGGGCAGGTGGATGTATCATCTGCTCTCACGCTAACAGTTCTGTGATAATGTCATTCCCATAGGGACGCAGAGCGTGCGAACGCAGTGAAGCAATCTCATTATTTTTCAATCGCAAGAGTAAATAATAGATATCTGGTTTTATTTTGATTAGGAGATATTGATGGACGCTCTATTTCTTCCCGATCACGTCGTCATAGTTCCTGCCCTGGATATGCATCTGCGCAAAGATCTCCGGCAGCTCAGCAGCATGAATGCCTGCCACCGCTGCTTCCACATCATACTCCACCCTGAAGAATTCCACAGACAGTTTTCCCTTATCGATGTTCAGCACGGCATAGCTGGCACGTGGGTCTCCATCATCCGGTCTACCCACACTGCCGGGGTTGATGAAGGTGGCTCTGCCCGCTTGCTTGTAAAAGGGCAGGTGGGTGTGCCCGCAGAGGATCACATCCGCAGCTGCCATCTCAGCCAACTCATACAGACGCCCGATGGGTGTTTTGGGTCCAATGAACTCCTCCATGCTTTCGGGTCCGGCGTGCGTCATCAGGATGCTGATGTCATCCAAGTTCAACCGGCGTGTCTCCGGCACCATCATCAGCTGTGCCCGGCTCGAAGCTGAAAGATGCTCGTATGCAAAGCGGAATGCCAGGCGTTTGTCGGGCTTCTTCACCCGTGCCCAGTCACTCTCCACCATCTTCCGGTTGATCACCTTCTGGTCATAATTGCCGATCACACTCAACGCCCCCAGGTCACATAAGCGCCGCACCACTGCCTCCGGGAAAGCGCCATACCCCACAAAATCCCCCAGGTTCAGGATCATCCCATAAGCCCCTTGTGATTCAGCATGTGCCAGCACGGCTTCCAGTGCTGGTAAGTTGGCATGAACATCGGCGAGCAGGGTTATTTTCATAGGTTCTCAGCTTTGATCTGTGCTTCCTTTTCTTCCTCACCTTCATGGTTTTCATCCGGTTTTAAAGCAGGCTGCACTTCGTGGATTTGCATGGCAGTCTCAAGGTCGATCGGCGTTTGCATCAGGCGCTGCAGCTTATCCCAAACACCCTCAGCCTCAACCTGGTCCCAGTAGGTCAGGAATTTTTTATATGTCTCATCCCGCAGCGCCAGCCGTGATGCCTGGAAGGCTTCTAATCCGGGCAGCAGCCGCCTCAACGGGCGCTCATGACCGAAATAGGTGCGAATACGCGTGCGCTCTTCTTCAATGAATGTCGGGATGAACTCAGCCCACACATCCATATCGTGGATCAAACCCAGCAAATCTTGAAGCTCACGCATGGCGTTGATCGTCGTCTTCAACTGACCCATGTACAGAGTCTCAAAAGTTTCCAGGCTATAGCGCAGCCGCTTCGCACTGATGCGCATGGCATGCAGTTCCAGCTTGTTCCCAGGGTCATGGATGAAGGGCTCATGGGAATGCAGCTCGTCCAGGCGGGTTTTAATAGAATCAAATGCCAACTGGTAAAGGGCTGGCGAAAAAAGATACACCTCGCCAACACCGGCAAGTGCAGGTGCCAGGTATTCTTGCTGGATACCTTCAATCACCCGTTTCTCTGTCAGCATGTCCATGGCGGCATCCACATGTGCCTGCGCTTCCTGGCGCTGCTGGTTCAAGCGCAATAGCAGGCGCCGCATGCCTGGCTTCAGGCGCTCCTCTTCTAACTGCGCCTCCACCTCTGTCAGCAGGGCGATCTGCACGTCAGTATCCCGCGCTTCACCCAATGCACGTGTCACCGTGCGCATCTGCCCCAAAATGCGTTTGTAATCCTTCTTGCTGAAGCAATCCTGGAATATTCCCAACGCGCTGCGCATCCGCCGCGATGCCACGCGCATGCGGTGGATATACTCAATATCCAGCCCGGCACGCACCCCCTCCACTTCGCCTGCCATTGCATTTAGGTGTTTTGACATCACCTGAGCGCCATAGATGCACACAGCATCCAGATTTATCGTTGCCATTTATTCCTCATTTTCGCAGCCTGCAGTTGGGTTATTCTCTGCACGGCTGGACTGACTTGATCTACTTAGGTCGCTTGGTTTTTGGTTGGCGGTTGTAGAGTAATTCCAGGATATGCCCTTTAACTTCCTCAAAGATCTCGTCTGTGCTTCGATCAGCATCCACCGTGACAAAATTAAACTCTTCAGCTAAATTATCAAATTTGTCAATCACCTGTGTCTGGTATTTCACAAAGCTGTCATACAGATTATCCGCCAGGTTGATGTCCATACCCGCTTCCCAGTAGTTCAACCCACGCCCGTGGATCAAGCGTGAAACCAGGGTGAGTATGCTCGCCTTTAAATACAGTATCAGGTCAGGCTTGAGAGCAAAACCATACAGTTTGCGTTCCCAATCTATATCCACACCGCGGATTATATCCCGTACAATCACTGAGTAAAAATAGCGGTCAGAAAGCACCACAAAACCTGCCTGGAGTGCTGGGATGATCAGGTTTTCCAGGCGGTCGGCAAAGTCTGCTGCGTAAAACAGACCCATCGTGATCGGGCTGAGTGTGTGACCCCGCTTGGCTTCGTCCAGACCTGCCTGGGTCAATGCTGAGCGCGCCAAACCAGTATCCGAGACGGCATAGCCCTCGTCCTCCAAATATCGGCGCAGCAGTTTGATCTGCGTTGAGCGCCCGACGCCATCTGTGCCTTCCAATACGATCAGTTTGCCTTGCAGCTTGTCCAATTCGCGGTATGGGAAGCCAGCGCCATAGAAGTTTGCTTTTCTCATTTTTTACCTCTCTTGGCTTTGGTCTCTGCCTGTGGGTTTTTGTATGTGATCGGTTGCTTGTTGGGGTTGGGCAGCCCTTCCCAACCGCGCAGGATCTTCTTGACGATGTTGCGGAACTGTTTCTGCTGCTCCTTGACCAACAGCGTCCCGTCGATCACAGTTAGCCCAAACTCATCCACCATTTTCTCATATTCTGCCAGGATGCGTCCCTGAAAGAGCTTGAAACTTTCATTGATATTCTCCGAAAGATTCAAGTCCATGCCGGCTTCATAAAATTTCAGTTTTGACCGTGCCCCGGTGATGCGCCCAATGGCAACCTCAAGCGGGACGCGGAAGAACAAGGCTGCGTCCGGCTGGATGGCAAAGGAATACATGCTGCGCACCCAGGCTGGATCCACACCGCGAGCCACATCGCGGGCAAAAGCGGTGAAGGCGTAGCGGTCAGCCAAAACGATCACGCCGGCTTTCAACAGCGGATAGATACTGTTTTCCCAGCGGTCGGCAAAGTCAGTACACTGCAGGATACTGAAGGTGGTGGGGGTGAAGGTTTTGGCTTTTTTGGCAGCCTTGGTGGTGCTCTTCACCAGCTCCGAGCTGTTCCATTCACTGAAGTAGACGGAATAGCCCTGTGACTGGAGCCACTTGTAAAGCAGGTCGATCTGGGTGGACTTGCCGGAGCCGTCAATGCCTTCAACGACAATCAGCTTGCCCTGGGTGTTGTTGGATCTTAACACGAGAAACTCTCCTTGTTTCTTGAGAAGCCCCCGTGCGGCGATGTGTGGCGTGGATATGTGAGAATGTGCAGCGATGAGGGGGGCTAATTCACATTATAAACAATTATAACGGATTGCATCCGGATTTGCGACTTTGGCTCAGTTTTGTGAAAGGAATATGCAGATATTTAGAAAATTTGTTTCTGTAATCACCTGTAAGATCACTAAATCCCTTAATTTAAGATAACCTGTGGATTTCCACAGGTCTTTTTTGGCGCCAACTTAAATTTAACAGGGCGTTGTCATGTTACACTAGTAAATACTGAGTCGTCATGACAATACAGTAAAAAAACATGGAAATCTTGGACCAATTCAGCAAGAAAGAAAAAGCCGTCATTGACCTGCTTCTCGAGGGTAAAAGCAATAAACAAATTGCATTTAACCTGGGCGTAAGTATCCGTACGGTTGAATTTCACCTGGGTAATATCTATGCCAAGCTGGGGGTCAGTTCACGTTCAGAAGCAATCTTGCTAATCACCAAAAGTAACTCTGACACTACAAACAGGTTGAAAGCTGAAGATTTGCGGGAATCCACAGTTGAATCACCCTCTGGATCGGTTGATAATGACGTAAAGTCAAAATCACCTCGGAGGATTTCCATGGGTAAAAAGATATTAACCATTACAGGCTCAGTGATGCTGGTCGGTGTCCTGATCATTCTTTTGGTCTTCTTCAAAAATAATGGGGCTAATAAAACGCCAGAACAAGTATCATCGCCTGAAACTCCAGCGATAACATTTTCAGCAACGCCAGATCAGTCATCTTCATTGGTGGCTCCGGCCATGACTCCTTCACCAGCCCCAGATTTTTCTGAGATGGATGTTTCCCAATGGGGTTCGGTCTCGCCGGATGGTAAATGGTTCGCCAGAAGGATTTTTGCTTCTCCCAAACCAGGTTCCGACCTTGGTCAGACCTATACACGATTGGATATTGGGGTGCCCAATGGCAGACTCTGGTGGATTGTGATCGACCGCTGGCAGGATGCAGGTTTGGGCAGCACTGATCCCCAACCGGTGCAGTGGTCGCTGGATGGGCAATATTTCTACTATACCAACATGCCCACGGTTGAAGGCTGCAAACCATTGCCCGTAAATGGCTCTGATCTGCAGCGGGTCGATCTGACCACAGGGGAAGTCTACGAATTGTTACCATCAATTGCCTACTATATTGCCTTATCTCCTGACGAATCGCAATTGGCTTATATTCAGCAAAGAAGTCTGGATCTGCGCATCCGCAATCTGGTCTTTGGGGAAGACCGGAAAGTAAACCTTGCTCCCAAGTGGAATTATGATGCCGGCAACATTTTCTGGGCTCCTGATGGAAAGTCGCTTACCCTGACCATTGCTAACCAGCCCTGTATTGGAGAATATTCAGGCTCGGGTCCTTACGCTGACACAACCTCGATCCTGGTCATTGATACAGTCAAACTCAAAGCAGCAACCATGAGCGGTGCTGATGCCCTTCGGAAAGTGACCTCTGCCTGGAAGGTGGCTGATCAAATTGAAATGAGAGACCCGGAGGGGAAAGTCTGGGTTCTGGATCCTGGAACAGGAGCGACTTCCGCTGGTTATTGTATGCAATTAACCGAACAGTACCAGCCTGAACCAGGTTTTCAAACCTACTGCGATGATGATTTTAATTTTGCCTTTGATTATCCATTGGATTGGACTGTGTCACAATACACACAATACACCCGGTCATCAGATAATGAAAGGACTTCACCCCGGGTTGTGCTCAAAGGGCAAATGTTTGCAGCTCCTGAAATGAGCAATCTGATCAGAATTGACACGTACCGCTTACCTACAGCTTCCTCTTTATTAGAACAGGTGAAAAGCTATTGGTCCTACAATGGACGTGAGGAGACAGGCAACGCATACTTGGATTTAACCATTGGTGGGCAGCAGGCCTATGCCATTCTCAACCGTTACCAACAGGACATCAGCGCAGTCAATCTATTTTTCGGGCATGGGCCTTACTATACTGTGATGGAGCTTAAAGCGCCAAATCTCACAGCATTGGATTTAAACTGGCAGATTGCTGCATCAATTCAAGTGCCGGATATGCTGCCAGACAGCAATATCATTCCACCGGAATTGATGGAAGATTCCCACTTATTGGTGGATTGAAATGGCAACACCGACCAGTCAATCAGTCCCCCCACTCTTCGCCAATGATTCTTAATCCTACCCTTGCATTAAAAGTCTGAACTTTTAGCTATATGTACAAAGTGGTTCATACCGCTGAAATTAGAGTAAAAATATGAGAAAAAAATTCAAAATGGCTGCTCACTGTTTTTTTCATCGTCTCAAGGGCTTGATAAAAATAGAAGAACGCTTCCGAATTGGTCTTTTTGATTTATTCATTTTGTTAAAATTTGGATTTGAAATATTCAGAACTGCAAGATCCATTTTTCCATAAATCGAGATATCGAATTTTTCTGCTTCATGACAAGCGCTGCAATGTAAGCTGCAGGTCAGAGTTGCAATCTGACTGTCAGGAACCGCGGAGCATACCTGATCTTGAAGCATGGCTGAAAATTCAGCCGGGTGATTGGGCGGCGCATAGATGGTATATAACTTCAGGGGTCTGGCTGAGGATGTGTTGATAATGTTGTGAACAGTGCCTGCTGGGACGACGACCGCCTTTCTTAAGTCTAAAGCCTATCATTTGCCTTCCATCTATTTAACAGTAAGGATATGGCAATAATTCAGCCAACCTGACAACCTTGTCGGGTGCGAGGATGACCTGCGTGTTCCCCAGGTTGGCATCGTCAATCTGGGCGATGAACTCACGGCAGCGTCCGCAGGGGGGCAGCACTTGCCCGCCTTCCACAACAGCCACAATCTGCTTGATGCCGCTTTCCCTGGCTGTGATCATGGCGGCAATGGCGCTGTGCTCGGCGCAAAATCCGATCCCGCTGCTGATATCGATGCAGACACCGTAGTAAAGCCTGCCGCTGATGCTTTCCAGTGCGCAGGCTACGCCGCCTGCCGAGTTGGCATGTGCCAACTGGCGCGGATGGCATACCGAAAGCGCTTTTTGGATCATTTCAACGGGCGTGTAAGTAGGTGACATGGACTTCTCCTTATTAATGATTAATGCCTGAGATTTCAATACTTTTATTATAACTGGCTGATGCTCATCTCTCTGATCCCGCAGGAATTGACATATTTTTTACATCCCTCATATTTTCTTCTAACATTGACAGGCTAAACTAAAACCATGGAAATTCAAGTACTTTAATAAAGGAGGTACGCGATGGTTAACATAATTCGTCGAGATCCCTTACGGGATGCCTATTCAATGAACCGGGCGTTTGACCGCATGCTGGATCGTGCCTTTGGTGAGTTTGGCATGGAATGGGATGAACCCCTGCAATTTTCACTGCCGCTGGATGTGATCGAAAAGGAAAATGAGTTTACCGTAACAGCCAATGTGGCCGGGTTTGATCCTGAGAAGATCGACATCACCTATACCAATAACGCGCTCACCATCAAGGGTGAAATGCAGGAAGAAAAAGAGAGCAAGGAAGAAGGTCGTTACCATCTTAAAGAACGACGGGTGGGTTCATTCTTCCGCACTATCAGCATGCCGGGTTTGATCGACTCAGGCAAGATTGATGCTGAAATAGACAACGGCATACTCACCCTGCACCTGCCCAAGAAAGAGGAAGCCCAGCCCAAGCGCATTGAAGTCAAGGCAAAGAACGTCCATGTGATCGACAGTAAAACCAAGTAACAACAAGCATAATTACACCAATGATTGCAGCCAACCGTCCGTGGTTGGCTGCAATGCTTTAACTCCAGAAAACAGCAGGCATCTCATTTTAATGGGGAAAAAATAAGGCTATAATTGGAAACAACTGACAAAAATCCAGGATCATGAAAGGCGGGCAGCATGCATCAATACCGTGTACCAACCAAAGGTGGGATCAAGTTATCAGATTATGACCCAAATGACTCAAGCAATTTTAAGGGCGGAAAGAAGGAAGCGCAGGCAGAGCTTTTGAAGTTGAATAAAGAACTGGAACACCTGCAGGAACTGCTTTATGCTGAAAGAAAGCATAAACTCCTGATTATCCTGCAAGCCATGGATACCGGCGGCAAGGACGGCATCATCCGGGCAGTCTTCGAGGGTGTCAATCCGCAGGGCGTCAGGGTGGCATCCTTTAAAGTACCATCTGCGGTCGAGCTTTCACATGATTACCTCTGGCGCATTCATCAGCAGACCCCCGGCAAAGGTGAGATGGTGATTTTCAACCGCTCACATTATGAAGATGTGCTGGTGGTGCGCGTGCATGACATGATTCCGAAAGAGGTCTGGTCAAAACGTTTCAGGCATATGAACGAATTTGAACGTCTTTTGGCAGAAGAAGGCACCACCATCTTGAAATTCTACCTGCATATTGACCTGGAGGAGCAGGCTGCCCGCTTCCTTTCCCGCATTGAAGAACCTGACAAGCACTGGAAGTTCAACCCTGGTGACCTGGAAGAGCGCAAATATTGGGAAGAATATCAAAAGGCTTATGAGGATGTTTTGAATCACACCAGCACAGATTGGGCTCCCTGGTATGTGGTTCCGTCCAATAAGAAATGGTATCGCAATCTGGTTGTGTCTAAGGTGATTATTGGTGCGCTGAAGAGCCTTGATATGCACTATCCCTCTGATCCGGCGGATCTGGAGACTTATCACAAGCGCCTGCTTGAAATGACAATGAATAAAGCATGAATTAATGCCTGACGAACTGAATCTTGAATGTGAGTTTGCCCTGCTGGGCAGGTTGCAGCGTGATTACATTCTGCCTCTTAACAATCGTCCGATGTTGGACGTGGCTGGTGGCAACTTGATGTACGCTGCAGTTGGATTGAGTTTGTGGGGCGGCAAAGCCGGCCTGGTTGCCAGGGTGAGCTCTGATTACCCGATGAATTGGTTGGAAAAACTGGCATCGCAGGGTTTTGACCTGGGCGGCATTAAACAGGTGCCTGAAACCTTTGATATGCGTTACTTTGTGGCATATTCCGACCCTCAAATCGTGCATTATGATAGCCCGATCAATCATTTTGCCAGGCGCGGCTTGGAACTTCCGCATGCGCTGCTTGCCTATAAGAGCGAGGTCGGAAAACCATGCAGCAAGAGTGGTTATGCCCCTCAATCCATTCATATCAGCGATGTGCCTGCTGCTTATCGGGATGTCAAGGCTGCCCATATCTGCCCCATAGACTTTATTTCTCATAAGACCCTGCCTTCCATTCTGAAGGGTGGTACCGTCCAAACGCTCTCGATGACTGCTTGTGGGGGATACATGGACCCCCTCTTTTGGGAAGAAATCCCCATTCTGCTCTCGGATCTGACCGCTTTTATGACAGCTGAAGATGAAGTGAAGTGCCTGTTCCAGGGTCGCAGTGTGGATCTTTGGGAGATGGCTAATCAACTTGCGCATTACGGCCCCGAATATATCATCATCCATCTCAGGGATGGATCGCAACTCCTTTATGATGGTGTCAGCCGCAAACGCTGGAAGGTGCCGGCTTATCCCGTCAAGATGGTTGACCCCACCGGTGCGACGGATGCTTTTGCCGGGGCTTTTTTGGCTGTCTACCAGCAGACTTATGAACCCATCAAAGCTGTCCTGGCTGGCAATATTGCAGTTTCTTTTGTTTCGGAAGGCAGTGGACCATTTTTTGCAATGGGTGCGATGCCCGGTCTGAAGGAAGCCAGGCTGGAATCTCTAAAAGCCAAGATTAGCGAAATCTAAAAAACAAATTTGAGAGTGAACGTTTTATGAGTTGCGTTTTTTCATTAACCGCTTTTCAACCATGGCAGCTTGCACAGATTTTTGAATGATCAGGCTGCACTCGTTGGCTTTTTGAATATCTGCGTCGTGGGGGCTGAACCTTGCCAATTCATATTGATGCACCAGTTCCTTGATCTGCTCTGAAAGGTCTGGCATAAGTTTTCTCAAAGCCTCACCACGCTCTGTGGGTGTATCCGCCAGGTTGACGGGGTGCCCCAATGATCTGATTGCCCTTGCAAGCACTGCGTAAGCCCTTTTAAAGGGGATGGCTGCCTGGCGATGTGCCAGTTTTTCCAACCAGGTGGGAGCCTTGCGTCCTTTGAATTGCAAGAAACTATCTAGGAGCAGGACTGGCGGTGTGATGCGCATCTGCGGGGTTGATAACCAGAACACGAAAAGGGCGGTCAGCAGGGTGAGGAGGATGATCCCGAGCCAGGTAGCGAAAACCGGGCCAACCGGTTCTTTGGGCACAGTGAGAGTGGCGGTCTCAATCGATTTGGGCGCGGGGGTGGGGATGCTGGGGGTGGGTGTGTCTTCGCCGTCCATCTCCGGCAGGTAGGTTGGCTCCGTGGTGGATATGGCAGTCTCTCCGGTGGGACGTTCTATGTTGGGTTGGGCGCTGGTGGGCTCAAATTCAATCCAGCCATAGCCGTTGAAATACACTTCAGGCCAGGCGTGTCTGTCACGCTGCAGGACAGTATACAAACCGGTGGCTTCATTAAAGGTTCCCTGGGCATAACCCACTGCCAGCCTGGCAGGAATACCGATGGAGCGCAGCATCAGCACTTCCGCAGAGGCATAATAATTGCAGAAACCGGCTTTATGGGTGAAAAGGAACCAGGCAATGGAATCTTCCCCGTCCGGAATGGCAGGGATGCTCTCGCTGTAGGTGATATTTTGACGCAGGTAACGCGTGATAGCTTGGGCTTTATCGAAGGGGTTATCCTGTCCCAGGGTGATCTCCTGGGCAAGCTGCTGGATCTCGGGGGGTAGATCATCCGGCAGCTGCAGGTAGCGCTTGAGCCAGTCCGGGTAATCCTCAGCGGAGGTGCGCAGGTCAACGCGGGTTGGATTTCCAACCAGCGCCCGCACCTGGTAGATCTCACCAGACTGCAGCGGTGGATCTGCGAAAATGGAAATGGCATCTTTATTGCCATCCGTGGTATCGACCAGGTAAGCCTGCACCGGACGGCTGATCCAGTCTGGCGTATTGACGAAGAAAATATTCTGTTTATGGAAGACCTGGGTATCAAATGTGTAGGTGATCTCCTCACGGCTGAGCAGTTCCAACTGTGGGATGTTGAAACTCTGCGGGAAGAGGTTAACAGGCTCATATCCGCTGCCGGTGAACCATTGGTCATCATGGTAACTTGCGTAATTTTGTGCCTTCCAGTAATTACTGATTTTCCAGTCCGGGCTCTGGCTGGATGAGACTGTAAAGATGGTTGATGTGCCAAGGGCAGTGCGGCTGCCCAGGTTAAGGGAAATGCCAAAGCCTTCATCTTTTTCAGTAGCTTCGTATTCCACTGGCTCCACGATCCTGCTGATGCGCTCCTGCAGCTTCTTCCATGGCTCGGTCAGGTCTTTCCAAAGTTCTGAGTAGCGTTCCACCTGGGCAGATGTGAGAGGGATCAACCAGGCGATCAGCAGGATGGTTGCAGTGGCGATCAACAAGGTGCGGTGCAGGGTTTGTTGTGCCTGTGGTGTGGGGACGATGTTCTCTTGTTTCCAGGTGCGTTGATCACGCAAGAAATGCAACCTGCCCACCAGTAAAAGAGCAAAGACCATGAAGAAAAAGATGTGACTTCCGGTTGCTGGGTTGGTGGCATCGTAGAAGCTGATGAGCATCAATGCCAGCCCGGAGGGTAAAATGGTTCCCCAGGCTGAGCCTTTGCGGACGAGGACGAAGCCCGCGAGGAAGTCAATCACCCAGAAAAGCACAGCCAGGATGGCTACAAAAAGGATCGTATCATTGACAGACTCACCGGAGGTATATTGACCAATGGTGAAGCGCAGGCGGAACCAGAGAATATTGACAATGCGGTCATACCAACTGATATCCTTATCCAAAGTGAGCCCAAACAGCCATGGGATGATGATGCTGCCATAAGCAGCGCTGAGGACGCCAGCCAGCCAGCCCGGGAAACGGCTGTACCCCAACATGATCCCAAGCAGGGTGGCAAGGATTGCCAGCCCAATGAACACATTAAGCGATTCCGCCCATTGCGTGGATAGGAGTCTCAGCGCCAGGATGAAAACTGCCCCCAATAAATAGAATGTGGCACGAAAATCCCACCAAGGCTTACCCTGTTTGTTCATGGGTCAAGTTTATCCAATAACCAAGCATCCGTCAATTAAAGTGGCTTTACTCAGCCGAAGTTTGGTTCACCAGGGCGATTTCATATAGATAAGGCCAGAGTTTACCGGTCACAAACAGCCGGTCTGAGGCAGGGTCATAGGCGATCCCGTTCAAAACATCTGCGGGTGTGGAAAGTTCCTCGCGAGGGAGCAGCCCGGTCAGGTCAATTCTTCCCAGCACACTGCCGTCTGCCGGGTTAATGCGGATGATGATATCCGTCTGCCAGACGTTGGCAAAGATCTCACCATGGATGTATTCCAGTTCGTTCAGGTTTACCACGGGCTTGCCCTCTTCGAGCACGTCGATCTGGCGTATCACGGAAAAAGTTTCAGGATCCAGGAAGTGGATCTGGTGGGTGCCATCGCTCATGATCAGGTGCGTGCCATCCTGGGTCAACCCCCAACCCTCGCCCGGATAGGTAAAGGATGAAAGGCGCTCAAAGCCATCCAGATCATAAACCCAACCCGTCATTTCCTTCCAGGTGAGCTGCACCAGGGTATCCTGCCAGAGGGTCAGTCCTTCGGCAAAAAAGCGCTCATCAATCGGAATGCTTTGCAGCACTTCACCGGTTTCAAGGTCAACCTTGCGCAGGGATGAGCGCGTGTAAAGCCCGGTGCTCTCATACAGGCAGCCTTCATGGAAGATGAGCCCCTGGGTGAATGCCTGCGGGTCATGTGGGTATTGATTCAGAACCTTGAAGGTGACTTGCGTGCCCAGGTCAGGCGGGATGGCTGAGACGATTGGCTGGTCAGCAAGGTTTGAATTGACGAACATCGCAGCCAGGAAGGCAATGGCAAGCATCAGCAGGAGCACGCTCAGCGCTATTATGGGTTTACGAATCTTATTGGCAAAAGCCATGCGCACCTGTCTTCAAGATTTGGAGATCTTATATCAGGATTATAAACCCTATCAAATAATCGTGGAATTCGGGGGAGAATCCACAGGACCTAATTAAATTTGACTAAAGAAGCGATAAAGTGTATAACACCATCATTCAGATGGGCGGGTAGAGTAATGGCAGATCGTGGGGCTCTGGTTATTCGTTTCCCAAAGGGAGGCGGAAAGGTTTCCTGCGCAAAGCGATGGGCATTTTTAAAAAATGGAGGGTACAACCATGAAACACATTTTACACGACCATAAAGCCATCAAGTACATCAGTATCGTCTTGCTAATCTTGGTATTTACTTTCACCACGATGGGAGCGACAGTTCAAACTCATACAGTACAGATGTCAGTTAGCCAGATTGCAGTTTCGAATTATCAGAGGGCACAGAAGAATTCAAATCTGAGTGATGAAGAAAAAATTAAAGCAGCAATTAACGCTTACTTTACGCTTCGATATGAGGGGCCAAAACTTCTTGAAGCACAAGATTTTTCCGTTTTGATAGAAGATGATACTTTAGCCTGGGTGAAAATGGAAAAAGACAAGCGAGATATAGAGATATATGTTGCCACTTTATACAATGCGCCCTACGTAAGTTACAGCTTCACAATTGATTATGACTCGATAATTATTGATAAAGATACGGCATCAGTCCAATTACGGGAAAGCAATGAAGTGGTTACCAAGCTTGATTTGACAACATCAAAAATGGGCAATCTCCCGCACTCTTTCACTTTGCACAATAAGAATAGGGAATGGGTAGTTTATAGAGACGAGTATGCAGATGAATTTTCTCATGGATTAATGTATCAGACAAAGGAAGAAATATTACAACAAGTGGATGCTATTTATCAAAAAAGCATGCAAGAGAATTCAGTCTCTGAAAATGAAGGTTTCGCAAGTAATATTGGGCAACCTCTTGACTCACAACTCACTCTTACAACTTATGCTTACAGCGGAACTAAGGCAAAAAACTATGCAAATCAATATTGGAACACTACAAATCCACCTTACTATTTAGGGCTTAGTGGCGATTGCGCAAACTTTGTATCGCAGGCTATTTACGCCGGTGAGGGAAAGACGCCGCCGGACACAAGTGGCATGACAACTTCTCCCACCCGCAGTGACATATATGATTGGTATTATGTTTGGAATAGTTCTGGATCAGCTCCTTGGATAGGTGTTCCACAGCAAATTACCTTTATCGCAGGAAACACATCGAGAATTGGACCTTATGGTTCTGGTACACCCAGCTATTGTGATGCTCGCATTGGAGACGTGGTTCAGATAAAAGATGCATCAGGCTTGTGGTTCCATGAAGGGATAATAGTAAGCAAATCTACGCCATGCTATGGTTCACAATCCTTATATATTGACGCTCACACCACCAATCGCTATAACTATAACCTTTATAATTGGTCTAGTAGGTATCCAACGCGTTTTATACTTATAAACGGCTGGCGTGGAAATTAATTTCACAATCATATGAGAGATCTCTATGGTAGGATTTAGGAAGAGAATAAATCATCCCGAACTCTGCCAATAGATTTGCGTATGTGAAGAGAAGTGTTTTGTGCAACAAATAATATTTCGTGGTCAGAAAATTTTCTTAATTTGGCTAATCCTCCTTTTTTTTATTTCAGGATGTGCCGCACAGCAGGAATCTCCTGTAGTAACTTCAACACAGTTCATCGTACAAACAGATCCAGCCCCCCCGAAATTTGGCGTTGGCGATATTGCCAGCATTGCCCGTAAGGATGTAGAAAAGTTATCGGATGAGGAAATCTTAAAGATGTTGGTAAGTCAATGGCTGGAAGGTTACAAGGGCAATGCATCCAGCGAAGAGGGTATTGTAGACTATAAAATTGAAGAGATATTCCCTCAAAATAATCCGAACGATCCAGGTTCTCGAATTCTAGCGATTGTGACCTTTGCTGTTCAACCTATTGAATATTCTCAAAACTGGGCTAGTATCGTAGGTAAAACAAGTGAGGAAGGTGATCCCTGGTGGCATGTTGGAGCAACATTTAGCGTTGTTCCTGATGGTGAGTACTTCAGGCTGAGAATTTTATTTGGTTATGGAACATGAAATGACCAGTGCATCTGTAACCTTTTAGCTTGCTTAGGAGTATATTAGGGTTTCTAATGCAAACATTGACTAGAGGGGAAAGGTGTCATAATTTAGGTTCATCCTGTCTGCCATGATAAAATTCACTTTACAAATGGTTTGGTGATTTTCTCACCAACTGTCCCGGAGCCCGGCAAAATCATAGCAAAAAAGGAGTTCCACCCATGTCAGAAGTGGTTGATCGTTTTCTCAAATACATCAAAATTGATACCGAATCCGCCCGCGCATCAAAGACCTACCCAAGCACACTCAAACAGTTGGACCTGGCGCGCCTGCTGCGCGATGAATTGATGGAAATTGGCTTGCAGGACGTCGGCTTGGATGAGTACGGCTATGTGACAGCAACCCTGCCCGCCAACATTGACAAGAAAGTGCCTGTGGTGGGCTTCCTGGCGCACATGGACACCTCCCCCGACATGTCCGGAAAGGATGTCAAGCCGCAGTTCGTTGAGAACTATAACGGCGGGGACATTGTCCTCAATCAAGAAAAGAACATCATCCTCTCCCAGCAGCAGTTCCCGGATCTGAAGAAGTACCTTGGCGAGACCCTCATCACCACAGATGGCACCACCCTGTTGGGGGCGGATGACAAAGCCGGTGTAGCTCAAATTATGACCGCCATGGCGCGCCTGGTGGCACACCCTGAGATCAAACACGGCACCATCAAAGTCGGCTTCACCCCTGACGAGGAAGTTGGGCAAGGCGTGGACTATTTTGATGTCAAGAAGTTTGGTGCGGACTTCGCCTACACGCTGGATGGCGGTGAGGTTGGAGAGCTGCAGTATGAAAATTTCAATGCTGCCGGGGCAGTGCTTGTGGTGCACGGACGCAATGTCCACCCTGGCAAAGCCAAGAACAAGATGCTGAATGCCATCCTGGTGGCAATGGAGTTCAATGACCTGCTGCCCTTATTTGAACGCCCGGAATTCACCGATAAATATGAAGGTTTCAACCATATTTTTCTTTTTAATGGCACTGTGGAGGAAACGCGCATTGAATACATCATCCGCGACCATGACCGCGAGAAATTTGCAGCCCAAAAGGCTCTCATGATCAAGGCGGCTGCCTTCATTAATGAAAAGTATGGCAGCAATACTGTCGACCTGACCATCACCGACCAGTATTACAACATGAAGGAAATGGTGGAACCACACCCTGAGATCATGGCGGCTGCCAAAAAGGCTTACGAAGCCCTTGGCATTACGCCCATCTATGAGCCGGTGCGCGGGGGGACGGACGGCAGTCGTCTCTCCTACATGGGACTGCCCACGCCCAACCTCTTTACGGGCGGGCACTATGCACATGGCAAGTATGAGTTCATCCCCGTCTTTGCGCTCGAGCGCGGCGTGGATGTGATCGTCAAAATTGCAGAAGTGTTGGCGGAGTAATGCCATTAGCGAGCGAAATGTGGCGGTCTTATTGTTCAAAACCGAAGATTGCTTCGCAGGCTCGCAATGATCAGTGAAGGGTAACAAAAGAGGTGCGTCCAGGCCTGGACGCACCTCTTGGCTTACTGATAGAAGAACCTAACCGCCACAGCCATCGCCGCAGCCTTGTGAACCACAGCTGCCGCATTGGCTTTGAACATGTCCCTGTTCGATCTCAAGCGGGGTTGCCGGGCGCAAATCCACGATGGTGGTCTTGAAGAAGAGGTCTTTGCCTGCCAGGGGGTGATTCATATCAAACTCGATATCATCTTCGTCCAGGGCGGTGACGGTGCCGTTAAAAATATGCCCGGATTCGTCACGGATGCGCAGGGGGTGACCCAGCTTGATCTCAAAGTCAGGGGGGAAGGATGCGCGTGTGATCTTTACCACGTTGCTCTCATCATATTCGCCATAGGCATCCACAGCCGACACCTGTACATCACGGCTTTCGCCGATGATCATGCCAACTAGGGCGGCTTCCAACCCGGAGATGATATTGTTGTGCCCGTGCAGGTATTGAATGGGGCCTGCATCCATTTCTTCGCCATCCACGGTGAGGGTGTAATCTAGCAGAACGACCATGCCATTCTGGACGGTTTCTACTTTAATTTCTGTCATTAATTACTCCTATTAATATTTCTGGCACGCAACGCGGCCAGGGGAAGTGATCCACTTGGCTTTTTCAGCCGCATGATTATAACAGAGAATTGATTGTCAAAAGAATTATTGTAAGTTCATACACAAGATTAACGTTGGATGTGCTGGATGAAGGTACTGGATGCAGGTTGACAAAAG
>CAZINW010000019.1:19589-41533 GCA_964540765.1 uncultured Anaerolineaceae bacterium | reverse complement strand
AGGTTGAAGTTCTGGATGGGACCTGGCCTCCCAAAGATCGCCAGATCGTGCTGGCTAACCGCAAACTGGAAGATATTCAGGCAGGCCTGAACGAATGGATTACCTTACGCAACCCCAACGGCGATACGTTTTCTTTACAGGTCGTTGGAATTGTGAGGGACCAATCGCTCGGCTCCACCTCTATAAACGGCGGCTTTTTCAATAACCGATTACTGCTTATGTTACCGAAAACACCCTGGAATGGCTGCAAATTAACTCGCCAGATCTATATAATGAGTTGTACATCATTATCGATAACGACCCGACTGTTGAAACAAACCGAACCATGGTTGCGGATGTTATCCGGCAGGATCTGGAACGCAATCAGGTTAAGATCGCTAGCCTCTCTACCCAAAGCCCTTTACACCACCCTAACAAAGAGCTGGTGGACGCCATCGTCCGTATTCTAATCCTGCTCGGCTTTCTGGTCGTGTTCTTGAGCGCATTTTTAATTACCAACACGCTGCAATCTTTACTCGATCAACAAATTCAACAGATCGGTATCATGAAAACCGTTGGAGCAAAGCGCAGCCAGATCACTATAATTTATATGGTTTTGATCTTCATTTTTGGGATCCTGGCCTTTTTGATAGCCTATCCTCTGGCGAATATTTCTGCCAACCTGTTGGGTCAATTTTTGGCCTCCACGATTAATTTCGCTTACAGTGGAATTCATTACGAACCGGTCGCCTTGATCATCGAGTTGGTGTTAGCCTTACTCGTTCCCCAAGCCGCAGCGTTTTTCCCGATCCAACAAGGGGTAAAAATCTCTGTTCAGGAAGCACTGAGTGGCATTCGTCAGTTGGATGAAGCCGGTAAAGGTTGGATTGACCGGCAGTTGGCGAAATTACACAAACTTTCCAGGCCGTTATTGATTGCCATCCGCAATATTTTCCGTCGTAAAGGTCGCCTGGTTATGACTCTGATTACGCTTTCTTTGGGAGGGGCGGTATTCATTTCGGTTTTCAGCGTGCAAATTTCGCTATCCAATTACATTGATCAGCTCAGCCAATATTTTCTGGCAGATTTAAACCTTTCGCTCACGCGACCTTACCGGGTGGATGAAATCAAGCAGGTTCTAAACAAGGTATCGGAAATTTCCAATGTCGAAGGTTGGGACCCGGTGACAAGTGCATTGATACGCCCGGATGGTTCTGTCGGCGAAAATGTCAGCCTGGTGGGCATCCCGCAAGACAGCCAGTTGATCAGTCCCATCCTAATTACAGGTCGCTGGCTTGTACCGGAGGATTACAACACGATCGTCCTGAATGACCAGTTCATGGAAAAATTCCCCGAATTACAGGTTGGCGATAGCGTGAGATTACAAATCAATGATAAAACCACCGAATGGGTGGTGGTGGGTTTCTTTCAGCTTGGAGGGAAGATCGGTGGGCTGACAGCCTATGCTAATCTGAACTACCTTTCCACATTATCCGGCCAGGTTCAGAACCAGACATCCACTTATCGTATCGTCGCCGAGGGACACCCGGACAGTGCGGATCAAAAAGAGCTGGCTGACAAGGTTCAGATTTTATTGGATGCCAACAACATACAAGTCAGTGACCTGACGACAGGCAGCAATATTAACGATTCTTCGGCCGCAGCTTTTGCGGTTTTAACCAATCTCTTGCTCATTCTGGCAATCCTGACAGCGCTGGTAGGGGGCATCGGGTTGACTGGAACAATGAGCATGAACGTAATGGACCGTACCCGTGAAATTGGAGTGATGCGCTCAATTGGCGCTTCCGACTCGATTCTGATGAAGATGGTAATGGTCGAAGGTCTGGGCATTGGTTGGATAAGCTGGCTGCTCGGAGCGCTGCTGTCCTTCCCAATCAGCAAATTGATGTCGGACATGGTAACCCGCGCAATATTTGGAGTCCCATCCCGGTTTGGTTTCTCCCCGACAGGTTTTATCATCTGGTTTGTGATTGTATCGGTGCTTTCAATTTTGGCGAGTTATATGCCGGCGCGCAAAGCTACAAAATTGACCATCCAAGAAGTTTTAGCCTACGAATAATTCGATAATCTAATAAAAAGGATAAAAAATGAACAGTAAACCTCTTTCCAAATCCATAATTAAGGTCATGCCAGGTCTGGCGCTTGTCCTTATCGGTGTATTGCTTTCTGGGTGTAGCCTATTCCAAACAGCAGACTCAGGTTCACAAACCTCTGATACAGGTACGCTGGTGACCTCAAACAATAGTGTGACGGTCAGTGGTGTAACCGTTGAAGGAAGGCTGGTACCAAATGATTCAGTTTGGTTGAGCTTCCAATCAGGCGGAGAAGTTGCCGATATCAAGGTCGAAGAGGGACAATCGGTCAAAGCTGGCGACATTCTGGTTGTATTGGGAAACCCCGAGGGAGCTAAGGCGAATTTGAAGTTGTCCGAATTAGAGTTAGCTACAGCCCAACAAGCCCTGGATGACCTGAAGCAAAATGCTGTCTTAGCTGAGTCCCAAGCCCATCAAAACCTGGTAGAGGCTAAATTAGCCGCCATTGACGCTCACCAGACCTTATCCGATATGGATACAAAGAATTATCAGGACAAGATCTGACGCCTGGACCAGAGTCCAGGATGCTCAGGATGACCTGAATGATGCCCAGAATATTTTCGATAAATACCAAAACATGGCCGAGGATAATACCATTCGCCAAAATGCTCAGGCAGATTTAGATGACGCTCAAAAGACTTATGACGATGCCGTTCGAGCTCACGACCAATTGGTGAATGACCTGGAACTGGCCCAGGCTAACACCGATAACGCCGATCAGGCTGTGAATCAAGCCCAACAGGATTATGAGGATCGCCAAAATGGCCCGGACCCGGATCAGTTAGCGCTCGCTGTTGCTCAGGTCGATTCAACCCAAGCGCATGTAGATGCTGCCCAAAAAACATTGGATTTGATGACACTGACAGCGTCGTTTGACGGGATAGTGACCACTATCGATCTGACTGAAGGTCAGACCGTCTCACCCGGAGAACCAATCGTGCTTTTGGCCGATTTTTCTCAATGGTACATAGAAACCACCGACCTGGATGAAATCAAAGTTGCTAAGATCGATCCGAGCAGACCGGTAATTCTCACTGTGGATGCGCTTCCGAATCTGTCGCTTAAAGGCACGGTTGATCAGATATCTCTGGATTACAAGGAAAAAAGCGGCGACATTCTTTACACGGCTCGCATCCGTCTGGAAGATACGGACCCACGCTTACGCTGGGGAATGACAGTGTCAGTTAATTTTGAGGAGTAGCAAACCGATAAACACGGCGGAATAAAATGGTGCGGTCCCAACAGTTGGTGCAGTCATTTTCCAGACTGCATCCCCGTTAAGATTTCCGTCTTCACTTCCCCCGCGTGGACCAAGCCATATATATGGGTAAAGTCCCCTGCAAGGGGATAAGTTTTGCCTGTGGTTCAAGCCTGGAACAAAGAAGCTTGAACTCGAAGCGCTCTCTAGAAAATGGGGGGAAAACAGAAAACGATTTAATGTCTTTTCATTTGTTTCATTCCCTTTCCTCCACTCTCACCGGCATGCTGCGGCGTTCCTCCGCCACTTGACAGGCAGAACGGATGGATTTCACCACCGACCGCCTTACCCCTGTTCCGGAGGCAATTTTGGCATCAGCCATTCCCAGCGCAAAGCCTTCCAGCACAAGGTCCAGCTGTTCGTATGGCAAACCGATGGGGACCTCGTTGGGCAGGCCGGCAGCCAGGTCGCCAGAAGGCGGCGTCTGGATGATTTCCTCCGGGACGTCCAATGCGCGTGCCAGTGCTCGGATCTGGGTTTTGTAGAGATGCTGCAGTGGCGCGATATCCCCAACGCCATCGCCGTGGGGATCGTAGAAGCCCACTGACCACTCGGATCGGTCGGAGGTGCAGATGAGCAGACAGTCCAGTTCCATCGCGCGTGTGGAAAGCACCAGCGATCTTGCGCGCACCTTGCCCAGGATGAACTTTTCGGTGATGCCGACATATTTCCAGAATCTACGACGCAAAATCCAGGCAAGGAATCCTTTCCGGGTGCTGAAGCCGAACTGCTGCGCCCAAGGGAAAAAAGCTTTTGACCGGCTGAACATGCTTAAAATTTTGATGCCCTTCTTCAGCACCGCGCGGTCACCGGCAACCGCCTGGGGAACTCCATCGTACAGACCCAGCTGGTTGAATAATTCGGAAATATTTCTCTCTTCGAGCGGTAGACCAAGTGCCTGGGCAACCAACTGGGCATGGCTGTGTATGCCGGGGTTGCTGTCGCGTTCGGGCAGGCTGTAAAGGTGGATCTGCTCCGTAGGCAGGCAGCGGGCACACAGATAGGCACAAGCACTGGAATCCCAGCCGCCGCTCAAGCCAAGCACCACCCCTCGCGATCCCCGGCGCTTCACCTCGCTGCGAATGAAATCACAAATCCTTTCGATCTCTTTCCCGGTGTCAAACTGCAACTTCGAATCCAAGTCTTGCCCAAGTTTTTCCGTCTCCATACGGCTCGCTCCGATTAAACAGGATACACAATAAAGACATCATAGCACAAAACAAGAGGTAATCTTTGATCAATTCTCCCGGCTGCGCGAACAAAGAAAGATAAAATGAGAAGGAGATGTTTATCCATGCCCACGCTGCGTCTCCGGCAATCAGGTAAGAAAGGAATAAGAAATGTTTTGGGATGATTTGGACAGATTAGTAGATGAAAATAAGATTGTGATTGATCGGAAAAAGGGCAGCTCGCACATTTTTGGAGGATGAGACTGATGGCTGACCAAGAATCCCACAGATGATAGATTCAGCCCCATAATGCCAATACCATTGATCCAATAGCATCCCTATACAGGAAAAACCCTGGTCAAGATTTCTTTGCTGGGGTTTTCATTTCCACCTGTGATCTCGACCTGGGCAAACAAATGTGGACCCCATTTTGTTGTAACCATAATAATGTCCTGGTAATGTAAAGTGTACTTGACATTACCCTTTGATCCTGCTATACTAATGTAAAGCAGTCTTTACATTCGGAGGAAGGATGAAAAATCGGTTGGAAGAATTTCGAACCAAAAAAGGGTTGACTCAACAAGAACTTGCAGAAAGAGTCGAAGTCTCACGCCAGACGATCATTTCGCTTGAGCAAGGTCGTTATAACCCATCGATCATACTCGCATTCCGGCTGGCTCGTCAGTTTGGCATAAAAATCGAAGAATTGTTTCTTTACTCGGAAGAGGAGAATTACGATGAGTAGACAAAATAAATGGATTGACCGTCGGATACGGCTTGGTCGGATTTTTCTTGCTGCCGGCATACTTGTTACCTTGCTGGGGATACTACTACCCAAGCTGGCAGATGATCTGTCGTTCAGTGAAAAGATCATCACCGGGCTTGGTATCGTGCTGCTCGGGGTCGGAACCTCCCAACTGATCCGCTATGGAGCTGCACGCCGAGGTTCGCAACCTGCCCTGAACTCAATTGTCGAAGAACGCGATGAGCGTACTCAGCTCATACAAGCTCGGGCAGGAAACCGAGCTTACATGGTCTCTACTGCTTTGACTATTGGCGGGTTGATGTGGGTGTCATTAGCTGAAAACGGGGGTTTGCCACCGCTTTCGGGGGACGTACTTTGGTATTTCCTGGCAGTGTTGGTCATTATCCCCATTGTGGTTTACACTGTCAGTGTGGCATCCGACCAGAAACACATTTGACTTGCAGATATTTAAGAAAAAAGGGTGTAGTAAGAGTGTGTATAATTATTAGCTAGCCCAACATGAAAGGGAATATTTTACCGTGAAATATGTTTACTGGGCGATCCCTGGCATTTTAGCAGGCAGGCCCGGACCTGACGAATTTCAATGGAATTTTATCGAGCTCAAGCAAGCCGGTTTCGGGGCTATTCTTTCATTGCACAATGACCCTAGAGGCTTGAAAGATATTGATAAGCATGGCTTTGTGCATAAGCTGTTAACGCTACCCAATTCTGTGCCACCTTCAACTGATGATTATTTTACATATCAGCAGCTCCTTCCAGAAGCAATATCCTTCATCTCCCAAAATGTGAGCGCAGGTGCCCCAACTTTATTGCATTGCCATTCCGGCAAAGATCGCACGGGTGTTATATTGATCTGTTATCTCTGCACCGTTGAAAAGATGAACCCTTTGGAAGCAATCGGGAAACTAAGGACCGTTAAACCATCACTTCTATCTTCTGATGGTTATGAAGCAATGGTTTACAGGCTATTAGAGTCTCAATGTTCAAGAACAGCTTAACCATGCCTGCCGCCGATGTTGGATGCTTTGAAAAATGAATGGGACGACGACAATCCGTGCCTTATTTTGATCAAGAGGCGATAAATCACTCTGACCATTTATTATTAAATGGCAATCGCTTTATAAGGAAGAGTATCATGATCATAGGAAACAATATTATCTTAAGGGAACCAAAAATTAGTGATTGGCTGCATATAAAGCATATTTGGGAAGATGAAGAAACCATGAAAGATGTTGGGGGTATTCATGAACTCAACGAAGAAAAATATGGTCAATGGTATCGATATGTGACGATAGAAAAGAATACTGAAAATAAGTATTTTTTGATTTTTGACAAAGAGCAAAAGACTTGTTTTGGCGAAGTTAGTTTTCATAGATATGACAAAATCAAAAAGAAAGCAATGTTTAATATAAAAGTTAACGCACAATACAGGAATAAAGGCATAGGCTATGAAGCCATGGATTTAATCCTGGACTACTATTTTAATCTATGGGACGGCGAGATAATGGAAGACACCATATGGGAAAACAACCCCAATGGACTTCAGAAATTAATAAACTATGGATTCAGAGAAGTTAGAAGAGATGAAGAAGGAATATGGATTGAAATTAGAAAAAAAGAATGGAAGAAAAAAGCTAATGATCGCTTCAACTTGACTTGCGGGTCAAGCACGCTCACCGGTTAAGCATACATTCGGTAATCCCTTCCAATTCATAAAAGAATTTACGACAAGGTCATCATATGAAACCAGAGCGATTATCAAGAAACATCGTCTACCAAAGTCCCTGGGTAAACCTTTACCGTGATAAGGTGAGATTTCCAAATGGGCTTGTGATTGAAAATTATCATCTATTGGACTTCCCCCGTGCCGCAGTCACAATGATCGTGGAAAACGATTCAGGAAATATCATCTTTGCCCGCATTTGTCGCTATACCACTGGCTTTACAGAGTGGGAATTGCCCGCAGGCGGAATAGAAATTGGAGAAACTGAAATTGACGCTGCCAGGCGGGAAGTATTGGAAGAAACAGGATATACCTCGGAAAATCATCAATTGATCTATTCGTATTATCCGATGAATGGCAGTGCCAACAAACTTTTTCATGTCGTGCAATGTAAAGCCATTGACCATGTTCAAGATTTTGACAAAGACGAAGTCAGCGAAACCCGCTGGTTTACAAAAGATGAAGTCAGGCAGATGGTCAAAGATAAAGCTATTACGGACGGTTTTACTTTAACCGCCTTGCTGTTATGGCTGCAAGGTTGACAATTGTGCGGCAACATCCTGTTTTTTGGAGCTCTTTGAAACGACCGATGGTATAATACTTTCATGAATGACCGACAGTCTGCCTGAATCTCACCCAGGTCAGGCTGTTTTTATCTTTCAATCAACAGGAGGTATCAACCATGAAACAATTGAACTTACCAGGGCCAAATGCCAAGAAGATCATCGAGCGCGATCGGCATGTCATCTCGCCATCCTATCCTCGCGGATATCCCTTTGTAATGGATCACGGCAAGGGAACAGAGGTATGGGATGTGGACGGGAATCGTTTTCTCGATTTTGCCGCCGGCATAGCCGTTAATTCCACGGGTCACAGCCACCCGGATGTAGTTAAAGCCATCCAGGAACAGGCAGAAAAATTTATCCACATTTCCTCAGATTTTTATCACGATAATTGGGTCACACTGGGCGAAAAATTTTCTGAGATCGCCCCATTTGATGAGCCAGCTATTTCATTTATGACCAACTCCGGCACAGAGAGCGTTGAAGCTGCCATCAAACTTGCCAGGTACCATACCAAGCGCAGCCAATTTGTTGGTTTTTTAGGCGCGTTCCATGGCCGAACCATCGGATCTGTCACATTCACTGCCAGTAAAGCAAATTACAAGGGAGGCTTTTTTCCCTTGATGAATGGCGTTGTGCATGCGCCGTTCCCAAACCCTTACCGCCCACTACTTGAGCGCATACCGGGTAAAGGTTACGGTGAGACGGTCGTACATTATATTGAAGATGAGTTATTTGGGCGCATTATGCCTGCAGATGATGTGGCAGGTATCTTGATTGAACCGATCCAAGGAGAGGGCGGTTATATCATCCCGTCGCCAGATTTTTTCCCGGCTTTGCGGGAGCTTTGTGATAAACATGGAATCCTGCTGATCGCTGATGAAGTTCAGTGCGGTATGGGTCGTACAGGAAAATGGTGGGCGATTGAACATTTTGGTGTCGAGCCAGACATTGTCCTGACCGCCAAAGGTGTAGCTTCGGGTGTGCCTTTAGGCGCTATGATCACCAAGAAAAAGATTATGGATTGGCCAAAGGGCTCGCATGGGAATACATACGGAGGCAATCCGATCGCCTGCGCAGCCGCATTGGAAACCATCAAGTTGATTGAAACGCAATATCTCGAAAACACACGTGTTGTTGGCGCATATGCCATCGACGCGTTACAGGAAATTGCAGCACGCCATCCCAGCATCGGTGAAGTACGCGGCTTGGGGTTCATGATTGGTGTCGAATTTGTTCAGGATAAAGTCACAAAAGAACCTGCTGTAAAATTGCGCGACGCTGTGGTTGACTACGCCTTTGAGCGCGGGCTGCTCACACTGGGATGTAGTAAAAGCGTCATTCGCATTGCACCACCGCTTTCAACCAGTCAAGCTGAAATCGACGAGGGTTTAGAGATTTTTGAAGAGGCTATTCGCCTGGCTGAAAAAGCGCATCATCTTAAATAGACAACGATGCTTCTCCAAGGAAACCGCTGTTTGAGCGGTTTCTTTTTATATGACAATGTTAATCAACTTAAGATAAAATAAAGCCATGTTACCAGACGCACGCGTACGACAGCGGGATTATTTGCTTGAGACCTCACGCGCATTGACCGGTGAGTTAAATCTCAGCAAATTGCTGACCATGATCCTGAATATTGCGATTGAGATGCTGGCAGGACATGCAGGTTTTATTGCCCTGCATGAACCAGCCAGAGGCTGGTCCATTGCTGTATCACAATCTCTGCCGGATGCGCTGCTGCGATACCTTGAGAATTGGATCGCACGCATACCGGCTGACAGTGATCCCGGGCAGGTACAGATACCTGAAATTAATCGTTTTTTGCAGGATATCAGCATGGGCTTGCTGAGCGGGGTTGGTCTGCCATTGGTTGCCCAAAATGAAGTGATCGGCTTGATCTATATTTTCCGCAACTACCCCGGTATTTTTTCTGCCAACGATCGCTCATTGCTGAGCAGCTTTGCCAACCAGGCAGCCATTGGAGTGCGTAATGCCCGGCTTTACACGGAAACAATAACAGAAAAACGGCGCATGGATGCCCTTTTGGACTCTTCCGCTGATGGGATGCTCATCTTAACCCCAGATCACAAGATTGAGCGTGCCAACCCGGCATTTGCACGGCTTTTTGGAACAAGCCAAATGGATATTCAAGGAAAGGACCATGGAGAGATTTTGAAATGGTCCAAGCCACCCCATGGGACCACGCTCGAGGCGGCTGAAGCAGATGGATGGCCCCTTTCTGCACAAGCACAGCTCTATGTGGAAGGCGATTTGATCCGCCCGGGCGGAAAGCAGCCCCTGCCCATCGGGATCACATATGCACCCCTGTTTTCTTATGAAGGTGCATTGATCAATATCATTGCGACGGTCAGGGATATCACCCGTTTCCGCCAGGCAGATGAGTTGAAAAGCATCTTTATTTCCGAGGTCAGTCATGAACTAAAAACTCCGGTGGCACTCATCAAAGGCTATGTCAGCACGCTGCGACGGGAAGATGCCCAGTGGGATAAGAGTGTCGTGAAAGAGAGCCTGGCAGTCATTGAGGAAGAAGCTGACAGGCTGACCGAGCTGATTGAGAACCTTCTGGATGCGTCCCGTTTGCAGGCAGGCGGATTTGAACTGAAGCGTTCTGAAATCTCTCTCCATCATGCTGCCCAACGCATGGCAGAACGTTTTCGCATACAGACCGATGACCACAAGATCATCTTAAACATTCCTGAAGACTTTCCCATGGTGCTGGCAGATGAGGGCAGGGTGGAGCAAGTTTTTTCAAACATGCTCAGCAATGCCATCAAATACGCTCCCGGCGGTGAAATCCGAATCGATGGGTCTGTCAGACCGCATGAAGTGATTGTGTGCGTAACAGATCAGGGCCCGGGGATTGCGCCAGGGGACTTGCCATATATTTTTGAGAGGTTTTACCGGGCGCCGGATTCATCCCGCAATACCAAGGGCACCGGGCTTGGTCTCTACCTTTCGCGGTCAATTATAGAAGCACACGGGGGGCATATGTGGGTTGACCCTACCACGGAGAAGGGCGCCCGATTTTGTTTCTCGCTGCCCAGAATCTGATTTCCATGGTTCTTGAAACAATTGCGAATCACCTTGACAGGCTGCCTTTAAGCGGATGGCGTTATTTTGACTCAACCAGTTCCACCAATGATGATGCCTTGGAATGGGCACAGGCGGGTGCAAAAGATTTGTCCCTGGTGGTGGCGGATTCACAAATCAGGGGACGCGGGCGCGCTGACCGACAATGGGTCACCAACCCTGGCTCTGCGCTGGCATTCAGTTTGATCCTGCGTCCTGCTTTAAATGAAACCAATCATGTCAGTCGCTTCACCGTCCTGGCAGCGCTTGCGCTGGTCAATGCATTGCAAAAGCAATATCAAACTCCTGCTGAGATCAAGTGGCCTAATGATGTGCTTATGGCAGACAAAAAAATCGCAGGTGTGTTGGTTGAAACCTTTTGGGAAGGCAGCGTTTTGGAAGCGGTTGTTATCGGGATGGGGGTGAACATCAGCTCCAGGTCTGTTCCTTCTGAAGAAAAATTACAATATCCCGCAACTTGCATCGAAGAGTGCCTTGGCATTCAGGTTGACCGCTGGCAATTATTGGCAAACATCATCCATGAAATTTTGGTTTTGAGAGCTGGTATGGGCAACGAGTCATTCCTGCAAACATGGAATGATCACCTGGCTTTTCGTAATCAGCTTGTACAATTGGAATCTCCAGAGCAAAACTTAAGGATGGTTAAAATCATCTCTGTCTCACCCGATGGCTCATTGATTATTGAGACCAGCAATGGCGAACCAAAAAATATTCAGGTCGGTGAGATCAGGTTAAGCAACTCAACTTGATCAAGTTAAATAGTGGGTACAAGAGGTCAGTAACCAACGGAATAAAAATGCAAGAACTACGCATGTGTCACCTCTACCTGACAAATAGGGTGTGTGTCACCCTTCCATTGGTCGGGAGATTTCATACTCTTGCTTGCGAATATTTTGACTGATACGTTAGAATTTATTGAATTTTATTTCCGCAGGGAGGATT
Source organism: uncultured Anaerolineaceae bacterium (assembly GCA_964540765.1). GTDB lineage: Bacteria > Chloroflexota > Anaerolineae > Anaerolineales > Anaerolineaceae > CAZJLN01. The sequence continues at coordinate 29,905 of CAZINW010000019.1, read as the reverse complement.
TTTGTCAAGTTTAACAAGTATCGTGTCATACACAAACCCTCCCCTACGGTAAATTCAACTTTCAGCTACTGTTCTTGAACCGGCTTACTCTGAGATGCGCGCGACGGCAGCCAGGTTGTCACCCTCTTCAAGATCCATCAGGGTGACGCCGCGGGTGAATCGTCCCTGGATGGAAACATCCTCGACGCGCAAGCGCAGGACAATTCCGCCACTTGAAATCAGTGTGACCTCATCTTTGGTTTGAACCACACGTGTCATTGCAATTTTACCGATGCGGCTGATTGCATTCTTAGATATGGTCGTCACACCAAGTCCGCCGCGGCTTTTGGAAATATATTCAGTAAGCGGGGTGCGTTTGCCAAAACCTTTTTCGGTCAGGATAAGCAGGTAACCATCCCTCTCCACAACATCCAGGGAGACCAGGCTATCCTCGCGCAGCTTTATGCCTGAAACCCCCATGGCGGTGCGACCCATTGGACGGATCTGCTTTTCGGGGTATCTCAACGCCATGCCGTTTTTGGTTACCAGTATGATATCGTCCTTACCACTCGTCAGGCAGACCCAGCCAAGTTTGTCGTCTTCGTCCAATTTGATGGCAATTAATCCAGATGGGCGCACGCTCTCAAATTCGTTCAGTGCCACCCGTTTGACCCGTCCTTTGCCCGTTGCCATTGTGCAGTATTCTGCCAGCTTGAAATCCGGCACAGCCACAACGGCGGAAATTCTCTCTTCCGGATCCATTGAGATGATATTTACCAAAGGAATTCCCCGCCCTTGACGGCTTTCATCCGGCAGTTGGTAAACACGCTCAGAATAGACTTTGCCTTTATCTGAGAAGAAGAGCAAGGTGCCCAGTGTATTAGCCCGCAGGAAGAAAGCAACTTCGTCTTCACCGCGCATGGATTGTCCGAGCACACCGCGTCCACCGCGTCCTTGGGAGCGATAGGCATTATCGCTGACCCGTTTGATGTAGCCCCTTTGCGTGATGCTGACGAACACAGGCTCATCTTGAACGAGTGCTTCGTCGGAGAGATCGGTATCCGCATCCGGAGCGATTTTTGTGCGGCGTTCGTCGCCATATTTGGCTGCCACTTCGTTCAGGTCAGCGCGGATGATATTGAGGATCTTTTTGGGATTGGCGAGCAGGTCTTCCAGATAGGCGATCCGTTCCATCAATTCTTTATGTTCGTCCTCGATTTTCTGTCGCTCGAGAGCTGCCAGGCGGCGCAATTGCATGTCAAGAATGGCTTGGGCTTGGACATCTGTCAACTTGAACCGTTCCATCAGGTTGATCTTGGCTTCATCTGCATCATCTGATTCACGAATGGTTTTAATGACCGCGTCCAGGTTTGCCAGGGCGATCAAAAGACCGTCCAGGATATGGGCGCGTTTTTTTGCCTTGTCCAGTTCAAATTCTGTTCTACGGGTAATAACCTCTTCGCGATGTTCAATATAATGGTGCAGGGCACGTTTCAGGGTGAGCATGCGGGGTTCGCCACCCACAAGCGCCAGCAATTGAACACCAAAAGTTGACTGCAACGGTGTGTATTTATAAAGCTGGTTGAGCACCTTCTTTGGTTGTGCTCCGCGTTTAAGTTCAATCACAATGCTCATGCCGCGCCGATCCGATTCATCGCGCATATCTGAGATCATGTCCAGGCGACCTTCACGCACCAATTCGGCAATGCGCTCAAGTAGATTGGTTTTATTGAGTTGATAAGGGATTTCAGTGATGACGATGGCATAGCGACCGCTTTTGGTTTCCTCAATTGTGGCTACACCGCGCATGATCAGGCGTCCACGACCAGTGCTGTATGCCTGGCGGATGCCCTCCTCACCCAGGATAATACCGCCAGTTGGGAAATCCGGTCCGGGGATATGTTGCATCAGTTCTTCAATACTGACCTCATCGATCTCATCATAGCGGTCAATCAGGCAGTTCAGCGCATTGACGAGCTCACGCAAGTTATGGGGAGGGATGCTGGTGGCCATGCCAACGGCAATACCGTTGGATCCATTCAGGAGCAGGTTGGGCAGCTTGGCAGGGAGCACCTCTGGTTCTTTAAGTGAACCATCGAAATTATCCACAAAATCGACAGTCTCTTTATCCAGGTCTGCCAACATCTCTTCCGCCATGTGTGCCAGGCGGGCTTCGGTATAGCGCATGGCGGCGGGTGCATCACCATCAATGGAGCCAAAATTCCCCTGCCCTTCAACGAGCATGTAACGCATTGAGAAATCCTGTGCCATACGCGCCATGGATTCATAAACAGCTGAATCTCCATGCGGGTGGTACTTGCCGAGCACTTCACCGACAATACGGGCAGATTTTTTGAAGGGAGTATTAGCGCGAATACCCATGTCATACATGGCGTAAAGGATACGTCTGTGGACTGGTTTGAGCCCATCCCGTACGTCAGGTAAGGCGCGCGCCACGATCACACTCATGGCGTAATCAAGATAGGCTTCACGCATCTGGGAATCAATGTCAATGGTTTGCACATTGCCACGGTTGTTATCTGGATTTGTTTCACTCATCGTATTTTCCAAACTTTCTATATGGATCAAGCTCAATAAAACAGAAATTTCTCACGAATTTTTGATTTACAGGGCAACCTTTTAATTATACCGCATGCGCCCGCAAAGCACCAATTTTCGAATTGCCTCAAAAATAATCTTACCTATAGAAAGGAACGTGACATAATCATCTACTATTAGTCCTGGATTACGACTGTCGTATAGATTTACGCCCAACCATTCTTTTTGCCCAATTGACTCAAAAAACAAGATCATTGTTTTAGGCTGAGGATTGCACGACATTGCCATGGTCATCACCAGGAGGGCGGATAAAATCTCAATGAGCATTATTTTTTTGACATCATTCCCTCTTTCTGCAAGCAGATATTTGCTTACTTTATTGTTATAGCAAAAATCAGGTAATTTTAATAATTTCTTCAAAATTCCCCTCTTCACATGCAATATATGTTCTTTTTTTTCTTAAAATGGAATTAGAATATTATTGGATTTGTGCTTTTTGGAAGGAGATAAAATGCCAAAGCATCAGAAAAAAGCTGCTTTTATCGCTGAAATGGAAGAATCGCATCAGGCATTGACCGATTGCCTGTCAAAACTTGGCGATGCAGACTGGCTTAAAGCGAATACCTGCGGTGAATGGTCCATCAAAGATGTGGTTGCGCACATCACTGATTGGGAAACACGTTGTAATGAATGGTACCTGGCTGGCAAACGTGGTGAGATGCCCAAAACACCAGACCCGGATTTTGAGTGGGGTCAAATCGATCCGATCAACCAATCCATCCATGAAAAACACCGCGATGAACCCCTTCAGCAGGTCAGAAATGAATTTCAAGCCTCCTGGCAAAGGACCCTGGATTCGGTTAAATCCATAACTGAGGATGAGCTCTTCAAGCCCAATCAATTTGCCTGGCTTTATGATCACATCCTGGCGGATGTAGTTGCCGACAATACCACAACCCATTACCGTAAGCACCTGGAATCTATTCAAGCCTGGTTGGATTCAAGGTCTATGGGATAATAGGCACATATGATTTCTATAAAAATATCGGAGGTTAAATGAATGAATTAATTGCATTTTGTGGATTGGACTGTGCCACCTGCGAAGCCTACCGGGTCACACAGGCAGAGGATGAACCCGGCAAGCTGGCTTTGCTGGAAAAATGGCGGGTGGAATATCAATCCCCTGAGATGGAGATCAGCGCTGTAACCTGTGATGGCTGTCATGCCACGGTCAGGCTGGGTGGCTACTCCAGCCAGTGTGGCGTGCGTGCATGTACCATCGCGCGTGGATATCAAACCTGTGCTGACTGCCCCGATTATGCCTGTGAAACGCTTGAAGCCATTCTAAGCATGGCACCGCAGGCAAGGAGCAATTTGGATTCCATCAGGGCATTGGGCAGGTCTTGACAGACCTTCCATTCTGGTGATAATAAGAGCATAACAACATTGATTGAGGAAAGTAAGCCTTTAAAAGCCGACAGGGCGGCACGGGCATGGACTGAGACCCGTACCAGGTGGAAGATGGCTGAAGTTCCCTCATGAGTTGTGCAGGTGAAGCTTTTTGTTGGTGGTAGTCTGCACCGGACTTTTCCCACCGTTATAGGGAAACGCATTGGTATATGCAACCATTGCACCTGAGAGGGTCACAGTATGTGATCAAGAAGGGTGGTACCGCGGCAACTAGCCCGTCCCTTTTGTTGGGACGGGTTTTTTTATTTATAATTATAACAATTCTTCATTGCATCATAATGACTTGAAGTTGGAGGTTGAAGAAAATGGCTGTAACCGAAATTGAACTGGTAAATGAAAAGACATCCGCACTGTCTGCGCTCGGAATGATTCAAAGTGAGTGCGAACTTGAACAATGGAAACAGGCACATTTGGGCAAGAATTCGCTTGTGATGCAGGCGTTCAGCAGCCTGGGTGCGCTTTCCAAGAAGGAACGCCCCCTGATCGGCAAGACTGCCAACGCGGTTAAAGTTGCATTGGAGACAGCCCATGGGGACAAGCAGGAGCAGCTCCGCCAGGCAAGCCTGGCTCGCACGCTTGCGTCAGAAAAGCTGGACGTGACCCTGCCCGGCAAACCGGTCATACATGGGCGCATTCACCCGCTCAACCAGGTATTAAGGCGCATTTACCGCATTTTTGGTGACATGGGTTTTCAAATCTATCGCTCACCTGAGGTGGAGACCGATGATTTCAATTTCACCTATCTGAATATGCCGCCTTACCACCCGGCACGTGATATGTGGGACACTTTTTATACGAAAAAGGAAGGGGTGTTGCTGCGCACGCATACTTCGCCAGGGCAGATCCGGGTGATGCGGGAACACACTCCGGAAGAGATTCGTGTCATCCTGCCAGGCGTCACCATGCGCTACGAGCAACTGACAGCCCGCTCGGAAATGGAATTCATGCAGGTGGAGGTACTGGTGGTCGGCAAGGGTGTAACTTTCGCAGAAATGAAAGGCACCTTGCTTGATTTTGCCCGGCGTACCTTCGGCGAAGATGTGCGTACACGCCTGCGCGCCTCCCACTTTCCTTTTACAGAACCCAGCGCAGAGATGGATGTGGAATGCTTTGTCTGCGGCGGCAAGGGCTGCGGTGTTTGCAAAGGGACTGGCTGGTTGGAGATTTTAGGCTGCGGCATGGTACATCCGGTGGTGCTGCAATATGGCGGCTATGACCCGGAAGTTTATTCCGGTTTTGCAGCCGGCATGGGCATTGACCGCTCCACATTGATGCGCTATCGCATCGATGACATCCGACATTTCCGCAATAATGATATCCGCTTCCTTGAGCAGTTTTAATAGGCAAAAGCGAGAAGAGGTAAGAGATGAAAGCACCCTTGAGTTGGATCAAAGAATATGTAGATTTGGATGATCTATCCATTGAAGAAATAGCAAAAATCATGACCATGTTGGGCTTGGAAGTGGAGGGCATCCAACTGGTGGGCACGGCAATGCCACCCGCTGAAAGACATGAGTTTAAATATGAAGGTTTGTCCTGGCCTGAAGACAAATTCGTAGTGGCACAGGTGGATGAGGTCATGCCTCACCCGGATGCAGACCGCCTGGTACTCTGCCGTTTGAATGATGGTGCCCAGGAATTGATTGTATTGACTGGCGCACCCAATTTGTATCCTTACAAAGGTAGCGGACCGCTGGCACAGCCACTCAAGGTTGCCTACGCCCGTGAGGGCTCCATCCTTTATGACGGGCATCAAAATGGGCAAGTGCGCACGAAGTTGAAGAAAATGAAGATCAGGGGCGTTGAATCGTTCTCCATGATCTGTTCAGAAAAGGAATTGGGCATATCAGATGAACATGAAGGCGTGATTATCCTGGATGATGACGCACCTGTGGGGATGCCACTGACGGAATATATGGGCGACGCGGTCTTTGAGGTCGCCATCCTGCCGAATATGGTGCGCGATGCCAGCATTCTGGGGATGGCATGGGAACTGGCTGCTGCCACCAAGCGCCCACTCAAAGAGCCGAAAGTTGATCTCGTCGCCACCGGGAAACCCATCCGGGGCAGAGCCAATATTGAGATCCGTGATCCTGAACTCAACCCGCGTTTTGTGCTGGGGTTGGCAGAGGGCGTCAAATCTTGTAAAAGCCCCTTCGGGGTCAGGCGGCGCCTGAGCCTGGCAGGCATGCGACCGATCAATGCAATTGTGGACGCCACCAATTACACCATGCTTGAACTGGGTGAGCCCCTGCATGCCTTTGATTATGATGTGCTTTTGAAAAGAGCCAATGGCAAGACGCCGACCATCATCACGCGCACTGCGCAGCCCGGCGAGAAGTTGACCACGCTGGATGGTAATACGCATACCCTTGACCCCACCATGGAACTGGTTTGTGATACCGCCGGTGCGCTTTCATTGGCAGGTGTGATGGGTGGCGCTGAAAGTGAGGTGACACCAGAGACAACTAATGTGCTCCTCGAAGGCGCTGCCTGGAACTTCATCAATATTCGCAAAACGATTGGCAAACTCAAGATCAACTCGGAGGCAGCCTACCGCTTCAGCCGCGGCATTCACCCGGCTCTGGCAGAGCCGGCAGTCAAGTTGTGCCTGTACCGCATTCAAAGCTGGGGCGGTGGCACGCTCGCGCAAGAACTGATCGACGCCTATCCTTTGCCACCGGTTGACCCAGTGGTGAAGCTCACGGGCAAGGATGTAACCCGTTTACTCGGCGCTGAAGTGCCCCCTGAAGAGACCATCGATATTCTTTCCCGCTTGGGGTTTTCCTGCGAATCAGTGGGAGGGATTTTGTATGTAAAAACGCCACCCACCAGGCTTGATATCAATCCTGGTTTGATCGGCAAGGCGGATTTAATCGAAGAGATTGCCCGAATCTATGGCTATGACCGCATCCCCTCCCGCAGGCTTTCCAATGAGTTGCCGCCCCAGGTGGGCAACCTGGCATTGGAAATGGAAGAGCTCATGCGCGATCTGCTCATCAACCTTGGGTTGCAGGATACGGTGGCTTATCGACAGACTTCGCCCGCACGCGAAGCCCGCATTTGGCCGGATGATGCACCGCAGGATCCACCGGAATACATTGAAATTTTGAACCCGATGACACCGGAACGCACTGTCATGCGCCGCAGCATTCTCGCGACCATGCTTGAGACCCTGGAGCACAATTGCAAACTGCACCCACACCTTGCCATGTTTGAAATCGGTCCGGTGTTCATCCCGAAAGCAGATCAAACCCTGCCGGATGAGGCACTCAAACTTTCAATTGGCATGACCGGGCAGCGTGAGGTGACCAACTGGCAGGTTCAACCCACGGAAACGCTGGATTTCTATGATCTGAAAGGCGTGATTGAGGGACTGATGCATGGATTGCATATCCCACAGATATCCTTCAGACCCGCCAACTATGCCAACTTCCATCCCGGGAAATGCGCAGAGGGGTATTCTGGTGACAAGGTTTTGGGCGTCTTTGGTGAATTGCATCCGCTAGTCAAAGCGAAATATTCGTTTGAGAATGCTCCGGTACTATTGGCTGAATTGGATGCTGCTTTGCTGGTGGAACTGGCCTCCATTGATTTCGTGGTTAAACCTGTGCCCACCTTCCCTGCCATGGTGGAGGACATTGCCATCATCGTGGATGAAGAGGAGCCGGCAGCGGATATTCTGGCTGTCATCTATAAAGCAGGCGGTGCCTTGCTGGCTGATGCCAGGCTCTTTGATATCTATCGCGATGAAAAGATCGGATCAGATAAGAAGAGCATGGCATATAAACTCACCTACCAGGCTCATGACCGCACACTGACTGACAAGGATGCCCTTGCCATCCGCAACAGGATTGTCAATGCGCTCAAGAAACGATTCAACGCCGTTCTGCGCAGTCAGTAAATTTGCAGGCTAAAGCCATGATTAGGTTGTTATTGCGAGATCAACCGGTGTTGGAACGATGAGAGAGTTATTCATTCATCCCAATACCGAAAAACTGGCACAAGCCGCGACTGATTTGATCACAGAAGTGGCTGAAGATGCCACTGCCACGCGCGGAGAATTTCACCTGGCACTTTCAGGCGGTTCCACTCCGCGCCCAGTTTATTCCCTGCTTGCAAGAGAGCCTTTCAGAGACAAAATTGTCTGGGAAAAAGTGCACCTGTGGTGGGGGGATGAGCGTTATGTGCCGCCGGATCATCTGGATTCCAATTACTACATGGCATATGAAACGCTGATCAGTCAGGTGCCCATTCCGGAGAGCCATGTCCACCGCATTCCAGCTGAATTGCCCCCTGACCAGGCAGCACAGGCATATGAAGCCGCGTTAAAGCAGCAATTTCCTGGCGAGCAATTCCCCTGTCTTGATCTGATCCTGCTGGGCATGGGAGAGGATGGACACACTACATCGCTTTTCCCTCATACTGTAGCGTTGGCTGAATCAAAGCGCTGGGTCGTGGCAAACTTTGTGGAAAAGCCGGCTGCCTGGCGCGTCACCATGACAGTGTCTTTGATCAATGCAGCCAGGCAGGTTGCCGTGCTGGTCAGCGGTACGGATAAAGCAGGCATGCTCAAGCATGTCCTACAGGGACCCTATTTACCTGAATCCTTGCCGATCCAAATGATCCAACCCACTCCTGGCAGGCTGCTCTGGTTGTTGGATGCACCGGCAGCCGCTGAATTATAAAAATCCCTCCTGGCATTTCATATCTCTGAGCAAAATTCAATTCTGAACCCATCATGTTGGGTATTTCATATTACAATAGGTGAGACCCAAGAAAAAATGCCATTATTGGGTTGCTGTGATAAGAAAGGAGAGAACCTTAATGCCCAACACCCCGTTTCCAAGCAAACGCGCACCGGTATTTGCCGATGTGCCTGATGAAAAATGGAACGACTGGCGCTGGCAGTTCAGCCACCGCCTCAACTCTGCAGATGAATTCGAGCAACTTTTCACGCTGACAGAAAGCGAACGCAAAGCGCTGACGCAACAGGGATTATTCAGGGTTGATATCACCCCTTATTTTGCTTCCCTTATCAATCCCGATGATCCGCTCGACCCCATCCGCAAACAGGTCATCCCCACCTCCGCAGAAATTGTACCTTTCACTGGCATGATGGAAGATTCGCTGGCGGAGGATATGCATTCACCTGTGCCAGGTCTGGTGCACCGCTACCCTGACCGGGTATTAATGCTGATCACCACACAATGTGCCTGTTACTGTCGCTATTGTACGCGTTCGCGCATCGTGGGTGACCCCAGCCAGACCTTCTCCAATGCTGACTTTGAAGCCCAGCTTGATTATTTAAGGCAGACACCACAGGTGCGTGATGTTTTGCTCTCCGGTGGAGATCCACTCACCCTCTCACCGCGCATTTTGGAGCGTATATTACGGTCACTGCGTGAGATCCCGCACATTGAGGTCATCCGCATTGGCTCGCGTGTGCCTGTTTTCATGCCGCAGCGGGTGACTACAGAATTGACAGACTTGCTGCAGCAATTCCATCCCTTGTGGCTTAATATCCATGTCAACCATCCCAATGAGATCACTGCCGAGTTGGCGGAAGCCTGTGACAGGCTCACACGGGCAGGCATCCCTTTGGGAAACCAGTCTGTTTTGCTGGCTGGCGTGAATGATGACCCCTACCTGATGAGGCGCCTGGTGCAGGACCTGGTGCGCATCCGTGTGAGACCTTACTACATCTATCAATGCGATCTAGTGGAAGGGGCCGGGCATTTTCGCACACCAGTATCCAAGGGCATTGAGATTATCGAGGCTTTACGCGGGCATACCTCAGGCTTTGCTGTCCCCACCTATGTGGTGGATGCACCGGGGGGCGGCGGCAAGATCCCGGTGATGCCAAATTACTTGATCTCCATGTCAGATCACAAGGTTGTTTTGCGTAATTTTGAAGGGTACATCAGCTCCTACGAAGAACCACTGGTGTATCAACAGCCGGAAAAAAGCCTGACGGATCCTTTCAAGCCGCAGTATCGTGATGAGCAGGAAGGCGTCTTTGGGCTTTTAAAGGGCGAGGGTTTGTCAATCAAACCGGAAGGCTTTGACCAGCTACATTTGAGGGGTGGCAAGCAGCACCGACTGCGTGAAGACCCCAAGAAGTGGAAGGCGCTCGGCATTGGGGATGATGTCAAAATGGATTAATTTCCAATAACAGTCGCTTTTATAATGGTCTAATCTATGCTGCGCTGGTTACAGCGCCGAGTGTAACCATTTCTGACCTTAACACTGACCTTCAGACAATAAAACAATACCGGAAAATCAGGCATTATTCCAAAACTACCTGA
>CAZINW010000019.1:0-19489 GCA_964540765.1 uncultured Anaerolineaceae bacterium | reverse complement strand
AAACTACCTGAATTTCCAGTATTCTTGACAAACTACCCGAAAATCCAGTATTATAGGGTATAGAGGATCATGAAAAGTTGTAAGAGTGTGTGGGATATGCTTATGGAGAAGGATGTGGATTTAGGTCAAACTTTTTGTATCAGGGCTGATGTCATCGGATCGCGTAGAACTGATAAAGCCAATGAGCTCCCTGAAATTGCTGCACTACTCAATAAAGAATTTCAGGTGACAGTATTGACGCCATTTACTGTCCGTGCAGGGGATGAACTCTTTGCTGTACTAAAGGGTGAATCCGATGGGTACTTAGCCTTTAAAACGCTTTATTCATTTTCGCGAGAATGGGATATTCCGCTGTATGTAGGCTTGGGGACGGGTGAGCTAGAATCTCAGCAGTTCAAAGATGCTGAACGGGTTAATGGTCAGGCAATTTGGCGGGCATCACAAGCGCTTGAGGAGTTAAAGATGAAGCCCCCATCCGATATTCTCAAACGTGTTGGCACATATAAGTTCCGTTTCAATATTCATGTGAGTGAAGATAAGGATCTTAACCTGGCTGTTGAGCATTTTTTGTATCTCATTATGGCACGCGTGATGAAACGTACAAAACATCAGGCCTTAGCCGTCGAGACGAAGGAAAAATATCCGAATTGGAATAACGACAGGCTTTTTTGGCATATTTCAAAAACAAATGAAGCTGAGATGCCCTCTGAAAATGCCTCTGCCAATTTCAGCAAACTCATGCTGCGTGCTGATTACCAACTTGTACGCGAGGCTGAAACTTCGTTTGTTTACCTGTTAAAGCAGCTCAACGAGAAAACACGATGATGAAGATTTTTGCTTTGCTCTTTTTAGCCCACCTTCTTGCGGATTTTGTGTTTCAGTCGGATTCGCTCGTTAACCAAAAGTCTGAAAATGCCAGGGGTCGCGTTCTTATCAATAGAAGCAACCTGAAACACTGCCTTCATCTCCTGGTGACCTCCCTGTTTGTTTTGCTTGTCTTTGGAGAAGTAAACGTTACCACGTTCTTTCTCGCTCTTCTTGTTACCTTCTCCCACTATTTTGTTGACCTGTTGAAACTGCACCTTCAAAAAATAATCCAAAAAGCAGAAACACAAAAAAAGAAAAAAAAAGACTTGGAACGTATTGGACTATTCCTAATGGATCAAGCCTTTCACATACTCTTGATTTATTTCATTACTTTGGGGTTTAAAGCAGTAATAGGGCCAGGTTTGATCATTCCATACATCCTTTCTCTGGCCAATCAAGAGATTCGGTTGACACTGACCGATAAAACCATCATGGTAGCAATTGCCGGTGTATGTCTTACCTTTGTCAGTGGGAGATTAATTGGTATATTTTTGGCGCCTTTTAAAGTGCCTTTATCTGAAAAATCATCCAGGAAGGAATTATCAGATCCTGTTCCATCGACCCAACAGATTAATAAGCCAACAGGGTCTGGTACCAATGAAACGCAACCCGGTCTGGTCTCCGAAAAACAGATTTTAGGAGAAGATAAAACGGTCAGGTTTGGCATTTATGTTGGTATCCTTGAGCGCATCTTGATCGCAATCTTTATGAGTCTTGAACTATATGTAGGGCTTGGTTTGCTGGGTACTTTTAAGACAATTGCCAGATTCAAGCAGTTGGAAGATAAGGATTTTGCTGAATATTACATACTTGGCACATTATTAAGCCTGCTCATGGGCATCATCTTTGGTTACCTGATCCAGTGGATAATCAACTATCAAGTCCAAGTTTATTGGATTTTCTGATCATGTAAGTCAAGCATACCCCGCAATCTCTGAATTGAATTGCTCGTCACACTGACTAAATATCTCTATATGATGATCCGATAATAACAAGAATTAAAGTGGCCAACGGTTTGACCTGGCAGATTTCATCTGTCTGTCATTGAGCAGCACCTCACAGATCTTTGTGGTTTTCCAATCCCCTTTACACTTTCATAAAAGTTAAGGCACAATACACCAAAAGGCGCGGTCCATTATTGAAAGACAAAGCAATTTAATCCGTTCACCTTTTAAATAAAGGATAAAAACTATGACACATCAAAGAATAGCCATGAGCCCTCATAAAAAGATCGGGCTGATTGCCCATGACAACAAGAAACTTGACCTGCTCGAATGGGCAAAATATAACCGTTATCTCCTGGCTGGTCACAAACTATATGCAACCGGCACCACCGCCACCACGATTGAACGCGAATTGGGTCTTGAAATCTGCCACCTCCAAAGCGGACCACTGGGAGGTGATCAACAGGTTGGCGCCAAGATCGCTGATAATGAAATTGATTTTCTGATCTTCTTTTGGGATCCGCTCGAACCCATGCCGCATGACCCTGACGTCAAAGCGCTCTTGCGTATGGCGATCGTCTGGAATATTCCCATTGCCTGTAACCGGGCATCAGCAGATTTTATGATCTCGTCCCCCCTCATGGATGGCGAATATGATCGCCTGCTGCCTGATTATGACAAGTATCGTCATCGAAAAATATCTTTGAACGAAGAAGGGCCCATCAACACTGTTGAGGATGGATTAGACCAGCCAGCCTCAAATGATCAATTATGAATTGCACAAGCGACTGCAGGAATACCGACCTGTCAAAAATGAGCGCGGATGAATTCATCAGGGAGAAGATTTTGCCCGAGTTCCATCCGGTCGTGGCAATCATTTGGGCACTGATGAAAGAATGCGCGCCCAAGGCGAAAGAAGTTATCAGTTATGGCATCCCTGCCTACCGCGTCAATCATATCATCGCGCTCATCAGCCCGACCAGAAAAGACATCACTTTTGCTTTTTCACGCGGCGCTTCGTTTGAGGATAAATATGATTTACTGCAGGGCATTGGCAGGGTTTCCAGGCATGTCAAACTCAAGCACCCAGTGGATGTCAATGTTGAAGCTCTGTGTAATTACATCAAGCAAGCATTGGAACTGGATCACTTCTCCTCATTAAAAAGTCCAAATTAAAAGGTTGACAGATTAATAAATTGCTATATAATAAATAGTGCATGGGAGCGCTCCCATAAACATATCCTGATTGGCGCTTCATGTGTGGAGGATTGTTTGTCTGCTTTGCGTTTGGAGGATATTGCGGAAAAAGCAGGTGTTGCGCGCTCAACCGTCTCAAGAGTGGTCAATGGGCATTCCAATGTCAGCGAATATGCCAGAGAGCGTGTGATGGCTGTAATCGAAGCCACGGGGTACATTCCGAATGCAGCCGCACGCACCCTGGCTTCACAACGCTCCAACACAATTGGTCTGGTGCTTCCCCATAGCGTCAGCGTTTTCTTTACCGACCCCTATTATCCCCATCTTATCAAGGGCGTTGCTCAGGCATGCAATCAATATGACTATACTCTTGCCTTATACCTGGCTGGGAGCAAAGCGGATCAGGATAAACTTTTCCCACGCGTTTCACGCAAAGGTCTTTTTGATGGGATCATCGTCCAATCAGGACATCACGCTGATCAGAGCCTGCTACATGATCTTATGGGTACAAATCTCCCTGTGATTGTTGCCGGCAGACCCCTCTATGAAAAGCAGATCAGTTATATCGATATTGACAATGTCGCTGCCGCTGAAAAAGCGGTTAGACACCTCATTTCACACAATCGCAAGCGTATTGCTACCATCACCGGTCCCCTGGAGAGTGCTGTCGGTTTGGATCGGCTCGAAGGCTACCGCCAAGCATTGCGTTCAGCCGGGATGGACGTGGACGAGCTCCTGATCGTCGAATCAAATTTTACTGAAGCCGGTGGTTATACCAGCATGCAGACCTTGTTGCCCTATCGGCCGGATGCTGTCTTTGCAGCTTCGGATGTGATGGCAATCGGTGCAATGCAAGCTGTGCGGGATGCTGGCATGTCTGTGCCACAGGATATCGCTTTTATTGGCTTTGATGATCTGCCTTTACCTGCGGTGATTGAGTTGCACCTGACCACAATCCGACAACCCGTAGTGCGTTTTGGTGCTCAGGCGGTAAAGATCCTGACTGACATGATCAAAAGTAACTCCCATGAAATTCATCAAGAAATCATGGAGACCGAGCTGGTTATCCGTGGCTCATGTGGGTGCAAGCCTCTCACTAATGGCGAAGAAATGAAAAAATAAGCATTTAATTTGCCATGGAGTGGGAGCGCTCCCATTGTTATCTAGCTTGTTAATCAAGCTATGAAAGGAGGATAGCATTTGAGAAAGAAACCTGAATATGAAAATCAAAAGAAGTATTTAACCAACAATAATAAAAAAAAGGAGAATTAAGATGAAAACAGTAAAATGGATATTTGCCATCGTGGTAGTGCTAAGTATGCTGATGACAGCCTGCCAGCCTGCTACAGAAACCCCGGTTGAAGAGCCACCTATTGAGGAGCCAACCGAGGAACCAGTGGTCGAGGAGCCGACAGAAGCACCTGTTGTTGAAGAACCGACTGAGGCACCTGTGGAAGAGCCCGCTTTAGTGTACGAACGGAATGAAACCCTGTATATCAGTGGTGCCGCTTGGGGGCCGCCTTCCACATGGAACCCCTTCCAACCCGGCAGCCTTGCCAATACGACCGGTACCCTGGGTTATGTTTACGAGACTCTCTTTTCGTATGATCCCCTCTCCGGCACAATGGAAGGATGGTTGGCTGAAAGTGGCGCCTGGGCGGATGACACCACCTACGAAATCAAACTTCGTGAAGGACTCACGTGGTCAGACGGGGAACCCCTGACAGCCGCGGACGTAGTCTATACCTTTGAGCTTGGTAAGAATTATCCCATGTGGTTCGTGAAAATGTGGACATATCTCACTTCCATCGAAGCAGTTGACGACCTGAATCTCAAACTCACCTTCACCGATCCTCTCTACCAGGAATTTGAAAACAATCTCTATAACATTCCGATTGTGCCAAAGCACCTATGGGAAGGTCGCACGGAAGAGGAGATCACCGTTGGCGCCAATGAAAAACCGATCGGATCTGGTGCTTATCTGTACGAGACCCACAGCGAAGATCGCAACGTTTGGAAGCGTAATGAGGCTTGGTGGGGCATCGATGTGTTCGGTACCCCGGCCCCCAAGTATATTGTGGATATCCGTACCTCGAGCAACAATATTGCCCTGGGGATGGTGATCAAGGGCGAGATGGACCTGAGCAACAACTTCCTGCCCGGCGTGGCTGAACTGGCAAAGAAGGGTTACGTCAAGACCTACTATCCTGAAGCCCCTTACATGCTTTCTGCCAACACGGCAGTATTGTTCCTGAACAATACCATTAAACCCATGGATGATCCTGCTTTCCGCAAGGCTCTGGCTTACTCCATTAACACCGAAGAGATTGTGAATGTAGCCTACGCCAGCCTGGTCAAGGCTGCCAGCCCCACTGGTTTGCTGCCTAACCTTGATGCTTATGTTGACAAGGACCTGGTTGAGAGCACTGGATGGAAATATGACCCTGCCCAGGCTGAAGCCATTCTGATCGAAGCCGGCTATATCAAGGGCGCTGACGGTTTCTACACGATGTCTGACGGCACAGCGATCGAACTCGAAGTGACCTGCCCAACTGGTTGGACTGACTGGATGGAAGCCATCAACGTCATCGCCAAGAGCGCCCAGGCAGCGGGGATCAATGTTCAGGCACTCCCAATTGATTACGGCGCCTGGAATGACGGGCTACAAAATGGCACGTTCAACATGACCCTCAACAACTGGGCATCCATGAGCAACACCCCTTGGACACTCTTCAACCTGCTCTTCAAACATCCCCTTACCGCAGTCGGTGAAGCAGAACAGTCTGGCAACTTCGGTCGCTATGAAAATCAAGAAATTTTTGACAAAGTTGATGCTCTTGCTAAAATCCCTTCGTCTGATGTCGAAGGGATGCAAGCTGCCTGCTCCGAAATTGAGCAGATAATGCTTACCGACGTGCCGATGATCCCACTGTGGTACAACGGCTTGTGGGCACAGTTCAGCGATGCTGTCTGGACCAATTGGCCAACGGTTGACTCTGAATCACCCACACTGCCCACCTCCTGGTCAGGCTACTGGCAGTTGGGTGGGGTGAAGACCCTGATCAACTTGCAGCCCGTTGGTGAATAACCTTCGTCTCGATTGAGACTACTTAATCACTCCCTGCCCCTCCCCATTGTGTCGGAGAGGGGCAGGCTTTACACTCAATGAATGAAGGGTGTGGTGCATGAAACGGTATTTTACAAGGAAGATTCTCATTTACCTGCTGACCTTTTTTGTGGCAATCACGATTGACTGGCTGATCCCGCGCTTCATGCCTGGTGATCCCATCAGAAATATGCTTTCCAGGACCAACATCAATCCGGAAGCCGCCCAGGCGATGTATGAGTACTACTCCAGGATCTTTGGACTGGATGTTCCCCTCTTTCAACAGTATCTCAATTTCTGGAAAGAGCTTTTTCACGGTAATTTGGGCATTAGTGTTTACCTGTTCCCACAACCAGTGATGTCCGTGATCATGCGTGCGGTGCCTTACGATATTGCCCTTTTGCTGCCGGCCATTTTACTGAGCTGGTGGGCTGGCAATAAGTTTGGCGCGATCGCGGCGCGTTCCAAGTGGTTGGATAACACGGTCTCTCCGATCGGGTACATTCTTACTGCGACCCCCTACATGTGGCTGGGTATTCTGCTGGCATGGTTCTTGGGGATTGTGCTGGATATTTTTCCCATTGCCGGTGCTTATAGCTTTACCATGCGTCCGCATCTCTCATGGGCATTCATTGGCAGCCTCTTTAGTCACTGGTTCCTGCCTTTTGCCTCGCTCTTTTTGGTGATGTTCGGGGGTTGGGCTATCGGCATGCGCAACATGATCATTTATGAACTGGATGCAGACTACTCCCATTATCTTGAAGCGCTGGGGATCCCCCGCAAACTGGTGCGCAAGTACGCTTTCAACAATGCCGTGTTACCGCAACTCAGTGGTCTGGCGTTACAGTTGGGTGCGATTTTGGCTGGTGCCCTGTCTACTGAGGTGGTTTTTTCCTATCCAGGCATCGGCTACCTGATCCTGGCAGCCATTCAAAATCAGGACTATTTCCTGATCCAGGGTTGTTTCCTCTTCATTATTATTGGTGTTCTGATTGCAAATTTCGTCATTGATATCGTCTATATCATGGTGGACCCAAGAACACGGAAAGGCATGATGGGTGAAACAGCATGACCAACACCAAAAAGAAAAATGAATTTCTCTTTTTTGCACTGAGGAATCCAAAATTATTGATTGGTCTTGCAATCATTATCTTCTTTTTATTACTGACCATCCTTGGTCCATTGTTTGTGCACAATGATCCTTTTGACTACGTCAATCCAATGGGTCCAGTACCACCCTCCTCCGAATATTTATTCGGGACGACCATGTTTGGTCAGGATGTCTTCGCTCAGTTTGTGCATGGGTTGCGAGCCACCTTCTTGGTGGGCTTGATTGGCGGTGGAATCGGTACCATTATCGGGATTCTGATCGGGTTTACAGCCGGTTACTACGGCGGCTGGGTGGATGAGATCTTGAATATTTTAACGAATGTTATCCTGGTCATCCCCACCTTTGCCGTGCTGCTGATCATCTCAGCCTATCTTGAGGTACGCTCGATCTTTACCCAGAGCATATTAATTGGAATGACAGCCTGGCCTTGGGCGGCCCGGGCTATCCGTGCCCAGACTTTTTCACTCCGCACGCGGGACTTTGTGGACCTGGCAAAAATGAGCAGCATAAAACAAAACAAGATCATCTTTTCTGAGATCGCTCCGAACATGATGTCTTATCTAGTGATGACTTTCATCCTGCAGTTTGGTGGGGCGATCCTGAATGCAGCCACCCTGGATTTTATTGGATTGGGACCGACCAATACCATCTCGTTGGGTTTGATGATGCAGTATGCCGTCAATTGGGGCGCCTTGCAGTTGGATATGTGGTGGTGGTTCGTTCCCCCGGGCTTGGGCATCACCATTATTGTGGGTGCTCTGTACACCATGAATGTCGGTCTTGACGAAGTCTTCAACCCCAAACTGAGAGAAATGTAATCATGAGCCTACAAGTAGAAAACCTTTCTGTTTATTATCAGACTCTAAAGGGGGACGTGCGTGCCTTGGAACAAGCCAGTTTTTCCATTGCTGATGGAGAGATCATGGGTCTGGCTGGCGAGTCCGGTTGTGGCAAGACCACCCTGGCTCACAGTCTGATCATGCTGACCCCTCCCATGAAGCATATTTCGGGTCAGGTTTTGTTGGATGGTGAGATCCTCCCTATTTTGGATATGGAGGCGATGGATGAATTTCGCTTCAAGAAAATCTCCATCATTCCCCAGTACGCCATGAATGCCCTCAACCCCATTCGCAAGATCGGCAAAATGATCCAGGAAATGCTCGAGTCACGTGATGTAAATTACGACGAGAAACTGACAGAATTGAAATGCAGGTTGGATCTGGTCAAGCTACCCCAGGACGTTTTGAAAATGTACCCCATCGAACTTTCCGGGGGCATGAAGCAGCGCCTGGTGATGGTGCTGTCCACCATTTTAGATCCATCCCTGCTGCTCGCAGATGAGATCACCTCTGCCCTGGATGTTTCCACACAAAAGGCGGTGGCTGAGATGCTGGTGGATTTTCGTGACCGTCAATTCATGAAAAACATGATCGTGATCACCCATGACGTCTCAATCCTCTACCAGATAGCGGATAGCATCCTGATCATGTACGCCGGACAACTGGCTGAAAAAGCCTCCACCCGGACGATTATTCAATCCCCACGGCATCCTTATACAAAAATGCTGATTTCCTCGCTGCCGAAAGTGGGCGTAAAGTATAGCGATATGAAGTTATCGGGAATCCCCGGAAAACCGCCCTTACTGCTCAAACCACCGGAGGGCTGCCGCTTCCGTGACCGCTGCCCGGTGACATACGAAAAATGCATCGAAGTTCCACCCTTCCAGGAAATTGAAAAAGATCATTTTGTGGCATGTTGGAGGGAGATTACAGAAAATGCTTAAACTGGAGCACATCTCAAAAATTTATAAAACCGGCACCTTCGGGGGCAAGGAACTGCGCGCAGTAAATGATATCAGTTTCACCATTGAAGATGGAGAAGTGCTCTCTCTGATTGGCGAAAGTGGCAGCGGCAAGAGTACCATCGGCAAGATGATCCTGCGCCTTATCTCCACTACAAACGGGCAGATCAACCTGGATGGTAAAGATATTCAGGAGTACCAGGACAAGGAATACTACCGCAAGGTTCAGGGCGTTTTTCAGGATCCTTTCAGTTGCTTCAACCCGATTTTCAAAGCCGATCGCGTATTCAAAATTATCCACGAAGAGTTTTATCCTCATATCTCAGATCAGGAATGGCAGGAGAAAACCGCTCAAACCCTTAAGTCAGTGGGGTTGAACCCGGAGCATGTGATTGATAAATACCCGCATCAACTCAGCGGTGGGCAGCTTCAGCGCTTTCTGATCGCACGCGCCTTGTTGCTTGATATCAAATTCCTCGTCGCGGATGAGATCATCAGCATGCTGGATGCATCCACGCGCATCGACGTGCTCAACCTGTTGGCAGAACTCAAAGCCAGTGGGCTATCCATCCTGTTCATCACCCACGACCTGTCCCTGGCAAACTATATCAGCGAAAGAGCCATCATTCTGTATCGTGGTTGCACGGCAGAGGTCGGTACCATTGATAATGTCTTTAATCACCCGCTGCATCCATACACACAAATGTTGATCGCCTCCGTACCCCGCCTGGACAAGGAATGGGATCGGGAAGCCACAACGGTGGAACAGTGCCTGACAGACAGGGCATCCACAACCGGTTGTGTCTATGCAGACCGATGTCCCCATGTTTTTGATCTATGCAAGCAGACGCCACCCATTCTCGAGGTCGAACCTGGTCATTCTGCGTCTTGCTGGCTTTATAATAAGAACGGATAATTTTTCTTCGGATTGTGCATAATTGGCAGAACGGGTTTCCTTGATTTTTCAAGGAAACCCATCCTGCTTTTAATGACCAGGTACGCTTGATGTCTGATCAACTCACAAACCAATCTGACCGGTATATCTCAGGAATTTGATCGGATGAAAGCCAGAACTTCATCCATTTTTGCGAAGGCCAAAGCCGTGACCGTATCCGCACCGCCGTAATAGATGACAATGCGACCACTGGGCTGGTCATAGAGAGTTGCACAGGGAAAGACCACGTTGGGCACATCCCCGACGCATTCATACAGTGTTTGCGGTGAAAGCAGGTAGGGTCCGGCACGCCGGATGACCTTCCAAGGCTGCTCGAGATCCAGTAGGGCAGCACCAAAGCTGTAGACAAATCCATTGCAGGAAGTGAGCACGCCGTGATAAAAGAGCAGCCAGCCTTCTTCCGTCTCAATCGGGATGGGACCGGCGCCGATCTTGGTGCTCTGCCAGCCGTCCTTTACGCCCATCACGTGGCGGTGCTCACCCCAGTGGATCATGTCAAAGGATTGGCTGAGGAAGATATCGCCAAAGGGGGTGTGACCGTTGTCGCTGGGGCGGTTAAGCATGACATAACGCTCCTTGATCTTGCGTGGGAAAAGCACACCGTTGCGATTGAAGGGCAGCAGTGCGTTTTCTAAAAAGTGAAAGGCCTTAAAATTCTGTGTGTAGCCAATCCCAATGGTGGGGCCATGGTAACCATTGCACCAGGTAATGTAGTAACGGTCCTCCAGCCAGAGCACGCGCGGGTCATAGCGATATTCAAAGCGGGCCAGTTCCGCGTCATCACACTGCCACGTGATTGGCTCATTCTCGATCTGCCAATCGATCCCATTCCGGCTGAATCCGACATGCAGGTTCATTTCGCGCTTTTTATTATCGCAGCGAAAGACACCGGCAAAGGCATCCTTGAAAGGAACAACCGCACTGTTAAAGATGCTGTTTGAGGAAGGGATCAAGTCGCGTGGAATGATGGGGTTGTGGCTGTAGCGCCAGACGACATCATGGCTATGGGGAGGACGTTCTTCCCAGGGGATGTTGGATGTGCCAACTTGCTTCATTTAGGTGTCTCCTTTACACTGCAATTGAAACTGGTTGAAGGTTGTTCAGTTTAGCATTGATTTTAACTGCTTTTTCGATTTTTGGTCGATGGCTTTCCTTATAACTGAATGTTGACCAAGCACACCCAATAAAATTGTTTTTGTATGACAGGAACATTTAGCATAAGGAATGGTTTGGTGTGCAATTTACCTTAACAAAGTACGCCATTGGCGCATAATTTCGTTATGTGGTTGCGAAGAATGAACAAGATGATCTGACATCCGAGCAATTGAAAGCTTTACGAAGAATTGTCGAAGAGGAGTACCTATGAAAGACGAACTTTTTGATGAACTGGTTGCCAGTGTAAAAGAAGGGGGGCAGATACTGTGCGGTGAAAAAGACGCTGCATGTATTTTCCCCTATGACCCGTTGGACATCAAACAAATCCGGGAAAAATACAACCTAACCCAGGAACAATTTGCTGCCATGTTGGGGATTAGCGTGCGCACCTTACGCAATTGGGAGCAGGGCAGACGCATCCCTGAAGGGCCGGCAATGGTGTTGCTGCGTGTCGCCGACAAGCACCCACAAGCAGTCCTGGATGCAGTGCGAACCATTCGTTAAACCTGTATGTAATAAGACTAAATCCACCAATTATCATATTAATGATACAAGGTTCTCATCTGTCCTTGACCACTTCTATCCCACGTGTAAGCAGCGGAAGGTTCCATGCTTTTGCAGGATGCATTTCCCGAAAAGCTACTCACCCACTCTGTAAAATCCATCAAAGCATGGGATAATGAACATACCAATATGCTTGAAGAGAGAAGGATAACTGATGCGACTTTATGGTGGCATGCGGGGAATGATCAATTCTCCTGACGAAAAACCAAAGATAACCTGGCCATTGCTCAAACGCGTGCTTGAATATGCCAAACCCTACCGCTGGCTAATCATTGCAATGCTGCTGCTGATCCTGGCGAGCACAGGGCTGTCACTGCTGACCCCATTCATCCTGCGAGATCTGATCGACAAAACCATCCCCGCCGGCGACACCAAGAGGCTGATTTTACTTGGGGTCGCGCTGTTGTTGATCCCCGCTCTGACCGGTACCATTCAAGTCTTCCAACGGCGGATCAATGCACGCATCGGCGAGGGCGTCATTTTTGATTTGCGACAGGCACTCTACACCCGCTTGCAGCGCATGTCACTGCGTTTCTTCACCAACACCAAGGTCGGAGAGTTGATGAGCCGGCTGAATAATGATGTGGTGGGCGCACAAAATGCCATCAGCAGCACGCTGGTTGGCATCATCACCAATACCATTCAAGCCGTGGCCGTTCTTTCAGTCATGTTTACGCTCGAATGGCGCTTGACCCTGATCAGTGTGGCAATCATGCCGTTGTTCTTGCTGGCAGCACGCCTGCTGGGCACGCGCCTGCGCGATATCTCCCGCAAGCAGATGGAAGCCAATGCCCAGATGAATGCCATGATGAACGAGACACTCAACATCGGCGGAGCGCTCCTGGTAAAGTTGTTCGGTCGCCAACAGTTGGAGGTTGACATCTTCAGTCAGCGCGCTGCGCAGGTGCGCGACCTAGGCGTGCGCCGGGCGTTCACCGGTTCAATTTTTATGGCGATCATCGGTCTGATCAGCGCGGTGGGGTCTGCCCTGGTCTATGGGTTGGGTGGTTATTTTGTCATCCAGGGCGCCTTCACCATCGGCACGATCGTCGCCTTTGGTGCATATCTTGGCAGCCTGTATGGTGCGCTCTCGGGGCTTTCAAATGCCCCCGTTGAGTTTGCCACCTCAATGGTCAGCTTTGAGCGCGTCTTTGAAGTGATCGACTTGCCAGTCGATATCCCTGAAAAGCCGGATGCACTGGCGCTTGAGAATGTACAGGGCGGGATCATCTTTGACAAAGTCTCATTTAAATATGAAACAGATGTTGACAACCTGCTCAGCGATGTGCATCGCTACGGCAGCATGGATAACGTGTCGACAGTCCTCTCCGGTGGAGCACCTACTGCAGAAGAAGAGGAGATTGCTCCCAAAAGCCAGGCGCGCGCCACTGCCCTGGATGGGATCAGTTTCAGAGCAGCGCCAGGGCAGCTGGTAGCATTGGTGGGGCCCAGCGGTGCTGGCAAAACCACCATCACCTATCTCATTCCGCGCCTGTATGATCCGACCGATGGGAGTATCCGTATTGATGGACATGATCTGCGGGATGTGACGCTTGAATCCCTCTCTGCACAAATAGGCATGGTCACGCAGGAAACCTACCTGTTCCACGACACCATTCGCACCAACCTGCAATATGCGCGCTTGGATGCCACCCAGGAGGAGTTGGAGGCTGCCTGCCAGATTGCCAACATCCACGATTTCATCCATGCATTGACGGATGGCTATGATACCATCGTCGGTGAGCGCGGTTATCGCATGAGTGGCGGCGAGAAGCAGCGCATTGCGCTGGCGCGCGTAATCCTCAAAAATCCTCGTATTTTGATCCTGGATGAAGCTACCAGCAGCCTGGATAGTGAATCTGAAGCCCTCATCCAGGCTGCCCTCGGGAGGGTGATGGCTGAACGCACCAGCATTGTCATTGCCCACCGCCTGAGCACCATCCTAGCGGCTGATCTGATCCTGGTAATGGACCGCGGCAAGATCGTTGAGAGCGGCAACCATGCCACCCTGCTGGCGAAAGGCGGGCTGTATGCCAGCCTTTACCAGACACAATTCCAGAAAACCAAACATTAGCAGGGTATCTCTCCAGGCAAAGTTAAGGATCTATTTTATGAATGAAATGGACAGACAGCAGGGTTACAATAGATTCATGGAAATCATTAAGGTCGGAATGCAAAATGCACACAAATGACCCTGACATGAGTGCAAAGGATGTGGTTGAGTTCATTCAACTCATGGAACAGCACCAGATTGATGTTTGTGTCGATGGTGGCTGGGGCGTTGATGCCTTACTGGGCAGGCAGACCCGACCCCATTCTGACCTGGACATTGCCCTGCAGCACAAGGATGTGCCAAATATCCGTGCTTTGCTTGAAGCCCGTGGCTATAAGGATGTCCAGCGCGACAATACATGGGAATGTAATTTCGTTTTGGGAGATGACCATGGACACCTGATTGATATTCATACCTTTACCTTCGACGCCAATGGAAACCTTGTCTTTGGCATTGCATATCCGCCAGATTCCCTGGCAGGCGAGGGTTGTGTGAATGGTTATCCCGTCAAATGCATCACGCCGGAGTGGATGTTGAAATTTCATAGCGGTTATCCCCTCGATGAAAATGATTATCGTGATGTCAAAGCTCTCTGCCAGCATTTTAGTTTGGAGATGCCTGGAGAGTATGCCTCTTTTGAATGCAGTGACACTGAGGTCTGAGCACTTGTTTATCGTCAGGTATGGCACATACTGACCGCATAGAGTAAGATGATCAGGATTGCCCATCTTCCTTATCGTGCAGGAAAGGAATTTAAATGAACTCTCGTCCATTTACAGTCAAGCTGACCTTGTTCTTTGTTCTGTTGAATGCCATCATCTGGCTCGCATTTGGTTTCATCATTGCGCTGGGTCTTCACCCGGCGTTGCCGGACCAACCTCTGATCAGGTGGGGTATGGCAATCATATCCCTTTTGACTGCCGTTTTCTTGGCGCTCATGTTCATCCGCCTGGATAAGCCGAAGAAGTCAGCCTACACCCTGAGTTTGGTGTTTTTCGTTGCCGCTGCAGTCATAACCATTTTCGATGATTTTGGCTGGATCGATCTCGTGGTTGTGGTCATCAACCTTATTCCCCTCATTTTGCTCCTTAAAGACCGTGCCTGGTATTTGAAATGATTGTTTTTCTTGGGGTGATGGATCAATCCAACTCATGCCCATGGTGATTGGCTTTGCCCGTCTTCTGGCTTTTTTATGAGTGAAATAACAGGCTTCATTTTATTGATGTCAAAAAAGTGACACTCAAAAAAGTGCCATAGCATTACAGCCCTTTCCATGATATACTTCATTTATCTTATAATCAGATTTGCGTGTTTAACCAGCCACCATCCGTATTGTAACGATGGTGGTCATTTGTTTGACCGGGTCTGCACCAGTAAAAGTTGAGGAATAACTTGGAAATAAAATTGTATGTTGGAAATATGTCATTTGACACAACTGAGGATGCCCTCAGGACCATGTTCAGCGAAGCCGGGACAGTTGTCACGGTTGACGTAATCAAAGACCGCTTCAGCGGGAGACCCAAAGGGTTTGCCTTCGTTTCAATGAGCAGCCAGGTTGAGGCTGAAAAAGCCATCGCTCTGCTGAATGGCAAAGAAGTGGACGGACGACCTTTGACGGTGAATGTTGCCAAACCGCGCGAAGAGCGGCCTTCTTATGGCAATCGCCCGAACTACGGCTCAAACCGCGGCGACAACCGCGGTACCGGTAATCGTGGTTCAGGTAATCGCGGACCAAGGGACCGCCGCTAAAAATGGGTTGATCTCTATTGCCCCTGCCAGAATTGGCGGGGGTTTTATTTTTAATTGCGCCTAAAGGGTCCAAACTGTCTAAACTGGTCTGGCTCGACCCGCTCCAGGCGGTCATCTTTGGGGCTGAGCAGGTAATACCCGCCGTTGCGGTGCAAAATGGGGATCCTCCGCCTGATCTTCGAAAAATGGGAACGCATATCCTCAGACAAGTAGTAGTAACTGTCATAATCGTCCGGCCAGTCACTTAACAAATTGTCATAAGTCTCCATGAATTCGCGCCTGAACACTGGCGTGACTGCACCCAGGTTACTGATCACCCAGCAGAAGGGTTCAAAATCCCAGTTGTAAGCCATGCCGATGAAGCGATCATCCGCGGTAATGTAGGGAAAAAATGGGAACTGCCTACAACTTATACTGCGGTAATGGCGCTGGCAGTGGGCAGGTCCCTGGCAAGCCAGCAGGCACATATGCTCAGGTGTATCTGTCTCTATGTCGGATGGGTCAACCTGCTCCTCGGTGCACTCATCCCCGCGCCATACATGCCAGAGGTCGGTGTGCTTCTGCAGGTAATCCCATTCCTGCAGGTAAGCCACCGGCACTGCGTAACAGGTGTCACAGCAAAAAGGCTTGCCGTTGGGGTTGTGAGGCGCGCATAATTGACCGCAGTCCAGCGTGGTGGTGGGTGCGTTAAATTGGTCGTAGAGGCTGCAAATGTCAAGTCTGGGAGTGTGCACTGGATAATTCTATCAAGGAAATCCCATTGCGATCCTTCTCTTTGGAATCAGCTTAAAAAAGAAGCGCTCCCACAGTGGAAGCGCTTCATCATTAAATTATGCTATCGATTTAGCCTTTTGCTTCAGTGGGAGGAACTTCTTTCTTCTCACTCAGACTCTGGCGAATTTCAGATCGTAGTTTTTCGGCATCCTCACCCCGTTCCCTCCTGCTGGGTCCCCCTGCCACCTCTACGTTGAGCTTATCAGAGAGCAGCAGAGTGAGCAAGCCCTCCATGACGCTGCTGGTGGAGACACCCCCTTCGGCGCCGCCGCTGCCGACCACCACCCGTGGCACCACATCCACGCGAGATTGCTGGACTGCTTCGGAAAAGCGGTTCATCACCTGCTGAGTCACCTGATACTGCGGACCGCCATAAGCCGCCACCTGTTCTTCGGTGGCAATAGCCTGGGCAATACCTGTGCGGGCGATCTTTTCAGCTTCAGCTTCAGCCAGGGCGCGGATCTGGGCTGCCTGTTGCAAGGCGCGCATGTAATCCGCCTTACCCTGGTTGGAAAGAACTGTGATGCTTAACTCGGACTCAGTAATGTTGCGCTGCTGTTCAGTACGTGCCTGCGCCTCACGCAGCTCACGTTCCTTCATTGCAGCAGTCTGCTGACGTTGGTAAGTCTCAATTTGCTCAACAGCGATTTGTCTTGAACGCAGTTGGTTCAGAATGATCTCAATATTTTTATCGTCACCAGTTGTCGTAGGTGTACCGATCAGCACTTCTTCCAGTTCCAGGTTGTAGTGGGTAAACTTGTCCTTCATCTCCTGGCTTGAGATGCGCTGGATATCATTGCGCTCCTGGATCAATTGGATCAAGGTTCGGGTTTGACCAACATTTTTGAAGTAAGCCGAGACCATGGGGTCAAGCGTCTGCTCAACCAGCTTTTTTACATCCCCAAAGCGCTGTACCACCAATGGTGCTTTTTGGTAATCAATATGGATCACCACAGAGAGCGGCAGTGATGGTTCGAAGGCATCTTTAGTGATCAATGAAACCTCTGAGAGGTTCTCGTCTAAATGATGCGAGCCGACCTCGGATCTGATCCATTTAAGAATAATGTTCGTGGTTGGCACTGGCACAACCTTACCGGCATAAGTGTTAAAGGCATATTTACCCGGCAGGAGCGGTACGTTCCACACACCGCGGCTACCTTTGCTTACCAGTTCGCCGTGACGGTATTCTGTTCCGGACAGGTCTTCGCTAACACCGCCAGTATATGAAACAACCACACCGACAAAACCAACTTCGATCACCGTCTTGGCAATCATTTCCACAGTGGCAAACAGGCGGTTAAGATAGTAGGTACCTTCCACCAACACCTGCAATTGGCGACCACGTAAACCATTGGCGTTAATGAAGCGATCCGGCATCTGGAAGTTGTTATGATAGGTATTCGGATCATCGTAATCACCGCCCACAACGGGAGCAATGATCTCACCCGAAGGCAGAGATGGACCATCGTGCACGGTTACAATCCCGATCGAATCATCCGAATCTTTGATCACAACTGGCGAAAATCCCTTGCGGGTGCTTATTACAGATGCCATACTTTGGATGATCATATCATCATCCTTGCTGAGGGGCATGCTGTAAACTCGTTCTTCAGTGATAACGACAAACTGTACCAGGTTGATTGCATACGTTCCTTCGCGCAGTAGCTGGCGCTGAGGACCGCGTTGACCGCCATTCGTCAGGAAATGAGTGACATCCTGAAAATCATTGGCGGTAACATTGGATGCCAGCACCTGCATGGCGCTCAGGGGTTCTCCATCACGGGCAAATACATAACCGATCTTCCCCTGGGTGATCGTCACAAGTGGCATGATATGAACCCTGAACTGGACAGGCATCAAAAAATGAAGACCTCCGCGCAACACATCCGGTTGATAACCTGCTTCGCCGTGCAGGGCCATAAATCCTCCCTTCACCGAACGTCTGCCAAAACGTTTTTCTACGATACCAATACGGTTATTGGGAATAAAACGGATCCCAGATAACAACGAGAGCGCTAGAAGCACTGCCACGATAATAATGATTGTCTGACCCATATTTTTCTCCTTGGTCACATCGAAAATGCGACCATTAATGAGTATACTATAATCAAAAGTGAGTTTAAATAGATAATGCTTGAACCGCATGGTTTGCCTAATTGAGGGTCGCTTTGTGTCCTGGCTTTCCCTTTTACCAATTTCGGAACAGCCACTATAGGGTTCATGACGTCAGAACAGACCAGGCGGCGTTAATGAATACAAGCTGCATCTGTGGCTGGCTTTGAACCCGCTCCTGATGCCTTGTATGCATCGTTTGTAGGAGCAGAGTACGGGCGTATAAAGCCTGGTAAAACAGATAAGGAGGTTATTTGGATGAAAAAAACATGGCTGCAAAAGATGCAGGATAAACCAGGTTATCCCAAAGTATTGATCTTGCAAGAAGGTTTTCCCTGTTACAATGCCGTTCACAAGATGGGTGCCAACGCGGGGGATGAGGTGGTTATTGTCAATCCTTCTGAAGTGCTTCCCTTTATGGCTGCTGTCCCTCAGGGGCATTTGATCACACTGCGCGAGATATGCCTGGCAATCGCCAGGAAGCATGGCGTTCAGGGCTGCTGCTCCCTCACCAGTGGCATCTTTATCATGACCATTGCCAATGCAGTCGAAGAGGTCAAAGCCAGTGGGGAGAATTCTGCCTTAACCCGCATTCCCTGGTGGCGTACGCTCAAAGCAGATGGCTTTCTCAATGACAAATATCCGGGCGGACAGGAAGCCCACAAAGCCCTGCTTGAGTCGGAAGGCTTTGTGGTGATTGCCAGGGGCAAGAACTACCAAGTGGCAGATTTGGAGGAATATCTTTACCTCCCGTAGCATAGGGGCAGTTTTAAATAATTAGTCGCCAGTCAAATAATCCAACAGTCAGAAAGTCGAGATGATTTGTAGCGGCATGGCATTTTAATCCCAGTTCATTTCTGGGGCGCCGTACCTGTGCTTTGGTTTGAGCAAACGGTTGCCTGAGTTTTTAGGTAGGTTGGGTGGAGGGCGATAACATTTGATCGCTTTTATAAAACATAAGATAAAGTCAATTCAGGCATGCCCGAAACCCAACACGCCCTACGAAAATCTCATGCAGGGGCACGGGCGCTTCGCAGGTTCCAAATGCCAGAATTGGCATGATCCAGTGCCTGGGCGGACCCGCCTCGACTGCGGTGACGC
>CAZINW010000018.1:0-43657 GCA_964540765.1 uncultured Anaerolineaceae bacterium | reverse complement strand
AGCGCGTCTCAATGGCATTGAGAAGGCCGGGGGTTCGAATCCCCCTGGGTCCACAAACAAGCACCCGTGAGGGTGTTTGTGCTTTAAAGCGCATCGCCACGGGGGTGACCGCACAGCGTCCCCCTGGGTCCACAAAACAAGCACCCGCAAGGGTGTTTGTGCCTTAATAAGCACAAGTCACACGCAGTCCCCTTTGGAAAATTGGATCGAAATTTAATGTGTCCGAAAAATGCGTGGAAGAGTAGATAATCACATCTACCAGCTAGGTCTAAAAATTCTGCCTTTTGCATTAATAATAACGGTATACTTAGCCTATTGCCAGTATTATGGAGGAAGACTCATGGATGATTGCATTTTCTGCAAAATCGTCAAAGGCACACAGCCCGCCAGCATTATATATTCTGATGAGAAGGTAATGGCTTTTATGGATATCAGCCAGGTCAACCTGGGGCATGTGCTGGTGATCCCGAAAGTGCATGCCACTGGTCTGGCTGATCTGGATGAGAAAACCGGTGCTTATCTCTTCAAGGTTGCCATGCGGATCACTACTGCCGTGAAAAAATCCGGTGTCAGGTGTGAAGGTGTGAACTTTTTCGTATGTGATGGGAAGGCTGCCTTCCAATCTGTATTTCATTTTCACCTGCATATCATTCCGCGTTTTAAGGATGACGGCTTTGGGTTGACATTTGGACCAAACAACCGCACCTTCCCCGATAGGGCAATTCTGGATAAGATCGCCACTGATATTGCCAGTGCTTTCCATGTAAATTAGATTTTATTCTCCATAAGGACTGTGATGAACATTCGCCTGATGACCCTCTCTGATTATGATGCTGTCTACCAACTGTGGCTCAACACACCTGGTATGGGCTTGAACAACCTAGACGATTCCCAACAGGGTATTACAAAATATCTGGAACGCAATCCGCGCACCTGCTTTGTCGCAGAAATTGACCGCAGGATTGTAGGGGTAATCCTGAGCGGGCACGACGGGCGGCGGGGATTCATCTATCATTTAGCAGTCAACCCCTCACATCAACGGCAGGGTATTGGCAGAGCCCTGGTGGATGCTGCTATGCAAGCTCTGGAAGTTGAAGGTATCCATAAAGTCGCGCTTGTGGTATACACTGGCAATGAATCAGGCAATACCTTCTGGGAGAAGCTTGGCTTCATCACCCGTCCTGATTTGACCTACCGCAACAAGAATATTCGTGATTTGAACATGATCGAGACCTGCCAGCATCAACCTGATGATTATTGAAGCCCTTAGGTTTTTTTAAATTTTTATGTTAGAATCAGTATACGAAACACCATGGCAGGAGTATTAAGCCATCCGCCAGAGAGTCGGGAGAAGATGTGGGATCCCGGCAGGCGCAACGGAGCGCATCAGACCCAACTCGCCTGTTTTCTCCAGATGGAGAGGTGGCAGCGGTGAACAAAAGTAAGCGCTGACGGATATGCCCGTTAAAGCAGTCCCAAGCAGCCCGGGCAGAGCCCCGGGAAGCAGGGTGGTACCGCGGAGTTCCCCTTCGTCCCTGAGTTTTCCAGGGATGTTTTGTTTAAATGCCTGTTATGGAGATGATGAAATGAACGACCTGACCAGTATTCCACATTACAAGCCAGCTGAGATCGAGCCCAAGTGGCAGGCTCGCTGGGAAGCCGACGGTCTCTATCACGCCGAGAGAGACCCGGACAAGCCCAAATTCTATGCGCTCACCATGCTGCCCTACACTTCAGGCGATCTTCACATCGGTCACTGGTACGCCATGACCCCCTCCGATGTGCGTGCCCGCTTCAAACGCATGCAGGGGTACAACGTGTTCTTCCCGATCGGTTTTGATGCCTTTGGGCTGCCGGCAGAGAACGCTGCCATCAAGCACGGCATCCATCCCAAGACCTGGACCTACGCCAATATCGAGAACATGCGCAAACAGCTTAAATCCATGGGAGCCATGTTTGACTGGCGCAGTGAGATCATCAGCGCAGACCCCAAGTATTACCGCTGGACGCAGTGGTTCTTCGAGCAGTTCTACAAGCACGACCTGGCTTACCAAAAAGAAGCCCCCGTGGATTTCTGCCCAAACTGCAACACTACTCTGGCGCGTGAACAGGTGCAGGGCGAGGACCGCCATTGCGAGCGCTGTGGCACGCCCATCGTCAAGAAGAACCTGAAGCAGTGGTTCTTCCGCATCACCAATTACGCTGAGGAACTGCTTGATTTCTCTCAAATGGATTGGCCTGAAACGATCAAAACTCTGCAAACCAACTGGATTGGGCGTTCCAAGGGTGCCTCCGTGACCTTTCAGACGGAAAGCGGTGAAGCCATCGAAGTCTTCACCACCCGGCCTGACACGCTCTGGGGGGTGACCTTCATGGTGCTGGCACCAGAACACCCGCTGATCGAGGTGCTCACCACGCCTGCCCAGGCTGAAGCGGTGCATGCCTACCAGGAACAGGCCAAACGTCAATCGGATATTCAGCGCGAAGCCACCGACCGCCAAAAGTCGGGTGTGTTCACCGGCGCCTATGCCATCAACCCGGTCAACGGGGAGTACATCCCCATCTGGACGGCGGATTACGTCCTGATGACTTATGGCACCGGCGCCATCATGGCAGTGCCAGCCCACGACCAACGCGATTTTGAATTTGCGCGTCAGTACAACCTGCCCATCCGCGTCGTCATTCAGCCCGACGGCACCGACCCCATCAATCCTGACGCGATGGACGCGGCAGTGGAAGCCACTGGCAAAATGGTCAATTCAGGCGCGCTGACCGGCACACCGGCTGATGAGACCATGGCGAAGGCCATTGCCTTTATTGAAGAGAAAGGCGTGGGCAAGGGTGCCATCAATCACCGCCTGCATGACTGGCTGATCTCGCGTCAGCGCTATTGGGGTGCCCCCATCCCGATCATCTACTGCCCACATTGCGGCACAGTGCCCGTCCCTGAAGACCAACTGCCCGTACTCCTGCCGGATGACGTGGAATGGCTGCCAACCGGGGAAAGCCCGCTCAAGCTGCATCCCACTTGGCGCTTTACCACCTGCCCGATCTGCGGCGGATCTGCCAAGCGCGAGACAGACACGATGGACACCTTCATGTGCTCCAGTTGGTACTTCCTGCGTTACCTCAGCCCGGACTACGAGACCTATCCCTTTGACCCAGAGCAGTACGACTACTGGATGCCGGTGGATACCTATACCGGCGGAAGCGAACACGCCACCATGCATTTGATCTATGTGCGCTTCTTCCATAAAGCCCTGAGAGATTGCGACATCACTGAAGGGCATGAACCCATGCTGCAACTGCGCAACCAGGGCATGGTGCTGGGTGAAGACGGTGAGAAGATGTCCAAAAGCCGCGGGAACGTCATCGCTCCGGATAGTTTCGTTCAAAAATACGGCGCTGACACCGTGCGTGCCTACCTGACCTTCTTCGCGCGCTGGGAGATCGGCGCCCCTTGGAATTCCAGCGGGATTGAAGGCAGTGCCCGCTGGCTGCGGCGCGTCTGGTCCATGCTGCTGGAAGAGGAGCCTGGTCAAGCCGACGCGGAGACACTGCGCAACCTGCGTCGCAAGACCCATCAGACGCTCAAAACCATCACCTATGACTTTGAGAACTTTGAGTTCAACA
This sequence comes from uncultured Anaerolineaceae bacterium, assembly GCA_964540765.1. GTDB lineage: Bacteria > Chloroflexota > Anaerolineae > Anaerolineales > Anaerolineaceae > CAZJLN01. The sequence continues at coordinate 40,024 of CAZINW010000018.1, read as the reverse complement.
CCATCATCTCCAGCCTGATGGAATTGCTCAACGAAATGGGTAAAGCTAAGGCTGCCGGTGCATTTGGCTCGGCTGAGTGGCAGGAATGCGCTGATATCTACCTGCGCATGCTGGCGCCGGTCTGTCCGCACATCAGTGAGGAGCTGTGGGAACGCCTGGGTAAGCCCTACTCCATTCATCAGCAGCCCTGGCCTGAACTGGATGCTGAAGCTGCAAAAGAGGAAGAGATCATACTCATCGTGCAGGTCAACGGCAAGCTGCGCGACCGTCTGAGCGTGCCGCCCACCATTGCTGATGAGGACGCCAAAGTGCTTGCCCTCGCCAGCCCGGGTGTGCAGCCATTCATCGACGGAAAATCTGTACGCAAAGTGATCATCGTGCCCGGCAAACTGGTCAATATTGTTGTGTGATCTGCGGTCCAACGTAGGTCAGGTTTCCAACCTGGCTGAATGGGTAGCTTGATTCTTGGCTTGATAGTATTCCATCTATTCCATCTATTCATAGAAATAAATGAGCATGGGTACAATCAAGTTGGACTATTTACATTTTGCGAGATCAGAAGAGTGAAAAAACTATTAATTGTCATAGCAGACATGGAAGGCGCAAGTGGCATTTTCGATCGTAACAAAGAAGCAGTCCACCATGGTTCAGATTTATGGAGATCACATGGAAGACAGTGCCTTACCAGCGATGTTCTGGCTGTTTGTGACGCCACAAACGAATGTGGGATAGGTGAAATATATCTATATGATTCACATTGTGCCGGCGATCCCAAGTTCAATATTAAACTAGAAGTGCTCCCCTTAAATGTAAAAGTGTTTGATACACCAGACAGATGTTTTTTCTGGAGGAGAATAAGAGGTCAGGCCGCACAAGAACCTTTTGGACTTATTACATAGGATAGCACGCGAGGTTTGGCGAACCGGATGCCTATTTCCCGCATACAATCCAAAGCTCTCCTATTCAAAGCCTTTGGGTAAATGGGAGTCACATCGCAGAAATTGGAAGTGCAGCGTATAACTTTTGTGGTACAAGATATATTGCCAACATCGGATGTGCTGCATCGCACAAAGAGGCTAAAGAGACCTGTAATACAGTGAGTTGTATTAGCGTCAAAGATAAGAAAACTCATTGGGAACCGATGCCAGAAGAAACGTACTCAATTATCAAAGAAGGTGTCATTCAAGCAACCCATAATACTGAATTAAAAGAAAAGATTGGATTAAATGAGCCATATCACTTTATACTTCGCGCGGCAAATGGATATCGATTCGACTGTCCAGAATCTTTTTCTTGGGATGGCACATTTTCACTGACGGAAGCAACCTGGAACGCGCCTGACATTGAAATTGAATTGGAGTTATTTAATTACATCCGTGAACATATTGTCCAACAAGGCTGATGAGCCTAATCCGAATTGAATATAACTAACAAGAAGCACCTGTCAAAGCTTGTTTCATATTACACTTTTCCCAGCGACTTCCTTAAGAAAACCCGATGAACTATCTTATCAGGTTGAGTCATCCTCTATTCAATCCATGGAACTGAATGATCAAAGCTATAATGGCAACGCTATTATCATTAAGCTAATAATTCGGAATAAACAGGATTAATTAACAATCTGTCAGAAAACTATAAAGACGGTTGATAAATAAGCATTTGCCCAATCTCTAACCAATAAAGAAACAGTAAGGATAAACAAGTGGACATCAAGATCGAACTGGAGCAGCCTGAGAAAGTCGATTTAACCGCCATTGGTTTAATTGCGTCAGGATATGATTTATACAGCAAAACGGATCCCTGTATTCCTCAACTTGCAAATGAAATCATAGATCAATTTAAAGGTGAGGAAAGAATAAAGAATTATTTTGCCAGAGCAAGGTCCAACCAGGTTCAGGTCAATCCCTATTGGCCCAAAGGGTCAGGGATCATGGCTGCTTCACTTTTTGTAAGTGAAGATTATTCATCTTTTGATCTGGATCATTACAGTCAATTTGAAAGAGAATCGAATTCAAGTGCTTTATGGAACAATCGTGACTATCTTAACTGGGTTCTTGGTTTGAAAGAAATGCTTCGGGATATAAGAGATTTTCCTGCCACATCTGCAATCCTTAAAACGATTGCTGCAATTATTAAAAGAAGGCGGGCAACCATATACAAGCAATTGACTGACGCCAAACAAATCATCAGCGAATTTATTAATGACAGTTTCGACCCTGGAAATATGGTATTTATTCCTAATGTGCTTCAAGCCCCAGAAAGCACAGATTATGTTAGAAAAGAGAATACACTTTATGTGTTGGCTGTAAGCCCTGATCATAGCTCTTTGATTCATGAGTTATTGCACAGCTGTTTATTGCCACATCGTGATCAAATCCAAAGTTTAGTACAACTGAATGGCATACAACAGTGTTTCGAACCGCAAAAGTTACGTGAATTGGGCTATTCCTGGGATGAAAGCTTTGATTCTACAATCAGGTGTGTTGAGGAATCCCTTGTAAGGTCATTGACTGAGATCGCTTCGCCAAAATCTTATCAAGAGAAAAAAGCGTCACTGCAATATTTGTCCAAGCAGGGCTTTCTGGTAGCTACAAAATTCATTCCCTTGGTTGGAATCCCAATAAGATCCAGTGATCTCCCTGAAATACTCAATAAATTACTATGCTAGGGTTGTGAGCAGATAACTCAGCAATAAATAGCAATTCACTGGGTAAAAACGGAATTAATAATGATACCTTGCCTGCAAGAAATCGATCCTGTCATCTTGAACAAGTGTCATCTTGAACAAGGTAAACTATCCGATGCTCCTGGGTCAGGGGCAAGATACTTCAAGGGTTCAGGCTTCCCTAACCCTGCAAAAGGATCTCGTAGGATGGCATCGATCAAGTCAAAGGTTCTTAAAGCCAGTTTGCGATCAGTTTCAACCTAAAAATGTAAACCTTCCATGAATTCTGGCTGAAACACCACCGCGCGGTATTTCCTGCTCATATTTTCAATTCAGCCTTAAGTTCATCGAGGCTTTGGGGATTTCCTTCATCCCATAAGGCTCTGCTCAGTGCATCAAGTAACCGCCGTGCATTTTCTGTAGATCGCAACAGGTATGCAGTCTCCAAAAGACTTGCCAGCTCTGAGGCTGCGATCATGGCGACTTCTTCCTCACCAAGGTATGACGAGCCATTTATTGTCATTAATCAATGGATGAGAGGCAGAAACAAGATTGAATTATTGCGATTGTGGCAGCAGCTTCACCATCCAAATTTTAAGAGGCTGCCTTTTCGGACAGCCTCTTTTATCAATAGCTGGCAATGATTTTTGACTTACTTCGCATGAGATCTCACAAATGCGCGTACAGCCGTCCCATTCTCAAAGTTGAGCACGTCCGCTGCCAGCGCCTGTGCTTCCAGCAGCGACCATTTCCGTAAAATTGCCTTGACGCGCGGGATCGCCGGTGCTGCCATGCTGAATTCATCCAGTCCCAGCCCCAACAGGGTGGGGGCTGCATCGGGATCTCCAGCCATCTCACCACACACGCCCACCCAGATGCCGGCTTTATGAGCTTCTTCGATCACGCGCTGGATTTGACGAATGATCGCCGGATGGCAGGGATCAGCCAGGTACGCCATCTTTTCATTGGTGCGCTCTGCTGCCATGGTGTACTGGGTGAGATCATTGGTGCCGATGCTGAAGAAGTCCACTTCTCTGGCAAAAAGGTCAGCCATCACTGTCACCGAAGGGATCTCAACCATGGTCCCGACCTGGATATGATCAGCCACAGGCTGACCTGCAGCTTCAACTTCCTGCCGTGCTTCTTCCAATAAAGCTTTGCTTTTGCGCACTTCTTCCAGGGTGGCGATCATGGGGAACATGATGCGCAGGTCATGCCCCGGGCTTGCACGTAATAATGCGCGTAGTTGTATCTTGAAAAAATCAGGCTTATCCAGGCACAGGCGGATGGCGCGCCACCCCAGGAAGGGATTGGTCTCCTTGCCAAGGTCAAGGTAATCCAGTTGCTTGTCACCGCCCACATCCAGGGTGCGTACCACCACCGGGCGCTGCTCCATCACATCCAGCACGGATTTATAAGCCACAAATTGCTCCTCTTCAGTGGGTGCGGTCTTCCGTTCCAGGTAAAGGAATTCCGTCCGCAGTAATCCAATCCCCTCGGCGCCGAACTTAAGCGCTGATTTGGCATCCTCCGGGCTGCCCACATTGGCGACGATCTCCACCTGGTGTCCATCCGTGGTGACAGTATGCGCTTTGGCAACCTTCAATTCCAAATCTGCCAATTGAGATGCTTCATTGCCAATTTTTTCATAATACCTGCGCGTCGCCTCATCCGCATCCGCGATCAGTTCACCCAGGCTGCCATTGATCAGCAGCGGCGTATTGGTGTTGATCTCCAGCAACTTTGCTCCAATGCCCACCACTGCCGGCAGACCCAGGGCTTTCGCCAGGATGGCAGTATGCGAGGTGGGTCCGCCTTCAGCAGTGGCAAAGCCAAGCACCAGCGCCTTATCCAGGCGGGCAGTATCCGAGGGTGTCAGGTCCTGTGCAATCACAAGCGCGGGTTTGACCAATCCCGAAAGATCGGTTTCATTTTGCCCGGTCAGGATGCGTAAAACACGCTGACCAACATCGCGAATATCCGCTGCGCGCGCACGGAGATATTCATCCTCCATCACCTCAAGCTGCTGGGCATAGCCTTCGATCGCGTCCACCCAGGCAGCTTCCACGTTCAAATTCTGCCCCTCGATTGTCTCCCTGACAGTGTCAAGCAGGGAAGGGTCATCCAGGAACATGGCATGTGCATCGAAAATTGCCGCTTCTTCACTGCTTGTTTCTGCTTTGGTTTTCGTCTTGAGAATTGACAACTGCTCTCTTGCCATGAAACGGGCCAACTCCAGGCGGTTCAGTTCAGCTGTTGGATCCGTAATGATGGTCCGCGCCAAACCAGTGGTCTGATGTTTAAAGAAATACGCAGGACCAGCAGCAACCCCACCTGAGGCTGGGATGCCTTTTAATTTGATCATTTTTTCTCCCTTGATTCAGCCGCAGGTTCAATCCTTGCATAGATCAGGCTGCATCTCTAAAATCATTTTTAATGAGGGTGATGATCTGGCTGACAGCTTCCGCTTCATCCGGACCTTCAGCAGTGATCTCGATCTCGTGATCTTTCTCAACACCCAGGGTGAGAATGCCCAGGATGCTCTTGGCATCCACCCATTTGCTGTCCTTGGTGGCATTATGCACGCGGATTTTTGACTTAAATCTGGCTGCGTTGACGACGAAAATTGCCGCAGGGCGGGCATGCAGCCCGACCTCATTGACGACCTTAACCCGACCTTCTTCCATAACTACTTACCCCCCCATTTGAGTATGGCACCGCAGCGCGTGCAGGTGGCAATTTTTCCGCCTGTTTCAGGGTCAGATGTCACATGTACACTCCCGCCACAGGAACACTTGTCTTTAACTGTGATCACCTGGGAGCCAAAAATGATGGCCTGAATTTCCCCTTTATCTGGGGCTGAAGTACGTGGCAGATCTTTTTTGTCTGGCATTAAATTTTTCCTTTCTACTTATCTATAATGGTTTTCATCTACGGTGTCACTCAAAGTAAAGCATAACACCCAGGATGGTTAATTTTCTTCCTTTTCATTGCCTGAGCAGCTCATGACACTTTAATAAAACATTCTCAACAGTAAAACCAAACTTTTCAAACAACACCGCGTTCGGCGCTGATGCACCAAAACGATCCATGGCAATCATATCACCCTCGGGTCCAATCCAACGCTCCCAGCCAATGCTGGTGCCTGCTTCAACTGCCAGGCGTGCTTTGACGTCAGGCAATAAAACACTGTCCTGGTAGGCTTTATCCTGCTGTTTGAATAACTCCCAACTGGGGAAGGACACTAACCGCACAGGGATGCCTTCCTGCGCCAACTGTTCTCCCGCCTTCACGATCAATTCCACCTCGGATCCGGTTGCCATCAAAATCAGGCGGGGCTTGCCTTCACCCAGGTCAGCCATGACATAGGCGCCTTTTTGCAGCCCTTCCGCAGCGCCGAATTGGCTGCGGTCATATATAGGAACGGTCTGCCGTGTCAGTGCAATGGCTGTTGGAGCATGGCGCCGCCGGAGTGCCACCTTCCAGGCTTCGAGGGTCTCATTGGCATCCGCCGGGTGGATGGTTACCAGATTGGGGATGGCACGCAGAGAGGTAAGGTGTTCAATCGGCTGGTGTGTCGGCCCATCCTCTCCCAGGCAAAAACTGTCATGCGAGAACAACCAGATGCTGGGGAGGTGGGACAGTGCTGAAATTCTTAATGCCGGGCGCAGGTAATCAGAGAACACCAAAAAAGTTCCCGCAAATGGCACCACCCCCTTGTGCACGGCGAGACCATTCATGATTGCGCCCATGGCATGTTCCCTCACACCAAAGTAAATATACCGACCTTCATACTGCCCGGGTTGAAAATCTTTGGTGTTTTCAATCAAAGTGGAATTGGATGAAGTCAGGTCTGCTGAACCGCCCATTAATTCTGGTATGACCTTCGCCAGTGCATTGATGATTTTGTTCGAGGCGCCACGGGTGGGCATGCCCCTGGCATCGGCAGGAAAAACAGGTAAGCCAGACTCCCATCCTGCAGGAAGTTCTCCGGAGAGGATGCGCTTGAGCTCTGCTGCCAGTTCGGCATATTCCCTGGCATAGCTCTCAAATTTTTCATTCCAATCAGCATCAAAGCGTGCTCCGGCTGGAACAGCTTCCCTGAAATGAGCCAGCACTTCCTCTGTCACAAAGAAATGCGGTTCTGTTGGATAGCCCAGTGCCTGCTTGGCGCCATCCAACTCTTCCCTGCTTGGGATGCCACTATGCGCCGCCGAGTTATCCTGCCAGGTGGGGTACCCATATCCGATGTGTGTTCGGCAAATGATGATGCTTGGGCGCGGATCAATCTTGGCTGCCTTGATCGCCTGGTCAAGTTCATCCACATCATTGCCATCTTTGACGTGTAAAACCTGCCATTCGTACGCTTCAAAGCGTTTTGCCCGGTCTTCGGTGAAAGAGAGCTCTGTCGTGCCATCAATGGTGATGTGGTTGTCATCATAGAAGCAGATCAATTTGCCCAATTTCAAGTGACCTGCCAGTGAACAGGCTTCAGAGGACACCCCTTCCATCAAATCACCATCAGAGGCAAGTACATAAGTGATGTGGTCAATAACCTGATGACCGGGTCGGTTATAGACTGCTGCCAGGTGCGCTTCAGCCATAGCCATGCCGACTGCGGTTGCCAATCCCTGCCCCAATGGGCCTGTCGTCGTTTCGACACCTTTGGTGACGCCATATTCCGGATGCCCCGGCGTCAGGCTGCCCCAGCGGCGGAACTGCTTTAATTCATCCAAGGGCATGTCATAGCCAGTCAGGTAAAACAGGCTGTAGAGCAACATGGAGCCATGCCCGGCAGAAAGGACAAAACGGTCTCGGTTGGACCAATCAGGATTTCGTGGGTTAAATCGCAAATGATGTTTAAAGAGTGTATACGCAATTGCGGCGGTTCCCATTGGCAGACCGGCATGTCCGGAATTTGCTTGCTGCACAGCGTCAGCCGATAAAAAACGGATGGCATTGATTGCATCCGATTGTAGCTGTTTAGGTGTCATCAATTTTTCCTTCTTCATAAGAATAAATCCAAAATAATTTCTTATCAATGTTTCATCGGGCGCTCCTTGCAAGTAACCGCCTGGAGCGCCCGATAGTTTTAGATATGGACTGCTTTAACCAAAATTATGTCATCTATTTGGTTTCTTCTACCACTGGTTCGTCAAGACCCTTGTATTTTCTGCCTAAAACGAAAACCAGGACAACGAGTGCAACCGCAACAATGATGGCGATGATTCCCAGCGCGCCACCCTTGCCAACAATATCTCCCCATTTGGCAAATGCCAAACCAACAGTGGCATAGAATGGATCCCCAAAGGTGGCACCCTTATTATAAAGCTCGCCAGTCATCGGGATCAGCCAGCCGGTGCCAATTGCCATCACAATGCCCATAATAAATGGGCCTACTATGGCGCCCTTCCAGCCACCCGTGGCGTTACCAAAAATACCCGATGTGCCACCGGCAAAGAAAGCCGGGACAACGCCAGGAAGAATGACATAGAGAGCTCCCAGGCCAACCTGGAGACCAGTGCCAATGATCATGCCAACAAACATGGCAAGGAAACCGAACAGAAGTGCAGTTGGGGCATAGGGGAAGACGACTGGGCAGTCAAGAGCAGGAATAGCTCCTGGCACCACTTTTTCTGAAATACCAGCGAACGCAGGTATGATCTCACCGAGCATCATGCGAACGCCTGCCAGAACGATCGTCATACCAGCAGCAAAGGTGAGGCTGCTCATGATTGCAAAGATGATGGGATTCTGAGTGCCAGCCATTCCAGATTCCCCAACATATTTATAGGAAATCAGAACAAGGATCAGGAAGATGGGCAGCATGGTAATTGCAAGGCTGGAGGTGGTATCGCGGAAGAAACTCAATCCCTTGGGCAGTTTAAATTCTTCAGCAGATTTGGTGTTCTTCTTGAAGAGTTTGCCAAACTGGTATGAGAACCAATAGGAAAAATCTCCCGTGTGACCAACTGAGAATTTCTCACCACCCGTGACTGCCTTGGTACCGGGGTAAGTCAGGGCAGGCATCAAGGTGAAATACAAACCCATCACAATGGTGCCGACCAGCCATAGCTGCCAGCCGGTTAATCCCATGGTCGCATTCAACACGATGACCACGAACAAGGACACATACAGCATGATATGCCCGGTCAGATAGATGAATTTATACTTGGTGATACGCGCCAGGATGACGTTAAGTACAAAACCACCGACCATCACCAGGGAGCCGATTTGACCAAATTTTTCCATGGCGAAGGGGAGGGCAGCTTCGTTGGTAGGTAAAACACCCTGCACACCGAGCACATGGTTGATGATATCTGTCAGAGGGCTGATGCCGCTGACCAGAACACTGGCACCTGAACTGATGATGATAACGCCAACAATGGTCTTAATGACACCGCTGATGACTTGGTGAGCTGGGCGCTTCAGGATCAGGAGACCTATCAGGGCAACCACACCCAGAATTACGCCATATACTGAAAGGATCTGTGTGGCGATGAAATCAAAAATATTGATAATAATCTGCATTTTTACTCCTTTTTATGAGAATGAATACTTGGTTGCGGGTGATCCCTTACAATGTGTTGAAGAAATGGGATCCCCATCCTAACGAAAAATGCATCCTTAATTATTTTTCAGCAACCACCTCCTTTGACCTGATCGCAAGTCTTATAAAGCTGCCCTGATGCGCTCCCCCCATCTCTTAAACTACCCCTACAGGCGGGTGCCCTCAGGTCTGGAGGCTGCTGCCTGATGAGGTTTTCACGCATCCGGGTATAACACCTGTTAATCACATCCACCAACCGTCACAAAGGATGTTTCAAACAGGCAATTACCTAAATCAGTTTAAGCTCTCTCAATTTGGCTTCAACTTTTTGTGCGATTTCTTCCTTCTTAAAGAAATTAGAGATATAGACAATTTTGTTCTGATCAACCCGCTCCAACGAACTGCGCATTTCTTCAATCGTCACGATAATGTCATATTTTTGCCCAACGATTGACGCCACCCCGGAGCATTCAATATCACTATCAACCCCAAGGGCATCCAGTACCTTTTGAACGTTGATCTTTGCTATCATGCTGCTGCCGAGTCCTTGAGGGCAGAGTGTAAATACTTTTATCATTGTGCCTCCTTTTTTTTGAATAAATTATTGAATGATCAAATTCCTGTCGTGAACGCAAGCGATAGCACATGCCATGGTACTGAATGCTGAATTACCAGCGAAACTGTCAATTTTATCCACTTCATCACATAAGCTGCTGCATCATTCTTTTTCATAATTTCCGTACACTTTAGCTGATCTGCCATTAAATCAATTATGTTGATGTGTCATTAATGGATGAGGATCCTGCCGCAGCTTAAGATCATATTAACTCCCGCCGCTCTGGCTCCACATGATCGCAAGAATCTCATCCACTGTTTTTGATTGGGCAAGTTTTTCGACAATGCCTTCTTCACTCATAACTTCAGCCAGTTCTGAGAGCCCTTCTATGTGGGATTTATTGTCAACTGCGGCTAAAGCCACAACCACGTTTACCGGGTCATTCTGGGGATTGCCAAACTCAATTGGCTCGGCTAATGTGATCAAACTCATACTGGAACGAATACAGCCATCCTCAGGGCGGGCATGTGGCATGGCAAATCCTGGCGCAAGCACAATATAAGGTCCGAATTCCTTGGCAACCCGGATCATTGCATCTACGAAACGCGGTTCAACCGCATTATCAGCCACCAGTAATTTCCCTGCTGTACGAATTGCATCCTGCCAATCTGTCACCTGGACATGGAGTTCCACCAAATTCGGTCTGAGCAATTCTTTTAAGTTCATTCCATGACTCCTTATTTGATCATATCCAGTAAAAATTCCCTTAGCATGACTCGTTACTCAAAAAAAGGATAAGACCGATGCCCTTATCCTTTGATTACCTCGAAAAATTGCTACAAATGCAACTACTATTATATTCTTTAGATCTAATTAACAGAAACCTATTGCAGGGCGATTTAAGGACAGACATTAATAATATTCTGTTAACCAAGGAACAGAAATCTTGGGAAATATGATCACCTGGCAAGGTAAAAAGTAAAAATAAGTTCATAAATACCAGTTTATCAAATCACAATGATCAATGAATAAGTGCTTGTATTATATCATAACGTGAAGATATGTTATAACAAATGTCAAGTCTTAAACCCGTTTTTCTTATGTGACATATTTAATCACATTATTAGAAAAGGGGCTCGGGTCAAAATATGAATTCAAATCGCACCAAAATCATCATGGACCAATATTAATTTGGGGCAATTGGCAATAGTTAGAGGAATTGATCAAGGGTACCCGGAACCAGAACAATGATGAATGATAGAATACTTGTATTAAATAGGAGAAGCAATGAAGACACAGATAAAAAACAATTCAAAAAAAAGCTGGCCCACCTGGATGCTGGCCGCGGGGTTTTTAGTCGCAGTCATAGCAGTTGCTGCTGTTAATAATGCCTATTTTGTGAGCGATCGTCTCCTGATCCAGGGGTATACCCAAAAGTTTGATATCTCAAGAAATTATTCCGGCGATCCATTAAATGTTGTTGCCTCCCCAGGAAAAGCTGTCAATTTAATCATCACAGCCCGGCAATCAATCAAGGGGTATTGGAGCTCTGATGCCTTAAACCTGGTAATTAGCACAGAAAATAATGAAAGCCAAGTACTGGAAGTGGATCAAAAACAGGAAAAAGACTGGACTGATGACATTGATTTTGAAATCCTTGAAAAGAACGACCCTGTTGAAATACCTGTTAGTTTCATCCTTCCTGAAGATGCAGTCATTGGCAGTGATCTGCTCGGAACGCTAACCGGACAGATCACCTACCCAGTCAAACCTTCAGGGCAGGCACAGGAAGATCAAACCACATCATTGAGCATACCGCTCAAGATCCAGGTAGTATCTCCAGATGACCTGGCACAGACCGTCAGGAATATTGCGTTCAAAACACTCTCAATCTCAGGTCCAATTGCCATTATTTGTATTGTCATCCCAATAGCTTACTTCTTGAAGAACCGCAGGAAAACCCCTCAAGCGCAAACTCGTAAAAAATAAGAAACGAAAGCAGGTTCACACAAGAACCATAACACATGCACAGCGTGTATCATGACGCAATCCATCCAACATCCATAAAGCGCAACCTTGGCTTTGAGTCAACCTGAATTCTAGCAGCTGCAAAATTTGATATACTTGGTCTATTATCTGAACCTGAACTGACGACAGCAAGCTCAAGGACCTGGATGATCCGATGACAGATCAGAACCCGACTCCCCCACCCAAAAATCGTTTATTACAGCTTGTGGGAATTTTCCTCAAAATTGGCACGATCAACTTTGGCGGTCCGATGGCACTCATCGCCATCATGGAAGAGGAATTCGTCCGCAAACGAAAATGGCTGACACAAGAGCACTTTTTGGACCTGGTGGCTGCGACGAATCTAGTGCCCGGTCCGAATGCCTGCGAAATGGCAGCGCACATTGGCTACGTTCGGGCAGGGTATGCAGGGTTGGTCGTGGCAGAATTTTCCTTTCTCCTGCCGGCGGTGGTTCTTAGCAGCTTATTGGCAGTAGTATATGTTCAATATGGCACCCTGCCACAGGTTGACGCGCTCTTTTACGGCATTAATCCAGTAATCCTGGCGCTTATACTGATGGCCACCTACCGCCTGGGTAAAAACACATTGACAAATAAGGTCCAGGTCTTGATATTCAGCCTGGCAATACTGGCTTCACTCTTTGACGTAAACGAAGTCATCATCATTTTTGGAGCGGGCTTCCTGGCAATGCTGATCAACCAGTTCCCCCAGATATTCAATAAAGGGACTCATCTACTTTTCTTTTTACCCCTGTTTTCCAGCAGTGCGTCCTTGAAAATGGCTTCAGTCGCGTCTGATAATGTTTTATTGAAATTGTTCCTGTTTTTCCTCAAAACCGGCAGCCTGATTTTTGGCTCCGGCATGGTGTTGTTCGCCTTCATCCAGGAGGATATTGTGGAACGCTTTGGCTGGTTGACTCAGCAGCAGTTGATTGATGCCATTGCCGTGGGTCAAATGACCCCTGGGCCGGTGACTTCCACATCTGCATTTATTGGCTACCTGATCGCCGGCTGGACCGGGGCGATCGTGTCCACTCTTGGTATTTTCCTGCCATCATTTATCATTGTCGCCGCCATTGGACCGTTGATCCCAAAAATGCGCACATCAAAACCCCTGCAGGCTTTCCTGAGAGGCGTGAATGCTGCAGTCATCGCACTGATGTTGACCATCTGTCTGACCATCGCCCAAAACGCCATTGTTGATATTTGGACATTCCTGGTCATGGCGGCAGGCATTCTGATCCTTTTCTTTCTCAAATGGGATTCGATCTGGCTGGTGCTTGGTGGAGCAATCATTGGTCTCGCGCGTTATTTGTTGGGATAAGCAGCCTAAGAATCATTGCACGATCACATCGAAATGATCTTGCATCATCCCTTAAATGCGCCAATGCTGCAAAAATAGCCTTGCTCATTCATTTTGAGGATACCTGAGGACCTGTTCTGCCGCTCCCTGTTCAACAATTCTGCCTTGATCAAGGAAGATCACTTCCTCTGCAAGCCGCAATGCTTGTGCGGGAGAGTGCGTGGAGAATATCAATGTACAGCCGGTATCTGCAACGTAACGGAGCAAGGTCTTCTCAATTTGATCCATGCCTTTAATATCCGTGGATGAGGTTGGCTCGTCCAAAAGGATCAGCTTGCGCGGTTTGGCAATGATGCGGGCAAAAGCCATGCGCTGGGCTTCACCACCGGAGAGCTTGTTCCCGCGGGCATCGGTCAGGCTCTCCATGCCAACATTTTGGAGTGCCAGCATGGCTTGATGATCGCGCTCAGTTGATTTTTGGAGTGCCATTTCAACGTTTTTACGGACACTAAAACTGAAGGCATAAGGTGATTGCGGCATGTAACCCACCCCGGCGGAAAGCATCCTGGTTACTTCGCCCTTGTCAGGCTTTAAAGTGCCCGCGAGGATGCGCAACAGGGTTGTTTTACCACTGCCATTTTCACCAACCAAGCCATAACGTTTGCCTTCTTCAAACAAAAGACTGGGGATGTCCAAAACAATCCGTTCAGCATATTTTATGGTGACGTTTGAAAGTTTAATCATAATTTATGCCAACCCGTATTCTGCTCACGATTGCGTTGATGATGAAGGATATCAGCAACAGAACAATGCCAAGCGCGATGGCAAATTCAAAGTGTCCCATATTCGTCTGCATCATAATGGCAGTTGTCATGACTCTGGTTTTATTTTGAATATTGCCACCCACCATTTGTACCGCACCAACCTCGGCGATGGCTCGACCAAAACCAGCCAGGATGGTGGCAATGAGCTGCGTCCTGCATTCATAAATGGTGTACAACATTCTCCTGAACGAAGAAAGACCAATTCCAGCAGCAGTTTCCCGGATCAAGGGCGCCTTGAGGGAGACAATATTCGAGGTGAGACCGGTGATAATTGGCGTGATCAAGATCACTTGCGCAATCACCATGGCGGTGACGGAGTAGAGCAACTTTAAGGTTCCCAGTGGACCACTGCGCGACAAAATTAAAAAGACAATCAAACCTGCCACCACAGGTGGCAACGCACTTGGGATTTTCCACATGCTACCGCTCACATACCCATGTTCTTTGACGTAGGGTAGTGAGTCGAAGAATCCAAATGATTATACTATGAACTATTTATGCATAAAGGTTATCGAACATCGAAGGTCGATTCATAAGTGATGTGCAACACGCGGGCTGCTTGTAGGTCGGGTTTTCAACCTGACAGCCACGTCAGCCCCAGAAATGAACCGGGGGTAAATAAACGTAAGCATACCCTGCCAATAAATTGTAGCAGGTCACATATGTTACGGGACTATTTGGTGGAATTTTTCTTCTCACTCCAAAATTCTTTTCAATCATCTTTCCATTCTTCTCCAGGATCATTTCCCCGCAAGTACCCGGCATACATTCCAATGACCTGGAAATGAAGGAAAGGATGAGATGGCTGATAAATATTTTCTGGTAATTGTTTACGACATCTCCAATGATAAAAGACGAACAAAACTGCATAAATTGCTGAAGAATTATGGCAGCCCGGTGCAATACAGCGTTTTTGAGGTTATTTTAAGCATGGAAGAAATCAAGCAGATGAAAAAGGAAGTGCAAAAATTGTTGCGACCCAAAACAGACCATTTGAGGTATTATTCCATATGCAAAACTTGCAAGCAGAAAACTGAGATCATTGGCAGATTTGAAGTCATTGAAGAGCAGGACGTGATTGTTGTATAAAAACAATTTGGAAATATGTAAAAATTCCGAGCATAAGGAGGGGTGATGCAAGAAAATGAATTGCTCGGAAATTTAAAACTTACCTCCCTACCTGTGGGGGTAATATGGGATATATTATCCTACATGTGGCGGTACACCACCGATATTTTCCGAGCAATAACGCTATTTTTAAGTAGTTTGTATTGCCCGAAATGCATATCTGCCGGCAACTGTGGGGGCATAAGCCAAAAATATGTTATAATAGCCCTATGGGTTGCAGTTAAAAAGAAGGATCCGCCCTTCGGGGCATTGAAACATAGCGTATACCATGCGGCTATGGATTTTTGGATCATAGTTAAAAAGAAGGATCCGCCCTTCGGGGCATTGAAACGATCTCAGGCATCTTCTTCCACATTGCAGTCAGCGATGTTAAAAAGAAGGATCCGCCCTTCGGGGCATTGAAACTGGCAAGAAGAGAATTAGTAGAATCATAAATTGCAACCCATGTTAAAAAGAAGGATCCGCCCTTCGGGGCATTGAAACTAATAAATACCGTTGCTGCCATTTGAGTTACAGGTTGGTTAAAAAGAAGGATCCGCCCTTCGGGGCATTGAAACTTGGCAGCAATCATATCTCCATATGCCATACACAACAACTCAAGTTAAAAAGAAGGATCCGCCCTTCGGGGCATTGAAACAAAGACACTATGGCGAACGCGATTGCCATAGCCTTTAGTTAAAAAGAAGGATCCGCCCTTCGGGGCATTGAAACACTAACAACCAAAATATTTAGTAATTCCGAACCTAGGGTTAAAAAGAAGGATCCGCCCTTCGGGGCATTGAAACCAGTTATACGATTGAAGATATCTTCCTCGTAGTGATGCATAGTTAAAAAGAAGGATCCGCCCTTCGGGGCATTGAAACAATTTCAAATTCTATCCTTGTGTAAGGGATATCTGATAGTTAAAAAGAAGGATCCGCCCTTCGGGGCATTGAAACAGTTGTCCCATTGCACACATACGTGGCGATATTGGTTGGTTAAAAAGAAGGATCCGCCCTTCGGGGCATTGAAACTTTTTACCACTTTTTTCACTGCAGGTTTTGCAGTTTTGTTCGTGTTAAAAAGAAGGATCCGCCCTTCGGGGCATTGAAACTTGACTCTTCGCCGAGTTCTACGCCACTGACTGACACATTGGTTAAAAAGAAGGATCCGCCCTTCGGGGCATTGAAACCCTGGGAATCTTTTCACATAAATCATTCATAGTATAATCATTCAGATTCTTCGACTCACTACCCTTCGATGATATGTCATGGGCTTGTGAGCGGAAACATGTGGCAAATCCCACAAGTCACATGTTCGAGGGTGTTGCCGGAAACAGCAACGCCTCCCATTTTGGAAAGGAGAATGAAGTGAAAAAGGTTCTTTATGGTTTGTTATTGGGGGTAATCATGGTCATGCTTGGGTGCAGTCCCGCCGCCGAAACTGCTGTCGAAACCCCCACCGAAGCGCCAGTTGCCACAACTGTCCTCGAATTGGTCAAGGATGACACAAGCATTGCGCTGAGCATGGATGAGATCAAAGCCTTACCTTCAGTGGAAGGCTTGGGTGGCATTATGTCCAGCACAGGCAAAATCACTGCACCTGCCTTGTATAAAGGCGTTCTTATCAGCACTTTGTTGGATGAGTTGGGTGGCTTGAGCGAAGACCGGAGCGTGGAGATCATAGCTGAGGATGGCTACTCCTTAACCTATTCATCGAATCAAATCATCAATGGGGAATATATCACCTACGATGTTTCCAGCGGTGATGAGATCGATACCATCGGCTCACTACAAACGATTATTGCCTATGAGCGCGAAGGGGAACCTCTCAATGTGGAATCGGAAGGACAACTGCGCCTGGTGATCATCGGCGAGTCTCAAATGCAGGTCGTGGATGGTCACTGGTCTGTGAAGTGGGTTAACAAAATTGTCCTGAAGGAAGCCATCGAGGACTGGACAGTCGATTTTATTGGCGCCATCGACGAACCCATGGATCGGGCTACCTTCGAATCCGGTGCAGCAGAAGGCTGCCACATGGAAACCTGGACAGATGAGGACGGTCAGGAGTGGACAGGTATCCCCCTGTTTTACCTGCTCGGACGCGTCGATGATGAGGTTAAACACGGGGATGACGCATACCGGGATGACCTGGCAAAAGCTGGATACACGATCGATATCACCTCTTCTGACGGATATACGGTCACATTGGATTCTTCACTGGTGACACGTAATGACAATATCATTGTTGCTTACCTCGTCGACGGAAACCCGCTTGCTGGTGAAGACTTCCCACTTCGCCTGGTTGGATCTGAACTGACCGGAAAGGAAATGGTCGGTGGGATTGCCAGTGTCGTTATAAACTTCCCCGAAGCTGAGGAATCCACAGAAGAACCCACTGAGGAACCAGAGACCGAGGTACCAACTGGGGAAGCCCCCGCAGTTGCAGGCCCCGCAGATGCCACCCTGACCATAAAAGGTCTGGTGGATGCTGAAAAAACCCTGACCATGGCGGATCTCACTGGCATGGAAGTACTCAATATCAGTGTCGAACATCCCAAGAAAGGCGCCATTGATGTGACCGGTGTGCGCATGGCTGATGTGCTGGCGTTATTGACGATCAAACCGGAAGCAAGTACTGTCTCGCTGATCGCGAGCGATGGTTTTTCGGCTGATGTGCCCCTGGCAGACCTGCTGGCATGTGAGAACTGCCTGGCAGGCTGGGACGAGGAAATGCTGAGGACCTATATGCCTGGGTTTGACAGCAATCTCTGGGTTAAAGACCTGGTTACCATCGAAATAAAATAAAACTGCACCATTTTCTGGGTGGGCAGGGTACCCTGCCCACCCAGTTTTTTAGGGAAACATGAAGAAAAGCAATCCGCTGATTATCCCATTGATAGTTATCTTCAGCATTAGCGCTTGCGCGCCCAAAGAAAAGACCCCGCTGGTCGTTTTTGCTGCCGGCAGTTTGATCCAGCCTTTTACAGACCTTGAAAAGGCGTTTGAAGAAAAATATCCTGAAATCGATGTCCTCTCCGAATACCACGGCTCCATTCAAGTGATGCGGCATGTCACCGAATTACATGAGGAAATCGACATCGTCGCCACCGCAGACCAATCGCTCATTCCCATGCTGATGTACCAGGTCAATATCCCCGACACCGAACAACCCTATGCGAATTGGTACATCGCCATGGCAACCAACCGGCTGGGGATCGCATACAGCCCGGAAAGTAAATATGCAGACGAGATCACAAGCGACAACTGGTGGGAGATCCTTTCACGACCGGATGTCAGGGTTGGAGTGGCAGACCCCCGTTTTGATGCGGTTGGCTACCGCACATTAATGGTATTCGCGTTGGCACAGGATGTTTATGGCAACGAGGATATCTTTAACGATTTTTGGGTGGGGCAGTTCAAGTATCCCATCAGGTTGGTTGATATGGACGATCTGCAAATGATCCGTGTACCGGAGATCCTGGAAACTACCAAGGAGAGTCATATTCTCCTGCGTGGTTCAAGCATTCAGCTCATCTCCCTGTTGGAAGCAGGTGAGGTCGATTATGCCTTCGAGTACGAAAGTGTGATCCAGCAGCATGAGTTTGCATTGATGGAACTTCCAGACAGCCTGAACCTGGGTGAAACAGGTATGAATGAGCAATATGGAAAAGCCACTGTCCAGATGGATTTTCAACGCTTTGCAACCGTCAACCCGGTTTTTCAAGGTGAGCAGATCAAATACGGTATCACCATTCCATCGAACGCCCCCCACCCTGAAGAAGCTGCCCTGTACATTCAATTCCTCTATAGCCCGCAGGGACAGGCGATCATGCAGCAGAACGCACATCCATTGCTGATACCTTTGTCTGTGGATCAGCCCGAAAACCTGCCGGAGAGTTTGCAGAGTATACTTCAACCAGAGTGAAGAAACATCGTTTTCCTGCCAGTTTTGTGATCGCAGCCAGTTTGTTGATCCTCTTCATCATCCTGCCAGTCGTGGTCACCTTATTTTCGACTTCGCTAGAGGAATTGCTCGAGACCATTACTGACAGGGATGTGGCGCATTCGATCGGGCTGACGTTTTTGGCAGGCGCCATCTCAACTTTCACGGGAATGCTGCTCGGATTGCCTTTGGCTTATATCATGGCACGGGCAAAATTTCGAGGTAAATCCATCCTGTCAGGGATAATCGATCTTCCGCTCATCATTCCACATACAGCAGCAGGGATCGCCTTGCTGCTTGTTTTTGGTCGGCAGGGAATTCTCGGTCAGGCATTTGCCCGCATCGGCGTATATTTCACCGATCGACTTGAAGGGATCATTGTCGGGATGATGTTTGTCAGTCTGCCACTTCTCATTAACGCCAGCCGTGAAGCCTTTTCTTCTGTCGACCCTGAATATGAACGATCAGCCCGGGTGGACGGTGCCAGCGCCTGGCAGGTCTTTTGGCACATCACCCTTCCGCTGGCGTGGCGGGGAGTGCTGAGTGGTGCCATCATGATGTGGGCGCGTGGGATCAGCGAATTTGGCGCCGTTGTCATCCTGGCCTACAGCCCAAAGATCATCCCGGTTTTGATCTACGAACGCTTTCAAGGTTTTGGGCTCTCAGCCGCCACCCCGGTGGCTGCGCTTTTACTCCTGGTGGTGCTGATCTTATTCGCAATCCTGCGCTGGTTGGCGCGTTCACTGGATGAATAAACCTGAAGCATCTCATAGAGGCGACGCATGCGTCGCCTCCAATTTTGTAAGATTGTGCTTCCTTTAATGTAGATCCGGCACCGCAAAACATGTTCGACAGTCCTTACAGGAGGCTGCGGACTCACCTTGGAAAGGTGACCTGCATCTATTAGACTATCCGACTATTTTCTCCCACACTCGTAAGTCTCACCCCGCAGGGTCTCGACGGCATGCTGCATGACCGGCAGAAAGACCTCCAGACACTCCACCGCTCCTTTGGGGCTGCCAGGGAGATTAATGATCAGCGTGCGCTTGCGGATGCCAGCCATGGCACGCGAAAGCATGGCATGAGCTGTAATTTTCCTGCTCTCCTGGCGCATTACTTCCGGAATACCGGGAACCGTCCTGTCGATGACGCAGAGGGTTGCCTCCGGAGTGACGTCCCTGGGCGCGAAACCAGTGCCCCCGGTGGTGAAGATCACGTCAATTTCGCCTGAATCAGAGAACTCAATCAGCCTCGCTTTAATTTCCTCCAACTCGTCCGGAATGATCAACACATTTTTGACCACAGCATGCCCTTTAAGCGCCTCTACCAGGGCTGGTCCGCTTTTATCCTCTCGGGTTCCGGCGAATCCTTTGTCACTGATGGTGATCACCGCAACCTTGATCGGCGGGATGAGCTTGATCTCGTCTCCCGCCTTGATCACACCACCAAGGACCACCTTGGTAAAGATGCCTTCGGTTGGCATGACACACATTCCTACCTGCTGGTAGATTTGGCAATGCTGGTGGCATTCCTTCCCAATTTGGGTGACCTCCAGTTCAACCTCACCAACCTGAAGATGGGTTCCAATGGGGAGTGTGTAAAGTTCAATACCCTCGGTGGTGATATTTTCAGCAAAGATGCCAGGTCTGAGGTTCTGCGCCCCCTGGACGGTCATTTTATTGACGCTTTCCTGGTCAAGCAGGCTGACCTGGCGATGCCAATCTCCGGCATGCGCATCGCCTTCAATGCCGTAATTCACCCTTAATGTGGCTTCAGGGACAGGGTGCTTGATCGTCCCTGTGCGTGTGCTAATATTGATTGAATTTACCTTTGCCACAGCCTTAACCTCCAATCCTGCTCATATTTCTAATCGAAAAGGAACACCCTTCAAATTCATGCCCAACCGGCTTGTGATAGATCACAGTTTTAATCGTTTCCAGAAGGGCTTCATCTCCCTGCTTAAGGGAATCTAGCAGTGAAATTTCCGAGTCGACCCCCAGGCATGGACGCAGCATGCCATCACTCATCAAGCGAATGCGGTTGCAGTCCGCACAAAACTTATGCGAAAGCGGGCTGATAAATCCGACCCTCCCCAGGTAGCCTTCAACCCTGAAATCTGATGAGGGTTGACCTGGATAACGTGAAAGCACAGGGGTCAGATAAGGTCTGGCGCTGATCAGCTCATCATTTAAAACCCTGCGTGCCCCATTTTTACCCTGATCACCAATCGGCATCAATTCAATAAAGCGCACATCAATCGGGTGTTTCTCTGTCAAGGCAATAAAATCGTCGATTTCATGGTCATTTTTACCTTTGACCACAACCACATTGATCTTCACTGGCAGCAGTTGCGCTTGAATGGCTTCATCAATCCCACTAAGCACCAGGCTGATATCCCCGCCAGTCATTTCATGGAAGGTATCCGGATTGAGTGAGTCAAGGCTGATGTTCAAGCGTGTCAGCCCGGCTTTTTTGAGAGCGACGGCTTTGCCAGGCAGAAATTGCGCATTGGTGGTCATGGAAATATCCTCGATTTCCTTAATGCTGGCAATGGCTTGTACAATTTCAAGGATATCGCGCCGCAGCAAAGGCTCTCCACCCGTCAACCTGACTTTATTAATGCCGAGTTTTGCGCAAACCCGGACAACCTGCGTAAAATCCCCTGCGGTGAGTTCCGCTGCTTTCGGGCAGATGCCTTCATCCACGCGGCAGTAGGTGCAGCGCAAATCGCAGCGCTCTGTCACTGAAAGACGCAGATAAGTGATATTTCTTCCGTATTGATCAAGCATGGTTAATGATTGGATCCTCTCTGATAAAATCCCCTGATTTTCCTCCACTTTTGCTTTCCAGTTGGATGGCTGCAATTTGCATACCACGGTCAACGGATTTACACATGTCATAGATCGTCAATGCAGCCACACTGGCGGCACACAGTGCTTCCATTTCGACGCCAGTCAGGTAGGCAGTCTTGACAGTTGCCACAATCTTCACGCAGTCCGGAGGGACTGCTTCCAGGTCAATCGTCACATTCGTGATCGGGATGGGGTGACTCAACGGAATCAATTCGGGGGTGCGTTTGGCAGCCATGATCCCCGCAATGCGTGCACAGGCGAACACATCGCCTTTCTTAACCTCATCCTTCGCAATCAACTCCAGCGTCTCCGGCTTCATTTTCACCATGGCGCTTGCAACTGCAACACGCTCCGTGACAGCCTTCTGGCTGACGTCCACCATATGCGCTTTTCCATGCTTATCCAAATGAGTTAGTTCCATGATCTTATTTCTCCGGGATTCCCGAGCGTGTATCCGCCCAGCTTTTTCAAACGCAATGCAAATTCCTCGCTCCTGAGCACTTGCAGTAATTTCTTGACCATATCCAATTTGAAAGCTTCCTCTGCAATCAGCAGGTCATACTGCTCCTCACAGATGGGAACAAAATCAAGATTGTAAATCCTTGCTGCCGCCAGGATGCCCAGCCCGGCATCCGCGGTTCCAGCAGCGATAGCCGCAGCCACAGCAGTATGGGTAAATTCCTCGCGGTCATAACCAGAAATGCTCGCGGGATCAATACCTTCTTGTTTGGTCATGTAATCACACAGAATGCGGGTGCCACTGCCCTTTTGACGGTTAACATAACGTATACCCACCAGATCCTTGAAACCCTGGATGCCTTTGGGATTACCCTGGGGCACCATTAACCCTTGTGTGCGCTGCACGCATTCAACCAGGATGACGCCCCCCTGCGGGAAATATTTTTTCAGGTAGGGGATATTATAGGACCCTGTGACCTCATCCAGCAGGTGGATCCCTCCCAGGTGTGCCTCACCTCGTTTGAGCGCCATGATCCCACCCATGCTGCCAACATGTGAAGATGCCACCAGGCTGTCACGCCACTGGCGCTTCATGATGTCAGCAATTTCATCCAGCAGTGGATCATGACTGCCAGTGATGACCAGCGTACGGTTGATCTCATCCAGGCTGCGCAGGAGTTGCACATTGACCATCTCCCCCATTTCATACCCTTCCGTATCCTGGGGCACATGGATGATCCCATCCGCCTTCACAAAGGAACTGACCACGCCAGCCCCGCGATTGAGCGGAACAGCGACGATCCTGCCAGCCACATTCCCAAGCCTGGCGCGCACAAACTCAAGGTATTTCAAGGTTGATGTGAGCCGTCGGGAGACAACTGCATCTACATATTCTGTTTTTTCGGGTGGTCGGCAGGTCAGTATTTCGATAACCGGTTTGAATAAATGCTCCATGACAAGGATGCCGGAAACAGGATACCCGGGTAAACCCAGAATGGGGATGACGCCTGGCATTCCAGGTCGCTGGGAAGTGCCCAGGATGGCAGGTTTGCCTGGCTTGATCGCAATCCCATGCAAAACCACCTCACCCACCCGCTTGATCGCCTCAACGGAATAATCTTTGCTGCCGGCAGACGAACCGGCATTCAGGATGACGGCGTCACATTCATTGATCGCTATGGTCAGAGCCTTCTCAATAAGGTCTGCTTCGTCTCTCACGATCGGATAGACCTTCGCAGTGCAACCCCAATCCGTCAGCATGCCTGCAAAGATGGTGGAGTTGAACTCAATGATGTCACCTTCCTTCGGCTCACCGCTGGGTGGAACCAATTCGTTACCTGTAGGGATGATGGCGACCGTGGGACGCGTGACAACATTAACCATGGTGACACCGGCTGCCAAAATCGCTCCAATGCAGGAAGGGCTGAGACTGGTAAACGAAGGGACGATCATATCCCCCGCGCTGATATCCTCACCAATCTGCCGCACATTTTGCCAGGGAGTAGCGGCTGCATATAAGGTCACAAAGCCTTCACCCTCAATCACGTCTTCAACCATGACCACCGCATCGCAACCATTGGGTAAGGGGTCGCCTGTATTGACCCACAAATATTCACTTTCTTTGAGGTGGACAGGCGTGGTCTCCGTGGCTCCAAAGGTGATGCGCGCGTCGAGTGCAATCCCATCCATGGCACAGGCATTGTAATGGGGTGCACAGATTTTTGCATAAACCGCCTCTGAGGTAATGCGATTGAAGGCGCTGGCGGCTGCGATGTTTTCACTTCGATGCGATAATCCTTGAGATTGCAGAGCTTCAATATAGATCTTCTTCGCTTCCTCAAGTGGAATATTGGTTAGATATTGAAATGGCATGTTCACCTCGCAAAAAGAGTTACTTCAACAAGCTCTCCCTGCTGCAACCCTTCCAGGTCACGCGCAATGCGGATAAACCCGTTTGCACGGGAGAGTGTTGTGATCAGACCAGATTTACTCGCGATCGCATGGGCAACCCCATCTTTGACCGTCACAGGTACAAACTCCTCACGACCATGGTTGGAAGATACCGCCCGTGACAAGGGTACAGTCACGCATCGATCAAGCGGCGCTGATCTCAGCATGGAGTAGAGCAAAGGGCGTGCCAGCATATGGAACATAAAGTAGGCAGCCACAGGATTGCCAGGCAGGCCGAACACGGGGACATCTGCGATCGCACCGACAAGTGTGGGTTTGCCGGGTTTGGCAGCCACGCCGTGCACCAGCAGTTCGCCAAGCTCGGAGATAACCTTCGGAACGGCATCCTTGATCCCCACCGAGGTACCGCCTGAGATCAGCAGTAGATCATAATGAGCAATGGCAGACAGCATGGCTGTCTTGACAGACTGTTCATCGTCCCTGACGATCCCCAGGAAATGAGGTTCGCCACCCGTCTCAAGGACTGCATTGACCAGCATGGGCGCATTCACATCGCGGATCTTGCCTGGGGAGAGGGATTCATCAGGATGGACAAGTTCATCGCCGGTGGAAATGATCGCCACCCTTGGGTGTTTCTGAATGGGTATTTCGCTGATCCCCAATGCCGCCAAGGCACCGCTGTCAGCTACGTTAATGCGCTTTCCAACAGAGAAGACCGTATCACCGGGCTTGACGTCATCCCCCCGGAAGATCATATTCGTACCCGGGGCAAAGGCTCTGTAAATTGCGATCTGTTCATCCCCCAGGTTGTCAGCATATTCCAGCATGATCATCGTATCCGCACCGTCAGGAACTTCAGCGCCTGTCGGCACATAAACACATTGGCCCTCTTCAAGCTTTACGCTGGTATGCACTCCCATGCTCGCTTCCCCGATCTGCGTCAGCAGGGCTGGGATTGCATCGGAGCAGCCGAAAACATCCGCGGCTTTTACAGCGTAACCGTCCACCGTGGAACGATTGAAGTCAGGTATGAATTCTGCTGCAACAATATCTTCAGCCAGGACGCGGTTAAGGGCTGATTCCAGCTTGACATACTCAATACCGGTGGATAGTCCTCCAAACCGGTCTTGAACGATTCTATTAACTTCTGCGACAGACTTTACTTTCAACATGAACTTGTTTCCAAATGATCATTATTTTATGCCTTAGTGTACTCCAAATATTACCAGACATAAGCCTGTGATACAATGACCTGCATATCAACACAAGCAGGAGCACCCCCATGCACTTTGAAGACCACAATTGGCAGCAAATCGAAGAATACCTGCGCAGTGACGACCGCATCATTCTTGTCCTGGGCGCCTGTGAGCAGCATAGCACCCTCAGCCTGCTGACCGACAGCAAAATCCCCCTGGCGCTGGCAGACGCCGCCAGCAGGGTCAGCGGCGTGATCGTGGCACCGCCGCTCCATTTTGGCGTATCTCCCTATTTACTTAGCTACCCGGGCACCATCAGCCTGCGCCTAAACACCTACCTCAATGTCGTTGAGGACATTGTGCGTTCGCTTTATGGCTATGGCTTTCGCCGCATGCTCATCCTCAATGGTCATGGCGGTAACACACCTGCCAAAACCAGCCTGGTCGAGCTCGTCAACCAGTTGCCTGACCTGCAGTTGCGCTGGTATGCCTGGTGGTTAAGCCCATCCGTCGAGAAATTTGCACAGGAACATAACCTCACCACCGCCCATGCCAGCTGGATGGAGAATTTCACCTTCACGCGCATCGGGCAGGCACCTGTCGGCGAGAAACCCGCTGTGATGGAGCACGGCATCCTTGGCATGAAAGAAACACGCATGCTTGCAGGCGATGGCTCGTTTGGGGGCGTCTACCAGGTGGATGACGCCGTCATGCAAGCCCTCTTTGACCTGTGTCTCTCAGAGACGCTGGAACTTCTGAAGTTTGCATAAACAGACCAAAGCCAGTTGCATAGATACTTTTGCATAGATACTTATATCAACCCAACTTTTTCCATGGTATACTTACACTGTAAGTACACATGAAAGGGCGCTCATGCTTAGGAAAGTATTCAAAACTGGTAATAGTCTGGTGGTATCCCTCCCCAAGGACCTGCTTGAATCCCTCGGGGTCCACGACGGCACGGACGTCTCTGTGGAACTCGACCGCGATAATAAGCAGATCCTGATCAAGCCGGCTGAATTGCCAGTAGCTGTTGCAGGCTTAAGTGAGGAATTTGCATGTCAAGTGGATGAATTTATTGAACAGTATCGATCAGCGCTGGAAGCCCTTGCTCATTAATGAACTATCTGACCCCCGAACAGGTGCTTTTCATTCACTCACGCCTGGTTTCTGAAACTGGCGGTCATCATGGCGTGCGTGACCTTGGCATGCTTGAATCAGCTGTCGCACGTCCGCGTGCCACCTTTGATGGAAAAGAACTATATCCTGACCTCTTCATCAAAACTCTACGTTAATGGATTCCCTCATCAACAATTATCCTTTTGTAGATGGGAATAAGCGTACAGGCATAACCGCGGTAGGTCTCTTCCTGCACATTAACGGTCTGCAGATGACTGCCTCCTCCCAGGAGTTGGAATCATTCACCCTTAAAGTAGCAACAGATTCCTTGGAGATCACTGAAATATCAGACTGGTTGAAAAAGAACACTATTCCAGTTTAAGAATTATTTTTCATTACCAGTGTTCTGACATTTTTCTTCACCAATCTGGCTCATTTACCAGAATTAAGTTAAAATAAGGTAAAATTCAACCATTCTTTTATCAGGTTGACCCGGCATGGGTTGTTCTTATTTGCTTTTCTTTTTTCTTTTTGTTACCTCTTGCTGACAAACTTGGTGGTAGTGTATCAACCTGAAGGAGGTTATGATGAAAACTGTTGTAGCTGGCGCATTGGGGGAATGTGTGCATGTGGCTGGCGTGCTGAACTTCCTGCACCTGGCAGAGCTGGCTGGCTGGCGCACTGTCTTCCTTGGGCCTGCCGTCCCTCCGCAGACATTCTTCCAGGCTGCCATCGACGAGAAAGCTGACCTGGTGGGCGTTTCCTACCGCCTCACACCTGAGACCGGTGAGCGTCTGCTCGGTGATTTCGCCGAAGCCGCCGACGAATTGCGTCAGCGTGGCGTGCGCTTCGTCTTCGGTGGCACGCCACCCGTCTCCCAGCGCGCTGCCGCCCTGCCCGGCTTCTTCGAGCGCATCTTTGACGGCTCCCAGCCCCCTGAAGAAATACTCGCATACCTCAAAGGCGAAACCGCTGACGTCCGTGACCCCGCCAACTACCCCCAGTCCACCATTGAGCGTATTCAGTGGAAAGCCCCCTTCCCCATCCTGCGCCATCACTTCGGTCTGCCCACCATGCAAGCCAGTATCAATGGCATCCAACAAATCGCCGAGGCGCGTGCACTTGACGTCATCTCCCTCGGCATTGACCAGGATGCCCAGGCCAACTTTTTCCACCCCGAGCGCCAGGACCCGCGCGCCAGGGGTGCCGGCGGCGTGCCGGTGCGCTCAGTGGAGGATTACCGCACCCTTTACAAAGCCTCCCGCCGCGGTAACTTCCCCCTCATGCGCACCTACTCAGGCACGGACGACTTCCTGCGCCTGGCTGAGATGTACGTCGAAGCCATCCACAACGCCTGGTGCGCCATCCCGCTCTATTGGTTCAACCAGCTCGACGGGCGCGGCCCCTTCGACCTCGAGGACTCCATCCGTGAGCATCAACAAGTGATGGCATGGTACGGTGCGCGCGGCATCCCTGTGGAACTCAACGAACCCCATCACTGGGGCATGCGCGACGCCCCGGACGTCATCTTCATCACCTCCGCTTATCTCTCCGCCTACAATGCCAAAGCCTTCGGCGTGCAGGATTACATCGCCCAGATGATGTTCAACAGCCCGCCAGGCCACTCGGACGCCATGGACATCGCCAAGATGCTCGCCATCCTCGACCTGATTGAGCCCCTCGCCGATGCCAGCTTTCGCATCTGGCGCCAGACCCGCACCGGTCTCCTCAGCTACCCGCTCGAAACCAACGCCGCCCGCGCCCATCTCGCTGCCAGCATTTACTTGCAAATGGCGCTCAAGCCGCACATCGTGCACATCGTCGGGCATACCGAAGCCGACCACGCCGCCACCGCACAGGACGTCATCGACGCCTCATTGATGGCACGCCAGGCTATCAGCAACGCGCTTAAAGGTCAGCCAGACATGCTGTCAGACCCAACCATCCAGGCACGCAAGCGCCTCCTCGTCTCTGAAGCCCAACTCACCCTGCAAGCCATCCGCAGCCTTGCTGTCGCCACCGCCACCGCCACCGCCACAGGCGCGCAGAGCGAGGGCGCGCAGAGCGCTGCAACCCCCGGCACCTTCGACCCGCTCACTGACCCGACCACCCTCGGTCTGGCACTGCGCCGCGGCATCCTCGATGCACCCCACCTCAAGAATAGCAGGATTGCACGAGGAACCATCCAAACACGCATCATCAACGGCGCCTGTGAAGCCGTGGACGCGCACAACCAACCCATCCAGGAGGCTGAACGCCTGGAGGAATTCTTATCATCAGGAGCAATATCATGAAAGAACACTTGAAATTTACAGTCATCGGGGCTGGCAACGGCGGCAAAGCCATGGCAGCCCACCTGGCACTGATGGGGAAAGAAGTCACCCTCTATAACCGCACCTTCGCCCATGTTGAAGTCATCGCTGAACGCGGTGGCATAGACCTGGAAAACCCGGGTTGGTCGAGCGGTTTTGGCAGGCTCGCCAAAGTCACCGATAAGATGGAAGAAGCCCTTGATGGCGCTGATGTCATCATGGTGGTGATCCCCTCCTCAGGGCACCGCGACATCGCCAATGCCGCCGCCCCCTATCTGCAGGATGGTCAGATCGTGCTGCTGCACCCCGGGCGCACCTGCGGCGCCATTGAGTTCGTTGAAACCCTGCGCCAGGCTGGCTGCAAGACCAAACCCATCATTGCGGAAGCCGAGACTTTTATCTATGCCAGCCGTTCGGAAGGTCCCAGTCATGTGCGCATCTTCCGCATCAAGGAATCCGTTCCCCTGGCAGCCCTGCCTGCCACCCAGAACAAAACCGTCCTGGATGCTGTTCACACCGCCTACCCCCAGTACATTGACGGAGGCAACGTCCTCAAGACCGGGCTGAACAATATGGGCGCTGTCTTTCATCCTGCGCTGGCGCTCTTGAATTCCGGCTGGATTGAATCAACCCATGGTGATTTTGAATTCTACATTGACGGGGTCACGCCATCTGTTGCGCGTGTTCTCGAGGTCATTGACCGCGAGCGCTGCACGGTGGCATCCTCCATCGGGCTGCGCGCCCGCACCGGGCTGGAGTGGCTCGAACTGGCATACAACGCCCGCGGCGAAAACCTGCATGAAGCCATCCACAACCAGTCCGGCTACTATGGCATCAAAGCCCCCCCCACCCTCAACCACCGCTACATCTTTGAAGAGGTGCCCATGAGCCTGGTGCCCATTGCCGCCCTTGGGCAGCGCTACGGCGTCTCCGTCAACGGCATCGACGCCATCATCCGCCTGGCATGCATCATCCACAACACGGATTACTGGCGCAAAGGTCGCACCCTCGACAAACTCGGCATCAAAGAACTCTCTGTTGGCGAACTCACCCACTACGTCGAAACCGGCGAACGAGACTGAAATAAGCACGGGGCGTTAGTCGAATAGCCAAATAGCCCTGTAGGGATGGGTTTGTGTACAACATGGCCCTGTTTCGACCATTATGCAAACCCTCCCCCATTGATTTGACTGTTCAAAGGCAGGTTGGGTGGAGGGGGAGGGCAAATCCAGACACCTTTTCCATGCACCAATATAACCCCCGCAAACCAACATGGATTGCATTGGGTTATGGGTATGCGTGAATGGGCTGTGTCTCATGCATAATAAGTGCACTCAATTATTCGCCTCCCAATCAACCTACTATTTTACGGCTGTTCTGTGGGGATATTGATATCTGTGATAAGCAATTTTAGGCCTCCATTTACAGGAATATCATAGCCTATCAATAGACTGTCCCACTTATCAATTTTCTGAGTAGATCCATTTTTCTTTTGTTTACCATCAATGGTTACAAAACAGGATAGACTTTGATATTCATCGTTTTCACATCGTAAAATTATGGTTTTTTCACCATCCCTAGTTGATGAATCGATACTTACTTCGCCTGTTATAGTGGACCCAAAACTCACATACGGAGACCAGTAAGGCGATTTAGATATTAATGAAAGGTATTTACCACTAAAATTCTCTTCTTCTGTGTTAATTATTCCAATATAAAAAGCTGTTGGATTGTCATTTGAATACTTTATTTCTTCCCATTTGTAAATTATTTCTATACTTATTAAATTTTTAGGTAATTCGCGATAGATACCAAAGTGATAAGGCTCATTTATCTTTTGTTCACCCAACCCAAGCTTAATAAGAAGTCCATCTGGCCCAGATGTAAATCCTAGCTTTGAGTAGTCAAAACAACTATTACCGGGTTGAGGGGTTTTTATCAAACTGCTGTACCAATTGGTATCTCTAACCCAGTCGATTGTTATACATCCATCTTTAAAATTCCATGGGGGTGGTGGGGTTGGAGTTATGGCTTGCGTGGGGGTAGGTGTAGGCTCTTGCGTTGGACAGTCTGGGCACTCTTGGGGGGGACAGATTGTAACCCCACAAGTGGGGTAGGGAGTCATAATCACTTCCGTAGGACAAAGCGAACATATTGGCGTTGGAGTACTGGGTCCATAAGTAAGAGTTTTTAAAAATTGACTTGAAAAAGACAAATAAACCATAAATCCAAATGTGATGCAAAAAGCAGCAAAAACCACCCAGGACCCAAAATTTTTTATGTTTTGGTTCATTCTTAAATCATGAAATGTCCATACTAACGAAACCATAAAAATTAATAACATAAGTGATACCAGGATATGATTACTCGCCATATTTGCTACTATTATCCCCATTAGTGACACTAAAGGTCCAAATATTATATAATTCGGTCGGTTGGAGGAATTAATTTCGGCCTGTTTTTTTCCTGGATTGGATTCTTGTTCACTTTGATTTTGTGTAGTATCTTTCTTTTCAGTAGTACTTTTCTTTTTAGTACACATTTCCGCACCAAACCCAATTAATTCCTGAATTCCACGTCAACATAAAATAATCTTCATTTTTTTCAACTGGCGAAGTATTTTGGAAGAATATTCCACCTGAATACCACCTCAAAATACAAGCACCTCCATCTACCTTCATCCGGCGAAGAAATTTGGAAATATTTTCTATATTGTACCATTTTCGTCACCACATTGCCTTGAATTTTACTAATAATTCTTGTGAGGCAGAATATTGGGTATGGTAAACAGACCCTGTCAAACACACTGAAGCCAACATAGGAATATTTGGTTACACATTATTAAGACAAGCTTTTTTCGTACACATCTTTATACGGATATTTTGCTGATAGTTTCATAACCACATATCTTGCTGTTCTGATGATCTTCCCAGCAAGAAAAACATACTTTAACCGGAATGTCTTGATTTGCTGTCTGTATTCTGAAATGCTTAAAGAATCAAATTTGAACAGTAAAAACAGATTGTATGCAAGCATCATCATCTGAAACACGGCCTCATTTGCCCAAAACGATTTTAGTAGAAGATGTCCAACCGCCATATCATACTTGGCTTCCTTGTGCCCCATGCGGGGTACGTGCGCCTCCGTGGGATTGTATTCTTTGTACCCTCAGGGCACTTTGCGGTCTTGGCGCGATATATGCGAAGCAACCGGGCTATAATTAATCTAACGAACCCGGTTTCATTATTGGAGGTGAATTGTGATCCACAACAATGCTTTATCCCTACTGGAAGATTTCGCGCAACAGCAGGAAGGCTCACGCTTCCTGCCCGGGTGGGCATGGCTGCTGATCATCCTTGCCCTGTTCATCGTCTTCTGGCTGCTCTACCGTCTGAACAAGAAAACAGAAGTGAAAGTCCCCGCTGCTCCGGCTGCGCCCTTCAAAATGGCAGAAAAGGTGGCGGAAGTGCCCCAGCCCGTCGTCGAAGCTGAGCCCATCCAGATGACTGAAGAGGCCGTGGAAGCGCCTAAACCAGCGCCTGCGCTGCACGATGACCTGACGCTGATCGAAGGCATCGGCCCGAAGATCAATGCCATTTTGCAGGGATCCGGCGTCAATACCTTCGCCCAGCTTGCCGAACTGGACTCTCTCAAGATCAGGGAGATCCTCACCACTTCAGGCATCCGCCTGGTGGAAACCGCCACCTGGCCGGGGCAGGCACGCCTGGCTGCCGAAGGCAAGATGGAGGCGTTGAAAGCCCCCCAGGACACACTCAATCCCAAAGGGACACAGAGCGAGGGGGGAAGAACAGCTTAAAGCTAAAAGCCAGGGTTTTAGGACGGATCAGGCTCTGGTGTGCCGAAGGCACGCAGAGCGAAAGAAGGCAGCCCCAACTCCAATCCCACGGACGCACTCCCAGGGTACACGGTACCCAGAGGGCACAATGTCGATGGCGGTGACCTGCGTCCTTCACTTTGCGTCCCCGGTCCCTGTTCCCGGTCTTCCTTCTGGGGTGCCTTGTCCCTGGTTCAATCCCATGATCTTCTTGATATCCTTGATGATCGTTAGGACATTCGTCCACTATAGTCATTACCCAAGTCCCAGTTGATGTCTGGTTTGAGCGAATCCCCACTCTGGCTGACGCCATTCTTGATCGGCTACAATTATTATCTACAATTATTGGGTGAATCTCAAAGACGATTGCGTTCTTCTATTGCCATGTCGACCAATTGATTTATAATCTTCTAACCAGTTCTGTTTCACTGGACGATGTCATCGGAATACGCATATAATAGAACAAATGACCAATATCAACAGTAATAAATAAGAGGATGAGTATACTAAAAATATTAAAAGGATAATTAATGTCAAATTACTACATAGATGATAATTTCATCATTGAAGTAAAAAAGAATCCAGAAAAATTATCTAATTTTCTGAAAAATGAAAGTAATAACGGAAAAAGAATTTTCCTTTTAAAAAAAATTGGTCGATTAAATAATTCTTTTGATAAAAAGCCACTTCTTGATTTGCTTACAGATCAAAACGATCAAATCAGATACTTGGCAGTTAAGAATTTGGCAAAATTAAGCGATAAATCCCTATTAGATTCATTTTATTACCTGGCCGTTAATGATGATTCATCTATGGTTCGCAGAGAAGCGGTTTCAGGCATTGGCAGACTTCGTAATGAAACTTCTATATCTTATCTAATAAAATTGCTGAATGACCATGATCCCAAGGTTGTTGTACAAGCTATTAGGGGATTAGTAGTATTTAAAAATAGGCAAGATGTCAAACACGAATTACTAAAATTAAAAGATCATCCTAACGAGATGATACGCGGCTTTATTAATGAAGAAACAGGAAATAAAGATTTTTCGAAAGATAAAGATCACCCTCTATGTAATCCATTGCTCAAGAATGTTATCGTATTGGGCGATGTGTTAGAGTGCGTAAGATATGTACCTGATAATTCCATACATCTGACGTTCACATCACCACCTTACTATAATGCAAGAGATTATTCAATATATACGTGTTATGAAGAATATCTAAACTTTCTAAATGCTGTATTTACTGAGGTTTATAGAATAACTAAAGAAGGCCATTTTTTTATTCTTAACACATCACCAATAATAATTCCAAGAATAAGCCGTAGCCACTCTAGCAAAAGATATCCAATTCCATATGACATTCATGGCTATCTCATGAAAATGGGGTGGGAATTTATCGATGATATTGTTTGGGTTAAACCGGAGGCAAGTGTAAAGAATCGTAATGCAGGATTTTTACAACATAGAAAACCATTAGCTTATAAACCTAACGCCGTCACTGAAATGTTAATGGTCTATAGAAAAAATACTGGAAAATTGATAGATTGGAATATTCATCAATATGACAATGAAATAGTAAACAGTAGTAAGGTCACCGGTGATTATGAAACAACCAATGTATGGAGAATTGATCCTACATTTGATAAAGTGCATAGTGCAGTGTTTCCTATGGAAGTTTGTGATAGAGTAATTAAATTCTATTCGATGATAGGAGATTTAATTTTTGATCCGTTTGCTGGCAGTGGTACTTTAGGAAAATCAGCATATAAACTGAATAGGAATTTTTTCTTAACGGAGATTGACGAAACATATTTCAATACAATGAAAAATGATTTTGAAAATATTTCATTACATAATAAGAACCGTAAACAAGGGTTTTTTTATTTGAACACCGATGAGTTTAAGAGGAGGATGTCTAAATGAGTATTTCTGTAGAAGTAATAAAAAATATTACGAAAAAATTGATTTTGAGTGAGGATTACCGAATTGAGGTCATTACATTAATTAATGCTGATTTTTTACAGTATTCAATAGATTTTTTTAAGAAAATTGTAGATGCAAAGCTTAAGGACAAAGATCTTAATCTTGATTGGTATAAAATGAACTTTATTGATAATCCTTCGATAGATATTAAGGACAGAGCAATCAATGCAGGAATTAACAAAAAAACCATTCAAAACATGAAAGGAAGTTCTAGCCAACAAGTTGTTTTAGATGCCTCATTAGAAAACTATGAACATCTATCAGCTGCTATTGACAAGCTAATTGAGGAAGAAAAAGAATTAGATTTAACATTGACAATAAAATTTAAGAAACTAAGCGTGGATTTAACGTTAAATGAGAGTCTACTCGTAATAAATGCTCTTGCAGTCAAGAGAGCAGAGCTTAGAGGAGGACTCTGGGCTACAGCAGGTAAACGAGTTGAACGACCACTAATGATTTCTTTATGTAAATTATTTGATGTGCCTGAACAATATTACTTATTGAACCCTGACGGAAAATTCTATCGCAATATCGAAATAACACGACAAATAGACTTCAATATTAACAATGGTTCAGGTACTTTTTACAAATGTGAAGTAAAACTTATGGGTAAGGGCAATCCTGAAAGTGCTGATGCTGCATACGCAAGAAATACCCATATTTTCGTTGCTG
Source organism: uncultured Anaerolineaceae bacterium (assembly GCA_964540765.1). GTDB lineage: Bacteria > Chloroflexota > Anaerolineae > Anaerolineales > Anaerolineaceae > CAZJLN01. Next base: position 4,705 of record CAZINW010000018.1, on the reverse strand, counting down.
ATACTTTATCACAAAAGAATAAAACTCAGTTCAATGATAATAGAATAGAGTGGGTAGAATTAAGGCAAAAGGATGGATATAAAAGGTTTGGTGTCGTTTTAAATCACTTAGATATTCCACATAAAGATATCGAAGGTAATTTGGTAGAAAATTTAGATAAAATTTTGAACGAGATTTTTGATATATCTTAACCTGTTAGTTCAATTTAATTACCTAAATTTCTAGCCTAATAATTTTGTGGGTTGATCAAATGTTCTGCTATCACCACACAACATTTTTTGCTTCCCTTGGTTTTAATCTTAAATGCCGTCTCGCCAGCAAATCAAAGGCATTGTCACATTGTCAGACATCATAGCCTTCTCGTGGTGATCAATCAGGCATAAATAAACCAAAACCAGCAAAAGATTTAAACCCAATACCATGGTTAATCTTAATGCTTTAACCCTGGGAATCTCGTGATAGTCCAGGATCATCAAACACAACCAGAGAAGCATAAATAGCTATAACCACTGATATCCTCGCATTAAATGGGCACCACAACATAGGTTTCACACAATTAAGAAGAATGATTAACACATCTTTAATCGGGCTGCTGGCCACTTGTTCCAACGCCTTGTTGATGTGCTTCATATCTACCTTTTACTGTGAGTTACAATCCTCCATTTCCATAAAAAATTTAGACATTAACGAACACGTGTTCTATTGTTGCAGTAAAGAATAGCACAAGCAGAGGAATAATGCAATATGTCACAAGCATCCACCGTTTTGGCGGCCAAAGTGGCATTAACAATAGGGGAGGTGTGTTATTTTGTTGCATTCTTTGTAAGGTTTGCGATCTTGCCCATCAAATCCTCGCAGGCTACGATATCAAGCACCACATGCGCTATGCGCTGGGGCGCTGCGGCAGCAAGCTGCCGCGCGAGAATCATCCGCTTCACCTTGAAGAAGGTGTAAAAATGTTGTCACTAGTATGATCAAGGGGGTGTCTCCCTCACTGCATTTGGGGGGATACACCCCCGCGGGGTACTTTACCCCTGCGGGGTACTTTACGGAATGACCACTCTTTCCAAAATATTCATAATTTTTTGAGGCGCTGAATCCACCTTTTCAACCAGGATGGAATTGGTAGTGGAATTTACTTTTTCGCTGCCATCCTCAAAGTGCCCTGAGGGTACAAAGTGCCCCGCAGGGGGTACAAAGAAGTCGGACCTTTGCCATTTTACCTGTTGCCCAGTGGCACGATCGATCCAGACATAATAGCCAAAACCTGCCAACGCCTGTGTTTCACCGGGATTTTTTGCCGGCTCATCGAATTTGTCAAGTATCGAGATCATCAAGCAGGGCCTTCCATCATCACAGAGCACTTCCTTCCGGACGACATCAGAGCCACTTTCGATGGCACCGCTCAAAGTTCGGGTCAATAAATCCAATGAGAATTGGGAGGAAACGCCATTACCGAAGCCTGAAAACCCAGAAGTGAAATTGACTGCATAATCCCCGACCTGACCGACTTGTTGAATGATGCTTCCCTTATCATCATAGTCCAACGTGACTGACTGAGTAATGTAGCCATCTTGATCCACCTCAGACCATTTCTCAGTTTTGTAATAAGAAAACGCAAGGTTCCTTCCAGCCGCTGGTTCCATGATGGTTTCCTCGATGACATGTACCCATCCAGGCCCTTGTTGGAAAATTGAATCGAATTTCTGTGACAATTGTTGCACCTCGAGCAGTGTCGGATTGGAATAAGCCAGGGTCGGAGTGGGCAAATGCACCAGTGGGGGCGTTATTGTTTGGGTGGGAACATTTGTGGTCGCATCTGGCGCTGAAGGGGGTTGCCAGTGGATGGCCCATGAGCCTTTTATCTCATAATCAATGAACCTCAAAATAATTTCAATTGGATGGTCTGGAATCCCTGAAAAAGTCAACTCAGGAGTCACATTCCCACCATTAAAGGAAATTCCACCTGAAGAGCCAGTCACCATCGGATCGGAAGAAGAGAAGCTCACACCATTGACAGGTGAAACTGGTTCAACTTCGAAGGCAATTCTTTGGTCATCAGTCAAAGTAGCGTTGATCACATTCAATTTGAAATCGTCATGGGAGAGTGACTGATTTAAGACCCACGTCTTTCCAACTTCAGGTTTCAATCCAGGGTCGAATGTAAAGCCAGTCATATCAGTTGATACATCAGTGACTATGGTTAGTGTGTCTGAAGGCGGGAAAGGCACCAATGTCAGCACAAGCTGCTCGCGCCTCGGGTTGTTGTCGGTAGAAATCGGTCAGGCGCCGCCGGGCAATGGTAAATATCCAGGCCGCAAAACAACCCCCTTCGCGATACCGATGGGAGACCAAACCCTCAAGAACCTCCGTAAAAACGACCGTAGTAAGGTCTTCGGCATCGTGAACACTGTTCAATCGACGCAGCAGATAGCGGTAGACTGGCGTGAGATACCTCTGGTAAAGGATCGAAAAGGCATCAGAATCACTTCGTGCAGCTTCTATAAGGGCAGGCTCGTCTTGATAACTGATATTTTCATTCAAAAGAATCTCCTTTTCCTTATAGGTGATAGCATTTTCGATCTTTATGGTATACATCTTATACTTATATCGAAAATAAACGCGAAAAGTAACACTCGGGTTAGGAGAATTGTTCAGTTTATTTCAACATTTTGGGGCGTAAGCTTGTCAATGCGCTGAAATAAATTGCGATAAATCCCAGATCTGCATGGTCCCATCGCGGGAAACCGAAGCCAAACGGTCCCCTTCATTGGACCATGCCAGATGGTCAATAACATCCCTGTGTCCCTGCAAATTGTCCAGGAGCGTGTAATTGACCATATCCCATACAACAATTTCGTTGTTCAGTACGCTGGAAGCCAGATATTGACCATCCGGCGACCAGGCAACTTCATTCAAGCGATAAGCGTACATGCCATCAGTCAGCAGTTGCTCCTGCTTGCCCGTCTTGGCATCCCAGACCAAAATCATGCCTTCATCCTCTCCAGTGGAGGGTATCATGGCACCCACCCCCGCCAGTTTTTCACCGTCCGGTGACCATGCCAGGCCCAGCCAAATTGGATCCAGGTCGCCTGTCTCCGCTTGCAGCGGGAGCAGAACCTGACCGGTTTGGGCGTCCCAGATCACCGGAGGCTGCATATTGAGTGAATCAGCCGAGGCAAGACGACTGCCATCAGGCGACCAGGCAACTTGATCAGGCAGATGCCGCTGGTCCGGGTCATTCAAGCTTGCCAGCAGCGCACCGCTCTTTGCGTCCCACACATGGGTGGGATCAGCCAGGCGGCTGCCATCAAACGACCAATCAGTGGAGAATGGATATTGGTTGGTATCACCGATGAGAGGTTGTTTTGAACTTAAGCTCCCCACCTGATGGGTTTGTCCAAGGCTGTTAAATAAATAGGTTCCTGGTCCAGAGGGCGGCCAGGAGATTACCCATTCCTGGGCAGTACCTATAATTTCCTGACCCTTGAGGGCTCCATTCTCCGGATTCCATCTAGAGAGCACTGCCCCATTCGTCGAGGCTAAACCGTCCTGCGTCCAGGTCATAAAGGTATCCGCAGGGGCGTGCCCATTTAAACTGCACAAGACACGTTCGGTACTCAATACAATTGCATGGATCTGTCCATCCAAAGTTTGCGCCCCATAAAGTATTTTTCCATCTGAAGACCAGCCCAATCCAGTCGTATAATAAAATCCTTCCAGTTTCTGATCAACCTCCCCAGTCAGGACATTCCAAACCTGGATGAGACCAGTGCCCATTCCATATCCCATTGCCAGGTGCTGTCCATCTGGAGCCCATGCCAATGCAGTCAGTGGTCCATTGACTTGATCATCGAGCAGTTGGACCTGTTTATCTTGTTGCCCATCGATGATTGTTACGACCTGCCCCATCATGGCTTCGTACTGGGCAAATAAACTGCCAGAAGGAGCGGCGAGCAAAGCGCTGACCCAGGTACCTTTGGCACCTTCGGCTGAAAAGCCTTCGATTGGAGCGTAGGTGTCAGCATCCCATGCCAAAATTTCTGTCCCCATCGAAGCTGCATAAATACGTTGATCCGCTGTCCAGGTGACATGCACGCCGCTATACCCTTCAGAACACTGACCTCCCTGCAATTCTTCCATAGCCACTCCGCTGCTTGTGTCCCAAACGGTCACCGTCAGGCAACCGCCACCACTTACCATGCGCATGCCATCTGGCGAAAAAGCAAATGAATCCCCAGCATTCTCCAATGTGACCAGCAGATCACCGCTGGCGACATCAAGAATTAGGATGTCACCACCAGACGTAACCCCCAGGCGTTCGCTCTGCCCATCGAAACTCGCCAACCAAGCTTTTTCCTCCAGAGGAACAAACCAGGATTCCTCAAAGGTGTTGGTGGAATACATGTAGGCACCAAAAGGTGTGCTGACAGCCATCCATTTTCCATCAGGTGAGACAGCCAAAGAAGTTGGCACGCCTTTACCAATCCGCATATTAACCATGGATTGGTTTGACTCCTGTAACCCCGAAGAGGGTTTGCACCCCGTAAGAATCAGGAGTAGAAAAGCCAGCGTAGCAGACAAAGCCTTCAAAACCGTCTGTTGCCTGAAATGTTTGCGAGAGATCATGATCGGCTCCTTTGTACCCCTTGCGGGGCACTTTGTCGTTGGTATGATCAAAAAATCGGATGGATGATGAAGCGTT
>CAZINW010000017.1:30023-45092 GCA_964540765.1 uncultured Anaerolineaceae bacterium | reverse complement strand
AACCTTGCTAAATCACCTTGCTCCAGGACACTAGAATGATAAACTCAGGTACTATGTACTCAGTGGACGTACGATCTACCTGTACCAAAAACCCATTACGGTACCAGTGTCTGTTGCAGCACCTGAGCACATTCTGGAGGATCAGATCTGTCAAGGGATAAAAGAGAACCAATTCATGATCTATTACCAGCCGGCCATTTCACTGGAAACGGGAGAAATAACGCACATAGAGGCTCTAATACGTTGGTGGCAACCCCACCGTGGGCTGTTGCTTGTGGAGGAGTTCTCCCCACAAGTGGAGCGATGTGGCTTAAGCTTGCTGGTTGATTCCTGGGCGCTGGATCATATTTGCCAGCAGATTGCTATCTGGCACAAGAACGGGCTGCCTCCACATCCCGTGGAGATTAATCTTTCCGGGCAGTCTCTCAGGGCAAGTGATGTGACGCACACTATCCTGAGGACTTTGCAGGAGTCAGGAATAGACCCCGGTTTGATTGACCTGAGCGTCCATGAAAAGGAATTGCGGGGTGATCCACTTGTGGTAAGCAACCTGCGAACATTGGGAGCGGTGGGAGTGGGCATCACGATGGACATTTCACCCAGGGAAAACTACAAGATAGCTTACGAGGCTGTGGGCGCGAGGCGCCTCAAACTGGGAAACATGGTGCTGCGCAAGCTTGATCCTTTGCAGCCGAAAGATGGTTTCATCCAGCATTGTGTGCTTTGGGCACACGCGCACCAGATGGAGGTCAGCGCAGTGGGGGTGGAAACAACGCAACAGTTAAAGTATCTGCGACAGATCGGTTGCGATCAAGCTCAGGGCGACCTGGTTAGCCCCCCTTTGATTGCCCAGGATCTCCAGCCCTACCTGGAGCACCATTCAAAGCCTCTGCATTTGATGGATATATAGCGGCGAAGGAGATTATCTTGAAAAGAATTCGCCTGCTTCTTGGCATCCTCCTTCTACTGGTGCTCGTGAGTGTCGGGTTAGCGGTTACTGCAGCAAACCAGGTTCCCGTAACAGGATTGGGCGAGGCAAGCATCGGGATCAGCGCCAATCAGTTAAAACCTCCCGAATGTGCTGGCATCAACATCATCAATGTGATCACTGGCAGTGGGAATATCAACGGTACCAGTGCGAACGACCTTATTCTGGGCAGCTCTGCGCACGATGCCATCAATGGAGGGGATGGCGATGACTGTGTTCTTGGTGGAGCGGGCAACGATAAACTTCTGGGAGAGGGTGGGAATGATGTCTTAATGGGAGGCCCAGATAATGATCAATTAAATGGAGGGCCTGGCTTTGATAGTTGCTGGGGAGGCGGTGGCAACGACAAGTATGCAGTGTGCGAATATCAGTACTGAGATTCCTGATTCTTGCCACGCGGGCATTTCTTTTCCAGTAGTCGCAGCCATGTATATTATACTGAGGGGTTGAGGGGTCAATTACCACGTAACCATGACACCAGCTCTTTCGCATGCTAAAAGTGCTTTAGCTGACGGGTATAATGAGATGCATAACATAATGCTATATAGGAATAATGGGAAAGCAGGAGGATGATGATATGCGATATGCTTTGATCATGGCTGGTGGGGCGGGCACACGTTTGTGGCCGCTCAGCCGGGAAAAGAACCCAAAGCAGGCGCTGACCCTGGTGGGGAAGCGCAGCATGTTCCAGCACGCGGTTGAGCGCCTGTCGCCTTTGTTTGAGCCGCAACAGATTTTGGTGGTTGCGCCGCTTGAACATGTGGAAAGCCTCCAGCAGCAGGCGAATACCATCCCGCATGAAAATTTCATCATCGAGCCTGAGGGCAGGAGTACGGCGGCTGCCATCGGGCTGGCGGCGATCCACCTGCAGAAGATGGACCCGCAGGCGGTCATGGCGGTTTTGACGGCGGACCATTACATTGAAAAGACGGCGGCCTTTCGTGCTGCCCTGTCCGCAGCAGCTAGGGTGGCAGCGGATGGCTACCTGGTGACGCTCGGCATCCAGCCCACTTATGCAGCCACCGGCTATGGTTACATCCAGCAAGCTGAAATGATCGCAACAATGGATGACCTGCAGGCGCACCGGGTGGCTCGTTTTGTTGAAAAGCCCAACCTGGAAGCAGCCACCCAGATGCTGGAGGGCGGGGATTACAGTTGGAACAGCGGCATGTTCATCTGGCAGGTCAGCCGCATCATGGCAGAGTTTGAACGCCAGATGCCAGCGCTTTTTGCAGCGCTCTCAAGCATTCAAAAGACCATCGGCACGCCAGCTTACAGCGAGACCATCCGGGAAATTTGGCCAGGATTAAAAAAGGTCACGATCGATTACGGCATCATGGAAAGCGCCAGCCGGGTGGCAGTCATCCCGGTGGATTTGGGCTGGGTGGACATTGGCAGTTGGGGCAGCCTGTTCGGCTTACTGCCTGAGGATGGGAATGGCAACATCCAGGTGGGGGAAGCCATCCAATTGAACACCTGTAATACGCTTACCTTTGGCGATAAACGCCTGATCACCACTATTGGTGTGGAAGACCTGATCATTGTTGATACGGAAGATGCGCTGCTGGTGTGCAAGCGCGGGCAGGAACAGGAGGTCAAGACGATCGTGAACCTGCTGAAGGAAAGGGGAAGGTCAGACCTACTTTAAGTTGATTTATTGGTCATCAGCCTGGTCTTGAAGGATGGCTCCTCGAAGGCAACCTTTGCGAGGGTCACGCAAGGCGTGTGGAGAAGACATTGTCCAGACGCTTAAGGGGCGATTTCATCGTAATCCTGTTCGCAGCCGTGTTTGAGAGCATATTCTCAGGAGCAGTCACAGTGCCCTATGCAGGGTACACAGTCGCAAAGTAAGTGCGGAATTATCCCTTCAAGTATAATGTTAAAAGCGCATATTAGGAGGCAGACATGCAGTACGATTTTACATTCAGGTCCCGCCGCAGCAATGTGATGACGACGCATGGCATGGTGGCAGCCAGCCAACCCCTGGCAGCCATGGCAGGTGTGGAGATGCTGCGGGCTGGTGGTACGGCGGCGGATGCTGCTATAGCGGTGGCGGCGGCATTGAACGTGGTTGAGCCCTTCTCAACTGGCATCGGCGGGGACTGCTTTGCGCTTTACTGGGACGCAAAAACCAGGCGGGTTTACGCGCTCAACAGCAGCGGTCCGGCTGCGAGAAAATCCTCCATTGAAGATCTGCGCAGAAAAGGCTACACGGAGTACCCGCTCTTCAGCGGGGAGGCAGTCAGCGTGCCTGGATCGGTGCGGGGATGGGAAAGCCTGCTGGCAGGGTTCGGCAGGATGGACCTGGGGAATGTGCTGCAGCCCGCCATCCGCTTGGCTGAGGAAGGCTACCCGGTGACGGAATGGATCGCACGCGGCTGGGGGATGATGCCTCAACGCCTCACCAGGGAAGACCAGAGCCTCAACGAAAAGCTGTCATTGAAGCTGTACCGCCCGGGCCCGCCGCAACCCAGCGGCTATGAATTCCTCAAGGATGGAAAGGCGCCCAATGCCGGCGAGATGATGACGATCCCAACCTTGGGCAGGACGCTACGTGCGATTGCAGAAGAGGGCAGCTCTGCCATTTACGAAGGTGACTTTGCAGAAGCGCTCTGCCGGCATGTGCAGCAGTACGGTGGCTGGCTGGAACCAGACGACCTGGCTGCCTACCAGCCTGAATGGGTGGAGCCAATCTACGCGGATTATCACGGCTACCGCCTGTATGAATGCCCCCCCAACGGGCAGGGACTGGCAGCGGTGATGGCAGCCATCATTGCAGATGGCTTTGACTTGGCGGCGATGAACAATGTCGACCGCACGCACACGCTGATCGAAAGTATGCGCCTGGGTTTTGTGGAGGCGCTGAGATGGGTGAGTGACCCGAACTTCTCCAGGATACCCTATCAGGCCCTGTTCTCAGGGGAATACATCACGCAGCGGCGTGGCATGATCTCACGCACCCAGGCGATCCAAACGCTGGAGAGCGGCGTGATCAGCAGCGGGGATGACACGGTCTACTTAAGCGTGATCGACGGCGAGGGGAATGCCTGTTCGTTAATCAACAGCCTCTATCACGGGGGTGGAACGGGGCTGGTAGTGCCGGGTACGGGTGTACTGTTGCAAAACCGGGCGGCACTTTTTAGCCTGGACCCAGAGCATCCCAACCACCTGGAAGGCGGCAAGCGACCCTATCAGACCATCATTCCCGGCATGATCACGCATCAAGACGAACTGTATGCCAGTTTTGGCGTGATGGGTGGGTTCATGCAGCCACAGGGTCATTTGCAGATGCTGGTGAACCTGGTTGATCTGAAGCATAACCCACAGCAGGCGCTGGACATGCCGCGCTTCTGCCTGGCAGTGGAAGGCGGAGGCATAGGTGCGGCGGAAGCAGGCGGCGTGGTATCATTGGAGGAGGGCTTCAGCTTTACCGAGCTGTCTGCGCTGGCACAGCGCGGGCATCACATTGTGCCAATCAGTGGGCAGAGTCGCATCCTGTTTGGTGGCGGTCAGATCATTTTGAGGGATGCATCCAACGGTGTATTGATCGGCGGCAGTGAGCCACGCAAGGACGGCTGTGCCGTGGGATTTTAGCCTACGCTTTTTGGGTGTGAAGGTCTAAAAAGTGTTTGCGCAAGAGGGCATGGACTGTATGATCTTCTCAGCGCTGGAAATAGATTGAGGTCATTCTAAAAGCCTGATGCGATCCAGCGAATAACAGAAGTGTATAACGCTGTGTAAGAATACTGCGTGCACCACTTCACACCTGAATGATATAATCAGCCGTACTATTTACTGTTATTGATAGATTACTGGAGGAATTAATTCATGATCGATATTTACACAGACTCTTGTGCTGACCTCAGCCCGGAACTGATCCAACGCCATCATATCCACGTCATTCCCCTACAGGTATTCATTGACGGTGAGAACATCCATGATGGGGATATCACCACGCAGGAGTTGTTCGAGCGTGTGAAAAAGTCGGGTCAATTACCGAAAACCTCAGCCCCATCATTGGCTGAGTTTGTTACCAAATTTGAGGAAACCCCCAATGAGATCATTTTCATTGGCATTTCATCCAAATTTTCCGCGACTGTGGCGACTGCACAGTTGGCAGCCAACGAAATCCGTACCAAGAAGATCCACGTGGTGGATTCCTTGAATCTGTCCAGCGGGATCGGGCTGCAGGTTTTGAAAGCGGCAGACATGCGCGATGCCGGCGCGTCAGCAGAAGAGATTGTTGCATTTCTGCGGGAAAATACAGACAAGGTGCGCTCCTCGTTTGTGGTGGATACAATGGACTACCTTTACAAGGGCGGGCGTTGTTCAGGTTTGCAGGCATTGGCAGGCTCGCTGCTGCAGATCCGCCCGATCATCTTTGTGCTGCCCGATGGGACGATGAGCGTCAGGCACAAGGTGCGCGGTGCACGCATGAAGGCCTTGAACACCATGCTGGACGACTTTAAAGCTGACCTGCCCAACGTGGATCTGCGGCGGGTATTCACCACCCATACCGGCGTGCACGAGGACGCGCTGTACATCAGTGAGCAACTAAAGGCCCTGGCACCCATTGAAGAAATGCTGGAGACCAATGCAGGTGCCACCATTTGCAGCCACTCTGGTCCCGGCACTATCGGCATCCTTTACCGCCTTAAGTAGGCTCTGGGGGCAAAAGGGGTATAATGGATTTTAGACTGGTGAATTTTAGAATCTAAAGGAGGCTCAAAATGAAAGGTAATGAAAAAGTACTAGATGCATTGAATTTTCTGCTGGCAGATGAGTTGACTGCGATCAGCCAATACATGGTGCATGCAGAGATGGCTGCCAATTGGAATTACAAAGAGCTGGCTGAGGTGATCGAAAAACGTGCCATCGATGAAATGAAGCATGCAGAAAGGCACATCGGCCGCATTCTTTTCCTGGAAGGCACCCCCGTTGTCAGCCAGTTGAACCCCATACACATCGGGGCGGATGTTGAAAAAGCGCTGCAAAATGACCATGCTGCTGAAGATGGCGCCATCAAAGAGTACAACAAAGCGATAACCCTTGCAGTTGAACTCAATGATAATGGCACACGCGAAATGCTTGGATCCATCTTAAAAGATGAGGAAGCACACATCGATTGGATTGAGTCGCAAATGGATCAGATCGCCCAGATGGGGATCCAGAATTACCTGCTGCGGCAGGCAGACTGATCGTCGACAAAGGGAGGGCATTTCATTTTTCCTTGAGAACGATTTGCCTTTCAATATTTACAAACGCCCTGTTTCAAGTCCAGGGTGTTTGTAGTATTGATTCAAGAAACGGAAACTCAACGTAAACAAAGTTAGGATGCGGGGGTTGAGCGGTATGCGAAAAAAGTACCTAGTTTTGTCATCTCCCCCTTCAGCCAACCTACCATAATATCAATTTCACCTTATCAGTTTTTCTCAAGCCAGGTTTTAATGAGCTGGCATATGTGCGTCACCTGGAAGGGTTTAAGCTCAGGATACATGGGCAGGCTGAGGACACGCCCGACAAGTCTTTCAGTTACCGGCAGGGATTGCCAGCCCTGGAGTCTTTCCAGATAGGCAGGCTGTTGGTGGACCGCCTGAGGATAATGAATTCCAGTGCCAATACCTGCTTCAGCCAGGTATTGGCGCAAACCCTGGCGCTGCTCATGCTCGATGACAAAAAGGTGCATGACATGCTTTGTTCCTGCAACAGGTTCAGGCAAAGCAACCCCTGATCCAGACAATTCCTGGCGATATTGCTGAGCCAACTCAATGCGGCGCTGGTTATCCGCATCCAGGTATTGGAGCTTGACACCCAGAATGGCAGCCTGAATCTCATCCAGGCGCGTATTCATCCCTGGTAAATGACTGATGTAACGCTCCTTCCAGCCGTATTCACGGATCCAGCGCAATCTTTCGGCAATTTCGAATGAATTCGTTGCCACAGCCCCACCATCGCCAATCGCACTGAGGTTCTTGGTTGGGTAAAAACTGAAGCAGGCAAGATCGCCAAAGGTACCCACCTTTTGACCATTAATTTCAGCACCATGTGCCTGGGCACAATCTTCAATCACCCACAGGTTGTTCTGCCTGGCAATCGGCATGATTTCTGCCATGTTGGCTGGCTGCCCGTAAAGATGAACAGGGATGATGGCTTTGGTTCTTTCACTTATCAAGGCAGGAATACGATCAGGATCAATGCAGCGCGTGATGGGATCAACATCCGCCAGGACGGGAGTGGCGCCAGCCAGTTCAACGGCTGCAACTGTGGCAACGGCTGTATGGGACACAGTGATGACCTCATCACCCGGGCGGATATCGAGAGCTTTGAGTGCCAGTATGAGCGCATCGGTACCGCTGTTCACGCCAATGCATTCCTTCAAGCCTAAATATTGGGCAAATGCTTCTTCAAACGCACACACTGTTTTGCCGAGGATATATTGACCACCCTCCAAGGCATCCAGAATGGCATGCTGGATTTCTGCCTGGTGGGAATGGTATTGGGCAGCGGGATTTGCAGCAGGGATGAAGGATGCGTCCATATGACTCCTTACCAGTAATGTTCATGATATTGCCGATAAAAGCTCAAGGTCTGCCTGAGACCTTCCTCAAGAGACGTCTTTGGTGACCAGCCAAGATGTCCTTTGATTTTTGTAGTGTCGCCGCAATAGTCTCCGATATCGATGACTTTACGATTTTCAGGGAAGGGGATGTATTGGTATTGACCGCCTTCAAAAACCTTTACCAACAAATCAGCGGTTTCAGTCAGGGAGTGGGTTTCGTCCGAGCCGAGATTGTAAATTTCGCCATTGGCCATTTCTGTGCTTGCAGCCAGTAAAAGCGCATCAACAACATCCTCAACATAGTTAAAATCGCGCATCTGGGTACCATCCCCAAAGATTGAAATTGGATGACCTTCAAGCAGACGGCGGATCCAGATCCCTAAAAAGGTTTGACGGGCGTCCTTGACACGCATACGCGGTCCATACGTGTTGGTCAACCGTAATATGGAAGCACGGATGCCGTAGACATTGTTATAAACAATGTGATATTGTTCCCCTGCCAACTTGTTGATGCCATTGACGTCAACAGGGCAAAGCGGGTGGGACTCATTGACTGGAAGGGAAATGGGTTTGCCGTAAACCTGGCGTGTGCTGGCAAAGACCAGTTTGACGGCAGGGTTGTAATGCCGGCAGGCTTCCAATATTTTTAGCTGAGCATGTGCATTGATTTCCAGGTCAGCCTCGGGGTCTTCCATCGAATCCATGTGACTGGTCTGCCCGGCGAGATTAAAGAGGTAGTCCTGTCCTTCGATCAGGTATTTCATGGAATATTGGTCGCGTACGTCCGATATGTTCACACGCACCTGGGCTTTGATCGGGTCGATGTTCCAGAGATTGCCACCATACTGCGGGATGAGGCTGTCAACCAGGGTTACATCTGCACCCAGAGCAACGAGGCGAATCGCCAAATTCGAACCGATGAAGCCAAGCCCACCAGTGATCAAGACTTTTTTGCTATTGAAGTGTGTATCATCCATAGGTTAAGTCCATAAAACGAAAAGATATATTTGATCCACAGAAAAAATCTTCATAATATCATTATCATACCAAAGAAATAAATAAAAGGGAGAAGGTCAAATATGAAATCTGCCTGCCCAGTCTTTTGATCCCAGAGACCATTGAGTGCTTGCTGTCGGCGGTGCCAGGACACTCTTTAATGATACAATCGTTTTGGCTCAAATATGCGGTATTGCTAAGCCTAGATAAAACCACAACGAAAATTTGATATGACGCAAGAGCAGGTTTGATTATTTTGGTAAAGCGGGAAGACCGATCAGATTATCCGGGATATATCCATGCAAAAGAAATTATCCAAATTTGACTTCATCTTATTAGCTGCCTTATTGTTGCTGACTGTGTTGTCTGCATTCTACTTTTACCCTTATGCCATGGAGATCCCGCATCGTGATTCCGGAATCTATCTTTATATTGGATCAGAGCTATTAAAAGGGAAAACCATTTATGTGGATGTTTGGGAGCATAAACCTCCCTTCATTTTTTATGTCAACGCATTGGGCTTATTACTTGGGGGAGGATCTGCCTGGGGCATATGGGGATTGGAAGTGGCTTTTCTCTTCTTCACCCTCTTGATCAGTTATAAAACACTGCGAGAAAAACTAAGACCGCTTTCAAGCTTCCTGATCACTGCAGCCGTGTTTTTAGCTGCTTATCAGTATATGAGCGGCAATTTTACTGAAGAGTATGCGCTCCTGTTCCAAGCTTTGATCATTTTTATATTCCTAAAGATGAGGAATAATGAGAAAAACCAGCTCCCGTACTTTTTGATGGGTATTCTTACTGGCATTGTTTTTAACATCAAGCAAACCTATATTGACGTCTCTGCAGCCATCGTCATTTTTATCTTGTTGGGGATGATCTTTCATAATAAATGGAAAAACATTAAGCTGCTGTTTTATATGGGATGCGGATTCTTGCTAACCAATCTGCTGGTCGTCCTGATCATGTGGATGAATGGAGCCGTTGCAGCATGGTGGGAAACCGCCTATGTTTTCAACTTTGCATATTCTGATCTTGACCTTTATGAAAGGATTGAAGCGTTTTTAAATCTTTTCAAAGTGATCGGTAAAAACCCTTTCTCTGTGATGATGCTTATTGTTTGGTTCTTTGGGATTTGCCATCTGCTGATCACGAATTTTTCAAAAATCATCAAGTTTTTCACCACACGCAAAGGCAGGCTAATTCTTCTCTTCATGGGATTTTTCTTCGCAGGATTATTGATTTTAGGTCAATTCATCAGTAGTCCTGGTTTGGGCGTTATTGAGACAACGGTGTTAACTCTTGGGGTGATATTCTTTATCCTGTACCTCATTACTTCGCCAAAAATATTGATAAAACACCCTGATCAAAAGCCCGCTTTGTACGAGGATGAAGTCCAAACGAAACATGAAAAGAATGCACCCTCTCTGCTTTCAGAACCATATTTATTGGGTTTGATCGATCTACCCATCGTTCTGTTTTTGGTCATAGCCTCAGGGCGCAATTACAACCATTATTTCATCACTTTTTATCCTGCACAGTTTCTGCTCTTTTATGGGATCGTGCTGTATCTTAATGAGAGAGTCACAGGTCAGCCATGGCGCAGGATGAAATCAGTCATCTTAATCGGTCTTTTTGTGTTGGGAGCGATCGGACCGGTGCAAAAGGTGATCAAAGGATTGGGCGGTCCATACTTATACAATCCATACCGGGAAGTGATCAAATATGTACGCGAGCATTCAGAAGAGGATGATACTTTGATGGTCTGGGCAATGGATTCAGGGATCAACTACCTGGCAGACCGTTCCGCTCCATCGCGTTACTCCTATGTTGATCCGGCTTATTATGACTCGCCACTTAAGGATGAAGCGCAAAAGGCCCTCTATACTGATATCACAACCAATCCTCCTTTATTTATTTTAGACATGAGAAATCCGGATTATCCTTTCATAGATGGCAGGACAAAAGAAGAATGCCTTGCGGCTCATCCTAATGATGGCACCTATCTTGATAAAACCATTCATTTTGCTTGTCAAAATTATGAATACATTGACCGAATTGATCATGTGGAGGTCTACCAACTGGCTGAGAAATAACTAACAGGGGATGCTCAATTCCAATCAACAAGCTCAATGAGCATTTCAATAATTATGAGCAGAGCCAATATCAACTTCTGATATAATTTTTGATATGCGAAAACATACGAACTGGATCTTTATTACGCTCATATTAATATCTTCCATTGTTTTGATCCTCTTTGCCATACCCAACTCCAAAGCTTCAGGCAATATTGCCAAGATTTCCATGTTTGAACCAGACGAAGGGATCACAATCCCGGTGATCCAAAAGATGATTTCTCCAAAAGAGAGTTTGAAGCAATTTGTTTATTATTTTTTCGCTTACCAATATTATTTTTATGGTTTTCCGCACTTTGGCTCTTCAGCTTTTGTCTTATTAATTCTGCAATGGTTCAATCAAGCCCAAAATTTATCATTGGTGATGTTAAGCTTGCGTCAGATCATCAGCGTTTTGCCAATGCTGTTGGCTTTACTGATCCTGGTGTATATGCAGGATCGCTTTAAGACCTATCGCTCGATCGTCTTGTTCGTATTATTACTGGCAGTACCAGGTTTAGTTCAGAACGGATTCTGGTGGCATCCGGATGGGCTTGTACTGCTCCTCTCAACCCTTGTGATCTATTTCTTGTGGCGTGACGATCGCAAATTTGGTTTGAGTTTTTTTCTTGCAGCGGTTGTTTGTGGCGTACTCATTGCAACGAAACTGGTAGGGGCTTACTTTTTTCTAGCGGTTGGAATGACGGTCATATGGGGTATTTTTAAAAAGGAAATCAGTTGGAAGAAAGCAATTCTCAAATCAATAGCCTTCATTGTTATCATGTTTGTCAGCTTTGTTATTTCAAACCCCTTCTTATTGCTAAAAGGGGATAGAACCTTATATTTTAATATTGTCCAAAAACAAACGCTTTTGCTCTCGGAAGGGTATGGCATTATTTATGAAAAGGGGTTGAAAGGCGCCTGGCCATTGATGCATCAGTATTATGGTGAAGCCATTTTTCTGATCACTGCCATCGGTGTGACAATATGGGGCATTTGGAAAAAGGAAACACGTTTCTTGCATGCGCTGATCCTGACCTGGTTCATCCCCATGACCCTTTCGCTGCTTTATTTTTCACATTTCAAATATCAATATTGGCTGCCAGTTGCCATTCCACTTTTTTCAAACCTGGTATTATTGTTGCCGGCAAACAAAAAGGAGTGGGGCAGTAAGCGAATACAACAAATCACCAGAATTCTTCTGTTAGCGATTGTTGGCATCCAAATGGTTTTGTTTGTCAAGCAGTCCACGCAACTGTTTATTGACCGCACGAATCGTGAGAAAGATAACAAAGAAATTGCCTTTTACAACCTGGCGATGGAACAACTTGAACCCATTGCGCCAGACCCTGTGTATGCCTATTATGACTATCGTTTATACTTGCCAGAGACAGAAAATTGGGTTGCAGAAACCTCGTTTGACCTTCTGGATTACGAATTCATTAATAGCAGAGACTTTGATGTTTTGATGCTTTCTTATCAGCGCATACTGGACTATCTCAATCCATCCGCGACCGGCATCGATCCAGAAGCATTTGCGCAGAATCAGGCTTTTTACCGTGATGCCAATGAGGGCAAAATAGAAGGCTATCACCTGCTCTTCAGAAATGAGACTGCCCTGCTTTACATCCGTGATGATTTTTGCCAGGTTTATTTTGACCCGACTACCTGTCAGTAACCCCATGATGATTGTATTGTGATAATATTTGCGGAGTGAATTGCCACAAGGAAAATTGCACGCCATTGGTGCCTGAGAGATTTGACATGGAACAACCTGCGAAACCATCTCTGAAGTCACGCCTGTATGAATTCATCAAGCGGGTGTGGAGCATCCGCTTTGTGCGGTTTCTCGTGATTGGTGCCATAAATACACTCTTCAGCTACCTGGTCTATGCCCTCTTGATCTTATTGAATGTTCATTACAGCATTGCTTCATTGGTTTCAACGATACTAGGGATCATATTTAACTTCTTTACCACTGGCAGGATCGTGTTTAATAACAAGGAGAACAAGCTTATCCTGAAATTTTTCATGGTTTACCTGGTGACCTACCTGGTCAACCTACTATGCCTGCGAGGTCTCGAATTGCTGCACATGGATATGTTGATTGCCGGGGCAATTACAACGCTGCCAATTGCCTTGCTATCCTACCTGCTGAATTCGATCTTCGTCTTTAAGAAATTTCAATTGCCAGGCAGGCATCAGGAGAAGCAGGAATAACGATGCAACCAAACGAAGCGATAAGACCTGGCAATGGATCACAGGTGACGGATGAATACTAACCCAGTTTCGAAAGTTTCAAGTATCAGTGCTGTTTTTCCTGCTTATAATGATGGCGGTACCATACCCAGCATGGTCCTGACTGCCTTGATAGCTTTGCGCCAGGTCACTGATGATTATGAGGTGATTGTCACCAATGATGGCAGCAGGGATTACACCAGGACTGTGCTGGATGAACTGGCAAGCCAATACCCCGAGTTGCATGTGATTCACCATGAGGAGAACCAGGGATATGGCAGCGCGCTGCGCAGTGGTTTTGCAGCGGCCAGCAAGGATTGGATTTTTTATACCGATGGGGATGGACAATACAACCCCCTTGAGCTGATCTTGCTGGTGGATGCCTTAAAGGAAGGCGTGGATGTGGTCAATGGCTACAAGATCACAAGGCATGATCCATTCATCAGGGTGGTAATCGGGCGCGTTTACCATCACCTGGCAAAATTCGCCTTTGGGTTTAAACTGCGGGATGTCGACTGTGATTTTCGGCTGATCCGACGCGAGATTTTTAATCAGGTTCAACTTGAAAGCAAGACCGGTACAATCTGCGTTGAGATGGTAAAGAAGTTTCAGGATGCAGGCTATGTCTTTGCCGAGGTGCCTGTCAATCATTTTCATCGTTCCTATGGCAAGTCGCAGTTCTTTAACTGGAAACACCTGTGGAGAACTGGCAGACAATTAGCTCAACTCTGGTGGAGGCTTGTCGTTAGAAGGGGGAAAGACAGTCATTAGTCTTATAGTCGGATAGTCGTTAGTCGTTAGTCGTTTGTTGTTTTGTCATTCCCAAGTGAACGCAATGCATGCTCGAAAGATTGCAAATGCCCCCCGCACTTTTCATTGCGATTTTGCAATCTTATAGTTGGTTCGTTGGCAGTATTACCCCTCCAACAAATGGATTATCTCAGCTATATTTCTCCATGGGAGCAGAAAATTTATTCAAGGCTGTTTTTTAACATAGAAATAGATAATTCGGTTATAACCGATACCCTTATTACGTATTTCACTCAGCATTTTAGTGGGTATCGAATGTTAGCTATCCATTACTTCTGGGAAGATTTATTTTGGAAGAGAAAGCATCAGAAGATTGATTGGTTAGAAGAATTGATACATTTATAAAAGCGCTAACTACCATATTTGCTCTTACCTTCCCCTCAATATAAGCTCGGCAGTATTCAGGCATGACCCTATTTTATCGTATATGAGGAAATGGTAGGTCGGGGCCCCACCACTGGAATTTATAAAAAAAGGGTGCAAAGATCCAACGGTTAATAAAACCCAGCACTGATTATCGCTTACAATAGGGGTATGATCATCCAGGAAGTACAGCCAAAGACAATCCTATCCATATCGAAAATCTATCCTTACGTGATCAACCCTTACACGGGTTGTCAACATCATTGTTCGTACTGCTATGCCCGCTTCATGAAACGGTTCAGCGGGCACAAGGAACCCTGGGGGCAATTTGTGGATGTCAAGGTGAATGCGCCTGACTTACTCAAGCGGGAAATTACAAAGAAAAAGCCAGGCAGGGTCTGGATCAGTGGCGTATGTGATCCGTACCAACCGCTGGAGGCCAAATACAGGCTGACACGCCAATGTCTGGAAATACTGGCGGAAAACAATTGGCCGGTCAGCGTGCAGACACGTTCTCCCCTGATTCTGCGCGATATTGATATTTTGCAAAAAGGAAACAATTTTGAAGCCGGCTTCAGCATACCCACCGCGGACGATGACATACGGAAGCTGTTTGAACCGAATGCTCCACCAATAAGCGCAAGAGTGAGAGCACTGGATGAATTACACCAGGCGGGGATAAGGACTTATGCCATGCTCGCACCGATCCTACCCGGGGCGGAGGATCTTCCGGAAATCCTGGCGGGGAAGGTTGATTATATCTTACTCGACAGGATGAACTATCATTATGCGGATTGGGTATATCGGAAATATCATCTTGAAGATAAGATGAGTGATGAATATTTTGACGGGATGGAGCGGATGCTTGCCGATGCTTTTGCGGGGGTGGGGATAAGGCAGTCGGGTTAATCAATTTCACAAAATTTGCATTTCAAATGAACCGGTCCCATCGGTTCTATCGCCCAACTCTCGATGAAGTTTTTTGTTCCTAAAGATCAATT
>CAZINW010000017.1:0-29923 GCA_964540765.1 uncultured Anaerolineaceae bacterium | reverse complement strand
CCATCGGTTCTATCGCCCAACTCTCGATGAAGTTTTTTGTTCCTAAAGATCAATTATGCACCTGCACCGCTTCTTTACCCTATTCTTAATGATCGCCGCGCCACTGTTCCAACCAGCCAGCAGTGACCCACCGCCCTTGCCAGCTTCGCCTGAGGTTGAAGCCGATCTTTCGACGGCCTTTACCCAACGGCTACTGCAAATCTCTCCAGGTACCGGTGGGTTAACCTTTGACCTGTTCACTCCTGAAGTGGACGCTGCCTTCCTCAACCCTGGCGGGGATATCGCTGTGCTGTGGTTGGCACTGCGCGACGATCATGGGCTCTTACTGGCAACTGAACCCGGGTTTGCCCTGGCATATCTCACAGACGAGGGCTGGCAGGTACTGCTACCCGGCGATCCCGGCTGGGATGAAACACTGGCCGCCCTGCCAACCGGGATGGTACCGTTAGAGTTAAGCCCAGTTCCCGATACGATAGCGGAGGAGCCAACCGTTGTAATAGATACACTTACTGGCTATTATCTACCTTACGTTGCCGGCACTGCTCGCAAGCTGGAGGGCTCGATTGGTCATTTCCACGATATTCCTTGGCTGGGTTATCCATCCTGTTCGGAAGAGACCTGCCGATACGCATATGACTTCACTGACGCGTGGCACTTTCCGCTCCTGGCTTCCAAAGATGCCTCGGTGGTCGCCTCGCGCGATAGCTGCTCCGACGGTGACACAAACTGCACCAACTACATTGTCCTGCGCGATACCAACAACTTAACATATCAGCTTTACCTGCACCTGGCGCATGGCACCATCCCTGACAAGCTGACACAAGGGACAACAGTCCGGCGTGGTGAGTATCTCGGCGATACTGACGATACCGGCTATAGCACATCGCAGCATGTACACTTTATGGTCACTGACAGCATTTGGTTTGGCGGTGATGGCTATTATTGGGGCCGTTCAGTCGACATCCATTTTACCGATGTGGCAATCAACAGTGGCGTCCCGCGAACCTGCTACGAGGTGACACAACTCCCGATCTACGATGGGGCGACCGAGTGTCTGGGCAGCAGGTCCGACCCCCGCAATCCAAATAACGACTGGTTTATTTCGGGCAATGCAGGCGCCTACCCACCAACCGGCGAACTCACCCGTCCGGTCGCTGGTGCAACGGTTGCCCCTGGATCTAACCCGCTGATGGACGTCACCGCCACAGCCAGTGATGACGTAAACGTCACCGCTGTACGCCTGTTAGCCAAAATTGGTGGTAAGTGGATTGAACTTGGTCCGAAAGTAGTTCAACCAGTATCGCCCGGCGTGTATGACTGGGATGTGGACCTTTGCGCTGTCGGGCCGCTCAACGGTCCGCTTGAAGTAGCATTACGCGCATGGGATCATGAGGGTAACAAGTCTGCAGTGCTTTCTCCACGCACCATCCAGGTTGACCACGCCTGCCCACCTCCCACCAGCCAGCTTAACCCAGCCGTGACATTCGATTCAACCGCTGTGCGTCTGAGTTGGGATGCTTCCACCTCTGGAGTCCCTCTTGGCTCGTTCGAATTGCAATGGCGTACCGAACCGGGTACATGGAATTCTGCCAACATAATCACTTTCCCGGCCAGTGCACGTTCAGCCTGGTTTGTTGGTAATTTGGGTAGTTCCTATGCTTTTCGCATGTGCGCCCTGGATACCAACGGGCAACCCGAAGTCTGGCCTGCCGGCGGCGCTGCAGAAACCAATGCTACACTGCCCGCCACCTGCACGCCAGACTCCTCCGAACCGGACGACAGCCCTTCACAGGCAAGGTTTCTTGCCCTCGGTGCCCTGAAACACAGAAACCTATGCGGCCCCGGCAACCCAGACTGGTACCGTATTGAAGTGGAAAATGCGGGCATTTATTTTGTCAGCGCATCTTCTTATAATGGCGGAGCAGCCGTACGCCTCACTGTTTTCGCAGAAGATGGAACCACGATTTTGGCGAGTGGTCAATCCCCCGGGATAGGCCAGGGCATTGTATTGGCCTTCCAACCAGCTGTTGCAGGCAGGTACACCATCAAGGTAGAACCCCTATTGGCAAACTTGTCTGGTACGAAAGCTGTGTATGGGATCGTGTTGTCTGAATTATCGCAGATTTTCTTACCTCTGGTGGTGCGTTGAATCTGATTTGACAGTCACAACCATGGAAGGTATGGCTGACCTGGGACAGACAGAATTTGGATTGTTGAGGTGAACCATTTGAATGGGAAGGTTGGCTTTCTCACCGTCCTTGGGGATGGTGGAATAATTGTCGGTCATAGAGCCAAGGCGATGACGGGCAGGTAATCACAGCAGGCAGACTGCCTGAGGATAAGCGCTTTGAAATTACCCTTCTGCAGGGATTGTTCCTATCCAGTCGAGCTCCAAATCCGCACGGGTGCCGAGTCTCTCCATTAATTCGCCGGTATGCTGTTGGGCATGGCGGATCGAGTAGATCTGAAGTTCCAGGTTGCTAAAAGGCAACCAGTAGAAGCCAGGCATGCCTTCCAGATCAATATGCGGAACTCTACTCCTTACTTGCTGCTGGCAAAAGGCAAGATATTCAAGAACAGTCGCCTTATTGTAGGGTTCACCAAGCCGGGGGGCTGCATGAGATGACCAGGGCACATGACCCAGGAACTGATATTCTTCCCGATGCTTGTACCAGGGTTCGAATGTTATCTCCGAGTCTTGAAGATAGAGATGGATATAAAAAATAGCATGATAAGCGACTTGCCAAAACTTATTTTTGTCAGCCGGATCATTCCAGATTTCCTCAGGACATTTGACAATGGTCTGCTTGAGCATTTCAAGCGCGGCCAGGTATTGGGAAACAATGACTTCGGTTATCTTTATCTCAACCTCCTTGCTTGTGAAAAAGTTGATGGAGCACAACCAATTGCTCAAGATTTCTACTTAAGAAGTTGCTTAAGTGCTGTAACCGACAACCCATCGGCAAGTTGGGTGCTAAAATCCGTTTGGGCTTCAACGACGGTTTTGACCGCTGATGCCAAATGGGCATCCCCAAGCAGAATGGAGCCGACCATGACGCCGTGATGGAACACAAAACTGGCATAGTTGCCACCCTGTGCTTCGGAAAGGACGACGTCTGTCTCATCCTGCGGGGTGAGTTGACCAATGCTGAAAAGATCAATGCCCAGCACTTTGAGTCTGGCGGAGGGGGGATCAGCGGGGAAGGTCGCATCCTTACCGGCAGCAGACAGCCCAGCAATGGTGCCCTGGCTTTTGGCAGGCACCCACAAGCCGTAGAGCCTGCCGTGGTGCTCGGTGTCATCGCCGGCAGCAAAAATATCTGTGTGTGAGGTGCGCATATGCTCATCCACCAGGATGCCTTTGTTGACCAGCAAGCCGGCTTTGCGTGCCAGTTCAAGGTTAGCGCTGACGCCGGCGCTGATCACAACCAGATCAGCCGGCAGGAGCCTGCCATCTTCAAACTGCACCCCGCGGACGTGCGTTTCACCGACCAGGGCTTGTGTGCGTGCTCCAATAAAGACTGAAAAACCCATGGCCTCGATCTTCTTTTGTAATATCCAACTGGCAGGCTGGTCCAGCTGGCGTGGCAGCAGCCAGGCCAGGCTTTCGACCACCGTCACCGTTGCTCCTCTGCGGGCAATCGCGCTGGCAACCTCCAGCCCGAGCAGCCCGCCACCAATACATACCACACGGATCGGATTACTGCAGACTGCCAGGATGGCGTTGGCGTCATGGAGGGTGCGCAGGGTTTGAACGCCTTCCAAGTTTGTGCCAGGGAAGGGAGGTACGAATGGGGATGCCCCTGTTGCCAGGATCGAAGTGTCGTAGGGAATTTTGCGCTCATCAGAAAGGATTAGTATTTTTTCATCAGGGAGCAGGTCCGTTACTGTGGTATTCAATTGGAGGTTGATGCGGTTTTCGCCATACCAAACCATGGGATGCAGGCTGAGCTTGCTGCTGTCCAGTTCGCCAGCCAGGTAACGGGTCAGGTTCATGCGGAAGTAAGGCAATTCACTTTCGCTGGAGAGCAGGATAATGGTGGCATCCGGGTCAGATTTGCGAATGGCTTCTGCAGCGCTGACACCGGCGATGCCTGCACCCACAATGACATAACGATGGACGGCTGTTTCAGCCGCCACGTCTGCACTGGCGGGCGATGGAGTGGTGGTTGGCTTGAACTGACCCCTACCTGCATCGCACTGCGGGCATTCATGTGGGGGTTCGGGTCCATAATGAAGATACCCACAGACAGTACAAAGCCAGGCATCTTGCAATTTATCGGTCATTGTTATCCTCGATTCTTGAGTACCAAATATGGGTCAGGTTTTGTCTGAACCCACAAGTTTATTTTTTGATGGGATAAGTTTAGCATAAAAGCAAGGTTGTGCCTTTGGAAAGCGTAAGGTTAGAAATTGGTCAGACTGTGCAGGAGGGTCAATGGTAATTTTGACTCGGTGGAATGGATCGTCCTTTCACGCAGCATCTTAGAAGGAGAGGCTGTCTTTTAGGACAACCTCAGAACGTCATCTATACCAAATTTATACCTCTCAAAGCTCGTTTCTTCATAAAATCCATCGTGACAATGAAAAGGTGACGCAAAATCGCCTCTAGAATATCGTTCAAACCCATTTGAAGGAGAATTATCAATGAATAAAAAGATTTATCTGCTCATAAGCATCCTGCTGATCTTCAGCCTGGCGGCCTGCTCAGGGAGCTTGACAGAAGCAGCAGGCAGCATCATGGAGGAAACCCAGGAAACTGATACTACCAGCGTGATAGACACACAAACGGAGAGCGAAGCTCCCGCAACCATCGCTGAAACTGTCAATGCTGAGCATGTTGAGGTGAATGAAGACCCCAATGACTATACATGGGATGATGCCAATGTGATCACCATCGATTTGAATGGCAATAGCATCAGCACAGAATCCCAGAGTGTTTTGGTGGATGGAAGCCAGGCTACAATCACAACAGCAGGCACCTATAGCCTGAGCGGTGAGCTTTCCGATGGGCAGATCATCGTCGATACGGATGATGATGGCATTGTACGCCTCATCCTTGATCATGTGGACATTCATAACGGCAGCGGTCCTGCGATATACATCAGTACTGCTGAAAAAGCTATGATCGTCCTGACGGATGGAAGTGAGAATGAGCTTTCGGATGGCAGCAGTTACACACTTGAAGCTGACTCGGATGAGCCGAACGCCACAATCTTCAGCACAGCCGATCTGACCATTTATGGTAGCGGCGCGCTAAATGTGGAAGCCATCTACAATGATGGAATTGCCAGTAAAGACGGTCTGCTTATCGTCAACGGTACCATTGACATTACCAGTATTGATGATGGGCTGCGTGGAAAAGACTATGTGGTCATAAAAGGCGGTGATATCCGTATTGATGCCGGGGGCGATGGAATCAAATCCGATGAAGCTGAGGATGCCAGCAAGGGATTCATCACAATTGAGGCTGGTCTGATCAGGATTAAGGCGGTTGGAGATGCCATTGAAGCTGAATCGGATGTGACCATTTTGGATGGTACCTTTGACCTGACTTCTGGCGGTGGCAGCAGTGCCCGCACTGATGAAAGCACCTCATCCAAGGGGATCAAGGGCACCACTAGCGTTATCATCTCAGGCGGTAACTTCACCATTAATGGGGCTGATGACGGACTCCATTCCAACAACAACATTACCATTAATGGTGGCAGCTTCCAGATTGCCAGCGGTGATGATGGCATGCATGCGGATGCAACCCTGACGATCGATGGTGGACAGATCAATGTTACCAACTCCTATGAAGGCCTTGAAAGTGCTGTCATTTCCATCAATGACGGAGAAATACAAATCATCTCAAGCGACGATGGCATCAACCTAGCAGGCGGTGCGGATGGCTCTGGCACAAACCTGGGTATGCCAACCGGCGGGCGCTCTGGGCGCGGAGGCGGACCCGGACAGGATATGTTTGCGGCAAGTGGCAACTATTATCTGTACATCAACGGTGGGTCAGTCATTATGGATGCTGGTGGGGATGGCATTGATTCGAATGGTTCGATCGAAATGACCGACGGGCTTCTCATAATCAACGGCCCAACTGAAAACATGAACGGGGCACTGGATTACATGGGGACTTTCAACATTTCCGGTGGTTTCCTGATCGCTGCAGGCAGCGCTGGCATGGCTCAGTCTCCCAGTAGCAGTTCCAGTCAGAACGCTGTCCTGATCAATTTCAACTCAGCAATGCGCGCCGGAACCCTTGTGCATGTCCAGAGCAGTTCAGGAGAAACAATCTTTACCTTTGCACCCAGCAAGAACTTCCAGAGCATTGACTTCTCCATGTCGCAATTGTCCGAGGGGACCAGTTACAGCATCCTGGTCGGTGGAACCGCCAATGGAGAGGAAAACAACGGTCTTTACCTGGATGGTACTTATACCGGTGGGACTGAATATACCAACTTCAGCATCACCGGTGTGGTCACACAGGTCGGTACTGGAGGAATGATGCGCCGCTAAGGCAATGCCAACAACGGCAAGGTTGTTTCCCTATACAAAAAATATACCAAAGCGACATCGACAATGGCTATTATCAAGATAAGCTTGAAACAAGGATAACAGGAGAATTGAATGGACTTCGACAAAGATATCACAAGCACACAGGAAAAGACTGGGACACTGGCCTTCTTCGGAAGTCATTCCAGCCAAAACGCCCGTGCATTTATTAAAGAGATTGAAGCGCTAGCATGTGAATTTACCTTGCTCAACCTCAAAGAAATGGATGAAGTTGCCCTGCTCAACCGTGTTGATACCAAGTACGTGATGCCAGCCAGGGACTTGCTTAGAATTTTCCCGACCCTGCAGACAGATTACCGCATCCTCAGTGTGCATGGGCGGTGCTTGAACCATTACCGCACACTTTACTTTGACAGCCCCGAATTCTCACTTTACCGCATGCATGTCAACGGTCAGGCTGAACGTTACAAGGTACGCAGCCGTGAGTATATCGATACACAACTTTCATACCTGGAAGTCAAGCACCATACTCGTAAGGAACGGACCATCAAGGAACGTCTGGAAACCAGGCGGCCAGTCTTTATGGTGACAGAAAAGGAAGAATCCTGGTTGTGTGAGGTCTTCCCATATGATTCGGGTAGCCTGGAGCCCAAGCTCTGGAATACCTTCACCCGCATCACCCTCGTTGGGCGACGTACGCTGGAACGTGTCACACTGGATATGGATATCAGTTTTTATGCGGAGGAAAGGACCGCATACCTGGAAGGTTTTGTTATCGCAGAGGTCAAATTTGACTCCAGCATTAGCAGTTCACCTTTCTTGAGCGTGATGCATATGGAAAGGCTGCATCCCTGTGGGTTCAGCAAATACCTCATGGGCGTATCCATGCTCTATGATCAAGTTAAGAAAAATGCTTTAAAGCCAAAAATGTTATGGCTGGGAAAAATAGCCGGAGGTCTCTCACATGAGTTCGTTTACTAGTTTTTTGGTTAGTTTTATCTTCAATTTAATTGTTGCGATTATTGTCGTGCGCTTTATTTACTATCCTTCAACACACAATAAGCGCTATGTTTTTTCCTTCCTTGCCTTCAACACCATCATCTACTTTGTTTTGAGTTTTATGGCAAGCATAGAGATTGGGGTTGGCGTGGGATTTGGCCTCTTTGCCATTTTTTCAATCCTGCGCTACCGTACCGACCCCATTCCAGTGCGCGAAATGACCTATCTGTTTATCATTACCGCTTTGCCAGTCATGAATTCTGCTGGTTTGGATGGCGAGTTGTGGCCTCAATTGGTGCTTGCAAATGGTGCAGTCATGGTCATCCTGCTGGTCCTGGAAAAGGAATGGGGCTTCCACTACGAAACCTCCAAGCGCATTATTTATGAAAGGGTTGAATTGATCCGTCCGGATCAACGCATTGCCCTGGTTGCTGATCTGGAAGCACGCACTGGCTTGAAAATAAAACGGGTATCCATAGGCAAGGTAGATTTCCTGCGTGACATTGTAGATATCAAGGTCTATTATGACGATCCCAGCCAGGAGAACTGGCTGCAGAACAATGACCCGGGTCCTGTGCTCATCGGCAAGGATGAACCGGTCGATTTATCCAACTAGAAGATTATGTTCCAGGTGCAAAAGCGCAGAAAGGAGCTAAGTTATACGATAATTAAACCAATGTGATCTTTACCAAATGAACATACGAGGCAGGCTTATCAAACAGCTTCTGACGATAGAAGTGACAACAAGGAACCAAAATAAAAGTGCAACATCTTTTCACTTCCCTGGAGAAGAGGATGGGTTGGAGGCTCACCCTCTTCATTTTCCTCCATAACGAGTAGCCTGCTGATCAGCAAGGAACTTGAAGAAATTAATGACACACAAAAACTTGGGCTTATAATTTTGTTATGAAACGTAAATTATTGGTGATTGATGACACAAGAAACGTACAGGTTCTCTTGAACGATTTTCTAACCGGGCAGGGTTTCGAGGTGCTGACGGCATCGGATGGTCGCGAGGCCATGACGCAGGTGTATGAAGCGCATCCGGACCTCATTTTGCTGGATGTCATGATGCCCCTCATGGATGGTTACCAGTTCATCAGTCAGCTAAGGCGAGAATCCAGTACGCCAGTCATTATGATTACAGCCAAACAGCAAGAATTCGATATCATCCGCGGCTTTGAGCTGGGTGCGGATGATTACATCACCAAACCTTTTCGGTTGCGTGAGCTGCTGATGCGCATCCGTGCTGTAATGCGCCGTACAGCCATCCTGGATACTAAAGCCGAAAAACTTGTCGTTGGTGACGTTTCACTCGACAGCAGCAGGCACGAAGTGCGTAAAGAAGACCAGGTGCTTGAGTTGACCCCGCTCGAATTCCTGGTTTTGGAGATGTTAATGCAATCCACTGGTCAGGTTGTGCGGCGCGCCAGCCTTTGTATGCGCCTGGTCGAAAACGGCTACAGCGGATCTGAAGCGACTCTCAAAATCCACATGCACAACCTACGCCTAAAGTTGGATGATGATTTAAGCCAGCCCAGGTACATCGAGACAGTTTTTGGGGTCGGTTATCGCTTTATGGAGGCATTTGAATGAAGCGCTCCTTGAAAACGAAAGTGATCCTTTCCTATCTGGCAGTCGCCATGATCACAGTCCTGGTTGTATCAGTACTCATCCGCCTGACATCCGGGCAATCCTTGATGAACCTTGTGGTGGAACAGCAAACTGCTTCGCTGGCTGAATCCGTCAAAAGCTATTACAGCAGCAACGGCAGCCTGTCAGGATATTTTGACTATTACATGCAGACCAGCTCCTTGGAACCCGCCAATCCCCAGCCCGAATTGCCAGACAACCGCCCTGAGTTTCGCGATATTCGCGGCGTGCATGGCTTGGTCAATGCAGATTTCATCGCCCTCATTCCAACCATGGGTTTCCAGGTCGGTCAGATAGTACCCCAGGAAATGCTCAAGGATGCCATCCCGGTTAAAGTGGACGGGGAGACCATTGCTTTCATCCTGCCTGATACAAAATTCCAATTCAAACTTAGCGCTGAGGAGGAAATTTTTTTACAGCGCACAACCCTGGCGATCTCGTTGGCAGCAGTGGCAGGGGTCCTGGTGGCGCTGGGGATGGGCTTTCTGTTGGCAGGCAAACTGATCAAACCCATTCGCCGCCTCACAAAGGCTTCCAGAGCCCTGGCACAGGGCAATCTTGAACAGCAGGTCCCTGTCACCTCGCAGGATGAACTTGGTCAGTTGACCAGCACCTTCAATCAAATGAGTGCAGACCTGGTAAAGGCTGATCAGCAGCGCAAGCGCCTGACCGCTGATATTACCCATGATCTGAGCACGCCTTTGCAGGTGATCTCAGGATACGTTGAGATGTTGGAAGAAGGGAATGTGCAGTTGACCCCCCAGCGCATCGAAATCATCAAGACTGAAATCGAGCATCTACGCCGCCTGGTGGGTGACTTGAGCACTCTGACACAGGTGGAAGCCGGAGGACTTGAGATGCAATTGCAGCCAACCCAGGTAGGTTTGCTGATGGAAAAAGTGTTCAAAGCCTACCAACCAATTGCAGAACGGGAAGGCGTCAAGCTGATTCTGGAGGTTGACGATGGAATCCCTTCAGTAAAGGTTGATGAAGGTCGCATGTTTCAGGTTTTAAAAAACCTGATTGAAAACGCACTGCGCTATACATCACAGGGTGGAGAGATCCGGCTGGCTGCGGTGATGGATGGGATGGTAAAGCTTAGCATCAGTGACAATGGCTTGGGTATTGACCCAGATGATCTGCCTTATGTTTTTGAGCGGTTTTACCGTGCGGATAAGACAAGGGGAGCAAATTCCGGCAAGATGGGTTTGGGACTGGCTATTTGCAGGGCGCTGGTAAATGCACAAGGGGGAGAGATTTCAGCCTATTCACCAGGACGAGGGCAGGGAACCAGTGTGTTGATCAGCTTCAAGCCTGCTGAACAAGATAAGGTTTGAAATGGAATCACGAGTGTCACCCGGTTTGCCAGACAGGAGTTTTAAGGACGGATTTTATCAATTATATAGATTATGATTTCATTCATTTCTTTGACCCGATGTCATTTAAAAAGATGTCGAGATCTACTTTTTTTCAATTTTGCAGATATAAGATTTCACTAACATGAACCTCACTGACTGGTCTGGAAATCTTCGAGTATAATTTGGTTTAATATTTCGTGTCTAATCCCATTTTCTGACTTCCAGGAGGACATCATGAAAAAAATGCAAATTTTGGCGCATAAATCTCATTTATTTCTGATCATCATGATTGTATTGTGCAGTGTATTAATGTCTGCCTGCGGCGTTGCAGACACAGATATCACCCTTTATACGAACAACACATATAAACAAGCAGTACTCATCAGCCTGTCAGCTGATCAAATGCAAATGGCTGGTGGCGTTGAAGCATTTGAAAAAATGCTGGATGACGCTGTCTTGGACGCAAAAGATGCAGGGATTAAGCTCTCCTGGCGGGATTTAAATACCAGGGATACGAGTACTTACAGCTATGAGGTAAAGACTGACAAGATGGAAATCACCGATGACTCAGACAGCTTTACCTGGCGCGAGACCCAATTCAAAAATCGTAAAGCCTATGAATTTAAGTACTCACAACTTGCCAGTCTGATGGGTGGTTTCCAGAGTCTGACTCTCACACTGCATGCAGGCAAGATTCTGGATAGCAATGGGACACAGGTTAATTCCCGCACAGTCAGGTGGGTTGATCCCATTGAGGCACCCTATGCCATTGTCATCCCAAAAAGTCCTGTCAGTTGGGTGCCATTGGTCTTGGCAATTGTACTGATTGTCGCAGCAGGTCTGGCTCTCTATAAATTAATTTCCTCTGGTAAATTGAAGGAATGGAGCACAGCAGGGATCAATTCGGGCAAGTGGAAAATTCAGGCTTCCAAGTTAGGTGGGGATTTAAAACATATTGAGCAGGAAAAAGCCGGCTTGATCACTGAGTTGGGTACAAAAGCCTGGGAGGCGCGGGTTTCACACCCTGCCTATGCTGAGCCATATACGCAACTGGAATCCCTTGACCAGCAGGCATCCACGATCGATGCAGATACCAAGTTCCTGGAAACACATCTGCAGCAGGTTCGTGATACACGCTCCAAAGTTGCCGCAGAATATGCCAGGCAGATCAGCAAGCTGCAATCTGAACGCAAAGACGTGAATACAAGTCTGGAAAAATCCCGCTCGAATCAGACCGACTTGGAAAAGCAATCAACAAAGCTTGAACAGGAAAAAACCAAGATGGAGGGTGAGATTCAAACCCATCAGAAAAAATTGGCCCAGGTTCAAGCATCCGGCTCACCAGACAGGGACAAACAGGCAGCTTCATTAACCGACGCAATTGCGGCCCTTGAAAAATCCTTGTTCACCACGACAGGCAGAGTACCGGAGCTTCAAACTGAAATTGCCAACTTGCAAACCGAACAGCAACCCCTTGTAGATCAGATCGCCCGTATCAGTGATCAAATTACCAAAGCCCAGGCAGATCAAAAAGCCGCGCTGGATCCGATCGATCAGCAAATAGGTGATCTGGAGGGACAGATCAACGCGAAGAAAGCCGATCTGAATGACCTTCGTCAAAAGATGACACCGCTCATCAGCAGCCTTGGACCGCTGGTGGATTCCGCCCGACCTGAATCAGAGGCGCTTAATAAGATCTATGGCAAGATCGATAAAACCTATACTGAACTTGCATCCAAGACCGAGGAACATGACCTGTTGAGTACCCGCCTGGAAACAAGCGATAAAGGTGCTGTACGAAAATTTTATATCATGGTTGCAGGCGCGGTGGTCGTACTGGTACTGATCATCATATTACTCGTGGTCGCCTTCGGGTAGGCATTGGAGTATTCGCCCACCAATTTTTAATCTTAGTCAGGCAGACCCCAGAATGGAACGGGGGGAAATCTGCCTGACTTATTTCTTGCCCTGAGCGATCCTCGATTTACCGGACAGGCGTTTTTGGGTCAGGCAGGTAAAATCACTCATTTTTACCTGTAAAGCTTATACTCCCAAGGCTTAAAAAAATAATGTCATAAATAAATAAAAGCCATTCATATCTTTCCACATTGAGTGGCTTTATATTGTATTTAACCTTTGAATTCTCTAGCAGTCGTAATACTCTTCAATTTCAAAGGGAGTGGGGCGCTGGTTAATGCGCTCGGCTTCCTTGCGCTTGCCCTTGACCCAGGTCTGGATGAGGGTTTCTTCAAAGATGTGCCCTTCCTTGAGAAAGCCCGGGTCAGCCTCGAGCGCCGCAAGTGCGGACTCCACCGAAGTGGGCAGGGATTTGATGGTGGCGCGTTTCTCTTCCGACCAGTCGAAAATATTTTCATTAATGGGACCAAAGCCCTTAAGGGTGGGATCGACTTGCTGGCGGATGCCGTCCAGACCCGCCAGGAGCATGGCAGCCATCGAGAGGTAGGGGTTACCGGTGGCATCCGGAGGCCGGAATTCCATGCGCACATCTTCCGGCAGGGTGGCGTATTTGGGGATGCGGATGGCAGCACTGCGGTTGCCGGCGGAGAAAATGGCTTTAATGGGGGCTTCAAACCCGGGCACCAGGCGGCGGTAGGAGTTGGCGCTGGGGTTGGTGAATGCCATCACTGCGGGGGCATGGCTGAGCAGCCCACCGATGTACTGGAAGGCGGTCTGGCTCAAAAGGGAGGGCCCCTGGGGATCGTAGAAGAGGTTGCTGCCCTGCTTATGCAACATCTGATGGTAGTGGGTGCTGCTGCCCGCCAGCCCGAAGACGGGTTTGGGTAGAAAGGTGGCGGTCTTGCCAGCGCGCATGGCAACCATCTTGACGGCATACTTGATCAGCATGGCGGCGTCACCGGCCTGGGTGATACCCAGCATGGGGGTTTCAATTTCGGATTGACCCGGTCCACCGACTTCATGGTGGTGGTACTTGACCGGGATGCCCATTTTACCGAGGGTGACCACGATCTCGTCGCGGATCTCAAAGTAGTTATCACAGGGCGGTGCGGCATGATAGCCCTGATGATCCGGCAGGCTGTAGCCGTTGGCATTGATGAGGGTGCCCCAATTGGCTTCACCCGATTCGATCTGGCAGAGGGTGAGCGCCGGGGTATTCTTAAGTATGATCTGATCGAAAAGGTAGAACTCAAATTCAGGTCCCCACAGGCTTTTATCGGCAATCCCGGAGGCGATCATCCAGTTTTCAGCCTGGTGCACCATCTCGCGCGGATCAAACAGGTAAAGTTCCTTGGTGTCCGCCTCAAAAATATTACAGAGGAAAGCCAGCGTGGGTGCCCTGTGGAAGGGATCCACAAAACCGGTACTAAAGTCAGGTTTGAGCACCATGTCGCCAGCCTGTACATGCTTGAAACCGACAGAAGAGCCGTCAAAACCAACGCCTTCCAACATGATGGTGGGGGTAAATTCATGGGCTGCGAGCGTAAGGTGATGCATGTGCCCCCACAAATCGCAGTAAAGCAGGTCAACCAGTTCAATGCCTTCCAGTTGGATGTACTCGGATGCTTCTTTAAAGTTGTTGAACATAACTTCTCCCATGCAGGTGATATATTGGGTGAGAATAATTCACCATGTGTATTATATCAAGAAGTGAGTACATGCTCTGGATGGTAAAATCGGATGACCTGGGGCAGAGAGGAAGGGAAGAAAAAAGCCGCCTGGTTTAATGCGCATAGCCACTAATTAATATATGTACTTTGAATAATATCAATGGGGCAGGGATTGGCTAAAATTTATGTGGCTTTCTGAGCGAGGAATTTAAGGATGTCAGCTTTCCTGGCGGGCAGGCGGTCCAGGCGCATCCCAATGGCATTATATATTGCATTGGCAATGGCGGGCGGGGTGGGGATGCTGACGATCTCACCGATGCCCTTGGCGCCATAGGGCCCTTCAGCAGTGGGGGCTTCCACGATGATGGAGATGATCTCAGGAGTGTGCTGGATGGTGGGAATGGGATAGCGCGAAAGGCGGTCTGTGACTACATGACCTTCCTGTACGACGAACTCCTCCATAAGCGCATGACCCAGCCCCATGATGATGCCCCCTTCCATCTGACCCTTTAACCCCAATGGGTTGATGCTGCGCCCGACGTCGTTGGCAGAGATGACTTTTAAGACGCTTACATCCCCGCTTTTAGGGTTGACGGCTACCTGGGCAGCCTGAGCCGCAAATGAGAAAGCAAAATGGATATCGCCGCCGTCCCCAAGTACATGTGTTTGCGGGGCTGTATATTCGTATAGGCTGACCGGGTCTTGCCCGGATGCCTGTATCAACGCGGCAACCTCGCCAAGATCTACAGTAATCTCACCAATATGCGCCAGGCCGTCGCTAAACTTGATGCTGTCAGGCGGTTGGTCATGCTTCTCAGCCAGGAAGCGCGTGATGGCCTGCCTGAGTGTGACAGCCGCAAACCTGGCGGCATTCCCACTGACATAGGTCTGGCGGGAGGCGGTGGTCGGTCCACCATCAGGCGTCAGGTCGGTGTCCATCACCAGCACGCGCACCTTTTCAGGGGCAATCTGGAACTCCTCTGCCACGATCATACGCAGTACGGTCACCAACCCTTGACCCAACTCGGCAGCACTGGTGCGCACCTCCAGTGTGCCATCCGGGTAAAGCTGTACCTCGGCGCCGGATTTATCAGGGGCACCGCCACCCAGCCCGGTGTTTTTGAAGGCGATCGCAAAACCCCAGGCGGTGATGACCCTGCCAGCGTCCGTCTCCACTGCGATGGGCTTGAACGGCTCAGGTCCTGCCAGCTCGAGCAGTTTTGCATGCACGCGATCAATGCATTCCAACAGCCCTACGCTTTCGTGCAACTGCTGGCCGGTATTCGTCAGGCTGCCCACACGCAGGGCGTTGATGCGGCGCAGTTCTACAGGGTCGATACCCAGCTTTTCCGCCAGCATGTCGATGATGCTTTCCATGGCAAAGGCGGACTGCATCACACCAAATCCGCGATAAGCCCCGGCAGGAGGATTATTGGTATACATGGCAAAACAGTCCGCACGGGTGTGGGGGATGTCATAGGGACCGGCGGAATGGGTGGTGGCGCGTGTCATCACTTTTTCACCCAGGGAGGCATAAGCGCCGGTGTCCCCATACAATTCGGTTTGCACGGCAGTCAGATGCCCATCCTTTTTTGCACCCACCTTGACGCGGATCTGAGTGGCATGACGTTTGGGGTGCACCAGCATGCTTTCACGGCGGTCAAACAATAATTTCACCGGATGACCGGTGGCATTTGCCAGCAAAGCTGCATGGATCTGACCAGCGATGTCCTCTTTCCCGCCGAACCCGCCACCCATCAATTTGCCGGCGACGTGCACGCGCTCAGGTTCCCAGCCAAGTGCCTCTGCCACCTGCTCGCGGTCTGAATAGGGGATTTGCGACCCCACGTGGATCTCCATGCGACCATCCGCGGTGGGAAGGGCGACGCTGCACTCCGGCTCCATGAAGAGGTGATCCATGATGGGCGTGTGAAAGGTATGCTCAAGGATGAGATCAGCTTCTGCAAAGCCCGCTTCCAGATCGCCCTTGCGCACCTTGATATGTTTGAGCAAGTTGCCATTTGCATGCAGGCTGGGAACATCCTCGCGCAGTGCCTGCATCGGGTCACTGATCACCGGCAGGAGTTCATACTCCGCCTCAACCAGGTCCACAGCGGCATCGGCAATGGATTGTGTGCGGGCAGCCAGGATGGCAACGGCATCACCTTCATAGCGCACGCGTTCCCCCACGCCTACCAACGTAGGCCAGTCATGAATGACCAGGCCGTGATTGTGCTGCCCGGGGATGTCATCCGCCGTAAGTACTGCCGCCACGCCTGCAAGTGTGCGCGCTTGGGAGACATCCAGCCGGCGCAATATGCCATGCGGGATGCCAGCTCTCCTGACGCGGGCGTACAAGAGCCCATCGAAATGCAAGTCGTCGGTATAGATGGCACTGCCGCTGACTTTTTCTACCGCATCCGGGCGGATGACCGCTTTACCGATCACGCGCATTTCCCGAATGGAGGGCTGCACTTCAGGTAACTGAACGGGATTGCCTGTACGCAAAGACTCTGCGGCTGCCAGGATGGCGCTTTCGATGGAGGGGTAGGCAGCGCAGCGGCACAAATTGCCCTTGAGTGCCCGCCTGATCTCAGCCCGCGTGGGGCTGGCGTTTCTCTCAAGCAGTGCCAACGCACTCATGATCTGACCGGGGGTGCAAAAACCGCATTGCACCGCGCCGTAAGTGACGAATGCCTGTTGCAGTGGGTGCAATTTGAGCAGCTCACCCATGTGTTTGCTGTTTGTGCTTCGCGATGCCAGCCCTTCGATGGTGAGGATGGTTTTGCCATCCGCTTTTTCTACCTGGTAGATGCAGGAACGGATTGGTCTGCCGTCGAGCAGGAGCGTGCAGGCGCCGCACTTGCCCTCGCCGCAGCCGACCTTGGTGCCGGTCAGGTGCAGGCGATTTCTGAGCAGATTGGAAAGAGTTTCACCTGGGATAAGTGGCAGTGTATATGGTGATCCGTTGATCGTGAGATGGATGTTTTCGGTCATCTCATTGGAGCCACCCTGAACATCAAAGCCCGCGTTCGCCGCGCACGTAAGGCACGCCAAGCGCAGCAGGCGCCCCCAGGCGTTTGCGCCTGGCGGAGGCTGAACCCCACACCAGGGCAATGATGGTCAGCAGGAAGGGGGTCATCTGCAGGAAGAAGACCAGGTTGTGATCATAGAAGAAGGGGTTACGCATGCCGAAGAGCAGCATGGGACCCTGCAGGTCGAGCATGAAGCGGCGCAGCATACCGAAGAGGTAGCCGCCCAGGGCTGCCCGCAGCGGGTTCCACTGGGCAAAGATCACCAGCGCCACCGCGATCCAGCCCTGCCCCGATGTGGTCAAATTGGAATACCAACCGGGAGAGACGGCAATACTGATGGTGGCACCTGCCAGACCCGCCAGGCAGCCACCGATGAAGGTGTAGAGGTAGCGCACACCATACACATTGACACCAAGCGTGTCAGCGGCAGAGGGTTTCTCCCCGACGGCTCTCAGGTGCATGCCCGGTCGGGTCTTGTTGATGAAAAACCAGGTGAGCGGGATGAAAAAGTAACTGATATAGACCAAAATGTTGAAATCTTTAAAGAAAATCGGACCGACGTAAGGAATGCTTGAGAGCAGTGGAAAATCCGCTTTGGGGATGAGGGGAGCGTTCTGACCGGTCAGCCCTTCCCCTAGAACGAGCGCCAGCCCGGTGCCCAGGAAGGTGAGCGAGAGACCGCTGACCACCTGGTCAGCTTGGAAGTGGATGGTTACCAGCCCATGTGCCAGGCTTAATATGCCGCCTGCCGCAATGCCTGCCAGCAGTCCCAACCAGGGGTTACCGGTTGCCAGGGAAGTTTTGAAGGCTGCCATGGCACCCAGCAGCATCATACCCTCCACACCAAGGTTCATAATGCCGGCGCGTTCTGCCAGAATCTCACCGATGGCTGCAAAAATGAGGATGGTTCCGGTTGATAGCCCTGACCGAAGAATGACTTCTAAACTCATGATGGCTCCTCTGAAGTGTGCGTAAGCCGGATCCTGTAGCGCAGCAGGACGTCACTGCTGATCACCAGGAAAAGGATGGTACCTTGAATGAAAAAGGAGAGCCCGGAAGGTTGGATCTCACGCCCCGCCACGATGAGCGCCCCAAAGAGGAAGGAGACCAGGATGGTGGCAAAAGGATTCAGTTTTGCCAGCCAAGCCACGATCACACCTGAAAAGCCGTAATTGGTAGAGATGCGCTCCTGCAGGCGATGCACCACTCCCGTGACTTCGGACATGCCTGCCAGACCTGCCAGGGCGCCTGAAAGCATAAATACCAGCACGATATTGCGGGTGATATTGATGCCGGCATAGCGGGCAGCTTTGGGGTTGTCACCGATCAGGTTGATCTGATAGCCCCAGCGGCTGCGCGCAACAATCATCCAGATGATCACAGCTGCCACCAGACCAAAGACAACCCCGAGGTGCAGGGTGATGCCTGAGAAGGCGGGGTATTCCTTTGCTAGGTCCGACAGGCGCGGCAACCAGGCGACCTTGTCAAAAGTAGGTGTCATCTGGAAGCCGCCATCGCTGTACTTGCCAAAAATCCAGTAATTATTCCAGTAAACGGCAATGTAGTTGAGCATGAGGGTCGTAATGATCTCGCTGACGTTGAATTTGGCTTTGAGGATGCCGGGAATGAAGCCGTAGAAGGCGCCTCCAAGCATGCCCATGATGGCCATCAAGGTCAGAACCAGTATCTTGGGGGTGGTATCCAGCGGTACCAGGGGCACGAGCACCACCAGGCTGGCAAAAAATGCGCCGATGTAGAACTGCCCTTCTGCACCGATGTTCCACAATCCCATTCTGAAAGCCAGCCCGCAGCCCAGCCCGATCAACAGCAGCGGGGTGGCTTTCACAACCACATCAGAAAGGGCTCCCCAACTGCCAAAGGCGGCGTTGAAGAAGAATTGGAAGGTCTGGAGCGGATTGCCACCGATCAATGCCAGGATGATGCCACTGATCAGGAATGCCACCACTACAGCAGCCAGAGAGGTGACAAAGGGCAGCCATTTTGGTATTTCCTCAGTGCGTTTTTCAACATGCAGATGAAATGGCAACCTCACGGTTTGCTCCTCATGGCTCCGGTCATCATCAGCCCCATGCTGTTCAAATCTGCATCTTTGGGATTAAACTCGCCCACCAGTTCGCCCTCGTAAATCACAGCGACCCGGTCACTCAGTTCCAGCAGTTCATCCAATTCTTCCGAAATGAAAAGGATGGCAGCACCGTTGCTGCGCTGCTCCAAAAGCAGGTTTTGGATGGATTCAATTGCACCCACATCCAGTCCGCGGGTGGGCTGCATGGCGATGATCAGGCTGGGACAGCAGGAAATCTCGCGCGCCAGAATGACCTTCTGCAAGTTCCCACCCGAGAGTTTACTTGCCTGGGTGTGAATGCTGGGTGCCTGGATGTCATACCTGTCTTTCAGGTCGGTGGCATGTTCACGCGCCGAGGTAAAGTTAATGCGCCAGCCGTGGCTGATGGGCTCCTGGTCAAAGTTCTTCATGATCAGGTTGCCGGTGATATCCATGTTCGGGGCGGAGCCAACGCCGGTGCGGTCCTCGGGAATATGAGCTGTGCCCTGGTCGATGGCTCGTTTGGGGGATTGGTTGGCGACGTCCTCTCCATTGATGATGATCCTGCCTGTGCAGGGTCGCAGCCCTGTGATGATCTCTGCCAGTTCGCTCTGCCCGTTGCCGGCGACGCCAGCGATGCCCAGGATCTCACCCTGACTTACGCACAGGGACACTTTTTTCAAGGCGGGCAAGCCCCTGTTATTGAGTGCGCTGACGTTTTGGACTTCCAAGACGACCCCGCCGGGCGCCTGAGCTTTTTTCTCAACTTGGAAGATCACCTTGCGTCCGACCATCAACTCCGCAAGAATCTCCTTGGTGACGCCTGCCAGATCAATCCCGTCGGCGGTGACCTTGCCCTTGCGCAGCACGGTCAACCGATCTGCCACCTTTGTGACCTCATTCAGCTTATGGCTGATGAAGACGATCGATTTTCCCTGCGCGACCATGGCGCGCAGGGTGCCCATCAGGTCTTCGATCTCCTGGGGCGCCAGGACGGCGGTGGGTTCATCCAGAATGAGGATCTGGGCACCGCGGTAGAGTGTTTTGAGGATCTCAACGCGCTGCTGTTCGCCCACCGAAAGCTGCCAAATCTTGGCGGTCGGGTCCACTTTGAGACCAAATTGCTCCTGCAATGCCTGGATCTTGCGGTCATATTTCGGCAAATTCATAAAAAATCTGGGTTCATTTAAACCCAGGAGGATGTTCTCAGTTACAGTCTGGGTGGGCACCAACATAAAATGCTGGTGTACCATCCCGATCCCCCTGGCAATGGCATCCCTTGGAGAGTTCAGGCTGACCTGCTCACCCTGGATGGCAATGGTGCCTGATTCGGGCTGGTAAAGACCTGCCAGGATGTTCATCAGGGTGCTTTTGCCTGCGCCATTTTCACCCAGCAGGGCATGGATTTCACCGCGTTTCAGGGTGAAGTTGACGTGGTCATTTGCCAGCACACCAGGAAAATGCAGCACGATCTCGCGCATTTCTACAGCGTTGGGATAATCTAAAAAGGATGATGATGCCATTAAGTTGCTCTAAAATACCTTAAAACCAGTTTTTTAGTTTTAAGCTTTTCTGTCAAAGATCGTCATTTAGAACCAGGAGATGATTTGATAATCATCTCCTGGTGTTTGCTGTAATTATGATTTATAAGTCGGGCAGTTCAGCGGTGATGTTTTCATTCCACCAGTACATGCAGGTCTTGCATTCACTGCCGAACTCAGCGAAACCATCCAGGTCCAGTTGTTCCAGACTGACGCCATCCTCCAGGATCACATTGCCCTGGTTGTCAGTAATCGGTCCCTTGAAGACATCAAAGCGGGTGAATTCACCCTTGAGGATCTTATCGAGGGTATCGCGTACAAGTTGCAGATCCGCTTCGGGCAGGTCTGCCAGACCGGGCTGGAGTGTCTCGCCTCCCATGAAGCCATACAGACCGAGGGCACCCGAATCACCATCGAAGTATTCCCAGCCACCCTTCCAGGTACCTTCACGGGATTTTTCAACGATATCAGTATATACAACACCCCAGTTCCAATACATGGAGGTCAAGCAGGTATCCAGCGTGCAGTTGCCAGAATAATCATAGGTGATACCCCATTTTCCTTCTGGCGCAACAATCGCTGGGGCAGGCGTATCCGCACCGGTCATGACGACTTGGGCGCCGGCGTCAAAGAGGGAGGCAGCGCCTTCCTGCTCCAGGATGGGATCATGCCATGTTTTGATAAAGCGCACATCGATGGTGCATTCCGGACAGGTCTTCTGCACACCCAAGGCAAAGGCATTGCCCAGACGCAGCTCTTCGGGGATGGAGAAGGTTGCCATGTAACCCAGTTTGGGGTTTCCGTCCATCTTGGCACGAGAACCAGCCAACATGCCTGCCAGGTATTTGATATCTTCCATGGCGCCCATCAGGTTGCCGAAGTTTTCACCGTTGGCTTTGTATCCGCTGATGTGAATGATATCCACATCTGGGAACTCGCCGGCAACCGTCTCGGAAGAATCCATGAAGCCGAAGGATGTGGTGAAGATCACATCGAAGCCTTTACGGGCGAGGGAGCGGGTCACCTGCTCGGCGTCGACACCCTCAGCCACGTTCTCAACATAAGCGGTGTGGACGTTATCCAGGTTCTCCTCCACGTACATGCGTCCAACGTCGTGGGATTGCGACCAGCCACCATCGTCATGGGGTCCGACATACACAAAGGCGACATTGTAGCAACCCTCAATCGGCGCTGGAACCTGGTAGGTTCCAACCGCTTCTGAGGTGGTTTGTGTCCTACAGTCCACGGCAATCGGTGCTTCGGTGGCTTTAGCACAAGACGACAATACAAATGCACAAACAAGTAAAACACTGACGAGCCAAACAAACTTCTTATTCATCGATCCTCCTTAAATTTTGGAAAACTAAAATGGGTTGATGGAAATATG
This sequence comes from uncultured Anaerolineaceae bacterium, assembly GCA_964540765.1. Taxonomy (GTDB): domain Bacteria; phylum Chloroflexota; class Anaerolineae; order Anaerolineales; family Anaerolineaceae; genus CAZJLN01. The sequence continues at coordinate 7,788 of CAZINW010000017.1, read as the reverse complement.
ACAGGATACTCTGCAATGCCATCCCAATCCCAATCCCAATCCCAAAGGGACGCAAAGCGAGGGACGCAGCCCCAAGGGGGTGCAGAGCGAGCGAGGCGTGCATAGTAAAATGCCTTTCATTTGATAGACTTGAAGTTTCATTGTCATGCAATTTCTCTATTTTAACCGATTGCTGAAGAAAATAGCTTAAAATATCGTATTTTTCACGACCAATATTTGCCTGTTAAGACATTATTTACCTGTTTGCGCCGGTGTCGCTCTGCATCCCTTGGGATATCATCCCCGAAGTACAATGGAATAGGACCACACCAAGCAGGGGGTTGCCAGAAGGTCTCCAACCTCCTTGCTCACGTCAGGATGGCAACTGGTCCATTATGGCACGCCGGGAAGTCGGAGGAGAGCCCCCTTGGAAGATAATGCGCTGCAGGGTTACGATCAAACGGAAGTGCGGATTGGGGAGTGGTAGACTGCGAAAGATAATCAAGAACACCGCTGCCACCTTCATTTTGGGGTGGCAGCACTATCTGAGCTCTCATTGTCTTCTGCATGGGCAAACATCCATGAAAGCTACCATACAGTAGTCCCCAGCCCCAACCTGTAAGAGCATCAAGGCAATAATCCTGGTTGATCGAGAGTGCCCTTCACAATATTTTGCAGAGGGCGCAAAAATTTCGCCCTTGTCAACGGATCTTTGTGGACAAGGTACTTTATCCGCCCAGGTAGGCCTCTTTAACCCTAGGATCTCCCAACAACTCCTGGCCTGTCCCGGTATGTGCAATGACACCGGTTTCAAGTACATAACCCCTGTTGGCAATCCGCAGAGCCATGTTGGCATTCTGTTCAACCAGCAGGATGGTGGTGCCTGCCTGGTTGATTTCCTTCAGCACAGAGAATATCTCCCGCACCAGGACTGGAGCCAGACCCATGGAAGGTTCATCCAGGAGCATCATTTTCCCGTGGCTCATCAGTGCCCGTGCAACGGCAAGCATCTGCTGCTCGCCGCCGGAGAGCGTACCGCCCAATTGATTGCGGCGCTCTGACAGCCTTGGAAAGATGGCAAATACCCTGTCATAATCTCTTGGGAGTTGATCCTTATCCTTGCGGCTCCAGGTCGCCAGTTTTAGATTCTCCATAACGGTCAGGTTACCAAAAATACCACGACCCTCCGGAACCTGTGCGATCCCCAGCGAGACAATTTTATCGGCTGGAACGGACTTCAAGTCCTGGTTTCTAAAGATGATCGTTCCTTTGTATGGAATAAGACCGGATATTCCGCGCAGCGTTGATGATTTTCCTGCTCCATTGGCGCCGATCAAGGTAACAATTTCACCCTCGTATACTTCAAAGGAGATCCCCTTAACCGCCTTGATATTGCCATAGGTGATGGTCAAGTCCTTTACCGAAAGGACGACATTATCCTGGCTCATAGATCACTTCCTTCACCCAGGTAGGCTTCCAAAACCTTTGGGTTATTTTGGATTTCATATGGCAGCCCTTCAGCCAGCGTGGCACCGAAATCAAGAACCTTGATCCGTTCACAGATGCCCATCACCAGGCGCATTTGATGTTCGATGAGAATAATGGTAAGGTCAAACTCCTTGCGAACCCATCTGATCAATTCCATCAGCTGTTCAATTTCGTTGGGATTCATGCCTGCGGCTGGTTCATCCAAAAGCAGGATTTTTGGGTTGGTGGCCAAAGCACGGACGATTTCCAGGCGGCGCTGCAGACCGTAAGGTAAATTCCTGGCAGTTTCATCTGCATAATCTGAAATCTTAAAGACATCCAGGAGGTCCATTGATTTGTTGACAACCCGTTTTTCCTCTTCTTGATAGCGACTGATATGTAGCAGGGCTTCCCAGGTACTATATTTCACTTGGGAATAATTGGCGATGCGCACATTATCCAAAACGGATAAATCCTTAAACAGGCGGATGTTTTGGAAAGTTCGGGCAATACCCAAAGACGTAACCTGATTGGGGTTTTTTCCAACCATTTCAATCCCGTTCATGGAGATACTGCCTTTGGTGGCTTTATAAACACAGGTGATCAGGTTGAAGATGGTCGTCTTGCCAGCGCCGTTAGGACCAATGATGCCAACCAATTCATACGGTTCAAGATCAAGGTTGAAATTCGAGACTGCACACAGACCACCAAAATAGTGGGTGACCTCTTTAGCTTGAAGCAACATCATCAGCCTCCTTCTTCTTGCGCCAGACCTTGCTTGCAACCAGTTCATATCCAGGAATGAACCAGCGGAACTCGCGCAAGCCCATAATGCCGCGTGGCCTGAATATCATCAGGAGCACTAGGACAAGGGGCATTAAGACCATCCGCCACATTCCCAACGGTCGCAGCACTTCGAGTAGAATCGTCATGATCGAAGCCCCCAGGATGGATCCGGCAATGGAACCAATCCCGCCCAGGTAGACCATGATCAAGATATCGGTCGATTTAAGGATGTCAAAGACGCGTGGGCTGATGAACTGAAGAACGTGGGCGAAAAGCGCACCGGCAACACCGGCGAAAAACGAGGAAACGATAAAAGCGGTAACTTTAACCTGACGGGTGTTGACACTCATCAGATCACAGGCAATCTCATCCTCGCGGATGGAAAGAATCCCTCTCCCAAAATTCGAATAAACCAGGTTGCGGATTACCCAGACTGAAATCACCACCCATACATAAGTCCAGGGCAGGGTTGTAAGGCGGGTAATGCCTGGAATACCACGCGGACCGCCAATGACTTCAATATTTTCAATTAACGATTTGACGATCATCAGGAAAGCCAGGGTAACTATTGCCAGGTAATCTCCGCGGGTTTTAAAGGAGGGTAGGGCAACCAAACCGCCGGCTAACGCTGCTCCAATACCTCCGGCAATTACCACGAGTGGAAAGAGCCAGGGTGCCAGACTTTCAGGGATGACTTGGGTGGTGAGGATTGCGGAAATATAGGCACCCACCGCCATAAATCCGGCATGACCTACAGAAAATTCACCCATGTACCCGTTTACCAAATTTAAACTGACTGCCAAGATGATGTTGATACCCACATAGATCAGGATCAAGATGATGTAATCATTTAGTAATCCGAATTTTGGGATAACAAATGACAATACAAGACCAAGCAGCAGCAACACAGGAAGCAAATAGCGTTTTGGAACAGACTTTTGCCCTTTTGTTTTTGACTGCCCAGCCGGAGTTCCATTGATTGGTGATTGATTTGTCATGGCTTACACCTTTTGTGGTCGGGGTTTGCCCAAAATACCGTATGGGCGAATAATGAGCAATACCAGCAGCAATGAGAAGGCGACAAAATCCCGGTAGGTGGAAGGCAGGAATGCAGCTACCAATATTTCGACCCCACCAAGGATAAATCCACCGATCATGGCTCCGCGAATGTTGCCAATACCGCCCACCACTGCTGCAATAAAGGCTTTCCATCCGATTAAAACGCCCATGTACGGATCAATCACTGGAAAGGCGAGTGAATACATCACACCGGCAGCAGCACCCAGACTTGTTCCCAAGGCAAAGGTGGCTGAGATGACCAAATTCATTGGAACTCCCATCAATGGGACAATGGCTTTGTCCCATGAAATTGCGCGCATTGCCATACCGACCATGGTTTTTCTGACAATAAAGTCCAAGAGAAACATGAAGACAAGCGATAAAGCAATGATCAGGAGCTGTAGCGAGGAGATGGAGACTCCGCCGATCACCCAGGTTGTGTTTTTAATCAATGTTGGTACGCTGAGTGGGTAGGGTGCAAATACGAGTGTGAAATTTTCAAGAAAAATGCCCACCCCTAGGGCGGTGATGATAGCTGATACGCGGGGGGCCTGTCGCAGTGGCTTGTAAGCAAAGCGTTCAATCAAAACACCCACGATGGCCACACCAATCATTGAGACGAGCAAGGTAGGGATAAATGGCAAGTGTAAATATGTAGCAGCCAGAAAGCAGAAAAAAGCGCCCAGCATGAAAAGATCGCCATGGGCAAAGTTGATCATTGTCAATATGCCATAGACCATGGTGTAACCAAGGGCGATCAGTGCATAAATGCTGCCCAGTTGGAGGGCATTGAGAACTTGTTGTAGGATGTATGTCATTAGCTGACCCTTGGAGAAAAAATCCCTCCGCAGGCATGTCATAACCATCCCTGCGGAGGTTTATGTGTAAAAATTCTTACGGATTCGCGTTGGCGAACCAGACGAATTTGTCACCCTTGACCTGGAGGATCACAGCACTCTTGATTGGATCGCCTGATCCTTCCTCGAAGGACATGGTTCCGGTAACTCCTTCATATTTTGGAATTTTCGACATCGCTTCTCGGACAGCTTCCCGGTCAACCTTCCCGGCATTCTGGAGTGCCGTCCAGAGGAGGCCAAAGGAGTCATAGGTCAACGCGGCAACATCATCCGGTGTGTTCCCATATTTGGCTGTATATCCCTCAATGAATTTGGTGGCAACCGGTGTGGCTGCATCTGCAGCATAGTGAGTGCTGAAGTAATAGCCCTCACATTCGTCTCCACACAGGGTGATCAATTCGGAGCTCCCCCATGAGTCTGAGCCGAGGAAAGGTACGTCAATGCCTAGGCGGTGAGCCTGTTGAATCTGCAGAGGGACTTCACTGTAATAGTTTGGCAGGAATATGACACCAGGTTGAGCTTCCTTTATCTTTGTCAGTTGTGCTGAAAAATCCTTATCGCCGGTGGTGTATGTTTCAAATGCCACCACTGTACCGCCACTTTCTTCGTAGGTCTCCTTAAAGAACTCGGCAATGCCCTTGTTGTATTCTGAGGCAACATCATAGAGAACTGCGGCTTTTGTCGCGTTTAAATTATCCAGGGCAAACTTGGCTACGACCCGACCCTGGAAAGGATCGGTGAAGCAACCGCGGAAGACGTACTTCTTGGACTCATTGGTCTGTGCATCCAGGGTTGTTTTTGGATTGGTTGACCATGGACTGATCAGGACAACCTTTGAGCTTTCCGCAATTTCTGACGCAGGAATAGCATAACGGCTGGCATTAGGTCCAATAATGGCAACCACATTTTGTTGTGTGATGAGTTTCTGCGCAGCAGAAGCGGATTGATCGGCTTTTCCTGCATTATCTTCGATGGATAAGTCGATCATGTACTTCGTCCCGCCGACCTCCAGGCCGCCGGCATCGTTAATCTCGGCGACTGCCATCTCAGCTGCATTCTTGCAGGATGCTCCGACTGCTGGAATATCACCAGTCAATTCTGCAACAACGCCCACTTTGATGGTTTTTGCCTGCTCATCAGCACCACCACAGGCGCTTAAAAGCATACTTAAAAGCAAAATCAAGCCAAAGACCCAGGCTGTCTTTTTCATTTCAATCTTCCTCCTTTTTTGAGTGAATATTTAATTTAAGGTGAGTAAGAATACTGGTTAACAAGCGGTTTCATTATCTCTATAGGTACCACCTTTCACCAATGACTGAATTGATAGCCAAATTTTACTTAGGTATTAGAAATAAGTCAATGAAAAAATATCTAAAATAAGAACTGCGTTAATAAGTAGATCAGGCTTGATTATGTTATTCTTTTCTTAATGTGCTGAGGTTTAATCAACCTGTGCTACTTGGAGGACACTCCCAGCGTTTGTTTCCGGCAGGCGGCTTTACTCCGGTTTTGGTTCTATATCAGGCATCTCTTTATGTCCTTTTTTATAACCTTGCAGGAAAGTTTTGCCAGTCATCAAAAAAAGCCACCCGGTGATTTCATTGAGGCTTTGTTCCATCAAATAATCCAGAAGGATCGCTTATTCCCACAACTTCACCACCCAGCAGATAGACTCGTGTTACTCTTGGCAGTAGAGAGGTGGTTACCTCATAATTGATTGTTTCTGCCCACATAGCCACATCCTCTGCCCGGATTTGTTCATGTCCCTGGCGACCGATGATCACAACCTCATCATCTTGCTTAACACCGGGGATATTGGTGATATCCACTATGCTTTGGTCCATGCTTACCCTGCCAAGGACTGGTGCCTTTTGTCCATTTATCAGTATCCAGCCTCTATTGGAAAGCAGCCTGTGATACCCATCCCCATACCCTGTGGGGATAAGTGCTACCCGGGTGGGATGTTTTGTTACAAATGTGCGTCCATAACCAACACCAGCACCAGCCGGAAGCATTCGAATACGGCTGACAATGCTCTTGAAACTTAGCACAGGACGAATATCAAATACCGGTTCCCATTCCCTCGAAGGATCCATTCCATAGAGGCAAATACCCGTACGGACAGCATTGTAATGCGCTTCGGGCAGTCTCATCATGGCAGCACTGTTTGCTGCATGGATCAAGGGTATATTGAATCCAGCTGTGCGAACCGCACTCAATACGTCATTGAACACGTCCAATTGGTTGCGGACATGATGCTGGTCACTTGAGTCTGCAGTCGCAAGATGAGTAAAGATCCCCTCGACGGTGATTGCCGGAAGATTGCTCACCACCTGGATAAAATTAACCGCTTCATCCGGCATCAACCCATACCGACTCATTCCGGTATCCACTTTAATATGCACCGGGACTTTTACCCCGGATGCTGCCGCACAAGATGACAGCGCTTGAGCAGTCTCAAGGGTCATCAGGCTGGGCGTTAAACCCCAACGGATGGCAGTTTCAGCTGCATCAGGAGGTATGTATCCCATGATCAATATGGGGGCTTTGATTTGGGCCTGCCGGAGTTCAACCCCTTCAGTAATACGATGGACAGCAAGATATGTTGCCCCTGCAGATAATGCAGCTTGGGAGATTGGGATGGCACCATGTCCGTATGCATTTGCCTTGACCACGGCAAAAACTTCAGTCAGTTTTCCAACATGCCGTATAACTTGCCTGAGATTATGTGCATAAGCATCTAGGTCAATTTCTGCCCAGGTAACAACACCTTTTGGTCTCTTTGTTGATGATTTCATCTCCCATTGATCCCTGACAATGACATAATTCCTTCTAAAAGGTATTTTACTATAATTGGAGGCTGTTTGGGTCGATGTCCCCGCTGCGTTTGGTTTCGGGAAGCCCTGTGTTCACGTGGGTGTCCTCAGTGTGTAGTCCCCTCGCTTGCCCTGTACCCCTTGGGATTGGGACCGAAGGTCTCCAACCTTCTTGCTTACGTCAGGATGGCAACTGGTCCATCATGGCACACCAGAAAGCCGGTGGGGAGATCGAGCTTCAGGCAGATCTCTTCCGGTAGCTCGCACGATCCGCACAAGCCCACCCCGCAGCGGATCAGCGCTTCAAAAGATAGCTCGGCAGGTACCAGGTGGCGCAAGCTCAACTCCGCCACTGCTAACAGCATGCCAGTGGGACCGCAGGCATAGATGACCTCAGGGAATTGTTCCCAGTAAGCCTGTTCCAATGCGGCGGTAGCCAGACCTTGCATGCCTGCGCTGCCGTCTTCCGTGGCAAGATGGACATGGCAGCCGATGCTCTCAAATTGATTGACCATGATCAGGTCATCTTTGGTTTTGGCACCCAGGCATACCCCGACTTCATGACCCTGCTGGCGTGCCTGTCTGGCTAAAAAGCTCAAAGGTGCCGCCCCATACCCACCTCCCACCAGCAAATGCCTGTGACCCTGCAGGACAAAGCCCTGCCCTAGGGGACCGCGCACCCACACGCGCTCACCGGGCTTCAGGTTGCAGAGCGCCTCACTGACAGGTCCTACTGCAGCAACGGTCAGGCTAAACGGCTCTTTGGCAGCGATGCTGAAGGGCTTTTCACCGATGCCCGGCAGCCAGGCCATCACGTATTGCCC
>CAZINW010000016.1:0-45101 GCA_964540765.1 uncultured Anaerolineaceae bacterium | reverse complement strand
TAAAATGCAATAACACATCGATCTCTCTGGTGTCCCAGTGCGAAGCCTCCCTGTGGGACCAGCGAGAGATTTTGACCGTATGTCTCCTTAATCCTGACACCTTTGGTATGATGTGAAATTGACTCAATTTTGCAGCTGAAATTGTAGGGGCGACTCAAAGTCCCAGTTCTTTTTTGGGATGAGTTGCCCTTACCTAAAGATATGTTGGAGAAGTGCCCTTCCAATTTTACCCTGGTATTCCTCATCCGTTTCCCAATTTTAGGGGTTGGTGAGTATGTAATCGCTGATGGATTGCAGGTCGCTTTCATTCCTGATGATATGCTCGTAGTAATTGCGCTGCCATAAACGATGATCAAATACAGACCAGAGATAGGTATGGACGCCATCTATATATATCGAGGGATTTCTTGACATACCTGTTCCACCATCATACCTGCCGGATTCAATTTCATCTCTCCAAACAAATACCGCCGACCTTGGGTAACAATGGCCACAAAATAGGCGCCTTCCTGTGAATAATCATATTCCGTTAAACGGATGCTGCGGCGGTGGCTTGTTTCATTCATTTTAGAATAATCGCAGGAAATAGTATTCATCCTGTCCATGATGGGGAACGGGAATTTCAGATATTAATCCTCGGCCACAATAATAGCAAATTTTCCGCCAGCAAGCGCACATTGACATAGACGTCCAGTTGCTCCAAACCTTCTTCCAATGAGGTCATGACCCGCTGCGCAGTCTGCATGTCCACCTTTCCAGCCACCCTGCGAATGAATGGCTCACGGTCAATATTGACTAATGGCAACTCAGCCCAGGCAGTACAGATGAACACATCGCGCCAGAAAGTCAGCCAGACGCTGATGATCTCAAAGAGAGCATCACGCCCCGCCCGGCTGTGCTTGAACTGCCCATCCAGGTAGGCAAAGCGCTCACGCCTGTTTGCCGGCAGTAACTCTGCCAGGTCATCCAGCAATTGCCCGCGGAAGACAAGCGCTTGCGGATCGTTGTAAAGCCGCATGGCTGCGCCCAGCCGCCCTGAGGTAATGTGTGCCAGCAGGCGCGCATCCGTGGGGTTCAGCCCCTTCTTTTCAACCAGGATCTGCCCGGCATCAGCCACGCGCATCGGTCGCAGCCGCAGCACCTCGCAGCGCGAGGCAATGGTCGGCAGCAGGCTTTCCTGTGCATCTGCTGTCAGGATCAGGACCGCCTTGGGGGGTGGTTCCTCAAGGGTTTTCAGCAAAGCATTAGATGCACCCGCCGTGACTCTCTGAAAGTCCAGGATGAGCGCGACGCGGTAGCGTGCCTGGTAGGGTGCCAGCATCAGTGTATGCTGAAGTACCCTTATCTGCTCAATACGGATATCCTTATGTCCCTCTTCAGCAGTGATGACTGTCAGGTCAGGGAATGCCTGGCGTCCGATCTGCTGGCAGGTGCTGCAAACCCCACAGGGCTCTCCCTGTTCAACGGGATTTTGGCAATTCAGTGCTTTAATGAACCCCAGTGCCAGCGAGCGCCGCCCAACTCCCTGCGGACCGGTGATCAAATAGGCATGCCGCAGCTTTTCAGGTTTGGTATGCTCCTTCAGCAGTGCCACAGCACCATCATGTCCAAAGATATCCCAAGTCATGCCTGAATTGTAGCGTAGACAGTCGTCTCTGGCAACCTGTTTGCTTCAGTTTAATCAACTTTTACAGCGTTATTCGAAATGTGGGGCAGACGGAATATCTACCATTCATAAAGAAGCAGGACAGGGTTGATAAAGATGAAGCCCACACAAGTGTGAAGAAATCTGCCTGGTTAAAAACCCTCGCATCCTTCGCCGTTTGCTCTGCCAGTAGATTTGACAATCATTTCGAGCATTATTATTACCTGCATATTCATTAAAACCTTGTTTTGTGAAACGATTCAGCATTCCTGTTATTAAATCCGTTATTAAATCCCCTGTTATTAAATCCATTATTAAATCCGTTATTAAATCCGCAACCCATACGGATTTTGTACTATAATTGAACGGATTTTTTAAATAAAAAAACACCATAGATTTTCTATGGTGCTTAATACAAATTGGCATTATTATCTGGATTTACAGGAGTAACCATTGCTATGAGTAAAAGTACGAAAATTGAAGTCAATCCCAGTCCAGAGGATATTTCTGTTTCCTGGCATGCCCTTGCCACCACAGAGGTCCTGCATCAACTGGACACACCCATTGAGACGGGCCTTTCCAGCGAAGAGGTCAAAGTTCGTCAGGTAAAGTATGGTTTCAACGAACTGACCGAAAAGAAACGCACCACCTTCCTGCAGATGCTGTGGGGACAGTCGAACAGTTTTGTGATCTGGCTGCTAATCGTCGCAGCCATCATCTCAGCCGTTCTGGGCGATTATGTGGAAGCAGGCGCCATTCTCTTGATCGTCATTTTGAACGCCATTCTTGGCATCATTCAGGAATCACGCGCCGAGGAAGCCTTGGCAGCCCTCAAAAAGCTGGCAGCCCCTGAAGCACAGGTGCTGCGTGACGGGCACCGCATATCCGTACCTGCACCCCAATTGGTGCCCGGCGATGTTGTCTTCATCGAAGCCGGTAACTTTATCCCGGCTGACCTGCGTCTGCTCGAGTCGATCAATCTGAGCATTGATGAAGCCTCACTCACCGGCGAGTCTGTGCCCGTGCAAAAGCATGCTGAAAGCAGACTGGAAAGCGATATTCCCCTCGGGGATCGTTCAAATACCGCCTTCATGGGCACTCTTGTGACCTATGGGCGTGGTAAGGGCGTTGTCACCAGCACTGGCATGCACACCCAACTGGGCTTGATCGCCACCATGTTGCAGGCTGTCGAAACCGAAGAAACCCCCTTAATGAAACGGCTGGATCAGCTTGGAAAAATTCTTGGGTATGCTGCCCTCGCCATTTGCGGTCTTGTCTTTGCCATCAGCCTTATCCGAGTCACGACAGGGCCGGGTGCGATCTCCTTCTCCGATCCGGCAATTTGGGACGAGATCGTTAAATTATTCATGATCGCCGTCAGCCTTGCCATTGCCGCTGTGCCTGAAGGACTGCCAGCGGTGGTCACCATCAGCCTGGCAGGCGGGATGCGTGAAATGGTGCGCCGTCACGCACTCATTCGCAAACTGGCATCAGTTGAAACCCTCGGATCTGTCACCGTCATTTGCTCGGATAAGACCGGTACCCTCACCCAGAACCAAATGACCGTCACGCGCCTCTGGGTGGACGGAAAATTCATTACAGTCACCGGAGCAGGCTACGCTCCCACCGGTGAATTCCTCGTGGATGGCAGCCCTGTTGATTTGAAGGATTACTCCGCCGCGCAGACCGCACTTTGGGTTGGCACCCTCAACAATGATTCCCAGTTGGAATACACTGGCGAATCAGAAGGCGAAGCCACATTTCGCATGGTTGGCGACCCGACCGAAGGTTCCATCCTGGTGGCGGCATTAAAGGCAGGCGCCTCCGCCAAAGATTTAAACACAGCCTACCCGCGCCGTCAGGAGATTCCCTTTGACTCGGAACGCAAGCGTATGGTCACGATCCATGAAATTGAAGCACCTGCCACTCAAGACCTCTCACCTTTTGGCGATGAAGAAAAACGCCAGTGGTATGTGATCGCCGTCAAAGGTGCCCCAGATGTGGTTTTGAACCTGTGCTCTTACCGCCAGAAGTTGAACAATGCTGATGAGCACCTGACCGACAGCATCCGCAAAGAGATCCTGGATGCCAATGACACCATGACGGGCGATGCCCTGCGCGTGTTGGGCGTGGCTTACCGCCTGGTATCCGCCCTGCCGGATGAGATCAACAGCGAGTCCTTGGAAAAGGATTTGATTTTCACTGGTCTGATCGGCATGATCGACCCGGCGCGTGAGGAAGTAAAACCCGCTTTGCTTGAAGCCACCAAGGCTGGTATCCGCACGGTGATGATCACAGGCGATTACCCCAACACTGCCAGGGCTATCGCTGACGAAATCGGGCTCCTGCGCAAAGGACACCAGGTGCTGACTGGAGCTGACCTGAACGCCAAATCTGATGCGGAAATGCTTGAGATTGTCAAGGTGACAGATGTTTATGCGCGCGTCAGCCCTAAACACAAGATGCGGATTGTGGATGCACTGCGCTCGAATGGCGAAATGGTTGCCATGACCGGCGACGGCGTCAATGATGCTCCCGCGATCAAGCGCGCAGATATCGGCGTTGCCATGGGCATCACCGGTACAGACGTTGCCAAAGAGACCGCCGATATGGTGCTCACGGATGACAATTATGCCAGCATCGTCAGTGCGGTGGAACAAGGGCGCATCATCTACAGCAACATTCGCAAATTTGTCTACTATCTGCTCTCCTGCAACGCTGCTGAGATCATGGTCATCTTCCTGGCTACCTTGTTTGGCTGGCCGGTGCCCCTCACTGCCATTCAACTGCTCTGGCTCAACCTAGTCACGGATGGTGCCCCGGCGCTGGCGCTCGGATATGAAAAGGGTGACCCTGACATCATGAACCACCCGCCCCGTCCGCCCAAGGAACCCATTGTCAACAAATTCATGCAGTTGGGCATTGTCATCCAGACCATCGCCATCACTGCCGCCACCCTGGGCGCTTTTGCGGTGGGGCTCTACGCCGATTCAGGTCATCTTGAACTGGCTGAGACAATGGCATTTGTGACCCTTTCCATGAGCGAACTGCTGAGAGCCTTCACCGCCCGCTCGGAATATTACCCGCTTCTAAAGATCGGTGCCTTCAAGAACAAGCTGATGAACTGGGCAGTTTTAGCGTCCTTTATCCTGATCCTGCTTGTCATTTACGTGCCTTTCCTGCAGCCAATCTTCAATACCAAAACGCTGACTTGGTGGGAGTGGTTGGTGATGACCCCATTGATCCTCCTGCCCTCCATTGCGGCAGAGTTGATGAAAACCATCACTTCAAAGCGTAGGGAAAAACAAGCACTGAAGGTCAATGACTGAGATTTAACCCGTAACGTGATTTAAATGCCCCGAGCCCCGGGGCATTTTTTTAAACAGGTAGGTTGAGTTGAGGGTGGATATCTATAAGCTCAACTTCTCGGTATATCATTCTTGTGTGAGCCGTGTATCATGCAATCATGCCTAAATCATCCCTCCGTAAATCCATACGTTTACTCGAGTACGATTATTCGCAAGAGGGCGCCTATTTTATCATCATTGTCACCCAAAATTGTTCGAATTTGTTTGGTGAAGTGATTTAATGGGGAGATGGTGTTGAATGATGTGGGGAAAACAGTTAAGAACGTTTGAATCGAATTGGTGGGTTGAAATCAAAACCACATTTCAACCCACCCTACTTTTTTGTTACTGCGTTCTTTGTGCGAGTTAATTTTTTTCCCTACCTTTTTGACTCATCGTCCGTTACAATTACAGGGATGTCCGAACAACTTGACCAACTGCCGGTGGACCAGATTCTCCAGGGTAACTGCTTGGAAGTCCTGCCAGCGCTGCCGCCAGAATCGGTTGACCTGATCTTTGCCGACCCGCCTTACAATCTGCAACTGCAGGCGAACCTGTGGCGACCCAACCTCACGCTGGTGGACGGCGTCGATGAAGCCTGGGACAAGTTCGATACCCTGGCTGCCTATGACGAATTCACGCGTGCCTGGCTGAAAGCCTGCCAGCGGGTGCTCAAACCCACCGGCACGCTGTGGGTGATCGGCTCATATCATAATATCTACCGTGTCGGCAAGATCCTGCAGGACCTTAATTACTGGATCCTGAACGACGTGATCTGGGTGAAAGCCAACCCGATGCCCAACTTCCGCGGCATGCGCTATACCAACGCCCATGAGACTCTCCTCTGGGTGCAAAAAGAACGCGGCGCCAGGTACACCTTCAACTACCACGCCATGAAAGAGCTGAATGAAGGTTTGCAGATGCGCAGTGACTGGTTTATCCCCATCTGCACCGGCACCGAGAGACTTAAGCAGAACGGGAAAAAGGTTCACCCCACCCAAAAACCTGAGGCGTTGCTTTACCGCGTCATCCTCGCCAGCTCCAACGCCGGGGATGTGGTGCTGGATCCCTTCTTTGGCACCGGCACCACCGGCGCAGTCGCCCGCAAACTGCACCGCCACTTCATTGGCATTGAGATTGACCCCACCTACATCCAGGCTGCACGCAAACGCGTCGATGGCATCCTCCAACTTGAGTTTGACCCGCCTGTCTTTGTCACCCCCGACCCGCGCCACCTTGAGCGCATCCCCTTCGGTGCACTTGTTGAACAGGGCTTTCTTGAACCCGGGCAGGCGCTCTACTTCGGAGTCAATGGAGACGTGCAGGCTGTCGTCCTGGCGGATGGCAATATCTTGTGCGACAACCAGCGCGGCAGCATCCATGCGATTGCCCGCAGCCTGCGCCAGGGTTCCAGCAATGGCTGGACGCTCTGGTATTATTGGGATGAAACCAGCCAATCCCGCCAGCCGATTGACAAACTGCGCCAGACCTACCGCGAGGAAAGCCAACAAAAAAATCCAACCTGATGAAAAGCCCGATGTACTGGCTTGAACCAGGATCAATAAAACCAAGAGAGGAAAAATGACTGAGACACCCACTTATACCCAATCCCCATGGAAATTGGACGACCTTTTCAATGATTTCGATGACCCTGCCCTGGAATCTACCTATGAAAAAATTGAAGCCACGGTAGCTCATTTCGAGACCTACCGTGAAAAATTGACTGATGACATTGACGCCATTGTGTTCAACGAGATCATCGCCGGATACGAAGCCATCCATAAACTTGCCACACGTATTGGCGGCTTTGCTGAACTTGCCTTCTCCGCCAACACCCAGGATCAGAAAGCCCAGATCGCCATGGCGCGCTATGAACAGTTCGCCGCCACCATGAGTAACCGCACTCTTTTCTTTTCGCTCTGGTGGAAGGCGCTTGACATTGAAAATGCCAACCGCCTGATGGCGAGCTCTGGTGACTATTGTTACTGGTTGCAGCAGATGCGCAACTTCAGGGATCACACCCTCAGCGAGCCGGAAGAGAAGATCATCAATATCAAAGACGTGACCGGTTCCTCGGCTTTGAACCTGCTGTATGATTCGATCACCAACCGCTACACCTTTAAAGTGACCGTGGACGGCGAAGAGAAAGAACTGACCCGCGGAGAGCTCATGGCGCTTGTGCGCACAGCTGACCCTGACCTGCGGGAACGTGCCTACCAGGAGCTTTACCGCATCTATGGCAACGATGCCCCCATTCTCGGGCAGATCTACCAGGCATTGGTGCGTGACTGGCGCAATGAGAACGTTGATCTGCGCCACTTCAGCGACCCGATCTCGGTACGCAATCTCAGCAACGATATTCCTGACAAAGCCGTCTCCACCCTGTTGGAGGTTGCCCGCCTCAACACCGGCATCTTCCAGCGTTTCTTCAGGCTCAAGGCAAAACTGCTTGGCATGGACAAATTGCGCCGCTATGATATTTATGCACCGGTTTCAAAATCCGACAAAATCTACAGCTTTGATCAGGCGGCAGCAATGACCTTTGACGCCTTCAAGCGTTTCGATGAAAAATTTGCCACCCTGGCAAAACGCGTCTTTGACGATGCCCACTTGGATAGTGAAGTGCGCAAAGGCAAAATGAGCGGTGCCTTCTGCGCCACCATCCTGCCCGAATTGACCCCCTGGGTGCTGCTGAATTACCAGGGTAAGGCGGATGATGTTGCCACTATGGCACATGAATTGGGGCACGCCATCCACTCGATGATGGCAGAAGAACACACTTATTTCACCCAACATGCCTGCCTGCCCCTGGCTGAGACAGCTTCCACCTTTGGGGAAATGATGCTGGTAGACCGCTTGATGGAACTTGAACCTGACGAGAACGTCAAACGCGATATCCTCTTCCGCCAGATGGACGATGCCTTTGCCACCATCACCCGCCAGATCTTTTTTGCCCTCTTTGAACGTGAAGCCCATGACATGATCGCCAACGACGCCTCGGTTGATGAATTATCAGACGCTTATCTCAAAAATCTTAAACTTGAATTTGGCGATGCCGTGGATGTATCTGACGAATTCCGTTGGGAATGGGTCTCCATCCCTCATATCTACGGCACACCTTTTTACGTTTATGCCTATGCCTTCGGGCAGTTGCTGGTTTTCTCCCTCTATAAGCAGTATAAAGAGGAAGGTGAAGCCTTTAAGCCGCGCTACATGCAGATGCTGGCAGCCGGCGGTTCCATTGAGCCGGTTGAACTGCTTGCAAAAGCTGGCATTGACATCACCCAGGCATCCTTCTGGCAGGATGGTTTCGATGTGATCGATGAGATGGTAGGTAAGCTCGAACAACTGACCTGATCAAATAAAATCAGTACTCAGCCTTAGATAACACCCTTCCCTTTTGAATGCAAAGGGAAGGGTTTATGAATCTCGGTTACTCATAATGACCGTGTTAAAAATCCTCCCCATAAAAAAGGGCGGAGTTGTACTAATGTATATTAAGACTCATGACATTCATGAACCTGCCCCCACGCTGAAATGGGGTTTGTTTTTCCACTTACTCACAAGCTCGGCTTATTGTTGTGGTATATTAATCTTACCAATAAAAAAACGGAGCGTTAACGGTTATGTATGTTGCCATCGAAGGTGTCATCGGTGTGGGTAAGACCACCCTGGCAAGGCTGATCCATCCGTCTTTGCAGGCTGTCTTGTTGATGGAAGTATTCGAAGAGAATCCTTTCCTGAGCGATTTCTACAGTGACAGGGAGCGTTACGCCTTCCAGACCCAGATATTCTTCCTTTTGAGTCGCTATCACCAACAGCATAAAGCCATCCCTGAAGCGCTCCAGGCGGGCAGGATGATCATCTCCGACTATACCTTCGACAAAGACTCGCTCTTTGCCCGCATCAACCTTAAAGGAGATGAATTGACCATGTATTACAAGGTGCATGAAGCACTGGCTGAAAAGATCCCGGAGCCTGATCTGGTGGTCTACCTGCGCGCAGATACGGACGTGCTCATGCAGCGCATCGCCCACCGCGACCGACCCTATGAACGCAGCATGGAGAGAGCCTATATTGATGAACTTAACCATGCCTATGATGATTTCTTTACAAACTCAGCCTCACAGCTTAAGGTGCTTACGCTTGACACGAACGATTTGAACATCGTCAGCCAGCCGCAAGACCTGACATTGGTGGAAAACCGCATCCACCAGGAACTGCGGTTGGCTCCCTACCAGGAAAGTCTGCCCCTGACTTCCTGACAAAATTGGAGAAGAGAACTTATGCGCATCACACCGGAATTGTTGAGAAAACTTGCCATGGAGAACGTGGCGAAACGCCTGGCGCAGCAAAGGGATGTGGTGGCTGTCTATATGACCGGCTCAGTCTTAAGCGAAGAACCCCTTCTGGGCGGTACAACCGATATCGATCTGGTCTTTGTGCACAAGGAAGACCCACCAGTCAAAAGGGAAATTGCGCGCATCAGTTACGAAATTTCATTGGATATCGTCCATCATCATAAGTCGTTCTATACTTTTCACCGCCGCCTACGCTTGAACCCGTGGCTGGGCCATGCCCTTTGCAACCACGCCAGCATCCTGCATGACACGGATCACTGGCTCGAATTCATCCAATCCGGGGTCTTTTCCCAGTTTGACAGCCCCGAAAACATCTTTGGGCGTGCGCTGCCAATGGCTGAAAAAGCGCGCAGCATCTGGTTTGAATTGGAGGAGCCACAGGAGCATGAACCGCTTGCCTGGTTTTCACAGTATTTTAAAGCGGTTGGGCTGGCAGCCAATGCAATTGCTGTTTTGAGCGGTCCCGCCCTGCCCACCCGCCGTTTCTTAATCGATTTTCCTGCCAGGGCGGAAGCAATAGGCAAACAGGATTTGCATGAGGATGTATTGGGCTTGATCGGTGCAGACAGGGTCTCTCCTGAGCGCTACAGTACATGGCGCACGACATGGGAAGAAACCATCCTGACTGCCAGCAAGTCACCCAACTGCCCACCTGATCTGCATCCCTCACGCAAGACATATTACCTGCAGAGCTGCGCTGCCATGCTTGAGAGTGGCAACTATCAGGCTGCCTTCTGGCCAATGCTGGATACCTGGCTGCAGGCGGCAAGGGTGCTTTGGGATGTTCCAACTCAACGTGAATCCTGGTCAGCTCTGTGTGCGGATCTGGGTTTTGAACCACAGCAATACGAGGGACGTGTGGCTGCTCTGGATGCGTTTCTGGATGCGATTGAGCTCACCCTAGACGATTGGAAATCTCAGTTTGGCTTGGATTAACTGCTTGCTTTATTGATCGATTTTGCAAGCGTTTCATCAATGAATCCCCAAATCTGTGGATAACATGGGGAAAACTGTGGATAACTTGTGATAATTGTGGAAAACTCGCTCAAATTTTCTAAAAATCAGATATTGATTTAACCCCGCTGGGGTAGGATCAATGCCATCAATCTGGTTTAATTCTTGAAAATTGATGAGCCTGCGCTGATGAATTGAAGGCTTCTTTTTCTTGAGCTTTATCCACACAGGCTGGCGGATAAAATCAATGGATGCAAGCCCCCATATCTTCGGATGGTACGAAGGCGGATCGTCATATCTTCAGCCAGATTTTGCTGACAGAGCACCTTTCCACATATCCACTGCCCCTACTGCTACAACTAAATTAATTAACTATCTTACATTAAGAGAGTTAAGCTGTGGAGAGAAAAGCACTCACGTTCTTTTTTAAGTGCTCCAAGCAACTTAATCACATTGCTTATTAAGGGAAAAAACAAATGTTAAAATAAATATGCTTGATTCAATCCAATTAATCCTGTACAATATCATTAATTCATGTTAATGAAGAATTTCCTTAATGATAGTTTTCCGCTTGCACAAAATTATGCATGGGAGATGAAAAATGAACATTATAAAGGTTTCAGCCAACTCCCGCACCGCTGCCGTAGCAGGGGCTATTGCAGGCGTCATGCGAGAAAAACACTACGTAGAAGTTCAATCCATTGGCGCTGGCGCTGTCAATCAAGCTGTTAAGGCGATCATTCTGGCCAAGAGCTATTTGGTCAATGATGATATTGATATTGTTTGCGTACCAGAATTTGTCGATATCAACATCGAGGATAAGGTTCGCACAGCCATTAAGTTTGTTGTCATTCCAAGGGAAGATGTTTTAAAGCCTGTTGAAATAAATCCGGATGATTTAAAACCGATGGCTTTGTGATTTTTGTTTCCAAGATAATATTTACACTAAAAAATGTATTTTTTAGAGAATTAAAACCGAACTTCATCCTTTCCTGACAGCATATCATTAACCTTTTCAATGATCAGTGACAGGTGCCCATGTTTGGACACAAAATCCAGGTTGTCGCATGGTACCGTCAGAAGGGGGCATAGATTGAATGATGACACCCATGTTTCATACAATTTGTTCAGCTGTGCCAGGTAATCCAGGCTGATTGAACGCTCATAATCCCTGCCGCGGCTGGCAATGCGGGTGAGCAGAGTCTCCACTGAGGCTTTAAGATAGATCACCAGGTCAGGCGGTGGTAAAAATTCAATCAGAACCTGGTAGAGATCCTGATACAATCCATAATCGCGTTCGTTGATGGCACCCTGCAAATAAAGATTGCATGCAAATATCTCTGCATCCTCATAGACACTGCGGTCCTGGATGACCGAGCCTTGAATGGCAAGCAGTTGGTGATGGATGCGCAGCCTGCGGGTAAGAAAATAGATCTGGGAATGGAAAGCCCATGCCGGCATGTCCCCGTAAAAATCAGCCAGGTAAGGGTTATCATTGACTGGTTCGTAAAATGGCTTGAAGCCCAGATGTTCGCTCAATAATCCCACCAGGGAGGACTTGCCCACGCCAATATTACCGGCAATGACGATATATTTATTCATGTTTTCCTCTGCTCCCCAGTCTCTCCCTAAAAGAAAATCGGGATGGACTGTCTAAAAAAATAAATCAGGCTGCTTTAATCATTATAGATCATGGGCAGATAAATGCCATAATCAACATCAAAAAACATAGCACTGACAGCTCCCCAGGTGTCATCCTGATCCTGCCCGCGCACATAGAGGGTATGCCTGCCAAATGCCAGTCCGTGAGTTTGAACGGTTGCTGTGACAAGCTCCACCTGGCTGTCGAAGGCGCCATCTGCGCTTTCCATCGGGTAAGTGATCACAGCGTCATCCCAGGGTGGCAGGTCAATGGAGTACTCAGCTGCTTTTATATTCTCTGTGTACTCGGAACTGTTTTTATAGTGTATTCCGTTAATTTCTCCGGTGAGCGTGAACGATTGATCAATCGGAGTCTGTTCAGCAGACAGGCTCAGATTTACTGCATCCGGTCCTGATGGGGTGATGTAAGGCGTGCGCGCAACTTTGGCAGCATAGAGTAGTGCTTGCAGATTTTTAGGATAAGTCTGAGTTTCGAAGTGGGTGCAGTTTTCGTTGGATACAGTTCCTACTTCAAAAGTAAAGGATGCAATTCCCTGTGATCCGTAGGAAAAGTCAACTGATGTTCCAGATGCTGGAAATTCAGATGCCTGTAAGGGATTGTATTGGTTAAAGTATGCAAATTTATATGCCAATTTCTTTAATTGTGCATTATTTGGTGCAATGCTGGTGTAATCAAACCCATACGGCCAATATACATAGCCACCATAGCTGTGCAGATCAATGAACAACCCGGTTGCATTTGATGGCGCTGGGTCATTGTCTCCTGGTCCACGCTGATCGCTAAATTCGTTCAGAATGTAATTAGCAATTGCATAAGTCTCTGGTTCTGATTGGGGATTCGGACCCGCATAATTATCATCACATTTGTCATAAGGGTTTGCCCAGTGAAAGGGAAAATTACGGTTCAGATTTGCACCGCGATTGTTCGAAGTTGGGCTGCAATAGTTCTCATTGGTATTCTTACGCCAATTAAGACCCGTCTCAGCTTTTTTGCGCCCGTCGGGGTTGGCTACCAGCAGCAGATGGACCTCCGTGTGATCCAACATCCAGGTGATATCCGCATTTGTGCCGAAATTTGCCAACAGGTACTCTGCAAAGCGCGTATTCAGTTCAACCGGTGCCAGATCGCTTGCATGCAGCCCACTGACGATGAAAATCTTGGCTTTATCCGCCAAACTTGACTGGTTTGTCACCTTCAAGACCATCAGGTCATATCCATCGTTCCCATCCGGGGTGGCTTTTTCCCAGGAGTCACCGATATCAATCCATTCTGCCAAGTTCGAGTATGTATCTGCTAGCGATGCTGCGGAAGCATAGGTTTCCTCAACTGTGCGGTAACAGGGATAATAGGGGATACCAGTCACAACATTGTTAGGCGTCATTTCATTTGCAGACACTGTCACCGCAGGCATTAGGAGAGCGCAAATCAAAAAAGTGATGAGAAAGGAACAAAAGGGAGCTTTGCATTGAGACATTTTGGATATCCTTTCGGCGTATACCTAGATTTTATCAAGAAAATATCGATTTCATGGCTTTCATTTAATCAGTTTATCAAAAAATTGGTATTCTTTATTGCGCTTGCTGTGGCTCCCTTGAGAAATAGCAAAGGAAGCCTATTTAAAACCCCATCCATCAGACAGATTACTTGCCTGATGGATGGAAATAGTTTTATTGATCTTTGCCCAAATCCTGCATGCTATTATTTTATGATCATTGGCATGTATAAACCATAGAAAACATGGATGGTCACCGTGGCGGTATTACTATCCAGCAATCCGTCATTGGTCTTGAAGGTGAAACTATCCACACCGGAGAAACCCGGGTTGGGTGTATAGATCAGGTCAGGCGCAGTACCGCTCAAAATACCATGAAGCGGATTACTGCTGACTGCAAATGTGATGGGGTCATCATCAGGGTCTGATCCGGTCAGGGTGAAGGAAACAGGCACATTGACCCGGGTTGAAACCGCCAGATCATTGGCTACCGGAGGGTTATTGGTGGGATTTTCAATGGTCAGGAAGATGGCGCTGACAGCACCCCAATTGCCATTGGCATCCTTGCCACGGATGAAGAGGATATGCCGTCCCTGGCTCCAACCACTTGTGTTGATCGAGGCAGTTACATTCTCAACCGTTTGGTTAAAACTGCCATCGCTGGGGCTCATGGGAATGGCGGTGGAACCCGCCTCCCAGTAGGGTGTGTCAACAGCATATTCTGCTTGCGCAATCGTCTGGGTCGGTTCTCCATAGCCACTGCGATAGCGTGTGTCATTGATCTGACCATTCAAAGTCACAATCGTACCTTCAGGCACCACACTCTCACTTAATGCCAGGTTGAGGGCATCTGGACCAGCCGGCGTCATATAAGGCGTGCGCGCGATCTTGGCGGCATACAAAAGCGCCGGTAGGTTGTCTGGCAATATGGTATTTTCAAAGGTTGCACAGTCCTGGAAGAATGCTGTCCCGACTTCAAAGCAGTAACCAGCCACACCCAGGTTCCCATAAGCGAAATCTTCAGTACCACCATCCGTAACATAAAGATCAATCGATTGTTGGGGCGTGTAACCATTGAAATAGGCAAATTTACGTCCCAATGTCTGCAAGCTGGTGTCGTTGGGAGCAGTGTCGTCGGTAAAACCCCATGACCATAACACCAACTCGCTGTAGCTGTGCAGGTCAATATAAACGCCGGTCGCATCGGGTGGTGCAGGTGCTAAGAGGTCGTCTGCGCGCTGGTCGGGGAAAATGGCTTGCATATAGTTTTGAACAGCCTGGGTCTCCGGTTCCGAACCTGCACTTGGACCATGATAAGTCTCACCACAAGGATAGGAAGTAGAGCCGCCGCAGCAAGCCCACCAGAAGGAGAAGTTTCGGTTCAAGTCTGCACCGCGGTTCGAACTTGTTACGCCGCAGTAATTCTCATTGGTGTTCTTGCGCCATAAATCACCCGCTTCAGCCTCCTTGCGCCCATCCGGGTTGGTTTGCAGCATAATGTGCACTTCGTGGTAATCCAGCAGCCAGGTCACGTCGGCATCCACGTTGTAGTTGTTTACCAGGTATTCCGCAAAGCGTGCTGCCAATTCAGCCGTTGCGTATTCGCGTGCGTGAATGGCAGCCGTGATGAACAATTTTGGCTTGTCGCCTGGTATCGATTCATTCGTCAACTTGAGCACCATCATGTCATAACCATCCAGCTGCCCGACGCTTTTCTCCCAGGAATCCCCTACATCAATCCATTCTGCCAAGTTTGGATATGAGATAGCTAACGCCGCTGCATAGGCATAGATTTCTTCCACGGTACGGTAACAATTATAAGGAGGGGGTATCGTGCCGATTGAATACTCTTTCAAGAGATTCATTTGATCGTAGTTGGCGGTTTCAACTTCATCGATAACCACCTCAAACCCGAGTGCCTGCAACTGCTCAATATCATTTTGGTCAGCTGCCACCAGCACATATTTCTCATCCACGTTATTGAATTCAAACAAGTCAAAGGGGGTGAGCTGGTTGATGTCATCCATCGTGTTGTAATAAACACGAACCACCTTGATATCCTGGTTCATTTCTGATAAGGAAGTCTCTGTGATCTTTGGATCAGATTCCTGTGATGCCGTTGCAACTCTTTCGCCTGTCATGGATGAGAGAAACAGAGACATCAACAATAGGATAAATACAGTTTTTCGTTTCATCGTAACCTCACTTTACTTGTCATCAAATTATTCAGCCGTATGCTGGATTTCTCATTTATTACTTCGCTCAAATGCAATGCTTCTTTTTTGATCATCTGCCAAACCGCTCCGGCAAAATGTTGAAAGAACTTAAAAATCACAATGGGTAATAAGAGCAAATCTTGATTGAATCGGAAGCAATGCCATGAAGCCGTGCCATGACATTTTCCGAGATAAATATCATGCAATAGAATAGTATGCCCGCCGCAACAGTATCAGGCCAAATTTCCCGTGCAGGTACTGTCATTGCAGGCACCAGAAAAGCGCAGATCAAAAAAGAGATGAGAAGGAAACGCAAAGGAGTTGTGCTTTGAAGCATCCGGAATATCCTTTTAGGCATGATCGTAGCTTATACCTTGATTTCAACAGAGTCAATACACAGTTTACCATTAACTTTTGAAGTCCGCTCACAGTTCCAACAAAAATGCTGACTATTTTGCATCCATGTTGATTTTGACACCTTTCAAAAACAATAAAGATAACCCATTCAAAGCCACTGCCATCAGGCAGGCTGCCCAAAAATCAATGCGGTATAAACCTGGTGCGATCAGAGACCCCAACAAACGTCCCAGTGAGAAGGAAGCCACGGTTGCAGCCATCAGTGTGGCACGGGTTTGGGGCATCACCTCGCTCATCAGGGTCATCCCACTGATCAGGGCAAACTCAAAGGTGATATAAAAGGAACCCAACCCGATCAATGCCAGCGTCAGGTTTTTGCTGGTCAGAGGCAGCAGCACGGCTGCCATGCTGTTCAGAGCAAGGGCGATCAAGATGGCGCGTTTCTTCCCCAGCCGGTCCAATGTCAAAACAGACAGCAATTCGGATGTCATTTCAGAGGTGCCGATCACCACAGATGCCGCCGTCATGGTGGCAAAGGTCAGCCCGAAGGCTTGTTTGATCCAGTCGCTAAAAACCAGGTTAACGGTTTCATTGGCACCCGTGAAGAGGATGCCCATCAGCAGACCCGCAACCGCCGGCCAGTAGGTCAGTACTTTCTTCAAATTCAGCAGCATTGCCTGATCCGGAGCGGCTGAGGGCTCATCTCGCGG
The DNA here is from genome assembly GCA_964540765.1 of uncultured Anaerolineaceae bacterium. Taxonomy (GTDB): domain Bacteria; phylum Chloroflexota; class Anaerolineae; order Anaerolineales; family Anaerolineaceae; genus CAZJLN01. The sequence continues at coordinate 28,356 of CAZINW010000016.1, read as the reverse complement.
GATCCACTTCAGCAGCACAATGCTCAGGACCAGACCCAACCCCGCAAACCCGATAAATGGCGCAACCCAACTGGTTTTCAGCATCACTGCACTGACGATGGGCACACCGACGATGAATGTCAAAGCCCAGCTCAGTTCGGTGATCGACAGAACCGTTCCGCGGCGTTCAAAAGGGATGCGGTCGCTCAGATATGCCTGCATGGAAGGAATAAAAACACCGTTCCCGATCACCACCAGGGATGAGCCGATGATAAAGGTGACAAACCCAGGTAAGGCAGCCACCAGACCTGTGCCTAGCGTGAACAGACCCGTGCCAAGCAGCATGCCGGCTTTGCGCCCGCGTGTATCAGCAAAGGCAGCCAGGAAAGGTGCCAGAATGCCCAAAAAGGAGCGCACGGAGAAACCGGCAGCCAGTTGTTCCAGCGAGACTCCCAATCCCGTAGCGAACAGGGGCATCAATGGATAGACCATGCGGTAGCTGGTGTTCACCACCGTACGGATAAGGGTGAAGTAGACTATTTGCAGGTTGATTTTTCTGGTTTGGGATTGGATCATGGTCCGTTTATCTCGAAAAAAAGGCGCCTATCCAAAGATAGACGCTGATCAGTCATGTATTGAGGTTTACGAAGGTTTCTGCGCTTCCCGCTGCAATAATTCTGTCAATGAGGTATTCTTTAGCTTTTCAACCAGGATCTTCTCTGTCTCACACCAAACCTGGTGGATGGGGCAGGTTTCCCCAAACGGGCAGGTATGCGGATCAAAAGTGCACTCGTTCAAATGCATGGGACCGTCAATGGACACGACCACTTCATAGACCGAAATTTCGTCTGTATTGCGGGTGAGACAAACGCCACCTTTTGCGCCGCGCACCGTGTTGATCAGGCTGGCAACCGAAAGCTGAGAGATGATCTTTGCCAGGAACGATTTTGGGATCTGCATTTCCTCTGCAATTCTGTGGGTGGGGGCCTGCGTGCTGGGTTCAAGGCGTGCCAGAAACAACATGGTTCGCAGGGCGTAATCAGCTTGGCGTGTGATTTGCATGCTAAGAATTCCTTAAAACTCATAATAAATAATCATGATAAACAATGAAATGAAGTTTATCATAACAATGCTTGTTTTTATGGAAAATTGCACAAAATTGCACAAAATCGTTTAATGCATGCCAGGGCATGGAACGAAATCTGTCGAGACAGCAATTTTGCCGACCCAAAGGTCTGCATCCCTCCCCGCATCGCTTATAATAGGCATGGAGAAAACCATGACTTCGATTAAACCTGCATACCCCACTCATTTTGCCTATCAGCATCCCATCACTGTGCGCTATGCCGACCTCGACCCGCAGCAGCACGTCAATAACGCAGCCGTGGTCACCTACCTGGAATCAGCCCGCATGGGCTACTACCAGGCCAGCGGCATTTGGGACGGTCAGTCCTTTGACCGCTTTGGCATGGTGGTGGCTGCCCTGCATATCGATTACCTCAAACCCATCCGCTTTGGACAGACAATGCAGGTGGGGCTCAGCGTCATCCACATGGGCAATAAGAGCCTGCGCTTTCGCTTCCAGGTGGAAGAGTCGGGTGCGGAGCTGATTTTTGCACGCGGTGAGATCGTCATGGTGGCATACGACCCGCAGATTGAACGCACCATCCCCATCCCACCTGAATGGCGGGAGAGGATCGACCAATTTGAAAACCCCGGAGAGAAAAATGACCCTTCCATCCATTGATCAGCCATATTTAACTGGTTTCCTGGCCCGCCTGCTGAATACCCCCAGCCCCACCGGTTTCACTGAAAAAGCCATTGACCTGGTGGCACAGGAATTATCTGCCTACCCTGAACTGCAGCTCAGCCGCACGCGCAAAGGCGCCCTGCTGGCGATACTGCCTGGGGAAGACACCTCGCAAATGCACGCCCTCACTGCCCATGTGGATACCCTGGGCGCCATGGTCAAAGAGATCAAAGCCAGTGGAAGGCTCAAACTCACCAGCATCGGTGGTTTTGCCTGGAACACCGTTGAGGGCGAAGGCTGCACAGTGCATACCCGCTGCGGGCAGACTGTGCGCGGCAGCATTTTGCTGCATAAAGCCTCAACCCATGTCCATGGCGCTGCTGTGCGCGAGGACAAGCGTGATGACGACTCCATGGAAGTGCGTTTGGATGCACGTACCACCAACCCTGACGAAACGCGTGCCCTGGGCATTGAGGTGGGCGATTTTGTCTCCTTTGACCCACGCGTGGAGATCACCAACGGCTTCATCCGCTCGCGCCACCTGGATGACAAAGCCTGCGTCGGCTGCCTGGTTTCAGCCATTCACAGCCTGCAGCAGGCGCGTCTCAAGCCCAAAGTGACCACGCTCTTTCACATCAGCAATTATGAAGAGGTTGGGCATGGCGCCGCCGCGGGCATCCCCTCTGAGGTGAGCGAACTGATCTCCGTGGATATGGCAGCCGTGGGTGACGGGCAGAACTCGGATGAGTTCCATGCTTCGCTGTGTGTTAAAGACTCCGGCGGACCTTACCATCATGGTTTGAGCCAGAAGATGCGTGAGCTGGCAGAACAACATGCCATCCCATACAGGGTGGATATCTACCCCCTGTATGGCTCGGATGGCGAAGCCTTCTGGCGCGCTGGAGGGGATGTGGCAGTTGCGCTCATCGGCCCGGGTGTGGATGCTTCACACAACTATGAACGCACGCATACCGATGCGCTCCTGGCAACCACGCAGTGGGTGCTGGCATATTTGCTGGTGGAGTAGATCATGCTGGAAAAGCTGCTTTCGCTCAAACAAACTTGGCCAATTCTCATCTATGCCTGCCTGGACCTCATCTGCGTGGGTGTTGGGATGGGTGTTCCCTTCTTCTGCATCCTGCTTGGGTTGCCAACGGGCTGGTATATTGTCAGGCGTCTCATACATGAAACCAGTGAGACCAAAGCGATCTTGGAAAAACTGATGAAATATGCAGCGCTCACCTCCCTCTTTACACTGATTGTGATGGTCGCCATTTGGGCAACCAGCGCTGCCATGCTGTTTGACCCCACTGCTGACCTGGCTAATTATGGTATCCCGATGATTCTATATGAACCACGACCAAGTTTCATTGGCTGGATTGTGCTGATGATGGTCATCTCACCCTTCCTGCAATTCCTGATGACCCTGTTTGGGGGACTGTTAACCTGGCATAGAGCTCTCGCAAGGGATAGGTGACCTGTCTCCTGAGAGGAATAATGCAGATCTTAGATATGGATAAGAAAAGGTAAATCAATGGAGACAGCCAAGAAACTCTCCTTTTCTGAAATATTTCATAATATTCTCGCCTTTCTAACCCGACCTGAGCTGATGCTTTTGTGGGTGGGTTTTTTGGTATACGGCATGTTCATCCCCATGTTGGGAATTTATTGGGATGATGTGGGGTTGACCTGGTACTCAGATATTTACGGTAATGCCGGGTTGTCGAAATACTTCTCTACAGAACGTCCTTTCTGGGGGCTTTTCTACCAACTCAATATGAGCATTTTGGGAACCAAACCGTGGAGATGGCAAGCCTTTGGGATATTCTGGCGCTGGGCTTGCTCTGTCGGGTTATATTTTTTGATTCGACAGCTCTGGAAGGAAAGCCGTGAGCCAGCCTTTATTGCCGGCCTAGTCTACCTGCTCTATCCGGGATTTGAACAGCAATATATCGCCAATACCTACGGGCATTTTTTCCTTGTCTTCACCGCTTACTTTTTTTCTGTTGGATTGAGCCTGTATGCACTCGAGCACAAGAAATATTGCACGCTAACCATCATTACTGCTATTATCCTGGCAGCCATCAATTTGTTTTGCATGGAATACTACTTCATGCTTGAGTTGATGCGGCCGATATTCTTCTGGTTGAAATTGCGGCATAAAGATCAGAAATTTCTATCCACCCTCAAAATCGTTTTCCGTCAATGGTTTCCCTATTTCCTGGTGTTCCTTGCGGCTGGTATGTGGCGAGCATTGTCCTTAAAAAATTTAACTTATTTATCTGAACTGAATCAGCGACCCATGCTCAGCACACAGCCTCTGGAGGGCTTAATTAAGATTTTGAAGGCAATGGGGAAGGATATCTGGTTAACAGTGGTAGCTGCCTGGGGTCAGGTGTTCCAATTCTCGTCGATTGAAGAATTCGGTCTGAAACCCTGGCTTTTCTACCTGGGCGTGATGATCGGTATGGCGTTGCTTATGCTGCTCATATATCGGGTTTTTCAGAAATCAGGCAGCGATTCAGAGAAGAATTATAAACGCAATGCTTGGACATTTTTAATCCTTGGTTTTATTGCCATGATCCCTGCGGGCATCCCTTTTTGGGCAACAGGGCTCAACCTGTCTCTCGATTTCCCATCAGACCGCTTTTCTCTACCCTTCATCATGGGCAGCAGTATGATTTTGATAAGCGTGCTTTACCTTCTGCCCTGGAAACCCTGGCTGCGGCGGGCAATTTTCATCGCCCTGATTGTCCTGGCGGGCGGGTACCAAGTCAGGCTTGGGTTTACATACAACACCGCCTGGGTGCTGCATGAGCGTTTTGTCTGGCAGATGGTATGGCGCATCCCCTCCATTGAACCCGGTACCATGCTGCTTTCAGATGAAATGCCGGTAAATTTTTACTCTGACAACTCACTTTCTGCCGTCATAAATCTGATCTACAACCCCGACCCGGATGACGAGGTGATTGATTATATCCATTATTATCCAACAGTCAGGAAAAATTTGGATCTTGAAACAAAAAACCAGGAAATAATTCATGATATGAGGATCGGGGTATTCCAAGGCAATTCCGACCAATCGCTGACTTTTTACTACAAACCGCCCAACTGCTTCCGCATCATTGATGCAGAGATTGAAGGGGACAACCTCATGCTCTCAGAGGTCACCCGTAAAGCCAGCCTGCTTGCGACCACCAATCCAATCCTGGCCTCCCCCCAGGCAGTACCACCTGAATACGTCTACGGAACGGAACCGGAGCGCACCTGGTGTTATTACTATGAAAAGGCGGATCTCGCCCGCCAGCAAAGGGACTGGGAGACCGTGGTGGATTTGGCAGAAACAGGCTTTACCCTGGAACCCGGTGCCAATGATCCGGTTGAATTATTTCCCTTCATTGAAGGATTTGCGCATCAGGACGACTGGCAGAGATCATTGGCGTTAAGTGATGATGCCGTGGCAATTGACAAGCAAATTCGTCCGACCCTGTGCAAGCTCTGGGAGCGAATTGCCGAAGAGACTGCGGATGGCACAGCAAGACAAGAGGCGCTGGAGAGCATTAAGACGCAATTAAGTTGCCAGCTTCCTTGAGAATAAACGAATAACACACAGGGCGACCTGTGAAATTTCAGTGGGTTTCTGGTACTGGTCATCCCTGCCTGACTTGTGTTTCTTGCATTTCCTGCAAATGCCAGCGGTTTTGCAGCGGGTAGGTTGGGTGAAGGGCGGCAACTTATGAGCGCATTTATTGTGATAATAACCTGACCAATTCAGGTTTGACCATAACCCAACGTTGACATTTTTTCTTTCGGTAGGTTGGGTGAAGGGCGGCAAATTATGAGCGCATTTATTGTGATAATAACCTGACCAATTCAGGTTTGCCCGTAACCCAACTTCATTTGTTGGCTTGCAGGGGGGTACAAAGTTTGTGTAGAACGAGCTTGGGATTGTCCTCCCCTTTTTACCCAACCTACTGCTTCCTTCTGTCTTTTTCCTTTCTCTGTGGTTCCGCGATCTCTGTGCGAGAAAATCCTTTATTAACATTTCATCATAAAGCCTTGATAAACAAGACTCTTGCGCCTTTATTTGGTAGAATCAAATTACCGGGTGGATCAATTTCACCTGGTATGCAATGAACTGTCTCCGTGCAAGGGCTTCCCCTGTCAAGACTCTGCACGCTCCCATCACCTGGCAGGAAAGAAAGAACCTTAAGGAGGTATGCCTTGGCTGGCATGGATCAATTTACCCAGAAAGCAAAACGGGTACTCAGCCTGGCTCAAAAAGAAGCAGAGCGCCTGTGCAAAGAGCACATTGGTACCGAGCATTTCCTGCTCGGTCTGATGCTTGAGGAAGGCGGCATTGCCAACCGCGTTCTGCGCGATCTTGGACTTGAACTCGACCGGGTTAAACAACTGGTCGATAATGAGACTGGTTTTGGAACCTTTTCCGGCAAGGTCACCCTGGCACTGGACTCCCAGCGCCTGCTTGAACTTGCCATTGACGAAGCAAAACGCAACGGTCAGCCGAATGTTGGCACCGAGCATATTCTGCTGGCAATGACCCGCAACGAGGAGAGCACCGCCATGCGCATCCTGGCACGGCTGGGCGTCACCCCTGAGCAGATTCGCAGGCATACGCGTCGTATCATCCTTGAAACCCGGCAGCAACCGGAGGACAAGGGCACAACACCTGAACTTACCCAACCCCCTGCAGGGCGCCCTGCCCAGCGCCGTGAGAAAAAGGAAGCAGGCAAAACCCCGCTGGTGGATCAGCTCGCCACCGATCTGACCACCCTGGCAGAGGAAGGCAAATTGGACCCGGTCATCGGGCGTCAGAAGGAAATCGAGCGTGTCATCCAGATTCTGGCGCGTCGCACCAAGAACAACCCCGCCCTGATCGGCGAGCCCGGCGTTGGCAAGACCGCCATCGTGGAAGGCTTGGCACAGCGCATCGTTGAAGGCAACGTACCGGCGCTGCTGCTGGATAAACGCGTCCTCCAATTGGATGTGGGTTCGCTGGTGGCGGGCACCATGTACCGCGGTCAGTTTGAGGAGCGCCTCAAGCGTGTCATCGACGAGCTCAAGGCGTCTGAATCCATCCTTTTTATTGATGAAGTGCACATGCTGGTGGGTGCCGGTTCCGCCGGCTCCAGCGTGGATGCCGCCAACATCCTCAAACCTGCCCTTTCGCGCGGTGAGCTGCAGGTGATCGGTGCCACCACGCTGAACGAGTACCGCAAGAATATCGAATCAGATGCCGCGCTGGAGCGTCGTTTCCAACCCATTGTGGTCACTGAGCCCACTGTGGAGGAGACCATTGAGATCCTGCACGGCATCCGTCCCAACTACGAGGAGCATCATCGTCTCAAGATCACTGATGAAGCCCTCGATGCAGCCGCGCGCCTCTCTGCCCGCTACGTCACCGAGCGCTTTCTGCCGGATAAAGCCATTGACCTGGTGGATGAATCCGCCTCGCGCGTGCGCATGTACAAAAGCCCGATGGCGGAGAACTCCAAGGAACTGATGACCTCTCTGCGCAAATTGCGTGTTGACCTCAAAGAAGCACGTGAAAGCGGTGATAACGATGCCGTGAATGCATTGATGGTGAAGCAGACTGCTTTGGAAAAGAAACTGGAGCAACTGCGCAGTGCCTGGGACCGTGAATCAAGCCCCTCCGTCACTGCTGAAGACATTGCCGAGGTGATCTCGATGTGGACCGGCGTGCCGGTGATGCAGATTGCCACCGAGGAATCAAAGCGCCTGCTGGGCATGGAAGCAGAACTGCGCAAACGCATCATCGGGCAGGAGGAAGCCATCCAGTCCATCGCCAAAGCCATCCGTAGGGCACGTGCCGGACTCAAAGACCCGCAGAGACCGGTTGGCTCCTTCATGTTCCTTGGTCCAACCGGCGTTGGCAAGACCGAGCTCACCAAAGCGCTGGCAGAACTGCTCTTTGGCAGCGAGGATGCTCTCATTCAACTGGACATGTCCGAATTCATGGAACGCCACAGCGTCAGCCGCCTGGTGGGCGCGCCCCCCGGCTATGTCGGCTATGAAGAAGCCGGTCAGCTCACTGAAGCCATCCGACGCAAACCTTATTCGATCGTCGTCTTTGACGAGATTGAGAAAGCCCATCCCGAAGCCCACAATATGCTCCTGCAGATCATGGAAGAGGGACATCTCTCCGATGCCAAGGGACGCAAGGTGGACTTCCGCAATGCCATCATCATCATGACCACGAATATCGGTGCTGAGATGATCAAACGTCAGACCTCTTTTGGCTTTACCCTTGATACGGATGAGAGTCAGACTGAGGTGTTGGCATATGAAGAAATGCGCAAGAAGCTGACCGATGCGCTCAAACGCACCTTTCGCCCTGAATTTATCAACCGGCTGGATTCGGTGATCGTCTTCCGCGCGCTCAACCGAGCAGACATCCGCAGCATTGTTGCCCTGGAAGTCGAAAAGGTCTCCGCCCGTCTCTCTGACCATCAATTGACACTGCAAGCCAGCGATGCTGCCTTGGACTGGCTGGCTGAGGCTGGCTATGACCCCGAAATGGGTGCCCGTCCGCTGCGCCGCATCATCCAGCAACAGCTCGAAGATAAACTCTCGGATGCCATGCTTGCCCATCTCTTTAACGATGGCGACACCATCCTGGTGGATGTTGAAGAGGTCGAAAGTGAGCTGGGTGAGCCTGAAAAACAGATCGTTCTCAAGCATCCACAGAGCGAAACAGAAATCATGGAACCCGACCTGGTCGGGACGTAGAGGAAATGTGGTAAAGGCCCATACACAGTATGTCTGTCAAGTGTGCGGCAAAACATCGCCGCGTGCGCTTGGTCGCTGCCCGGGGTGTGACTCCTGGGACAGCATGATCGAGGAAATTGTAGAAGATGAACCCAAATCAACAGCCCGTGCAGTGCGCGGGCTGATGGGCACCTCAACCCCGCGCAGGCTTACTGAGATCCAGGGGGAAAGTGAGGAGCGCCTGACCGTGCCGATCGCTGAATTTGCACGTGTGTTGGGGGGTGGCATCGTGCCTGGCTCGATCGTCCTGATTGGCGGTGACCCCGGCATCGGTAAGTCCACCCTGACCCTGCAGATGACCCTGCAAATGGCGAAGGAGCATACAGTCCTGTATGTCTCAGGTGAGGAGTCGGAACGCCAGATCAAAATGCGTGCGCTGCGCCTGCTGCGCAATGACAATGGCAGCGACGGCAGCCTGCCGGAAAACCTCTACCTGGTCACCGAAACCAACCTGGATGTGATCTTTTCGCATGTGCAGGCAGTCAAGCCCAGCCTGCTGATCGTGGATTCCATCCAGACTGTTACCCTGCCGGAGATGGAATCAAGCGCCGGCTCCATCTCGCAGGTGCGGGAATGCGCAGCCCGCCTGAGGGAACTGGCAAAATCCTCAGGCATTGCCGTGTTCATCATCGGGCACGTTACCAAGGAAGGCGTCATTGCCGGCCCGCGCGTGCTTGAACATATCGTTGATACCGTGCTCTACCTGGAAGGTGACAACTTCCAGTCTTACCGGTTGCTGCGTTCTGTCAAGAACCGTTTTGGTGCCACTTCCGAGGTGGGCGTCTTTGAAATGCAGGAAAAAGGCATGATTGAAGTGCGCAATCCTTCCGAAGCCTTTTTGGCGGAGCGCCTGGTGAACGCCCCCGGTTCAGCCATTGCCGTCACCATGGAAGGCACACGCCCACTGCTGGTGGAGATCCAGGGACTCACCACCCAGACCAACTTCGGCAACCCGCGCCGTACCGCCAATGGCATTGACTTTAACCGCCTGCTGCTGATCACAGCCGTGCTCACACGCCGTATCGGGCTGCGCCTGGCGGAACAGGATGTCTTTGCCAATGTGGTCAGCGGCTTGCGCATTTCCGAGCCGGCAGTCGACCTGGCAGTGGCGATTGCCCTGACTTCCTCGATGAAGGATCAACCGGTGCGTGCGGATACCGTCATGATCGGCGAGGTTGGGCTTTCAGGCGAGCTGCGCATGGTCAGCCAGATGCATGCACGCCTGCGCGAGGCAGCCAACCTTGGCTTCAAACGTGCCATCATTCCCCACCGGCTGCACTCTGCCGAACCCTGGCCGAAAGGTATCGATGTGGTCGAAGCACGTTCGCTGCGTGAAGCACTCAACGCCGCATTTGCCGATGGCAATAACAATGATTGAAAGGTAACTGACATGACCAAACCCTTGCTGGATTTTTTGCCGTTCATCTCACAGCTGCGCCGCAATCACGGGCTGGAGCATGCTGTTATGCATGTGCTGACCGAGCGCTTCCAGGGACTGATCATGGCTGGAATATCGGGCCCGCGCGGATTTTTGCTGATGGCGGACCTGCCAACAGAAACCGTTGCCGATGCATCCCTTGAGGCACTCAAACAACTTCAATTGGGAGAAACAGACCTGGCGATCCATGAACACTGCGGCACCAACCTGGCATCGTCCACCGTGTTGGCCGCACTGACTGCCTGGGTTGTTATGGCTGGCACGGGCAGCGACAGCAGGCTGAAGTTGCGGCGGCTGCCGTTGGCAATCCTGCTGGCTGTACTTGTCTTCATCTTTAGCAAACCGCTTGGTCCCTGGCTGCAGCGGGTGCTCACCACCAGTGCCATCCCTGAAACGATGGTGCTTTCCCAAGTCACCACACAGCGGGTGATGGGGCGCAACCTGCACAGCATCACCACACGTTTTTAGACGCAAAACTGAACCAGGAAATCCGCATGGCATCAGAAAAACCCACAGTTTACCTGCTAAGAGGGGATGACAGCACCCGCATCAACGAGCTGCTCACGCGCTTCAAGAGCGATCTGGGCAGCCCGGATATGGCTGGCTTGAACACGAACGTGCTGGATGGTGCCACCGCCCCTTTGGATGACATCCGCTCGGCTGCGCTTGCCATGCCCTTCCTGACGGAACGTCGCCTGGTGATCATGGAGAATGCCCTGGCGCGCCTGGATGGCAAAAAAGATGAGGAACAGAAGAAGTTCCTGGCGCTGCTGGATTCCCTGCCCCAGACCACGGCGTTGGTGCTGGTGGTGGAGGATAAATTGGTCAGCAAACGCGGTGAATCAGCGTGGGAGAAATTGTCAGGCAGGCACTGGCTGATGAATTGGATCAAAGAAGCGGGCATGCGCGCCTGGGTGGAAGACTGCCCGCTGCCCACCGAGCGCGAAATGACCGGCTGGGTGCTGCGCAAAGCCAAGGAGCTGGGTGGCACTTTTCAGCCGGGTGCCGCAGCCAGGCTGGCGGAGTATGTTGGCAACAACACCCGTCGTGCCGTGCAGGAGATCACCAAGCTGCTCACCTATGTGCGCTATGACCAACCGGTCACATCAGAGGATGTGGTACTGCTGACCGCTCAGGAGCAGGAGGGCAATATCTTTGAGCTCACCGATGCCCTCGGCGGGCGCAACGGGCATAAGGCACTTGAGCAGCTGCATATCCTGCTGGAAAGCAGCGATGCCCTGGAGCTTTCAGGTATGATCAACCGCCAGTTCCGCCTTTTATTGCAGGCGCGTGAGATCCTGGATGAGCGTGGGGGAGAGGCACAGGTGCGCGAGGAACTTAACCTGCACCCCTACGTGGCACAGAAACTCACTGTCCAGGCGCGCCACTTCAGCATGGCGCAGTTGGAAGAGGTCTACCGCAGGCTCTTGAAGATCGACCTGGATATCAAAACCGGCGGCATGCCCGGCGATGTGGCGTTTGAGGTGCTGATTGCGGAGCTGACAAATTAAGTAAAAAAAGACAACCCCTTCTATTACCCTTACTCCTGCCTTTGCTTAAGCAGTTCTTTCAACATCATCTCATGCATGACCGGATTTGCCGCCAGAATGCTGACCGGTTCGCTCATCACTTCGGGCTCTCCATACATCTTTGTCACAATGCCCCCAGCCTCCTGTACCAGGAGGGCACCGGCTGCCACATCCCATTGGCTCAGGGAGACATCCCAAAAACCATCCAGCCGACCGGCTGCCACGTATGCCAGGTTGAGCGCGGCTGAGCCAAAGCGCCGTACCCCTTGGGTTAACCTGGAAAAGCGTAGAAAATTATTGAAATTCGACCGGGAAGTATCAATGAGTGCTGCGCGAAAACCAGTTGCCAAGAGTGCATCAATCAGAGTATTGGTTTTGGAAATCCGGATGACCTGCCCGTTCAAATGGGTGCCTTGCCCGCATTGGACAGAAAAGCACTCGTCCAGGCTTGGGTCGTAAACCACCCCGAGTTCCAACCTGCCGTTATGGGCATAACCAATCGAGACTGAGTAGAAGGGCAACCCATGGGCGTAATTAAGCGTGCCGTCCAGTGGGTCCACAAACCATTGATGGGCGGGGTCTCCCTGGTGGTTGCCACTTTCTTCGGCGATGATGCTGTGCGAGGGGAAATTGCGCTGGATCTCACCCAGCAGGTAGACTTCCGAGGCTTTGTCCGCTGCGGTGACCAGGTCAGTGCGACCTTTATGTTGAATTTCCAGGTCTTGGTATTGCATTTTGCGCAGCATGGCGCCAGCGGTTTTTGCGCATTCAATAATAAGAGGAAGTGTTGGTTGCATGGTTTCTCTCAAAAAGGTTTTCCAGATTCTAACACGTTAATCTTGCCAATGAAGGAATTCGCTTCCAGTACCCCAATATCCGGAGGGTGCAGCTACCGATTAATCGAATCTCTCAACTCGGCTATAATGGTTTGGAAGCGTTGAAACGAAAGGAAAAGTTCAAGTTATGATAGAAATTCACCCGCTACCTGTCTTTCTTGTCTTAACCATCGCGTTTATCATTTTCCGAGCGATTCGAATCGCCAGGAATGGAATCTCTTCAATCTGGCGTGAGCTGGTGGTAATCCTGTTATTCGCCTACCTATGTGGTGTATTTTACCTCACGTTTTTTCCACTGGCAGTCGTCTTATACAATTTTGACCCGATGGAATCCAACCTCGTGCCGTTTCAGGAAACCTTTCACATGCTCTCGCATCTTACCGCGCCAGGAGTGATTCGCAATGTGGCAGGTAACTTGGTCATGCTGTTACCTCTGGGCATATTTGTACCCTTGCTCTTCCCCAAAATGCGAAAGTTTCTGCCAATGCTACTGTTGGCTTTTTGGGTATCTTTCCTGATCGAGATCGTACAGTTCCTGATGAAATTTCGCATCTTCGATGTAGATGACTTGATCCTTAATACCTTGGGAGCGCTGATTGGTTTTGGGATATTTAGCCTGCTTGCACGGATTCCGGCGATTCAAGTATGGATTAAGCAACGCTTTAATTCTGGTCGGCCGAAACAGATCCTGTCCATCCTTGTTTTTGCAATTCTGGCTGCCAGCGCGTTTTTTGGTCTTTATGCTGCCAAGATCATTGAGCAGACCCAGACTAAGGCACAGATTCAGCAAGTTTCCAGTGCTGCCCAGGAAAGAATTCTTGGTCAGGTGCAGTTTGGCGAATACCTGTTCAGCCTGGCAGAAAAAGCGGATGGCACCCAATTTCTGGTAAACTATCGTCAAATTTACTTTAACCGTTATGTCTTGTTCTCCAAGTCAGATCCTTTCAGATTGCCAGACAGCAAATATTCCGTGAGCGGCATCGCTTTTGACAAGAATATGAATTATTTCATCGCTGCTCACCCTGGAGTTGAAGTCAATCGGGTCGTCTCGAACAGCGACATGTTACCGATTCAGACCATAGGAGAGTATGTGTTTTCTTATGGGTACTTCCCCATGGTTGAAGATCGTTTTTCCACTTTTCGGTTTCTTGACAGCAATGGAAATGAGATTCCCATGAAGATGTGCGATGGAGATTGCTGATTTTCTTGCATGCAAGTGTAGATAACCTGTGAATAACTGCCACGATCAATGTGGATAAGTTCGATATAATTGTGAGTAAGATATCACTTTCTGTGGAAAAGGAGTGCTGCATGGAAGGCGAACCCCCCAAACTTCCTCAATTTGCAGTTTTACAACTTTCAGGTTGTGCCGGCTGTGAAGTATCCCTGCTCAATGCCAGCGAATGGTACGATAAATTTCGCCTGGTCTACATGCCCCTGGTGGTCACCACCCACCGCTTTCCTGATGATGTGGAAGTGCTGCTTGTTTCGGGCGGTGTGCGCAATGATGAGGATGCCTATAACCTGCAGCGGGCTGTCCGCAATGTTGGCAGGGTGATTGCCGTAGGCACCTGTGCCATCTCTGGCGGGGTCGTCAATCTGGGTGATCGCGATGATGTGCGCGAGATTTTTCTCTCTCATGCCAGCCGATTGCACCTGCCGCGTCTGCTCGCCAAAACGCATCCAGTGGACGCCTTTGTGGACGTGGATATGTACCTGCCGGGCTGCCCGCCCACGTCGGAGCTCTTCATGGCTGCCCTGCTTGACCCGCAGGGATTTAAGGCATCCAGCATTGTATGCGGGGAATGCGGTCGCCACAAGCTCAACGACATGCGCCCTGAGCATATTACCGGTTTCCAACAGGGCAAGGAACTGCCGGGTATCTGCCTGGTCAACCAGGGGTATTTGTGTGTGGGCACTTCCACGCGCGGTGGCTGTCGGGCACCTTGCACAAGAGCAGGTCATCCCTGCGTGGGCTGCCGCGGGCCTTCCAATGCCTTTATTGAAAAAGAGTCCACTGTCTGGCTGGGGAATATCCAGCGTGTGTTTGAACGCATGACGAATATCCCGTCCGAAGAGGTCAACGAAGCCCTGCGTTCCCCGCAGTTGTCAATGTTCCTCTTCCAATTTTCGGATTATGCAGGCGGTCATCGCCGTATTCGCAGCAAGGATAAGGTGCTCTAATGACAACATTAACCTTTCCGCTCAGCCGTATTGAGGGACATGCCCGTGTAGTGATGGAGGTGGAAGCCGGCAATGTACTGGCTGCCCAGTTCCAGGCTGTTGAGCTGCGTGGTTTCAGTTACTTTGTGCAGGGGACACCTGCCGAGCAGATGCCGGTGATCGTGCCGCGTATCTGCGGCGTCTGTTCCACAGCCCATCATGTGGCATCCGTTAAGGCGCTCGAAGCTGTTTTTGGTGTTGTCCCGCCTCCCCTTGCCAATGATATCCGCGAGGTGTTGCTGTTGGGGCAGCTCATCCAGAACCAGGCAACCTCACTCTTCGTCTTCACTATGCCGGACCGGGTCAATGCAGAGAGCCTCTTCCATATGGATGAAACCGAAGCCAACAAGGAAAGGCAATTTTCCATTGCTCAGCGTGCATTGAAGGTTCGCAAGATCGGTACAGACCTGATCACCCTGGCAGGCGGTCAGTTCATTCATCCGATTAAAGCTCATATCGGTGGGGTGACCAGCGGGATCACACGCGAAGCAGCCGCCCCCATGTTGGCGCAGCTTGAAGAGATGCTGCCGGTGGCATGCGAGCTCTTTGATGAGTATTGGGAGATGTCCATGGCAATGCGTGAGCGCATTGGCACCTGGGGCGATGATGAGCCCACTTATTATCTTTCCTCAACAGAGGCGACCAAACCAAGGCTGAACAGCAATCGCCTGCGCGTCATGGGTCCGGATGGCAGCGAAAGGGCGGCTTTTCTCCCTTCCCAATTTGAGACTTACCTCGAGTTTGAGGAGATGGATTATTCCTACGCCGGTCGTACCAGCTACCAGGGGCAGATCATGAGAGCCAACAGTCTGGCACGCATCAATCTGACCGCTTCGATGGGGACCCCCCGGGCGGATGAATACCTGCAGCGCTTCACGCATACCTTTGGCAAGCCGGCTCACCCCATCCTGCTCTTTGACCTCTGTCGTGGCATTGAGTTGGTCTATGCCATGGAGCGCGCCATTGAGATGCTCTCAGAAGACCTGAATTACATGGATACGGATGTGGGGTATACGCCCCGGGATGGCATTGGCTATGGGCTCGTGGAAGCCCCTCGCGGACCGCTGATCCACCGCTACGTGGTTGAGAATGGTCTCATTGCGAACGCACAGTTCATCATTCCCACCGTGCATAACATGCGCGCCATTGAGCGGGCTTTGAGAGTGGCTGGCAAACGCTATATCAGCCCCCAAGGGATCAACCTGGAGCTGGAGAAGGCGGTTGGCAGGGTCGTGCGTGCCTTTGACCCCTGCATTGCCTGCGCCACGCAGTGAAAAAGTTTTCTCGTGCAAAGTGCCCTAAGGGTACAAAGAACTAACCTCGCGCAAAGCCCGCCAAGACACAGAGAAAAATATTTTGTTCTTTTTTAGAAATACTGCCCCTCGAAGCATTCCAGAATCTGCAGGAACTCAAGCGGCAGGCGCATCTTGGCCTCGCTGGCGATCCAGGCAGGGATCGTGCCGTAGAATGCCTGTGCAATTCCCCCGGCAATGCAGGCAATCGTATCGCTGTCCCCGCCGATGGAGATGGCAAGGCGGATGGCATCCTCGAAGCTGGCTGACTCCAGAAAGGCACTGATCGCCTCAGGCACAGACCCCTGGCAGGTCTCATCAAAACGGTTCACCAAGCGGATCTCGTCCAGAGGACGCGTCAACTTATAATCAAAGCGGGACGAGATTTCGCTCTTGATTTCCACCTGGCTGCTGCCTTTGCGCGCCATGAAAATTGCCAGTGCGGTGGCTTGTGCGCCTTTCACGCCTTCGGGGTGGTTATGCGTCACCTCAGCGCTGCGCCTGGCTTCTGCCAGGGTCTCCTCTGCGCTCTCGAAGGCAAACCCCACCGGGCTGACGCGCATGGCAGAGCCATTGCCCAAACTGTTGTAGGGCAAAGGATTCTTCATGTTGAGCCACAAGGAAAAATAAGTTCCGTAACCCCGCCCTGCATAGCGATGAGAGAAATCCTGATAGGTTTTTGTGTAATCCGTGCCATCCAGCAGCACCTTGGCTGTGGCAAAAGTTAAAACGCTGTCGTCCGTGAAGGTCGACTGGTCACAAAAAAGCGGGAAGTCCTTGGAACGGTGGTTATGGAACTCAAAAACAGAGCCTACAATATCGCCAATGATCGCTCCCAGCATCATTTCCTCCTTTTGATTATCTCTCCCCGCGGCACTCCGCCTGCAGTTGTTCGTAAAATGCTTTCAAAAAGGCATCCCTCTCCCCGGCAATTTGCTTCCCACTGGCAGTGAAAATCAGGTCTTTCACCTTGCGCAGCTTGAAGAGGTATTCATGATACGAGCTGTGCGCCTCGCCGGGTTCCTTCTGCCCGGTTTGAAGAAAGGGTTCGGATGGCTCGGCGTAGGATGGCTGCCCGTCCAACGCCGCATAAGCGATCGTGCGCGCGGCACCGATGGCGCCCAACACGTCCAGCTTGTCTGCATCGTAGAGCACCTTTGCTTCCAGTGTGCGCGGTTTCTCCCCTTTGCTGCGGAAGCGATGCGCCCGGATGCAGTGCTGCACCGCTTGGATACGCTCTTCTTGCCAGCCTTCTTCCTTTAAAACCTGTGCGGCAAACTCTGCCGAGGCAATGTGATGCCCGGTGCGGGCTGAGCCCTCGCCGCCTGGCGCGCTCCCCACCGAGTCATGCAGCAGCGCTGCCGCCCGCACGATCTCCAGGTCGGCGTCTTCCGCGATTGCCAGCTTTTCAGCCATGTGGTAAACCCGCAGCACATGCTCAAAATCATGCACCGGGTCAGCATCGTCATACCACTGGCGCGCTTGTTCAATTGTTGGCATCATCAACCTCGTCGCAATCTGGATTTTTTGGTTGGTTACATTATAACAATTTTTTGCTGGGCTTACGGGGCGCCTGTTGATCAAACCGGTTATGTGGTAAAATTTCATTTGTCCCGGTAGGCAAGCGGTTAACTGCTGCAAACCGGGGCGCAGGTCAGACTGTTTTGTGTGTCAAACATATCCCCTAGCGCAGATTTATAAAAGCAATTGATTGACCCAGAATATGTTTTCCTAACAGCCAGATCTCATAATGCATGGCGTGGTATCCAGCTGCCTTGGATATTCATTTTTACAATTACTTGTGAGTGGCACCTTTTAGTAGCTATTTAATTTTGAACGCGCAAGATGCCATCGGGCAAGACTTTTCGTCAGGAATATTGCTTACATTTTGATTTGAACGGTCTTTCCTACTATTTGTTTGCTTATAGCATCCTGAAAGATGCGTGCCCAGTGATGTGCTGGAATGGATTGGAGAAGATGGAAATGATAGTTTATAAAGGAGTGAAGAATTGAAAGTTATCATTATTAATCGACCCAAAGAGGGTCGCATTCAGGAAGATTCTCAAAGATTTCAAGAAATGCTTACCACAATCAGGCGCGGGGGTGTGGATGGACGTTATTATGCCATTCAAACAAAATCTGAGCTGTTGAACATCCTGCAATCTGAACATCCAGATTTAATTTATTGTGCAAACTATTACATTCAAGATGAAAATGGCGGGATGATTAGTATCCACAGGCTCCTGGACGAACTGCAGGTATCCTACATCGGGTCTGCACCAGACAAGCTTGAGCTTGTGCTTTCAAAAATAGACTTGAAAGAAAAATGGCAGAGGGATAATGTGCCGACCCCCAGGTTTTTCAAAGTTTACAAGTCAGGCTCATCCATTATGGGATTGGAAGCAGCCGTTGAGGCTGCAGATTTCCCATACATTCTCAAACCCGACCGGGAGGGCAACAGCCGGGGATTGGATCAGAGCTCCATCGTCTTCGATCAAAATGCTTTGGAGAATAAAGTGCGTGAATTATTGCGAAAATACAAAACGATTTTGGTCGAAAAATTTCTGGGGAACGCCGACAATTTGCATGAGTACACGGTGGCAATGATCGGCAATGGCAAAAATAAGCTCTTAATGCCGGCTGAGATCAAACTAAAGCAAAAGAAAGAAGTTCGCATTGTCACCACCCAGGATAAGGATAACCATCTGACGCAGGCCATACCAGTACGCGATCCACTTCTATTTCAAAAATTAGTTGATTTTGCCAAAAAGGTGTTTGAGAGTGCGGATATGCGTGATTATTCACGCTGTGATCTGATCATGGTTGATGAAAAATTGTATGCCATTGAGATCAATGGCTTGCCAATGGTGCCGGATAAATGGTTTGAGGTCTGTGCAAGCGGGGTCTCGCTTGACTCTGAACAGTACATCGATGCCATCATTATGGCAGGGATGGGGCGCGCTATTAAGAACAGAAAGCGGGATATGCAAGTCCCATTGCAAATGGCTCAAATCTTACCGGCATCGATCTTTGCAAGGTTGATGGACGCATAACAAGGAAAATAAAAACCTGGGATTCTTGGAGAAAGCCGGGTTTTTACATGGGGGTTAAACTATGGAAATAAAGATTGGATCAAATGATCGAGATTTTGAGCCAGCCGGCAAAGTATCCCACAATGACCAGCATCCCCAGCAGGATCAACAAAAGTTTGATCACTTTCCATGCCACTTTAAATACCCCGCGCAACACGAAGATGATTGCCAAGGCACCCAATGCGATGGTGCCGATATTTGTCAATGAATGGAGCGCGTCAAGATCAATTGAATTGAACATACCTCAACCTGCCGGATACATTTTGCCTTTCTTGATCACATAGGATACAAGATTCGTGCCGTATCGGTAGCCAAGTTGACGGTAATCGGAAACATTGAGCACCAGCAGGTCTGCCTGCTTGCCCACTTCAATCGAGCCTATGCGCTTTTCGGCGCGGATGGCAGCGGCTGCATTGATGGTAGAGGCAGCGGTCGCCTGGGCAGGCGTTAATTTCATGTAGCGGCATGCCAGTGCAATGATGAACTGCATTGATTCGTTCCATGTGGTGCCCGGGTTCAGGTCAGATGCCAGCGCCAGCAGTCCATCAGCCGCGATGATTGTCTGTGCGGGGGTATATTCGCTCTGTGCCAGCCCAAAAGGCGTACCGGGCAGCGAGACCGCCACTGTTTCGGAAGCCGCAAGTGCCCGGATGTCCTCCTGTGAAGTCTTCACCAGGTGATCCGCCGAGGTCGCCCCCAGCTCGGCTGCCAGGGAGGCTCCGCCCAGGTTCTCAAACTCATCCACATGCAGCTTAAGTGGGAAACTGAGTGCCTGGGCGTGGGTGAGAATCTGGCGGGTTTGCTCCAAATCGAAGACACCCTGTTCGCAAAAGACATCCACAAAAGGCAAGGGGCGCTCTGGTGCATGGTCGAGCCACCAGGTTTTGATGGCAGGCAGAGCTTGCGTGCACAGGAAATCGGTGTACCCATCCGGGTTGCCGGAACATTCAGGGGGGATGGCGTGCGCACCCAGGTAGGTGGGGACGAGTTGCAGGGGACCTTCAGCATCCAATTCCAGGATGACCTGCAGTTGCTTGATTTCGGTCTCGAGATCCAGCCCATAGCCAGTTTTGGCTTCCATGGTGGTGGTGCCATAGTGAAAGGCGGTTTGAGCACGCTGGCGCGATTGAGCCAGCAGTTCGTCCAGGCTGGCAGCCCGTGTGGCTTTGAGGGTTGAGATGATGCCGCCGCCAGCTGCCATGATCTCCATGTAGCTCTTGCCCTCCAGGCGCATTTCAAACTCGGCAGCGCGGTCGCCAGCCCACACCAGGTGGGTGTGCGGATCGACAAAGCCGGGCATAACCACATGCCCACTGGCGTCAAACGCATCGGCATCAGGATAAGCAGCGCACAGTTTGTCGGAGGTTCCAACAGCCCTGATCTGCCCTTCATTGATCAGCACAGCGCCGTTGGGGATGATCTGGAGACTGCCGAGGGTATGCCCGCGTTGGGGGCCGCCGGCAAGTGTCAGGAGTTGGGAAGCATTATATATAAGTAGCATAAAACCATTGTAATGGAAAACAGAGGGATTGGGGATGGAAATTTGCAGGCGGAGATGGATTGCGATTCATTCATCTTGTATTTCCTTGCTTAACCCAGATTCATTCGAATTATGTGATTGTCATCACGTTTTTTTGTACGAATAATGTGATTCCAGTGATATATGGATTCATCAAGAAAGAAGGTGAAGCGTGGATAGAATTGCATTGGCTGATTTGTTGAAATGGAAAGTATCAGTAAACAGGAAACCTTTGATAATCAGAGGTGCGCGCCAGGTGGGAAAAATCTGGTTGATGAAAGCATTCGGGAATCAAAATTATAAAAAAGTTGCCTATATCAATTTTGAGAACAATGAACGCATGTATAACCTGTTTCAGGATGACTTGAATATACAGCGCATTATCACAGGTTTTCAGATCGAAGCAGGTACTGTGATCGATGCTGAAACGCTGATGATCTTTGACGAAATTCAAGAAGTGCCAACTGCTCTAACTTCCTTGAAGTATTTCCATGAGAATGCGCCGGAATACCATGTATTAGCAGCAGGCAGCATGCTTGGGGTGGCTTTACATGAGGGTGCATCTTTTCCGGTGGGTAAGGTTGATTTTCTTGATCTGCATCCCCTCAATTTCACTGAGTTTCTCATGGCATCAGGAAATGAAGCGCTTGTTGATTTGTTAAATGCAAAAGACTTCAAGCTGATCACAAGTTTTAAAACCAAGTATATAGACCTCTTGAAAAAATACTATTTTGTGGGTGGCATGCCTGAGGCGGTCCTGACTTATACTGAGACAGATGATTTTTCACTGGTCAGGGATGTTCAGCGTAGATTGTTGACGGCTTATGAGCAGGATTTTTCCAAACACGCCCCTTACGAAGTTGTGCCCAGAATATGCCTGGTTTGGAATTCGATCCCTGCCCAGCTTTCCAAAGAAAAGCGAAAATTCATCTATGGGCTGGTCAGGCAAGATGGAAGAGCCAGGGAATATGAACTTGCCTTGCAGTGGCTACTGGACAGCGCCTTGATTCATAAAGTCTATCGGGTAACCAGACCGGATATACCCCTGAAAGTTTATCACGATGTCAATGCCTTCAAATTGTTCATGGTGGATGTGGGCTTGTTGGGGGCGCTAAGCGATTTGGATGTGGTGACCTTGCTGCAGGGGAACCAGGTTTTTACGCAGTTCAAAGGCGCCTTGACAGAACAGTATGTTTTTCAGCAATTGATTTCCACCAATTCTTTTGAGCCTTATTATTGGTCAGCAGATAAAGGGACTGCCGAGGTCGATTTTATCGTACAGATGGGCGGCAAGGTGCTCCCCATTGAGGTTAAAGCTGCTGAAAATTTAAAGGCGAAAAGTCTAAAGAGCTATTACGAACGATTCAACCCCGAAAAATCAGTGCGAATGTCCATGTCAGATTATCGTGATGAAGGCTGGCTCATCAACCTGCCACTCTATATGGTCAACTTTCTGGAGGCTTCCTTGGTATGAGGATGTCAATCTGCTAAAGACAGCGATAGAATACACCATTGCGTTGAGAGATTGATCATAAGCCTTTCAACGCAATGGCGCAATTATCTTCTTATCACATGCGAGTTAATATCTTTGCTTACCCCACCAGCGCTTCAAAGCGATCCACAATGCTCGCCAGGTAGGCAAAGGCTTTCTCAACCGGCTCAGGCTGGGTCATGTCCACGCCCGCTTTCTGCAGCAGGTTGATCGGGTAGTCAGAACCGCCGGAGCTGAGGAAAGCCAGGTAATCCGGCACGGCATTCTCAACCCCCTGCAGGATGCGATTCACCAGGGCATGTGCTGCCGAGATGCCTGTGGCATACTGGAAGACGTAAAAGTTCATGTACATGTGCTGGAACTGCGCCCAGGTGATGCCGATGCGCTCCTCGTCAAAGACCACCTCGTCCCCATAGCCTTCCTTGAAGAGGGCAGCGCACTGCTGGCTCATGATGCGGGAATTGAGAGGCGCGCTTGTTTCCACTACCTCGTGCATTGCCAGCTCCCAGCGTGCCAGGGTCGGCATGATGAAGAAATAGCGATGGAAGTTGGACATGGCTTCCTCGATCAACGCCAGTTGGAAGGACGGGTCAGTTTGGGTCTTTAAGAGGTGATCACGCACCATCGCCTGGTTGAAGTTGGAGGCTGTCTCTGCCGCGAACATGGCATAGCGGCTGTAGATGAAGGGCTGATGCTGATTGGTCGTATAGGAGTGCATGGAATGCCCCAGCTCGTGTGCCAGCGTGCTCAGCGAGAAGACGTTGTTCTGGTAACTGATGAGAATGAACGGATGGGTATCATAGACGCCGCTGCTGAAGGCGCCCTGGCGTTTGCCCTTGTTGATCGCCCGGTCCACCCAGCGCTCTTCAAGGGCACCGCGCCTTAAGGTATTGACATAGTTTTCGCCAAGAGGTGCCATCCCCTCGCAGATCCAATCCACAGCCTGCTGGAACGAAATGACCGACGGTTCCTGGTTGAGGGGCGCCTTGATGTCGTAGACGTTGAATTCATCGAACTTGAGGGCTTTACGGCGCAGCCGCCAGTAGCGGTGCCAGGTGGGCAGGTTGCGCTTGAAGACCTCGATCAGGTTGTAAAAGACTTCGGTGGGGATGGCATGCTCATAGATGGCAGCCTCAAGGCAGGAGTTGTAGCGGCGAGCGCGCATATTGAACAGGTCCTTATGCAGCCCGCCCAACTGGGTGGCTGCCAGGGTGTTTTTCATTGCCAGGTAGCCATCGGCATAGTTCTGCCAGGCAGTGCGCCTCAACTCCCGGTCGGGGTGGGTGATGAGACCGTCGATTGTTGACTGGCCCACTTCGCGTGTGTGTCCCTGGCTGTCCACTGCCGGCTGGAATTTGATCTCGGAACTGGTCAGACTGGTAAATGTCTGGAAGGAGGCTGCCAGGGGCTGCCCTGCTTGGGCGATCACTTCTTCCACTTCCTGGGAACGGATGTGTGCCTGCTGATGCTCCAGGTCATCAATATAGTGGGTGTAAACTGCCAGCCCGGGTTGCGCCAGCCATGTCCTCAAGGTCGGCATCCCGATGCCCATCATTTCTGGCTCCACAAAGGCACTGGCAGCGCGCATCTTGTGCATCAACCCCATGCCCTGACCCAGGCGTGCCAGTGCGTCCTGGTTGCCTGCGTCGGTGGCGCTGCCCAGTGACCCGTACGACATCACTTTCGAAGACTGGCGCATAAGCTCCATCATCAGGTTGATGCAGGCGAGCAGGGTGTGCGGCCCCTCCGACAGCCTTCCTTGATATTGGCTCAATTCTGGGATGCGTTCACTGATTGCTTTGAGCGCTGCCTGCCAGTCAGCCACGCTGGGGAAGATGCTCTCAAGATCCCAGGTTTCTTCAATCGGTACATCCTCACGGTTGGGGAGATTGGTCGTTTCCATAAAAGCTCCTTATTGTTTTTATTTGATTGTTCCTGCCCTGATAGAATACCATAAATCCCCCCAGGCTTCCTCAAATTCGTCACATGGCTGCCCAGCAGGCCTGTCAAACCGGCTGATGAAGTGTCGGCTGATGAAGTGTGCATTAGCACTAGATGGGGTATACTTCTTGATACTGGCTCAGCCATGCATTATTCTTATAGAAACGGAGAACCCCTATGCCCCGCAATAAGAATATTTGCCATGTTTCGCCGGGGCAAGGCGGATAACGCTTGAGTCAGCCTGACCAGCTTAGGAGCAATACGATAATCGTTCAAGATTGAAACGGATATCAAATAGGTGCGAGTATGAAAATCTTCAATACACTCTCCAGGGAGAAAGAGGAGCTGATTCCAATCAACGGCAGGCAGGTTGGCATGTACACCTGCGGACCCACTGTCTACAATTTTGCCCACATCGGAAACTTGAGGACATACGTCTTTGAAGACACCCTGCGAAGAGCGCTCATCTACAACAACTTTGAGCTCAAGCATGTCATGAACATTACCGATGTGGGTCATCTCACCTCTGATGCAGACGAGGGTGAAGACAAGATGCTCAAAGGTGCGGAGAGAGAGCACAAGACAGTCTGGCAGATCGCTGAAGCCTACACCAAGGCATTCATGGACGACTGCGCCAAGCTCAACATTCAACAACCTGATATCATCTGCAAGGCTACAGATCACATTCCCGAGATGATCGAGCTGATAAAACGCATTGAGAAGAATGGATTGACATACATCTCGGAGGGCAATGTTTACTTTGATATCACCAAGTTCCCTGACTATGGAGAACTCACCGGTCAAAACATCACTGAGCTGCAGGCAGGCGCGCGGATTGAGGTGGATAAGAACAAAAGAAACCCCCATGATTTTGTACTCTGGTTCACCAACTCGAAATTCAAGAACCAGGATATGCAGTGGGACAGCCCATGGGGCAGAGGCTTCCCGGGATGGCACATCGAGTGCTCTGCCATGTCCATTAAATACTTGGGCGAGCAGTTTGAGATCCACTGCGGTGGAATCGATCACATCCCGGTTCATCACACGAACGAGATCGCCCAGTCGGAAGGAGCCACTGGTAAAAAGTCCTGGGTCAAGTACTGGATGCACGGTGAATTCCTGGTGCTCAAGAAAAAGAGGATGGCCAAGAGCAGCGGCAACTTCATCACGATGCAGACCCTGATCGAGAAAGGCTACGATCCACTGGTCTACAGGTACTTATGCTTCACCGCCCATTACCGCAGCCCGCTCAAGTTCAGTTGGGAAACGCTGGACAACGCAAAAGCCTCATTTGTGAGCCTCAAAAAGAAAGTGATAGAGTTAAAGAACAATCCTTCAGAAGTCAAGGGGGATGAGAGTCGGGTGGCACTCTATCAAAGCCAGTTCCTCGATGCCATCAATGATGACCTCAACCTGCCGGTGGCACTTGCCCTGATGTGGACCATGCTCAAGGATAATGAGCTGGGCGCAAAGGAAAAGCTGGAACTTATGGCTGAGTTTGACCAGGTGTTCGGTTTTATGGTGGATGACTGGAAGGAAGAGACGCTGGAGCTCACTGAAGACATCAAAGAACTGGTCAGGCAGAGAGAGGAAGCGCGCAAGGGGAAAGACTTTAATGAATCTGACAGGATCCGAGATGAGCTCAAGGCAAAAGGCATCATCCTGGAAGACACCCCGCAGGGAGTAAGGTGGAAAAAACTCATAATTTCGGGCCTTTGTTAAGGCTACTGCTTTGCATCTGTTAACTTTGTCCCATCATTCTCCGACAGGAAGACTGAACGCCAGGGAGATATGATACACTTCAATCCGTCATGAACGCCAAAACGCTAACCACCCTTGAGTTCAATAAGATCCTGGACCGGCTGGTCACTTATGCCGGTTTCAGTGCTTCTGCGCAGCTGGCGGAATCCCTGCAACCCACCAATGACTTGGCTGAAGCCAATCTGCGCCAGGAGCACACGCGTGAAGCCCGCCACCTGCTCAATACCAGCTCTGAATTTTCATTCTTGGGCGCCACGGATCTGCGACCGCTCATTTACCTGGCTGAGCATGACGGTGTGCTGGAGCCGGCGGAGTTCCTGGCAGTCAAGAACACCCTCATCATTTCGCGTTCCACCAGGCACATCTTTGAGCAGGCTGCCGCCGAGGTGCCACACCTGGCTGAGGCGGCGTTGGAGCTTTCGGATGGGCTCGGGCTGGTGGATACCATCAGTAAAACCATCTCCGAGCGCGGTGAGGTGCTCGACTCTGCCTCTGAGGCGCTTGGGCGTATCCGCTCTGAACTCAAGGTGACTTATGAACGCCTCATCTCGCGCCTTGAAAAATATCTCACCGACCCCTCCACTGCCCGCATGCTGCAAGAGACGCTCATCACCCAGCGCTCTGACCGCTATGTGCTGCCCCTGCGCGCGGAATTCAAAGGGCGCATCAAAGCCATTATTCACGATCAATCCTCATCCGGTGCCACCCTCTTCATAGAGCCACTCACGGTGGTGGAGTGGAACAACCGTTACAAGGAGCTTCAACTTGCAGAGCGCGATGAGATCCGGCGTATCCTGCATGCCCTCAGCCAGCGTATAGCTGCCAACGGCGAGGCGCTGACAGTCATGGTCGAGAGCATGGCTGAACTGGACCTGGCCTGTATTTGTGCCAAATATGCGGAAGACATGCGTGCCAGCGAACCCGAACTGCTTCCGTTTGATCCCCAACCCGACAGTCAGCACCCTGGCAGCACCATCCAGCTTTTGCAGGCGCGCCACCCCCTGTTGGACCCTGCCAGCGTGGTGCCCATCGACGTGGAACTGGACGCTCAGACCTATGCCCTCGTGATCACCGGTCCCAATACCGGTGGCAAGACCGTCACCCTCAAGACCATCGGTCTGCTGGCGTTGATGGCGCAGTCCGGTCTGCAGATACCAGCACTATCCGGCTCCCGCCTGAGCATCTTCAAGGATATTTTTGCAGATATTGGCGATGAACAGTCCATCGAGCAGTCCCTCTCCACCTTTTCCGGGCATATCACCCAGTTGGTGTCGATCCTGAAAAAGGCTAATTCTGAATGTCTGGTGCTTTTGGATGAATTGGGGGCGGGCACGGATCCGCAGGAAGGCTCTGCCCTGGCGATGGCTGTGCTGACGCACCTCCTCAAGCAGCGCATCACTAGCATGGTTGCCACCCATTACCCTGAACTCAAGGCTTATGCACATACGACACCCGGCGTGGTCAATGCCAGTGTCGAATTTGACCTCAAATCCCTCAAACCGACCTATCACCTCACCATTGGGCTGCCAGGGCGCTCCAATGCGCTTGCCATTGCCGAACGCCTGGGTCTGCCGCAGGAGATCATCGATGCCGCCCGCTCCGAGATCAACCCGGCTGACCTGCGCGCTGAAGACCTGCTGGACGAGATCCACCGCCAGCGTGACCTGGCACGTGAAGCACGGGTAGCCGCCGACCAGGCACGCCAGGAGGCTGAAGCCATTCGTAATGAAATGGCTGCCTGCCTTGACAGGGTCGAGGATGATCGCATGCGCATCCTGGATCAAACCCGCCAGCAGTCCCAGCAGGAAGTGGACAAACTCCATGAGGAGCTGGAAGACCTGCGGCGTGAACTGGCACGCGCACGTCAGCCGCTGGATATTGTTGACGAGGTCGAAGAGGTGGTTGAGAACCTTGAAGCGGAAGTGGCAAAGCCGGTCGAGCGTAAAAGCCCCGCAGTCCGGGTTAAAGCCCCATCCGGCCCCTTGCGCCTAGGTGAGAAGGTCACCCTCAAATCGCTGGGGCAGGAGGGGGTGGTTACCTCTCTTGGAGAGAATGAGGTTGAAGTACAGATTGGCATGCTGCGGGTAAGGGCACGCAGATCGGATGTCGTCCGTAAAGCACAAATACCAGGAGGGGAAGAGGAACAGGCTGTTAAACCATTGCGAGGCAAGACCTCACTGCCAGGGGTGGAATCACCCGGGGTGGAGCTCGACATTCGCGGGCAACGGGTGGAGGATGCGCTTGAAACCTTGCAGCGCTACATTGAAAGGGCGTATCTGGTTGGGCTGCCATATGTGCGCATCATCCACGGCAAGGGCACCGGCAAGCTGCGCCAGGCAATCCGTGAGACTCTCAAAGGGTCACCCCAGGTTGTACGCTTCGAATCAGGCGGTGAGACCGAAGGTGGCGATGGTGTGACGGTCGCGTTTTTACGCAGTGGGTAAGGAAGGACTCAAAGTGAGACTTGATACCCAACCGCAGTGTGGGTTGCGCTTCTGGCAATAGTTCCAGTTGATTCTTCTGCAACCGCATGTGCGCTAATGTAAGCAGGATATTCAGCTCTTCGTCATTATGTGCACTTCCGATGGGGATGATCTTGATGATGCGGTCTTTATGCTTATATGCGATCTGAACCGTGATTGCCCTGCTGGCAGTTCTTACTTTTCGAATGAATGCCATGCATTCAATTTAGTC
>CAZINW010000015.1:0-47231 GCA_964540765.1 uncultured Anaerolineaceae bacterium | reverse complement strand
ATCCAAGCGCATAATTGCTCCTTGAGGTTTTCCTATTGTACCTCAAATTGAGGTACACAATCATTCAAGGTGACACATTCAAGGTGACCGTTACAAAACTGGTATAAAAGGGAATCCGGAAAGATTAGGCAACCCTCCCGGAAATCCAAACAGGAGACACATGGAACATATGCGCCTCAAACTGATTTTACCAGGAGTAAATCCCGCTCAAATAACAAGACCTGAGAAATGCCCTTATCAAAAGTGCAATGGGAAACACTTCAAGATGCGGCAGGAGATGAAAAAGGCCGTCCGGGACAGCAAGTGCCCTAAGGGTACAAGTGCCCCGCAGGGGTACAAGTGTCGCGGAAAGTGGCTGCCGCTTGATTGCTTTCTGTGGCAATAACTCGCCGTAGGCATGCTTCGCGATCCAAAGGTCTCGATTTGACTTCGATTATCGCTTGAACCGCATGGTTTGCCTAATTGAGGGTCGCTTTTTGCCCTGGCTTTCCCTTTTACCAATTTCGGAACAGCCACGCAAATGAATTGTTGCCCGTCAAATATAGACACGTATGTTCCCAGAACTGAACTGGGACTGGCGTACGTGACTGTCAGGTTGGCCCAAAAAATGAACTAAGAATAAATAAACCTGATCTACCTGACTATCCGTCTCACACAGGGAGGATTTGCATTAATGTCGATCAGCGCAATTGTCAGGCACGAACCCTCCCTGATTCCGCGACAATGAGACTATAAGAACATGGATAGGGCAGGTTGGCGAGCCACCAATATAAACAACCATTGCGATGATGGACTAAAATCAAAGCCACATTTCAGCCCACCCACCATTTAATGCTAAAACCCTTCCAAATATGAGAGATCCACAGCAGGCTTGAGCAGGCCGGCAACACGCTGCAGCAGACCAAGTCGGTTCGTACGCTCGGTCTCATATTCCGACATCACCAAAACAGCATCAAAGAAGGCATTAACACTCGTGATCATGGGGAAAAACGCATTCAAACAAACATCCACATCCTGTGCGTCCTTGACTGCTGCTTCCGCTTTGAGCAGGGCATGATAGAGGGTCAGTTCTTCCGGCTCAACAAAGACATCCGGGTTGACCTCACAAGTCACTTTCAAGTCCCTGGTGATGCGCACGCAGCGGCTGTATGCCGGCAGTATCTCTGACCAGTCCGCGCGCTGTACCCACTTCCCCAGGTCAGCAATGGCCCTTTTTGCGCCTGCCGGGTTGTACCCCTGGGCTGCCAAAACAGCATCCACCACATCATAGCGGTGACCCTGCTCCAGCAATAACCCGCGCAGCCTGCCAAGAATGAAATCCAAACAGGCAGTCAGCGCCTCCCCGGCGAATTCCCCTGGCAGACGCCTTCCTGCTTCTGCCAGGCCACAACGCAAGTCAAAATCCAGGTTCCAGCTCATCAGGTTCTGCACCAGCCCGAGTGCAGCACGGCGCTGTGCAAAGGGGTCGCGCGTGCCGCTAGGTGCCAGTCCAACCGAGAACAAACCTGCCAGCGTATCCAGGCGGTCAGCCATGCCCACCACCAATCCGGGCAGGGTTTGCGGCTGCCGGTCTTCAGCACTGCGCGGCAGGTAATGCTCAAAGATGGCATCCGCCACCGCCTGCGGTTCATCCGAGGCAAGCGCGTAATACCTGCCCATGATCCCCTGTAGCGAGGTCATCTCAACCACCATATTGCTTGCCAGGTCAGCTTTGCAGAGGGAGGCGGCGCGTATTGTGGTTGCCAGGGTTGGCTCATCCAATCCCAATAATTTGCCAAGTGCGGGCACCAGCGCCTCAATACGCTGCGTCTTATCCAGCATGGAGCCGAGGTCCTTCTGGAAGGTCAGGGATGCCAGCCCTGGGACGAAATCAGTCAGTTTCCTGCCAAGGTCTTCGCGGATGAAGAAGGCAGCGTCTGCAAAACGCGCCAAAATCACCTGCAAATTGCCATCCACAACCACGTCTTCAAATTCGGCATCACCATTGCGTACGATGATGAAATAGGGCATCAGTTTCCCAGCAGCATCCAACACGGGGAAGTAACGCTGATGCTTTTTCATGACGGCGATGAGCACGTCCGGGGGCAGGGAGGCGAGGTAATCAGCATCGAAGTGCCCCAGCATGGCTGTTGGACGCTCCACCAGTTGGGTGACCTCTTCCAGCAGAGCCGGGTCTTCCATGATCTGACCATGGACGCTGGCTGCCAGAGCTTTCACCTGGGTAAAAATGCTGACTTTGCGCGCCTCCACATCCAGCAGGATGCCCTGGGAGCGAAGGAAAGAAAAATATGCGCGTGGGTCGGACAATACCTTTGTGGTGGGTTCAAAGATGCGCAGTCCCTGGGTATTCCTGCCACTGGTCACATTGGCATACTCAAAGGGGATGATATTGGCGCCGTGCAGCGCCAGCAGCCAGCGGATGGGACGCGAGAACGCCACCCCGCTGTCATTCCAGCGCATGGGTTTGTTGAATTTTATCTCCGCAACCAGTTTGGGGAGAGCTTCCGCCAGAACCTCAAGGCTGCTGCGACCTTTTTCAGTGATCAGGGCGACAGCATAGCGACCACCATCTACTTCCTTCACCTGCAATTGGTCAGAGGAGATACCTTTTCCACGGGCAAAACCTTCAGCGGCTTTGGTGGGCTTGCCGTCCGCATCAAAAGCGCACTCAGCCGGCGGTCCTTTCACCTCGCTGACCCGATCTGCCTGCTTGGTCTGCAAGACTGCCACACTGATCACCAGGCGGCGGGGCGTGCCAGAGACCTTGAAACCCTGATATTCTAGGCGGGTATTTGCCAGCGATTGCTGCATGAGGGTCTCAAGCTGATCAAGCGCACTGCGCAGGTCGCCAGCCGGGAGTTCCTCGGTGCCAATCTCAAGCAGGAAGTCTTCACGCTCCGCCATGGGTTCAAGTGCAGTAGTGCTTCTGACCGGCTTTACTGAGGTCTGCCCCTGCAGCCAGGGGAATTCCAGCTCCTGGCGCTGCTGGACGTAGGCGTCCGCCACCTTGCGCGAGAGGTCGCGCATCTTGCCAAAGAAGGCCTGGCGCTCGGTGACGCCAACCGCGCCGCGTGTATCGAGGATATTGAAAGTATGGGAGCATTTGATCAGGTAGTCATAGGCAGGCAGCACCAGTCCCTTCGCCAGCGCCTGCTGCGCTTCACGCTCAAAGAGGTCATACATGCTGCGCAGGTTGGCAATATCCGCCACCTCAAAATAGTAGGTGGAATGCTCGCGCTCACCTGCCAGGTTGACATCGCCATAGGTACGCTGCGGGCTCCACTGGATGTCCTTGAAATTGAGCGCCTTCTGCAGCGCCATGGCAATGCGCTCCAGTCCGTAGGTAATCTCCACCGAGACCACATCGAGGGGTTTGCCGCCGCCCTGCTGGAAATAGGTGAACTGCGTGATCTCCTGACCATCCAGCCAGACCTCCCAGCCAAGCCCCCAGGCACCCAAAGCGGGAGATTCCCAGTTATCCTCGACAAAGCGGATGTCATGCTGGCGCGGGTCAATGCCCAAGGCTTCGAGGGATTTCAGGTAGAGCTCCTGCGGGTTGCCCGGATCGGGCTTGAGGATCACCTGGAACTGGTAATGCTGCTGCAGGCGGTTGGGATTCATGCCATAGCGCCCGTCATCCGGTCTGACGGAGGGCTCGACGTATGCCACATGCCAGGGCTCGGGCCCCAACACGCGCAGGAAGGTGGCGGGGTTCATCGTGCCGGCGCCCACCTGCGAATAATACGGCTGCCAAATCAGGCATCCCTGCTCCGCCCAATAGCGCTGCAGGGTGAACATGATGGTTTGAAAGTCAAGTGCTCTGGTCATGAAAGATAGCTCCCATATCAAGGATTAATGAACTTCCTGATTATACTCAATATTAACGCTGGAGAACTTTGGAGAAATTAAAGATCGTCCGCGGGGGTGACGTCGCGGATGAACTGGGGGGTTTTGAGGTTTCGTTCCAGCAGGTAAGTCAGGTACCGTTCAACCAGTGACCTGAGTTCCTTCTCAGCCGCATCCGGGATGTTGAGAACTTTCACCTGTGAATATTTGGAGCGCTGAAAATGGCGGAAGTATTTCAGGGCTTCCATGGAGACCGGCCAGGCTTCCGGGTTGTTTTTGCCGCAGTGCGGACAGATCACTCCCCCGCCATGGACTGAAAAGAATTGATCCGCAGGCTGGACGGTTTTGCCGCAGACAGTGCAGCTATTCAGATCAGGTCTGAACCCTAAAAGGTCCATCAGGCGCACTTCATAATAATGCACAACTGTGTGAGAATTGGGATTCTCTTCCAGCCTGGTCAGAGATTCGATCAGGAGATTGTAGAGGGCATGGTTCTCGCCCTCCTCGAAGGTAAAACGCTCCAACAGCTCCACCATGTAAGCCGCGTAGCCCGTCAGTTGTAGGTTGTCCTTGATCTTGAGAAAGGGGTTGATGGTTTCAGCCTGGGTGATGATCGCCAGGTCACGCCCGCGTGCCAGGAACAACTGTACCTGGGTGAAGGGTTCCAGGTGACCGGCTTTGCGGGAGTTGATCCT
The DNA here is from genome assembly GCA_964540765.1 of uncultured Anaerolineaceae bacterium. Taxonomy (GTDB): domain Bacteria; phylum Chloroflexota; class Anaerolineae; order Anaerolineales; family Anaerolineaceae; genus CAZJLN01. Next base: position 42,690 of record CAZINW010000015.1, on the reverse strand, counting down.
GCGCACCCCTTTGGCAATGGCTTTGATCTTGCCATACTCAAGGGTGAAGAGCGTCAGGATGCGGTCTGTTTCGCCATAATCCAGATGGTGCAGGACGACAGCATTGGCATGAAAAGTGCGGGGTTCGCGGAATGGCATGGTTTACCCATCCATTGAATAACAGACTGGGGTCTGGTTATTCAGCCAGGTCATCCGGCCCGAAAGAATGTGGCAGCAGCTCTGCCAGCGTGGTTTCCAGTTTTAGGTTGCCTTGATCATCAGCGATCAAGACCAGCAGATCTTTGCTGAACTCGCGTAACACCTGCCGACAGGCACCGCAGGGCGTTCCGCCATTGCGTGTGGCAACGGCAATGGCTTCGAAGTGCATTTCTCCTTCAGATACAGCCTTGAAAACAGCCACCCTTTCTGCACAAAGCGTGAGAGGGTAGACTGCGTTCTCTATGTTACTGCCTTCGATGACCTTTCCACTGGTGGTTAATAAAGCTGCACCCACCGGGTAATGAGAATAGCGATCATAAGCACGTTTGCGGGCTTGAACTGCGTGATGGATCAATTGCTCCTTTATCTTATCAGTCACCATGCTGAGCCTCCTTCTCGGAGGTTGGCAAATTCTGCGGGCTGTGTGCCTCCGGTAAATGGGCGCGCACCTTGAGGATGCGCCGTCCAATCACTTCTTCCACGATGAAGTCCACACCCTCTGTCTTTATGTGCTCTCCAGCGCAAGGGACGTGACCCATCTCTCCATAAATAAAGCCACCCAGCGTATCTGCATTATCGGTGGCAAGGGAGAGACCAGTGACCTCATTGAAGTCGTCCAAATCCACCCTGCCAAGGAAGATATACTCATCATCGCTGACCTGTTGATAGAGCTGCTCTTCGATCTCATCATACTCATCGCGGATCTCACCGACGATCTCTTCCACAATATCCTCAAGGGTGACCACACCCGCCACACCGCCGTATTCATCCACAACCAGAGTCATATGCACGCCGCGCGACTGCATCTCAGCCAGGAGCTCGTCCACCTTTTTGGCTTCAGGCACAAAATAAGCTGTGCGCAGGATCTGCCTGTTTTCAGCAATGCTGGTGTCATCATCCAGGCTTATCAGCAGGTCTTTGGCATAGAGCAGCCCAATCACGTTATCAATGGTGTCCTCAAAGACGGGTACACGTGAATGACCGGCTTCAATGAAGGTTTTACGAGCTTCCCCGATGGTTGTGTTAATATCCAATGCGAGCACATCAATGCGGGGTACCATCACCTCGCGCGCCAGGGTATCCCCAAAGCGGAAGATGGAATAGATCATCTCGCGTTCGCCTTTTTCCAGGCTGCCCTCAGCCGGTCCAACCTCCACCCAATTGCGCAGTTCCTCATCCGTCATGGTGGCAAGCGTGACCACGGATGCATGTTTGCCAAGCAGCAGGGTCATCAAACAGGAAACGGGCATGAAGATAATATCGAGGAAAAGGCTTACACCGGTCAGTTTAATGGCAGCTTCCTCCGGGTTTTTAAGGATCAACCCTTCCAGGAAAAACTCAAATGCACTTAAGATCAATATTCCCAACAACGCCAGCAGCAGCAGATGCATGCCCCAATGCAAGTCTGGCAGGTAGTACTGCAGGATCAACAGTAACAAACCAGCTACAAGGATATGAGAGAAGATCAGCGCCAAGCGCAGGGTCGTTCTGAGGCGCGGTCTCTCGATCACTTTGATGGTGCGGTCGACAGACTCCTGGTTTTTTTCTCTTAAATTGAACAGGTAGGGTAACCTGGCATGGGACATGGCGGATTTTACTGAGGATACCAGCAAATCAACCAGGAAAAAAATCACAAACAAAAGCCATATAAAACTTTCTTCATTCACTTCTTTTCCACCTTACACTTTTCGCGTGCCGGAACCCCGACCACAACGGTGTCATCCGGCACATCATGGGTGACCACTGAGCCCGCACCGGTAACGGCGTTTTTACCGATCTTCAGGGGAGCCACCAGCATGGTATCGCTGCCAATAAAGGCATTTTCACCAATTTCTGTAAAATTCTTATGGACGCCATCGAAATTACAGGTGATCGTCCCGGCGCCAATATTGACATTGGCGCCAATATCTGCATTGCCAATATAGGAGAAATGTCCCATTTTGACGTTAGGCCCGAGGCGGGAATCTTTCACCTCACCAAAATTGCCCATATGAACGTGGTCTTCCAGAACGGCACCCTTGCGCAGGTGGCAGAAGGGCCCCATGCCAACGTCATTGCCAACAACAGCAAATTCAGCATCGGACGCCAGGATGGTGCAGCGATCGCCCACTTTTGTATTGCGCAGGATGGTATTAGGTCCAATCGTGCAGTCATCTCCGATGAGCGTATCGCCATGCAAGCAGGTATTGGGCCAAATGACCGTATCCTGCCCGATCTGTACGCCCGCTTCAATATAGGTCGTTGCCGGGTCTTTGATGGTCACGCCTGAGAGCATGAAAGCCTCATTGATACGTTTTCGCAGAACCGCCTCGGCTTCTGCCAGGTGCACGCGGTTATTAATGCCCATGCCCTCGGTCGGGTCATCCAAAATCAAGGATTGCACCGCAACCCCTTCGCCAACGGCAATCTCCACCAGGTCGGTGAGGTAATACTCGCCTTTGGGAGAAACCTGAATGTGCTTCAGCGCCTGCCAGAGCCAGGATGCCTCAAAGCAATAGGCGCTGACGTTATATTCGCGGAGCGCCAGTTGCTCCGGTGTGGCAACCGCCTCTTCCACAATGGCACTCACATTGCCATTGGCATCGCGGACAATGCGTCCAAAACCGCGCGGGACATCGCCAACAATGCTGGTCATGGTCAGGGGGGATTTTCCCTGGCGGTGAAGTTCGACCAGGCGGCGCAGCGTTTCAGGACGCAGGAGTGGCATATCCGCAAAGGTCACCAGGACCTGGTCAGCTCTGCCCTCAAGCACAGACTGTGCCATCATGACGGCATGACCTGTACCAAGCTGCTCTGCCTGGAGGACAAATTCTGCGGCATCGCCTGCAGCAGCACGCACGCCATCTGCACCATGCCCAATCACAATGACAGGTTTGAGATCGCAAAGGTCTTTAACTGCTGCAATGGCATGGATGATAAGGGGTTTGCCCAAGAGAGGATGCAGAACTTTGGGAAGCTTGGAGCGCATGCGGGTTCCCTGCCCTGCTGCCAAAATGATGGATGCAAGGGTCATTGCGCACTCCTGAAGATAAATAAACGAGCCTGGCAGATCATCAACCTGATGCCTAGCTCGCCTGGGTTATTGTCGATTGTTGTTTCCTTTTCCTGTTTTCAAAGATTTGCAAGGCCGGGGCACCAGGATTCGAACCTGGATCCACGGATTCAAAGTCCGGTGTGCTGCCGTTGCACCATGCCCCAGAATAGCGGGTTTTTATTTTAACATAGATTCATATAATCGCCAATGACGATCTATCCCATTAATATACCATAAATCCAATGGGCATGATCAGGTCTTTTGATCAATGAGATCTTTTTAAACCAGCATCCATGTCAGCTATTTATGCGGATTGACCGGTAAAAAAAGACCACCGGGAGAACCTGATGGTCTTTCGAAAGGAATAACTTGTTGAGTTTATTTCTTTTTTCGGTGAATTTTTAAATAGGTAAAGGCACCATACATTCCCAAAAACAGACCAATGATTTGGGCTATATACGAAAAGAAATTCAAAAAATACGTGGATGGGAGCACTTTCATGACAATCAGGAACGGTAAAACCGCACCCGCCAAGAGCAGCACCCCCCCAACGATGATCAAATGGATGGGGTCAAATCTACTCATTGCCATCTTTGCTCTTCATGCCTTCATCAAACAACCAGCAACTGACAACGTGTCCATCACCGAGATTGAACTCAGGCGGGCGGTCCACATCACATACACCGGGAATCATTTTACTGCAGCGGGGATGGAAACGGCAGCCAGCGGGTGGTTTAACCAGGCTGGGAGGTTCTCCCGGGGGAACATCCTGGAACTCATCCACGTTCTTCGGGTCAGGGTCAGAGGTGGCTGCCAGTAATGCATGCGTGTAAGGATGAGCTGGACGGAAAATCAGATCCTCCACTTTGGCTTTTTCAACGATCTGACCGGCATACATCACGAAAATGTACTCGGAGAAGTAGCGCACGGTTGCCAGGTCATGCGTGATGTAAATCACAGCCAGGTCATGGCTTTCCTGAAGATTGCGCAACAATTTGAGGATCTCAACACGCACAGACGCATCCAGCATCGAAACGGGTTCATCTGCCACGAGCAGCCGCGGGTTGAGGATCATGGCGCGGGCAATCACCACACGCTGCTGCTGCCCACCGCTGAGCATGTGCGGGAATTTGGGCAGAAACTCATCCACCGGCGTCATCTTGACTTCTTCAAAGGCTTTGTGAATGCGCTCCAAACGTTCGACCTGGTCTTTGACACCATGGATAATGAGGGGCTCTTCCATGATCTTTTGCACAGTCATGAAGGGAGCCAATGCACCGTAGGGATCCTGCTGCACATAGCCGACCTGTGCGCGGTACAAGCGCAATTCTTTTCTGGAGAGCGTGCTCATGGGCACCCCATCAAAAACGATATCGCCTTTGGTGGGAATATTGATGCCAAGGATGGTTTTCATCAGGCTGGATTTACCGCAGCCGCTCTCGCCAACCACTGCCACCGCTTCTTTTTTGTATAGATCAAAACTGACACCGTCCACCGCACGCACATAGCCGGCGTGACCAAAGCCAAAACGACGCAATTCAAACCAGACATGCAGATCTTGAATGGAAAGCAGGATATCATCAGATGGGAGGTGGGACGTTTCAACCTGGTTATCTACCTTTACTTCAGTTGCATCATCAGGGCTTGTCATATTTACTTTAATTTCATTGGGTTCGTTATTCAATATCATCGTTCATCTCCCTGGCTCATTGATATAACCAGCATTTAACGACATGACCATCCACAGTAACCGTTGCCGGTTCCATGTCACATTTTTCAAAGCGTTTGTGACAGCGGTCAGCATAGCGGCAGCCTGTTGGCGGATTGATCAAAGATGGCGGTTGACCGGTGATAAAGTCTGGTTCACTGGTACTGCGCAGCTTCGGCACCGATGCCATCAGCTTGGCTGAATAAGGGTGCAGGGGCGCAGAGAAGAAGCGGTGCGATTCGCAGATTTCGACAATCTGCCCGGCATACATCACCACCACCCTGTCAGCCAGTTCACTGGATGTGGCAATGTCATGAGTGATCAAAATAAAGCTGGTGGCGATCTCTTTCTTGATACGTTTGAGCAGGTTCATGATGTTCGCCTGGGTCAACACATCCAGCGCTGAGGTTGGCTCATCCAAAATGACCAATTCAGGCACAGTTACCAATGCCATGGCAATTGCCACGCGCTGGCGCATGCCACCCGACAGCTCAAATGCATAACGATTGATAAAATCAATCGGGACGCCAACCCGCTGGAACATCAACTTTGCCTGTTCCAAAGCAGTTGCCTTGTCAACGGCATTATGGACGATCATGGGTTCAGCCACCTGGTCACCCACTTTCATGACCGGATTGAGCGAGTTCATGGCTGCCTGCGGCACCATGGACATTTTTACCCAACGCACATCCGTGCGGTATTGTTCATCATCCATTGCCATGGTATCCACGCCATTGAGAAGCACTTTGCCTGAGTATTCCCCCACATTGCGGGGGAGCAGGCGCAACAGGGCTTTTGCCATGGAGCTTTTGCCACAGCCAGATTCGCCGATGACAACGACGGCTTTGTTTGCCGGCAGGGTGAAATCAACGCCATCCACAGCCTGAACCACACCGCGGGAGGCTTTGAAGTAAAGTTTAAGATTCTCAACTTGCAATAATGTTTTTTCTGCCATGATTTTACATACCTCGCAAGCGTGGGTTAAAGATACGGTCAAGCGCGAAGCCTAACATGGCGAAGGCAAGACCAGTGATCATCAAAAGGACAGCCGGCTCCAAAATCCAGTAATACCAGCCACGGTAAAGTGCTCCGTTCGTATTTGCCTCATTGATGGTTTTACCCCAGGTGGGCAAGACTGGGTCGCCAATTCCCAGTAATGCCAGGGAGGCTTCCAGAAAAACATAAGCGGGGACCGATGAAACCAGACTTGGCAGCATCCAAGGTATGATCCGGGGGATCAAATAACGGATAATGATACGCCCATCCTTGGCTCCATAAGCTTTGGCGGCTTCAATGTAGGTGGATTCTTTAATCTGCATGAAGGTGGCACGATAGGACTTGATACTGCCGGTAAAGATGCTCAAGGCAATGGTGGTACCCAGGATCGTCCAAATACTGCGTGAATAGAAAGTGCCAACCATGATCAGGATGGACATGAAGGGTAGAACCATGTTGATCTCTGTAAGGCGCTGGATGAGCCCATCCACAATGCCACCATACCAGGTGCCAATGGCTGAAATGAACATGGTCAAAATAGTGGTACCCAGCGCTGCTACCAAACCAAAAATCAATGCGATCGGGGTACCCCACAAGAGTGGCAGGGTCAAATCCCTGCGGAGGTGATCCGTGCCCGCCCAGCCAAATACCTGCCCATGCAACACAAATTCCGGCTGAACAGTAGACCCTTCCTCGAAAATAATGGATTCGACCACCAATTTATAAGTGCCTTTAACAGGGGTTTGGGTCTCATCACCCTCCTGAATGAAAAGCCCAATATTGGGTACGACCTCGCCCAGTTTTTTCTTGAGTTTTGTGTCCTGCGTGAGTGGATAAGTATGGGTTGTGCCGGTGGCAAAACTGGAAATCTTGATCTCACGTTCATCCGGTGTGATCATTTTAATAGTTACAAAGGGCTGTTTGGTGTCATATGTGGAAGTAAAATAGAGCACCAGGTCTTGCGGGAAGTTATCATATTGAAAATCAAATTCGAAGGTGGTGGTTTTAATGGGGGTGCCACCTTCTGTAACGATCTCCTCAACGGTGACACCTTCATCCCCTTCATTCATATCCAGGGATTCCACCAATTTGTCTTTTCTGAACCAGTTATACCAGATGGGAGGTACATTACGGGGATTTTTCCCCCAAACTTCCTCGCCACCACGCCAGCGACTAATGGCAGTACTATAAGGAATTTTGATGACCACCACAATGGATACCACAACCAGGGCAATAATGATGATCACGCCAAATACTGCGGTTGGGTATTGACTTATTTCCCGGAGGGCATTTTTAATACTTTTCATTTCGGGCTACCTCCTCCGCCACCAATTTTTACCCTTGGATCAACCAGGGCATAAACAAAGTCAAGCAGAAAAACAGTGATCGCCAGCAAATAGGCATAAATAATGGTCGTACCAACGATCACAGGCGTATCATACTGCCCAATTGCCGTGTAAGTCACGCTCCCTATTCCCGGCCATTTGAAGACCGTTTCCGTGATCATGGCACCCTGCCAAATACCGATCAAGAGCAGGGCAAAGGAGGTGATAATGGTTGGCAGGGTTGGGCGCAGGATGTAGCGACGTTCAATGTCGCGGGATGGCAGTCCTTTGGCTTTGGCTGTATCCACGTAATCCTCACTGGAATAGATCAGGAAAAAGGTGCGCCAGTTATAGATGCTGATAAAGAATGAGCTGATGATCAATGAACTGGCAGGCAGGATCAGGTGTTTTAAGGTACTGAGAGCCCTGCCAAGAAAGTCTTCAGGTACAGGGGCATCAATGACGCCCCCAAATGGAAGTATCTTCAGGATTGCCGCAAAAAATAATATCAAAAAAATGCCATAGAACCAGGGCGGTATGGATGAAGTTGGTGAAAGGAGTATGACAAATTTATCCCAAAAACTGCCATAATTACGGGAAAGCGCCAGCGCGAGGAAGAGTGTACTGAAGAACAGGATCAGGTCTGAAGTTCCCATTAACAAAAGGGTGTAAGGAAGTCGTTCCAGAATGATCAGGCGCACATTGCGCGAGCCACTATCACTGCTCATATTCTGTGCACGCCCGAGGTTGAGCGTCAATGCGTTCTTCAGGAAACGAACACTGCGGACCGCCAGAGGCTGATCCAAATTGAGGCGTTCAATTTCACTTTGGATCTTCTCTTCTGACAACTGTGCTTTGGTAGCAGGATCCATGTTCTTAAAGGCGGGGTTCTTCTGGATCTGCACGGTGATGCGTTCCTGGATCTCTGCTTTCATCATCTGATCGACGTAGCCACCCATATTAGCGATCATGATGGTGAGATAAACACCAATCACCACCGTGACAAACAACGAAAACAACCTGACACCAGAATACTTTACCACCCTTGAAAAAGCACTGGAGGAAGTCTTCTTCTTCTCAACTTTTGGGTTAATATTCTCGGCTACTACACCCATAGGATTCTACCTCCTTAATTTTTATGCGTAGGGGCAAGGAGAGTAAATCACCTTGCCCCTACCTATACTAATCAAAACACTTTATCGTTTACCGATCGAATTACTTGATAGTCACGAATTCGAAAGAGACGAAGGTCGGAATGGCAACCGGGTAATGGATCACGGCAACTTCCATCTTGCTGGGGCCTGCTTCCATTGCCGCGGAAACATCTGCCGGGACAGTAACGGTGTAGTGACCATCTTCCACAAGCTCGCCCGCAAGCACCTTCACAATTTGACCGGTGCCGTCATAGAGCAAGCCCTTGACTTCCTTGATCTCATCAGCCGGGTAGGCTTCGCCTGCGAAGGTCACGTAGACGTCGAAGACAATCTCGGAGCCCAGGACAACGCTTGCTTCACCTGTAAGCTCAACCTCGGACACTTTGGGGTCCCCAAATTGCGCCCATTTGTCTGAAAAGTCAGCGAAATCAGGATTCTGCACCAGGGTGGCGACTTTTTCGGTCAGGTAGACTTCGTCCAGAATGTATGGACCAGTGCCAATATTGTAATGACCGTATTTCGCGAAGAATGTTTGTGCATTCTCATAGCGGGCAACAGCCTCTTCGGGGGTGATGTAAGCAGCCAGAACATTGGCATAGGGGATATATTCTTCAGCAATGCCTTGTTCCATGTACTTGCTCAGGATCTCAAGGCTGGGGCCACCAATGACGCTCAACCACTCAACAGAGGTGGTTTCGGTGGATTCTGCATCGGCTTTGTCTGCGGAGAAGGCAACCTCACCAGCTTCATCCGCCATGGCGCCTGCAGCCATCACATGCCATGAACCTTCGCCATAGTTGTAGGAAGGCCACATGGTGTCAATATTGAGTTCGGCATCGGTTTGGTAGGAATCGTAATAGGTTTCGATGGTCAGGGGATCCTCGGAGACGATCTTGAAGCCCTTGAAGTTTGCCAGAATGGCTTCAGCGTTGGCAGCATAGGCTTCATCATAGATGGGGGAGCCTTCCTTGCCCATATCCAATTTAATGATCCACGTGTAAATAAAATCACCCAAGTCGAGTGGGGAACCATCATGCCATTTTACCGTCTCAAAGAGATCGGCGGGGTAGTAAACCACGCTCTTGACTTTGGCGGTGGTGCCATCCGGGAATTTTTCGGCGGCGGTGATGAAAGCCTGATTCTCAGCATCCCAGTCAACAATGGCGTCTTCGGGGACTGTAATTTCAGGTTCGAAACTAAGATCCACCCAATCCAGAGTCTTGCCAATTGGCAAACCTTCCTGGGCGGTGATTTCAGCGCGTTCAAAGCGCTGTGGCCAGAGCAGACCGGTATGGGGATCGATCATGTAAGCATCGCCCCAGGTGGCACGACCCACGGCCTGGTCAAAAGCCCAGTTGGAGCCAGCAATCGGGTTCCAGGGGTCAACAAAGAGGTCAGGCTGACCCCATTTCAATTTGCCGCCTTCCTGGTCAGCCCATTTAATGGTGTAAGGCCAGATCATGGAGCCATCCACGCCCGCAGCCAGGTCATAGGTCACATCCAGACCATCTGTGTACGGGGTGAAGTTCTTGCCATCGACTATCCAGACGTGAACTGATTCAGTCAAAGCCATTTCAAGCATTTCAGCCAAGGCTGCATCACGTTCTTCAAGGGTATCAAATTTGTTGTATGCCAGCTTATCCGCCAGGTCACCATAGGGTGTACCGAGAGCATATGGGAACGCCTGCCAGGTGGAGGAGAAACCATAGGCTGATTGCGGGGTGTCATAGAATTCAAAGTTGTCGCCTTCATCACGATCGATGATGGTCGCAGACCATGCACCGGTGTAGATGTGCCAGAGACCATCGGCAACATTGCCGCCCACCCAGATGGGGGAGGCTTCCGTGGATTTCTTATACTGGCGATCGGTTGCAAAACCAATGGTTTCGAGCTGGTTGGCAACATAATCACCGATCGGTACACGGGTGCCGTCGGAGTCATTGCGGATGAGCAGGATCAGAGTTACCTGTTCGCCATCGAACATGTATTTGCCGCCTTCCCTGGTCACGCCTTCAATCCCGAGCATGACCTCTTCCATTTGGGCATCGGCTTTCGCAGGATCGTAGGCGTACTTGGCTTCCAACCTGCGGACGGTTTCTGCCATCTTGGTGTAGTCAGGCATGTTGGTGACGATGCTCCAGAACTTGGGCAGGGCACCACCGTTGTAGACCTCACGGTTGATGTAATCACGGTCAATCAGCCAGTTCAAAGCTTCACGAGCCTTCGCGGAGAAGAAGGGGTTCACTTTGCCAGTGGACTGATCAAATTTTGGTCCATAAAAATTGAAGGTCAATTCATAATACAGACCATTCTGTTTGGCATAGTCCAGACCAGCTTCCTCAATCTCGGGCAGAGATGCTGATGATAGACCAGAGGCGTAAATATCAAGTGCGCCAGCCTGGATCTGGGTCACAGCAGAGGAGGTGGACACGACCGAAATCACGATCTCATCCAGCCAGCCGCCCTTGCGGGTGGTGGGTTCTGGTGTAGGTTCTTCGGTCACCACTTCAGTCGGTGCCTTGGTAACAACGGTTTCCTCGGTCGGTTCCTCGGTCGGTTCCTCGGTCGGTTTCTCAACAGCAGGTGGTTCCGTAGTAGTGGTAGTCTGACAAGCAGCCAGAACCATACTCATAACAATGAGCAGGCTCAGAACCAAAAAAGTATAACGCTTCATCTTTAGTCCTCCTTAATAGGATTAAAATAGGTTGGATTCGGTTTGGCACAGAGAACTTGGTTCTCCTTTTTTGCATCTTGTATAGAATTCAGGTTTCTCCACATAACCTTGCATCTTATCAACTGCATGCCGCTCCATTCAATAATATCCCCGGTTAGGGGAAAGGTTGTTTAAGCAATATAGCATAAGGTATTAATATTGTCAAGCAATCCCCGATTGATGGTGGTTTAATGCAAAAACAGAAAAAGGGAGTATAATTTTTTCCTTAAAAGGCTCTGATCAATTAACTTTCGTTTCCACCATCATTCAATAATTCAATCCAAAACCAGTCACTTTTGCCAGTATTCGCATCCGTTGGCAGCGTCAGTCCCTTGCGCAGGGCGATCACCTGATGGATATATGCCAGTGGGATTGAAGGTAATTCTTCAAGATAAACAGTCTGAAGGGCTTTTCTATAAGGTTGATCATCTGCATATGAGAACAAGGCATCATTGCAAGCCCTGTCAAGCACCTCAGCCTGGTACCCGCCCGGGTTGGCTCCGATCCAGCCATTCTCCTGTGCGGGAATCGACCAGCTTTGATAGGCACTGCATAGATCCAGCCCTTCCCCGCCCCAGGCAAAGAGTGCCAGGTCAAATTGGCGACCAAACAAGACGCCGTCGGGTCCGGAGGCGTACAATTGCTTCAGCGGCAGGCTTACATGCGTCACCTCTACACCGCAACCTTTCATGTAAACAACAATGCTTTCGGCTGCCTGTTGATCGAAGGGAGAAGGACCGGTATACAAGTTGATGGAGAAAGGGGTTCCCACAGCCATGTTGGCAACTTCCAAGGATGTCAGGGGTGTGGCTGGGTTATTGTCCAAATCGCGCCAGCCCACTTCTTTCAGAAGGTTGACACCAATTGCCGGGCTATAAGGATAATCCAAGCCTTCCACTGCCATGTCCTGGATCAGCCCGTCCGGTACGCGCGATTCACCTCCCAGCACATCATCAACAATGCGCTGGCGGTCAATGCAGTAGGCAAAGGCCTGTCTGACGCGCACATCAGAGAAGAAATCCGCCCGATCGCCATAAACCTGGTTATAGCCATCGTCATAGGAAGCCGGCTTGATGCCGAAGGTCAGCCCCTGCCATTGATGGGTGACCCTGACGCTGTAACTGAGCTCCCCATTTTGCGAGAGGGCATCCAGCGCGTCCAATTGCCCTTCCAGCCCATAGCTGCTATCCAGCATGTCACAGCCGCCCTGCTGCAATGCATTCAAAGCCTCGTCCGCACCCGTCATAAAGCGGAAGGTGAGCAAATCAAAAGCAGGCAGTCCTCCGGAGGCTCTGAAGTAGTGTGGATTTTTCGCCAGGTGAATGGCTTCCCCCACCTGCCAGTCCTGGATTTGCCAGGCACCCCATCCCATGGGATGCCTGCTTGCGCTTTCGTTGGTGAGCAATTCACTGGCACTGATACCTTCCATGGCATGCTGCGGCAGTGGGCTCCAAAAGAAGCGCTCCACTGCTGATGTTGTCAAGCCCGGCAGTCCGCGCCATACCAATGTGGTCTCATCCACAGCTTCGTAAAGCATGGTGCGGTCTGTCGCCCAATTGGAGCTGGGTGTGACCGGGTCAGTTGCCAATTGGTAGCTGAAGACAGAATCAGCCGCACTCAAAGGCGTACCATCTGACCAGCGCAATCCCTCTAGCAGTTTGAAGTGCAGCACCATCACGTCCATGCTGAATTCGCTTCCCCCATCCCAGGTCACTGCACAGGCGCTCTCATGGCAGCCTGCCGGGCGTACAAAAATGCCCTTTTGCAGTACTTTTAATTGACCGTTGGCGTTCACAACCTCCTGCCCGGGTTTCACCACCACCGTTTCAAGGGTCAGACCCCCATTGTCAACCGTTGGAATACTTTCAAGAATGACCGGCTGCAGTTCGCCCTCAACCCTGTCAATCGGTCCGTCATAAATGGCTTCCAGGATATTCCACTTGCCGGTCGCCTCGCTCCCGTCATACAAATACAGGCTGGCGGGCTCTTCTGCGCTGCAGATGGTCAACACCTTTGGGGTCGGGGTGGCAGTGGCTGTGCTGGTTGACAATCCTATTGGATCATCAATCGGTTCTGTTTCAGTGGATTGAGGCTGACAGGCAGAGAGGATCATGGCAAACAACAGAGTAACACAAATGATGCCATTGATATATTTTGTGCAGGTGGAGATCTGTTGTATTGGTTTCTTCATTTTTCTTCCGTGAGGATCAATCCGCATCCAGATCGCTGTCAGGGTCGTCTGCGATGCCGCCTTCAAAGCGCAGTCTCAGGTAGGATTGATAGCGCCCTGCATCCACTTTGCCAGCATTGACGGCGGCGATCACCGCACAGCCCGGTTCGTGGCTGTGGGTGCAGTCGTTGAACTGACACTGTGCCACCAGGCTGCGCATTTCAGGGAAATACCCATCCAGCTCTTCAGATTCGATGTCCCATAATGCCATGGTACGCAATCCCGGCATGTCTGCCACATATCCGCCGGCTGAGAGCGGGAACAACGCACGTACCTGGGTGGTATGAAGACCTTTTTCGCTCGTCTGGCTGACTGAACGGACTTCCAGCCCAAGCCCGGGTTGAACAGCGTTCAAAAGGCTGGACTTGCCCACACCGGATGGGCCGGAAAACGCTGAGAGCTTTCCAATCAGCCGCTCGCGCAGTTCTGCCACGCCGGTCAAGGTTCTGGCAGACGTAAAAATCAGCTCGTACCCAAGCTCTTCGTAAATGTCAAATTTGGCACGAGCTGCTGTCATATCGACCAGGTCGACCTTATTGGCAACGATCAGGGCAGGGATTTTCTGACTTTCAGCCACCACCAAGAAGCGATCCAACATACGTAAATGCGGATCGGGTTTTGCACAGGCAAATACAAAAACCATCTGGTCGGGGTTGGCAAGCAGAATTTGTTGATATCCGTACTTGACGCCCGACAATTTGCGGGAAAAAAGGGAATGGCGCGGCAGAACAGTCTCAATGGCGCCGGTGTTATCTGCGAGGGGGCTGATCAAGACCCGGTCACCAACCGCGATAATGTCCCCCTCTGGCTGGTCTTTCCTTTCCTTCTTTAATCTGCCGCGCAGGCGGCAGGTGTAATCGCCCTCATCCGTCCTAACGACCAGAAAACCTGATTGGGCGCGGATGATCAAACCTTCAGACTGTGCTGGCATGGGCGGCAGGTTTGCGTCACGATCACTCAAAAGCGATCACTCCTCCGGTTCCGGGGTCGTGATTGGAGCAGGTGTTTTTTGAACATAAGGCGAAGACTCCCATGGCATGAGGATGCCATAGCTCTCGTTATCTGAAAAATAGAGGGAGACAATCCGCCTGAAGAGTGGCGCTGCCATTTCAGAACCTTCACCGGCGTTTTCAAGGATGATAGCAACGGCGATATCCGGTCGGTTGGGATTATCATTGTAGGTATAACCGGCAAACCAGGCATGCGATTCCCCGGTGGAATTCTGGGCAGTGCCGGTCTTGCCGGCAATATTGACCGACATACTGCCGAGAACACGGTAGGCTGTTCCCCTTGAATTCTCAACCACGCTCACCATGGCTTCCTGGATGGCTGCCAGGTTTTCGGGCGTGACGGGAAGCTGGCTGACCACCTCAGGTGTAAAGCTGTAGATCGGCGCCCCATCCAGCGGGGTGATCTTGTCAATAACGGTCGGGCGGTAGAGCGTTCCGCCATTGCCGACCGCAGCCACAAACATGGCTACCTGCAGTGGGCTGACCTGCATCGTGCCCTGACCGATTGCCAACTGCACATTTTCACTGACCGTTGCTGGATACTCAACATTCCCATCAAAATCTTCAATCTCGATGCCGGTATCCTTTCCCAGTCCAAATCCCAATGCCAGGTCAGCGATGGCGGTGGTATAGCCTTCATTCCACAAGGTAAACCCAATATGCCAGAACCAGGGATTGCAGGAACGCATCAGACCTTCCTGCAGGGTCAGGTTGCCGGAAGCGGGCAATTCGTGTTCATAGGTCCAGTCATAAAGAACGATGCCCGCAAGCTCCTCCCAGGTGGAACTGCAGTAATAGGGATAGGTCGGCGTAAAAACGCCGGTCTCAAGCGCAGCCGCCATGGTCACTATTTTGAACACCGAACCGAGGGGATAGACGCCCTGGGAGGCGCGGTTATAAAGCGGTAGTTCAGGGTCAATGAGAACCTCGTTCAGGAGGACGCTGTTGGCATTGGCAGGCTCAAACAGATTCGGATCAAAACCCGGGTTGGAAGCCATTGCCAAAATGCGCCCGCTGTCGCGTTCTGTTACCACTATCGCCCCGCGGAGATCTCCCATGGATTCCTGCAGATTGTACTGCAGTTCGCTGTCAATGGTCGTGTAAATGGAAGCAGCAGGTTTGGATTCTGAGGAGGCAATCATGGTCACAATCTGTCCCTGCGCATCCTTGACATACAAAGAGCCACCATGCTCACCTGCCAGGTATTCTTCGCCCCACTGCTCAATGCCTGAAGCGCCCACTTTTTCATCACCGCGATAACCCAGGCGCTGATAGGTTTCCAGCTCTTCAACTGGCACGGGGAGTACATAACCCACCACATGTGGCGCAATCCCGCCGTCATAATAATAGCGTGAGCGGAACGAAGACGTCACAATCCCGCCATAGCTGTTGAGCGCACTTTGATTCTCGGAAGCCTCTGCGGCAGAGATATCGCCAATCGGGATATACCAATCTGGGTTGGCAGACTCATACTTGGCGCGGATCTCATCCGCGGTCAGGTTCGTCAGCCTTGCCAGCAGGCTGACCATGCCACCATCCTCACCACTTTCAATCCAACCCGGCACAATGCCAAGCGCGACCGCATCATCCTGCGCCACCAAGGGATACCCATCCCGGTCATAGATGTTGCCGCGCGCAGGGATCTTATATTTCAGCTCAAGCGTATTACCGCCGCGTAGTTCCGGCAGGATCATGCCTTCCTCCCACTGCACCTGCCAGCCCGCATTGGCATACGCCAGGTTCATGGTGGTTTCACGGGTGATCTCACCCAGCAAGGTAGTTTTAAAGGTAACGCGGTAGTTGACCTGGGCACTGCTGGGCGTGACCAGGGATGAAAGGATCTGATAATCCATTTCCTGCAGGGTCATGGCAACAGCTGCATTGCGATAGGTTTTTTCAAAGGCTTCAAAGGTGACAGCATCTTTGGTGATGGAGGTCAGCTGATTGTACATGGCATCATAAGCTTCATCCTTCCAGGCATTCAGGAAGGATTCAGCCACCGGTTCAACATCCACCTGCTGGGTAACACGTACAATTGGCGTTGGCAGGCTGCTGGTTTCGGTTGCTACGGTGACGGGTGTGGCAGTTCCATTAACACAGGCACTGACAAGCAGGAGGGTGATGAGCGCAAGAAGGTTTTTTTTCTTCATAGATTTCTCGATAATAACAAGCCTAGATTGACAAGTCCACTATTCCCGGCACGCAAGGATCGCCTCAAAGACCGGGCAAGTATAGACAAGCGCCTCTTGGCAAAGGGTAGGCACATCCGCAGCGACCCAGACATGCAAGCTCCGCAGCGTGCGGGTAACGTGACAGAGCGGGAAACCCATCACGCTGGCATAGCAACCGCTCAGAGCTTCAACAGGGTTGAAGCCTGCATGCTGAATGGCATATGCACCGGCTTTGTCCAGCGGGTCTCCGCTCGCAATGTAAGCCTCCATCTCTTCATCAGTATATTGCCTCATGGGCACCTCAGTTTTGCACAGGTCTGCCAGGGTCCGTCCTGATCCTGTGTCGACCAGGGTAATGGCGGAATAAACCTGATGCTGCCTGCCGCGCAAACATGTCAGCATGGCGCGGGCATCATCTGCGTCTTTGGGTTTACCGAGCAGCGTCTTCCCATCAAGGACAATGGTATCGGCTGCAACCACCATGCCATGATGCTGCGCTGCCACAGCTTTTGCCTTGCCCAGTGCCAGACGCCTGACATAACTTTCCGCATCCTCTCCTTCGAACTGTGCCTCATCCACATCCGCCGGGTGCACCTCATAAGGAAGACCGAGAAGTTGGATGAGCTGCCTGCGTCTTGGAGAATTGGATGCCAATATAAGAAGTGGTGCTTTCATTATTAGCAATGATTCTAACATAGAATGATCAACGGAAATTTCACACATGCATCGCACAAGCACCCACGATAAGCGATCAGCCTGCGTGTGCCTGGCTGTTGAAGTTCTTAACAGCATCAGCAATCCGTCCCAAATGTTCCGGGCTGGTGCCGCAGCAACCGCCAATCACACTTGCCCCCGCGGCAATCCAGGCAGGCACCGCAGCAGCCATTTCATCAGGGCTGACGGCATAGACCGGTCTGCCGGCTTCGCCCAGGCTTGGAAGACCGGCATTGGGCTTGAACCAGATGGGTTTGTCGGTAACCTGATGCAGTTGCTGCAGGGCTGCCAGGTTTTCATCCAGGCTGCGCCCGCAGTTGATCCCCAGCAGGTCCACGTCCATGACACCAAAAATTTCCGCCATCTGTGCCGGACTCACCCCCATCATGGTGCGCCTGCCGCGGTCGTATGAAAACGAACACACCAGAGGCAGGTCAGAGACGCTGCGCACTCCACACACAGCCGCAGTGGCTTCATCAATATCAAACTGGGTTTCGATCACCAGCAGGTCCACCCCGGCCTGATGCAGGCAGGAAGCCTGCTCAGCATAGGAAGCCTGTGCTTCTTCCTGGGTGATGGTGCCAAAAGGCTTCAGCATCTGTCCGGTGGGGCCGATCGATCCTGCCACCAAAACTGCGGTGCCCTCCACAGCATGCCTAGCAATCGCAACGGCTTCCCGGTTGATCGCTTCTGCCTGCGCACCCAGACCTGATGCCTGCAGGCGCAGGCGCGTCCCACCAAAGGTGCACGTCAGGATGATATCCGCACCGGCAGCAACAAAACTTTTCGCCAGGCGGCAAATCTCCTCTGGCTTTTCCAGCACCCAACCTTCCGCTGATTCTCCCTGCTTTAAACCGCTCTGCAGCAGGCTGCTGCCAGTTGCGCCGTCAGAAATCAAAATTTCGCCAGCTCTCAATCGCTGCAAAAATCCTTGTCCTGTCATGCCTACCTCTTCAACGAGAATACTGTTGTTGCTTTTGCGAAAATTACAGCTTTTCAGATCCATCCTCATGTTTGATCTGGATGACATCAAAATCACGTGCAACCACCGTGTTTGGAAAGACAGCGCTGGCTTCTTCAAACACATCTTTCTCGTTATAGCGGCGAGAAATATGCGTGAGCACCAGCTTACCCACGTTGGCAGCGCGTGCCAATTGAGCAACATCCCGTGCGGTGGTATGCCCAAACTCATAAGCCAGCGGCGCTTCGTCCTGCAGGTAGGTCGACTCGATCACCAATCCATCCGCATCGCGCACTTCCTCCAGTAAATTTTCCGGTCTGCCCACATCTCCCACCACGACCAGGCGTGTCCCTTTTTTGACCGGTCCAAGCACTTCGTCTGGTTCGATGCGACGCCCATCAGGCAGGCTGATGGCTTTGCCAGCCACTAGGTCTTTGCGCCATGGTCCCGGCGGGATGGCAAGGGCTTCGGCTTTTTCAGGCAGGAACGGGCGGCGTGCATGTTCCTCAAAGCGAAAACCAAGCGAATCAGAGCCGCGGTGGTTGACAGGGAAAGCAGTGATATTGAAGCGTTCCGCCTCAAAAATCAAACCCGGTTTGATCTCCAGCAAATTAATGGGCATGGGGGGTTTGTTGCCGCGCAGCACCACATTAAAAATGAGGTCATTCACCCTGTCAAGCGTGTGGCGGCTGCCATAGATTGAGACCTCCTCAATGGCTTCCCAGCGCATGAAGGTTGAGATCAGACCTGCCAGACCCAAAATATGATCAAGGTGACCATGCGTCAACAGGATGTGCTCGAGGTGTTTAAACCCAACGCCGGAGCGCAGGATCTGACGCTGCGTGCCTTCGCCGCAGTCAACCAAGAAGCGGTATTCCTCATGTTTCACAACCATGGAGGAAAGTCCGCGCTTGATGGACGGTGCGGATGCAGATGTGCCTAAGAAGACCAGTTCAAACAATGGTGTAACCCGGCGCCCTTCCGAAAATTATGAGCGCGGACCAAAGCCGGAGATCTGGCGCAACACGCCCAACACGCTCAAACCCACCTGGAGACCTTGCTGGGCAGTTACCTTGGGTACCTTGTTTTCCTTTTCACCCTTCTGGATCAAAAGGAAGGCAGCTCCTGCGCCGACCAATGCACCAATGACCGTACCCAGGATCATGGTTGTTGTTTTCCAATTTGATTTCATGTTTAATACCTCATTTCCTTTTGCGGAGAAGACTGTGGTTCAGACTTTTGATCCCTGCAAGGGTTTCATTCACCTTGAAGATGGGCTTTACAGATAGATCAGCAGCAGTGCGGGAAACCTGTTTGAGCCTCAGGGACGCCAGCAGAACTTTTTCACCTGTACCCGGAAGCTTTTTCGTTAGATTGGCAACCAGCACGATCAGGAGTACCAGGATCACCAGAAGCAGGATCATCAGAAACAACAATGGCAAAACGAGCATGACAGTTGAAGTGTGTGCCAGTTGGGGAAGTTGCTCAAACTCACCAGAGCTGACCGCGAGTAAAACTGCCACAGCCAGTCCAAGCAACGTGACAACCAGGATCGGTAGAATGATTTGCCAGAAGCGCTGCCGTTTATGATTTCTCGCAGCGAGGTTGGGATCGAAATCTCTGGGGATGGATGTCTTTTGACTCATAACGTTATTTTAGCATGAGAATCAGCCTGGCACATGGCAATATTCACTGATTCTTTATTTGTTCATAATTCGGTTCATAATTTGAGGGTGTTGCGTTCCTCGCTCACTCTGTGTCCCGTTTGGGACTGGGATGGGCACTGCGTTCCATAGGGAATTGCACTTATTGTAAACAACCAGTCATAAATGGAGAGTTTTGACTATTGACTAACAACTAGCGACTATCCGACTATTCTCTGCTCACACTCCTTACGAAACCCATCATGACAGTCCATATGCTTATGTGGAGGATACAGAATATTTAAAACAATTGTCTTGACAAACCCAATAACTTGTACTATATTACTAGTAACATAGTGAGAGTATTAAAGAATGTCATGAGGTGATAAGAAATGCATCTCATTACTTACTCCAGATAAGTTCCACCACTTGGTCTATGGGATTGATTTTATGGCTATCACAGTAGAAAAAGTTACCAAGAAGTACCACGGGGCGCAGGCTTATGCACTCCAGGATGTTTCCCTCACATGTAATCAAGGTGTTTTCGGGCTCTTGGGGCCGAATGGCGCCGGCAAGACCACGCTCATGCGCATTCTTGCCACTTTACTCTCACCTACATCCGGTTGGGCAACCATACAAGGACACAGTGTAGTCGACGAGCCTGCCCGGGTGCGCCCTTTGATTGGATATGTCCCCCAGGAATACACCCTCTACCCTCAGTTGACCGCCTGGGAGTTTCTCAATTACATGGCAAAGCTGAGCGGACTGAAAAATTCCCGTCAACGGATAGAGCAGGTCCTTCTCCAAGTGGGGCTGTCTTCTGATGCCCATCACCGCTTAAAAACCCTTTCCGGAGGGATGAAACAGCGCGTCGTCATTGCACAAGCTCTACTGCACGAGCCGCCTGTTCTGCTGGTGGATGAACCGACTGCCGGGCTTGACCCGGCTGAACGGGTTAGATTTCGCAACCTGCTCTCAGAATTGGGAAGTGAACGGACGATACTCCTTTCGACACATATCGTAGAGGATATCACTGCAACTTGCAGGCAAGTTACCGTCTTGTCTGAAGGGCAAATCGCTTTCTCTGGGAATGTCGATACTTTGGTCTCTTCCGCTCAAGGGAAGGTCTGGGAAGCACGTCTCTCTCCCAGCGAATGGGAGCATGTGCGGGGCGCCTACCCAATCGTGGCTTCACGTCCAGCTGATCAACCAGGTTTCATGGAGGTGAAATTCCTTGTCACCGATTCTCACCCATCACTTGAAGCCATGCCAGTTACGCCTACCATGGAAGATGCCTACCTATTGCTCATCTCTGACAGGAATTTGGATGATGGATCATCTCCGAACGTTGTTTAATACGGCTTATTACGAGTGGAAAATTCAAATTCGCCAACGCTCCACCTGGGTGGTGGCTGGTCTGTTTTTCCTAGTCGCTTGGTGGTCATTTGACTATGCCAAACTTCCCATAAGCTCAGCGATCAGACTCGCCTTGGGCACCGCCCAAGGTTTGGGTCTGTTTGGAGGTCTGTTCATTGCGATAATAGGAACATCGGGTTTTTTGCGTGAATTTAAACCGGAATACGATGTTTTGTGGATACGTTCCTTCTCAACCCACGCTTACATCCTGGGGAAGTTCCTTGGAATTTGTTTGGTAGTTGCTACTGCTTTGCTGCCGGTTGGGTTGTGGGTTGCGGGTCTTATGGTCAATTTGCATGGCATCCAAAGCATTTTGTATCAGATTAAGGAATGGGCAGTTATTCTCGCGCCCACGCTGGTGTTCATTCTGGCAATTACCTTTCTGGTCGGTTTCCTGTTTCGCCGACCACTTTGGACATCCCTGATCATGGTTCTCTTTACCGTCGGCATCTTGGCGATGAATCTGGATATAACCCATTTACTGGGTTTTGCCCCTTATGGCGTTTATGTATCACCTCTCATCGGCTACGGACTCGACAGCAGGCTGGTAACGCTTCATCAGGTTTTTTATTTGGAGCTATCCGTCTTATCTTTGCTCATTGTGCTGTTGATGGCGCACCTCCAGGCCCCAAGACAGGAGAAAAAAATAAGTCCAGTTTGGAAATTGACTTTGAGTGCTCTTGCAGTCGGAATGCTTTTGGCGAGTATCCACACAGCGTCCAACTTTCAAATTGAAAGCAAACAACTTTCGGAGAATCCCCCCGCCAATCCATTGGAAGCGGAGACAATGGACTGCTCCTTTCTGCGATCTTACCAAATTCAGCTTGAGCTCAATCAAAAGACTGAGTCGCTCAATGGGGAAGTTGTATTCCACATGCAGTCGGATGCCACATCCATGCAAATCCCCCTAAGGTTGAACAGCGGTCTCATCATTTCAAAGACCGAGACGACCCCACCAGGGATTGAAGCTGAGGTTGTCGGGAATGCACTGATGCTGACCTTTCCTGAAGAACTTATAGGACAAGACATATCTCTTACCATGGCATATTCGGGTAATATCCGCACCCCACGCTACGCTTATGATAATCTGTTTCGTTCACAAGAATTATCGGTTGCTCCCTTCCTGCCAGGTGGATACATGGATGGAGAGACTGCCTTCCTGGTGCGGGCTGGAAACTGGCATCCCTTTTCGTGGTGTGCTCCGGATCAGCTCAACATCGCATGGCGTGGAGCACCGGCCTCAGGCATTGTCCAGACCGCTGACAGGGTGGAATCTTCCCCCGATCGTGTAACATTGATTTGGGACCACCAACCTCCCCTGCCACTGCTCGCCGCCTCACAGAACTATGAGAAGGTTCAATCGGCTGAAAGCACATTTTTCGTTGCCCCTGACCACATATCCGACCGCGAATTCGAAACGGTTTATAAGCCTTACCCGTCCTTATTGAAACAAATTAGTTCATTATTGGAAGAAGAGAAACAGCCATCCTCTCAACCTTACCAGATTGCAGTAGTGCCTTTCATCGTGTACGACAGTTACGATCCTTCTTCCAGGGTGTACCTGATTCCAGAAACACGTCAGATTACCAAAATCTTGATTGAAGATAATAATAAACAGTTACAAACAACCTTGGATTCCCCGCAATTGCTTTATCAGCGTTGGGTGGCTACTGATGTACTGAGAGCATGGTGGTGCAGCTCGGAGCCTTGCCTTCAACTCCAGGCAGATTCTAGCTTTCCTGGTCAGTCATGGATTTCAGGATGGGAAGACCAACCAGTACTGGATGCCCTGATTAGTTATGCCAGCTTGCGTCTGGCAGAGCCCCTGGTGAGTGAGGAATTTATTGATGAGGAAATCGCTGCGCGACAACAAGCGCTAGCGGACACGACTTTTTGGACCGGTTTGAATTTGCCATTTGTCCTGCCATCCGAAACAAACAACTTGGTTGTGCGATTGCATGGATTATGGGAGCAAACTGGTCCAGAGCCTTTTTGGCAGTTGGTGCGTGAGTATCACCAGCAATTCGGCAACACTTCCTTGTCTGAAGAAGATTTCGTCCGGTTTGTCGTAGAAGTGACCGGAACAAAGCTGCCATGAACACAGACCAAGAGCTGATATCACCAGAAGGCACTCCAAACGAAGGATCTGCCAACCTGAAAGCCAGATCCGCTCGTACGGTAAATTTGATCCATTTACTGTGGTACGAGATTAAAGTCAGTGCCCCTGCCGCAGTCTGGATGTTGCCCTTAATTGGCATGGCAGGGCTTTTTTTACTCCTGGACGTTCAAGCTGAAGCTCGAGAACGTATGCAATTTATTGCCTTATTTGCTGAAGTTATTTTTCCCCTCGTAATTATGTTTATGACTAACGGTCTGGTGCTGCGCGAGAGGGAAGAAAACTCGCTTGCATTTGTCGCGGTGCGATCCAAATTGACGGTCCTTTGGTTGCGTCGGCTTGGGGCATTACTTGGTTATTATTTGATTTGTTTGGGCGGTTTATTGGTCATCTATCACCTCTTTTACCTGCCACTTCCAATAGGTCAAATGCTGGTCGCCTCTCTCGCCGTATCCCTTACACTGATTGGATTATCGAGTGCGACCAGCTTGCTTTTAAAAGAGATGAACACCGGCTATCTTGTCGGGAGCTTATGGTGGGCAATGTGTCTGATCGGTCCCCGGGCAGCAATTGTGATCTTTGGCCCTTACTTTTATCTATTCTATTTCTGGTTTACTGCCAGGGAAAATCTTGGCACAGAAACCTGGCTCTTCAATAAGTTGGTCTTGACTGGGTTAGGCTTGATGTTTATCTTGATCAGTACTTTATTGCTCAGGCGTACCGAACGACTTTTTACGTAATGATCATTGCTGAGGTTTCTCCGTAGACAAAGATAATCCTTGATTGCCACCCGCCTGCCTGTCTGATCTTAGACCGCTGGAACTCTAAAGACCAGAACCAGCAACCCACGAATCTCCCATTTAGTGTGGCATTTGACTTTCTCTTATTTCGTCAATTAATGCCTTGTTTTTTTCATTGTTTTTCACATTGTTTTTCACCCATTGTTTTTCACACATTGTTTTTCACCCAATGAAAACTTGACAAAATCATGTATAATTGAATTGAAAAATATGATGGTTATCTGTGTTGCCTGAAAGCAATCAGTGACCATGGTAACTGGATAAGAGATAATTTTTTTGGAATGTGGAGCGCCAGGCCTGATTTTTTCTGGCATTTACAGGTACTTGATCATGATAAGCTGACTTTAATGGAACGATTTTAAAAGAGACTTTGCTGCATCTGGTAATATACCTATGCGAAGATATGAGCCAGAACAAAAATTAATACAGAGGTCTCAAGTGCTTAATGCAAGCACTTAATTGAGTCATTGTCATCTGTACCTTTAGGGACAACCTAACATAGTCCAATACGGTCTTTAATGACGCGAAGTGTATGGTTTCGCAGCATTATTGACATGATAAAACTCGAGTCTTCAGCCATGGTCACAAGCAAAAACCATGGCTGAGTTGTTTTAATAATGGAAAAGCAAATAACGGCGCTTGTAGTACAAGAAAGGAAACCCCAGCGGGTGAATGTTTACCTGGATGGAGAATTTGCATTTGGGCTCTCCCGTATCACCGCCGCCTGGCTCAGTGTCGGGAGAAAACTCACTGATAGAGAGATCGGGAAGCTGCTCACAGAAGATGAAGTGGAAGTTGCCTATCAAAGAGCACTGCACTATTTGAGCTTCCGACCCCGCTCAAAGCCTGAGGTGATCCAAAACCTCAAGAACAAGGGGTTTTCCGATTCCATCATTGAAACAACCCTGGAGAGGCTGGAGGAGCAGAATTTTGTAGACGATCGTTCCTTTGCAGACCAATGGATTGAAAATCGCAACACGTTTCATCCACGCAGCCGGCGCTTGCTTTCAGCCGAACTACGCCAAAAAGGCATCACAGACCAAACCATACAAAACGCTCTAGAGGATGTCAGCATCCCTGAAGAGGAACTGGCTTATAAGGCTGCCTTCAGTCGGGCTCAAAGGTACCGATCCCTAGATTGGATCGCCTTTAAAACCAAGGTTGGCGCTTTCCTCGCAAGACGCGGTTTCTCATACAGCGTTTCTGCGCCAGTTTTAAAAAGGCTTTGGGAAGATACAGGACTTTCAACAAAGAGCGATTATGATGAATTTATAAATGGAGTTGATGAAAAATGAATGGACAAATGGCTTACATATGGTTGGTTGGGGTGGCGGTGGTTGCCATCGCTGCCGGGTATTTAATTGGATATTTGGTCAAGCAGGCACAGGTCAAGCGCAATATTGAGCAGCAGGGGTTAAAGGCTGACAGCATCATCACGCAGGCGCAGGAAAAGGCGCGCGAAATAGAAGTGGAAGCAAAGGATACAGCCCTTAAACTCACCCACGAGGCGGAAGGCGAAATTACGCATAAGCGCTCGGAGCTGAACAAAGAGGATGATCGCCTTGTCAAGCGCCGTGAAGAACTGGACCGGCGCTTTGACCAGATGCAGCAGCGCGAAGTGGTCTTGAATAAACGCCAAAGCGCAATTGACAAGCGCACCAACGAAATTGAAAGCATGCATGCCCAGCGCATTTCAGAGCTGCAGAAAATATCTGAAATGACCACTGACGAAGCCCGCACTGTATTGCTTGAAGAGGTTGAGAAAGATGCAAGGGCAGACATGGCGCGCATCATCCGCCAGATTGAAACCGAGGCGCGTGAAACCGGCAATGCCAAGGCGCGCGAATTGATCGCGGATGCCATCCAGCGGGTTGCATCCGACAAGGTGGCGGAGGTGACCACATCTCTAGTGACCCTGCCTAACGAAGAAATGAAAGGGCGCATTGTTGGTCGCAACGGGCGCAATATTCGTGCCTTTGAGCAAGCTGCCGGCGTTGATGTGATCGTCGACGACACCCCCGAAGCTGTGACCATTTCCTGCTTCGATTCTGTCCGCCGCGAGATCGCCCGCCGCACGCTGGGTCGCCTGGTGATCGATGGGCGCATCCACCCTGCGCATATCGAA
This sequence comes from uncultured Anaerolineaceae bacterium, assembly GCA_964540765.1. Classification (GTDB taxonomy): domain Bacteria; phylum Chloroflexota; class Anaerolineae; order Anaerolineales; family Anaerolineaceae; genus CAZJLN01. The sequence goes on along the minus strand of CAZINW010000015.1, from coordinate 16,376 downwards.
AAACTGCTGGAAGAAGAACGCGCCCAGATTGAAGAAGACATTATGGAAGCTGGCACAGAAGCGGCTTACGAAGCCGGTGTGCCCGGTCTGCATCCTGAAATCCTGAAGAAATTGGGCAGGCTTAAATTCCGTACCTCTTATGGCCAGAATCAACTGGCACACGCAGTCGAGACATCCAAAATTGCCAGCGTGATCGCTGCCGAACTGGGTGCCAATGTGGATGTTGCCAAAGCCGGCGCACTGCTGCATGACCTTGGCAAAGCCATGGATCACAATACTGAAGGCACGCATGCCCAGATCGGTGCTGAATTTGCCAAAAGGCACGGCGTCGGTGCAGCGGTGGTCAATGTGATCGCCTCGCATCACCATGAGGTCGAACAAACCTCGGTTGAGGCAGTCATCGCAGAGGCAGCCGACGCCATCTCCGGTGCCCGTCCGGGAGCCAGGCGTGAGGACCTCGAGCAGTACATCAAACGTCTGAAAGCATTGGAAGCAATTGCCGATTCCTTCAAAGGCGTTGAGCAGAGTTTCGCCATCCAGGCCGGTCGTGAGGTGCGCATCATCGTCAAGCCGGAAGAAATCGATGATGTCGAAGCCAGACGCATCGCCAAGGATATTGCCCACCAGATCGAAGAGACCATGCAGTATCCCGGTCAGATCCGCATTACGGTCATTCGGGAAACGCGTGCAGTTGACTACGCCAAGTAAGGGTTATAAAGTCTTTCAAAACCAACGCTGCTTTCAGGTCCATGACCGGGAAGCAGCGTTGTTGATTCAGGCAGGCTTAACACCCGTGTGCGAATGCTTTCGATCAGCATGTCATGATGCCCGCCGGGCAGGTCGGTACGACCAATGCTGGCACGGAAGATCACATCCCCACAGAAAGCCACGCTGAGACTGGCGCAGTAGAAAATGACCGAACCGGGGCTGTGACCGGGTGCATGGCGCACTTCCACGGCAAATTCCTGCCCTCCAGGTGTGAGTGTGAGTTGTTGACCCTCCTTAAAAAAGATGCCGGGTTCTGGAAGCAGATCAATGGGTACGCCAAATTTGACCACATGCTCCTGCTCAAGCAGCCAGGCATAGGCATCTGCGTGCATACCTACCGGCAAGGGTGGATCAAAAGCAGTACTCAGGGCGGCAACCCCGGCAATGTGATCATAATGCGCATGCGTGATCCAGACCTGGCGCAGATGCCAGCTCTGGCGTTCAGCTTGAACCAGGACCGTCTCGCTGCCAAATGAGGGGTCAATCACAACTGCATCCTGACTGTCTTCATCGGCAAGAAGGTAGACATTGTTTTGCAGCGGTCCCAAAACCAGACGCATCATTGAAAGCTTCATACCTATCTCCACTGGATCATTCCGGTGATGAACCCGACAATCGTTTTTTCAGAGCACCACGGAAGTGCCGCACCAGCAAGGTCAGGCACAGACTGGCTCCCAATATAATCAGGCTGACCATATACACACTCTCCGGGTTTTGATCATATAAAAAGCCTGCCAGTACAGGCGCCAAGATTATTGCCAGGGTACCAGCAGTCTCCACGGATGCAAATGCCAATCCCACCTGGGCTTCCTTCACCAGCGGTCTGATAAAAGCAGATGAAAGCGCACGGCTGAGGCGATATCCGCCAGACAGCATATACGCCAAGGCATACCAGGGCTTTCCTGTTCCCAGCCAGAGCAGAAGTGAATAACCAATCATAGTGATCTCACCGATCACAAATGCGTTTATGACAGGAATGTGCCCCAGGGCCAGCAAAAAGATCACATTCCCGATATTTTGAAGCGTACCCAACTGCCCGATGGAGGTCAGAGAAAGTCCGCGTTCATTCTGCAAGAAATTTGAGGTGAGCGGTATGGGCAAATAGATCGCAAAAGTGATCATGCCAATCATGCCAAGTGAAAGAATGAAGCGCGAATTATGCAGTAGAGCAAACTTTTTTACATGTTCCTCATGTACTGCAACCGGTTGTTTGCGGATAAAGAAAACAATGATTGTGGAAACCAGGAAAATCACCGAGGAGACAAAGTAAATTGTGCGTAGACCGTAACGTTCAGCGATCATGCCGCCTGCCATGGGAGCAAACCCTGAGCCGACGCTATATGAGGCAGAAATGAAACTGAGCGCCTTACCTACCGACCAGTCTCCGCGCGCTGCTGCTACATAGCTATTCAAAGGTGCCAGCACTGCTGCAGTGAGACTGTAGAATAGCAAACCAATTACGAAGACTGCCAGGTTCCTAGCAAGTGCCATGATCAGCACCGTTACCACCCCCAAGACCCAGCTGGTCCACAGGATGGGACGCCTGCCATAATGATCCGAGAGATAACCTATCGGGATTTGTGCCAAAGCCATGATGACAGCACTGGCACCCAGGATCGTACCGATCAAAATCGGGTCAGCACCCAGTTCCTGGATATAAAGCGGTTGGAAAAAGATAAACAGCCCCTCTCCCATCCCCCAGGCAAGGAGGGAGGCAGCCATCAGGTATAAGTCCCGCCGCTGCTTCATTACATTTATGCCTTAAAGGCTTCCAGTGGTAATATCTGGCGCGGCAGGTCGGTCAGACTGCGTACGCCATCCTCTGTCACCACCACGTCATCCTCAATGCGCACGCCACCTCTGCCGGGCAGGTAAATGCCGGGCTCGATGGTAAACGTCATGCCGGTTTCCAACATGAGGTCATTCTCACCAAAGATGTATGGCGCTTCATGGGCTTCCATACCCAACCCGTGCCCGGCGCGGTGCGTGAAATAATCGCCATAACCCGAGGCTTCGATCACCCCGCGCACTGCCTGGTCAACCAGCCCTGCCGGCAAACCCGGCCTGGCAGTGACATGCCCGGCAGTATTGGCTGCCAGCACGTATTCACTGATGCGCAGGAACTCCGCATCCACCTGCCCGACCGTGAAGGTGCGAGTGATGTCCGAAAAGTAGCCATCCTTGCTGGCACCCCAGTCAAACAGCAGCAGGTCGCCCTCCTGCAGCACGCGCTCCGAAGGCACAGCATGCGGGTTGGCAGTGTTGGGTCCGCTACTCACGATCGGCTGGAAGGGCAGCTCCACGTCCGATCCGGCGCGGTAAAGCTGGATCACCAGCTCGCTGGCGATCTCGCGCTCGCTCATGCCAACCTTGATGGTCTTGAGCGTCTCCAGCAGGGCATCCTGGGCGATCACGGCTGCCGCGTGCATCTTTTCAATTTCCTGCTCGCCCTTGCGCACGCGCAGGTCTGCCAGGATGGCGCTGCCATCGAAAAATTCAATGTTTTTGGCGGCTGCTTCCAGAAAGCGCAGCTCCAGCACACGCAGGCGCGTGGGCTCCACGCCCACCTTGCCCCTGTGCAGTCCCAACCCCTCAAAAGTCTGTCTGAAGGCATCCGCCCAGGTGTCAGGATCATCACCGAAGGGAAAGACCTCCGCCTTGAAGGGCAGCCCCACCAGCTTTTGTTGCTCAAGAATGGGCAAAACTAGCCCGATCCTGCCGTCAGCCGTGAAGATGGCGACCGTCGGGCGCTCCATCAGGTGGAACTGCAAGCCAGTCAGATATACAAGGGTTGGCCCGGGGTTGAGCGCAAACCCGTCCAGGTTTTTTTGTTGAATGGCGTTGACAAAGCGTTGGATGCGATCAGGCATGGGGTACCTCCAGAGGAATGAGGATAATTATATAGCAACCTGCAAAGAATTTCGCAAATTATGTAAAATCTTATAGACATAAAAAAATCCAAGCCGGGGCTGTGAGATAATGTTACACTAACCATTGGTATCAGAACTTTATTATTTTTAGAGGAAGTTATATGAAAATTCGTTCCATTCAGGCAAATGATGAACAATCGCTTATCCAACTTATCGCTGAATTTCGCATGTCATTGGCGGGATTACGCGGTAAGACCCACAAAATGAACCTCGCGGCAGCAAAACAAGAACTTTCTGAGTATTTGAGTAAGGGCTTCCCCATCTATGTAGCTGAGCATGCTGCTATCCTGATTGGGTATCTGGTTTGTCGTGTGGACGGGGATGTGGTCTGGGCAGAATCGCTTTATGTAATACCAGGCGAGCGACAGCGGGGTGTTGGAACAGCTTTGTATGCTGAAGCAGAGCGATTAGCCCAGGAACTTGGGGGCGATACGCCTTACAATTGGGTTGACCCGAACAATGTTACGATGATCCATTTCTTGCAGAAACGCGGTTACAATGTTCTCAACCTCATTGAACTACGTCGCACTCACCCCAAAGAGAAACTGAAACAGAAAATCAGTGTAGGACCTCATGAGTTTGATATAAGTTGATCTCGTGGTCTCGAACGCACCGCAAAGTCCCAGTTCAGTTCTTTTGATCGCACCGCCCAGTCCCAGTTTCATTTATCCTTTTTTAATAAGGACTAAAATTGACGCGTGACATTTGAAAAAATTATCCACACTCACCAACAACGTTATCCATTAATGGAAATCCAGGATGTTTACAAGCTCATCCACCAGGCGGCTTTGGGCAGTGAGCATGCCCTCGTCAGCCCCGAAAGTGTGCGCCAATGGCTGTACTGTGAAGTATCCCAAATGGGCTCCGGACCAGATGAACCGCTCATTGACCCCATTTCAACAGAAGGCCAAATCGTGCGCATCCACCTGAGACCATTTATTGCTCAGGGGTATGATCTCAAATTATTGCTTAACGCGTTCATCCAAACTGCAATTAAATATCGGGGAGATGTCAAAATGATAGAAAATTACTGGGAGGTTGCCTCCCGCTTGGGATATTATCAATGTTCTGAAATGAAGACCTTCTTGCGAGATAAAAAGGGTGAGGGCTTTCCTGCTGCTCATCATTCGCTTGTTTTTGCAAAGAACTATCGCCCTGCTTATCGTGTTATTTGTAAAGATTATCTTTTGCAGGATATTAAGTAACTCCCTGTCAAGCCAATTAATGGATCTATTCTTATCCAGGTAAATTGAGGCTCGCCACCGCCCGATGCGGCGTGAGTGAGAACGCGTTATATCCTCCATGCTTGTATTTTAAGTAAGACCAATGAATCATGGTTGAGCAGTATCTGTTCCCACAAGGACTCACCTTTCGTGCCGGTGTCGCTCTGCGTCCCTTGGGATATCATCCCAGTTCCTTTCTGGGATATCATCCCCGAAGTGCAACGGGGTGGAACCTCACCGAGCGCGGGAATTTACCCCTGATTTGCACAGGTGAGGATTTAAGTGCAATCAAAGTTAGTATAACCTTTTCCTCACATTTTCTTGACTTTTACATAAGTTCTTATATAATGAGCTGAATAATTAACCATATTACGAGAGAGTAAACAATGCCATTCAAATGCATGTGTCTGTGGCGGGGTTGATCACCGCCACCTGAAGAACATTTTAGGCAGCCAGTTCAAAGGACGACGGTAAAACCCCGCAAATCATTTTTGCGAGCGGAATTTCCGCTGTCTTTTTTATTAACTGGCTGTCTTTCTATTTAAGGAATACATATTGGAGTAAAAAAATGAAAATTTACCAGGATACCACCCAACTGACCGGCAATACCCCGCTGGTACGCCTGCGCAAACTGACCAATGGCAGCCAGGCAACCGTGCTTGCCAAGCTGGAATATTTCAACCCCACCCACAGCGTCAAGGACCGCATCGCTGTCGCCATGATCGACGCAGCCGAAAAAGACGGTCTGCTAAATCCCGAAAGCATCATCATCGAACCCACCAGCGGCAACACTGGCATCGGTCTGGCGTTCACTGCTGCTGTCCGTGGCTACCGATGCACCATTGTCATGCCTGAATCGGTCAGCCAGGAGCGCAGGTTGATGATGCGCGCCCTCGGCGCAGAGCTGATCCTCACGCCGGCGGAGGGCAGCATGCAGGCAGCCATCGACAAAGCCCAGGTACTGCTGGCATCAGATTCGCGCTACAGCATGCCTGACCAGTTCAACAACCCTGCCAACGTCGAGATTCACCGCCGCACCACCGCCCAAGAAATCTGGCGCGACACAGATGGCATTGTGGATATGCTTGTGGCAGGGGTGGGCACAGGTGGCACCATCACCGGCGTCGGGGAGGTCTTGAAAGCCCACAATCCGGGCATCCAGGTGGTTGCGGTTGAACCGGCTGCCTCGCCTGTGCTCTCAGGAGGGAAAAAAGGCAGCCACCCCATCCAGGGCATCGGCGCCGGCTTCATCCCATCCATCCTCAATATGCGCATTTTGGACGAGATCATCCCGGTGACAGGGGAAGACGCCTTCGACATCGCCCGCAAGATGGCAACGGTGGAAGGCATCCCGGTCGGCATTTCCTCAGGTGCTGCCACCTGGGCAGCCCTGCAGATTGCCAACCGTCCATCCAGCAGGGGTAAAACCATTGTGGTGATCATCCCCAGTTTTGCCGAGCGCTACCTGAGCACCGCCCTGTTTGCTCATCTCAAGGAGCCAAATAATGGAAACCACTAATACCACCCCCATTGAACTGCCGCTCAAACGCGATTTTGAAAAGTCTGAGCACCTCAACTTTCTGCAGCGCATGTCCGAAGACGTGCACACGGCGTTAGCCCGCGACCCGGCTGCCCGTAACGCATTTGAAGTGTTCACCAGTTATGCTGGTGTGCATGCCCTCTGGGGTCACAGGGTGGCACACTGGCTCTGGCAGCGCAAACTTTACCTGCCGGCACGCTGGCTCTCACAGATCACGCGCAGCCTGACAGGAGTCGAGATCCACCCGGGTGCGATCATCGGGCGAAGGTTCTTCATTGATCATGGCATGGGTGTGGTCATCGGGGAGACCGCTGAGATTGGCGATGACGTCACCTTTTATCACGGCGTCACCCTCGGTGGCGTCAGCCTAGCAAAGGGCAAGCGCCACCCCACTCTGGAATCTGGCGTGGTGGTGGGCGCGGGCGCCAAGATCTTGGGCGCCATCACCATTGGCAAAGACAGCCGCATCGGCGCCAATGCGGTGGTGGTCAAAGCTGTTCCAGCCAACGCCGTGGTGGTGGGCGTTCCCGGTCAGATCATCCAGCACAGCGGCAAACGCACAAATGGAAAAACTGACTTCAATCACGGAAACATGCCGGATGCCATTGCCACTGCCCTGCAGGACCTGCTTCACCGTGTGGATGAGCTGGAAACCCAATTAAAAATGCACGACCATCCCAGCTCCCCCCTGCAGCTCTCCGAAGATGGCACCTGGCAGGCACAGGACGCCGACATTTACTTTATCTAGGCGCGTCAATCAAAACGGGTGTGCACTTTACACCCGTTTTGATTTTAAAACCTTAGTTCGCGCCGCGAAGTCCCAGCTCATTTCTGGGGATGTCCGCAGTGCATAGCCTCCCTTGTGGTGCGTCCCCTTGGGAGTGGAACCTGCACGGCTTTTAACTTTTGGTCTACGAATGCTAAGCAAGAATATTTTCTGATCCATACAATAATGGAAAAAACCACGTAGTCGGATAGTCAGACAGTTGAATAGTCGCTAGTCACTCGTTTTGCGGCAAACGACTAAAGATCAACGATTTGAGACTTGTTTTGACTATTTGACTATGAGACTATGGGACTATGGGACTATGGGACTATTTGAGTTGCGATACAGGTCCACACTCTCAATCGCGTGCCTTAAATGTGGGATCACAATGCTGCCCCCCACGATCAGCGCCACATTGAAGGCATCGTACAACTCTGCATCTGTCCAGCCAGCATCAATGCACTGGATGATGTGGTAGTCAATACAGTCATTGCAGCGCAGCACCATGGATGCCACCAGTCCGAGCAGCTCCTTGATTTTTGCATCCAGCGCCCCGTCCGCATATGCCTGTGTGTCAAGGTTGAAAAAGCGCTTGATGCCCAGGTGATCACTCTGTGCAATCCTGGCATTCATTTCCTGGCGATATTGGCTGAATTCATCAAGGCGATCAGGCATTCAGGGTCTCCTACTGCTTAATCTCATCTGATTTGGCTTTTCTGCGGTAATATAAAATTTCACGCAAGGTTGCCAGAAGCAGAATGATGCTGAGAACCGCGCTTAAAATGATGATCCCATCGGCATACCCAACGTCTTCAGAGGTGGGTTCCGGAATGGTTGTAGGCTGCATCGTCGCCTGGATGGGCGTCCCGGTGACCTCAGTTATCAGCGTGACCGTCAGGGTTGTCTGGGGGCGCGGTGTGGCTGCCGGCATTGCCCATGCAATGAACATTAAAATTAAAACAACCGCAGTCAGGATGATCAAGGCATAGTGTGCTCCCTGCCACATCCCGTATGGTTGTTCAGGTTTTTTGTCCTCTGGAATTTTCTCTGTCATTGCAGGCTTTCCTTTGCCACTTCAGCCGCCTGGGCTGGGTCAACCTGCCCCCGTAACACTTGCATGGTTGCATCCCTCAGAATGGGTCCCAGGCTGCTTACAATATCATTATTGGGTTTTAAGACGCTCGCCAATGAGATCTGATTCAGTAGAGGTTTCAGGCTGGTGATATTCCAGGCATCCAGTGAAGTCGGTCTGGCGGGTATTCTGCCTAGCGCCTGGCTCCATCCAGAGAGGAACTGCGGTTCAACCAGCGCTTCTGCCAGGCGGGCGCTGAGCGCCTGCCGCTCAGGTTTTGGGGTTGCCACAGCCCACACCCAGCCCGTAGCCGCAGTAGCTGGTGCGTCAAGCAGGGGTGGAAGGATCACCATGCTGGTACCCTCAGGTGCGCTTTGTAAATAGCGCGCCAGCGAGACGACCACGGCAGAGGCTTCTTTTTGTTGAAATGCCTGCCATGCCTGGGTCTCAGTCTGAAATTCAAGGCAGGTACTGGCAATGGTTCCGCCTTCCATCCCCTTGCCATAGAACTGCAGCACCTCGGTTAACACCTCCACATCAAGGGTCGGGCGGCGCTGGTTATCCTGCACGGCACCGCCGGCTGCCTGGTAGAGTGCCAGGGTCAGGCTTGCCTGCGGGTCATCTGCGGCAAATGCAATGCTCAGACCAGAGCCCAGGATCGCATCCCAACTGATGGGTGGCTGGTCGACCACATCCGTGCGATAAGCCAGCACAAGCGCATCGCCCACGAAGGGGACACCGTAGCCCGTTCCCTGGATCAAAGCCATCTCATGCGCATATGGATACCAGTCAGGCTCATCAATGATCGTGGTCAGGTCATCTATTGGATAAATAAGGGATTTGAGCGCAGCTGTTTCCAGATCTCTCCTTGGGAGTGCAATCAAACCTGGCAGGGAATCCGGCGCAGCAGCATTGGTGGCGATCAATGCATCCAGCAAACCGCCCACACCGCTCACTTCTTTGATCCTTACATTGATTTCAATTCCATCATTGGCACTGGAAAATGCCTCCAGCCTTGCCCGCAGCAGAGTTGCTGCAGGTTGATCGCCTTCGGTGTCCATTTCAGGGGGGAGCCAGATCGTCAGGCTTTCAGGAGGTGGCGCCTGGGTGGGCGTCTGGGTCATTTCCTGGTCAGGTGTGGCATCACCGCTGGGTAAGGTTGGCGTGCCTGGCGAAGGAGACACCTCAGGATTTAACCAGGGAATCCCCAGCCCTTCGCATCCCGCCAGGTTGAGCGCAATCAAGCCTGCCATCAGGGTCATCAAGATGCCGGGAACCCTACCTTTGCCTGCCTTATGCTTGCTCTGTTTCATGTATATTTCCAGTTCACCGGACTGTTTGAAAGCTGCAAAAATTCCTCTCTTCAAACAGCTGTCTTCTTTATTAAATTAATTATAGTTGACAGCCAGCTTTAAGCCAACCTGACCAGGTTGCTGAGCAGTTCGATCAGCAGCTTGATCGCATTCTCCACATCGCGTTGATCGACCATCTCGGAAGGCGAGTGAATGTAGCGGCATGCAATTGAAAGACAGCCCGCCGGTACGCCAGCCCGCGTCATCTGGATGGCGCGTCCATCGGTCCCGCCGGCTTCCAACACTTCCATCTGGTAGGGAATGCCCGCTGACTTGGCTGTCTCAACCATCCATGTGACCACCTTGGGGTCAGCTATGAACGATGAGTCGCGTACTTTGATGGCAGGTCCTTTACCCAACGCGGTTTCCATCTTGATCGTCTTGGGGGTATCACCGCTGCGGGTGACGTCAATTGCCAATCCCAGGTCAGGGTCCACACCGTAAGCCGCCGTGATGGCGCCACGGATGCCGACCTCTTCCTGCACGCTGAACACAAAATAAATTTCGTGCGGACTGTGCTTGAGCCCGCGCAAAGCTTCCACTGCCACCACGGCAGCAATCCTGTCATCCATGGACTTGGCAACCAGCCGCTCGCCCAGTTCCATGTACGGTCGTTCAAAACCGCACACATCGCCCACTGTGACTGGGCAGTTATCTTTGCTGCTGGCACCCACATCGATGAAAAGTTTATCCAGGGTGGGCACTTTGCCCGCCTCCAACTTATCACAACCGATCACGCCGCGGGCTCCATTCATAAAAAGCACCCGTCCACCCAGGCAGGTGAGCGGGCTAACCCCACCGATGCCAATAAAGCGCGCAAAGCCATCAGCGTCCACATGGGTGACCATCAGACCAATTTCGTCGATATGCGCCGAGATCATGATGCGCAGCCCGTCCGCCTGCTTGCTGCCTTTGCGGGCGATCAAATTGCCGAGGGCGTCCACGTGCATCTCGTCCACGTGATCCTTGATCTCTTCCATCACCGCCGCGCGGATTTTATCTTCGTATCCGGAGGGCCCGGGGGTTTCAACAAATTTCTTGATCAGTGCTTTCATGCGTCGTCTCCTGATAAATGTTTTCGTAAATCCTGTATGGAAGCGGGAATTAACGCTCCAGCAGTCCCGCTGTGAGTTTTGTCAGCGCAGTATGAACCAGACGCAGGGTGTTGACCCAATCATCCATGCGGATCAGCCCGGCAGCAGTGTGGATGTAGCGCTGCGGCACAGAAACAGACACACTCGGCACACCCGCGCGCACCTTATGAATGGCACCCGCGTCGGTGCCGCCCAAATTGGGCTGGCGGTACTGCCAGGGAATGCCCTCTGCCTCAGCCGACCTGACCAGCCAGTCCACCAAACGCCTGTCAGCGATCGTGGCAGCGTCCATCAGGTAGATGGCAGGGCCGTGGTCAAGGCGCGTGTTGTAACGCCCGTTTTCTTCTTCGGCTTCCCATCCCGGCAGGTCCAGGGCAGGGGTCGAATCCAATGCAATCCCGATCTGCGGATCAAAGGCATAAGCTGCCACGCGTGCACCCCGCAAGCCAACCTCTTCCTGAACGGTGAAAGCCGCCAGCAGGTCAATATTGTCCGGCGCATGTCTCACCAGTTCAATCAGGTTGACCACACCCAGGCGGTCGTCCAATGCCTTGGCACGAATGCTCGGTCCGATCACTTCCAGTTTCGTGGCAAAAGTGGCGCGCTCACCGACTTTAACCTTGCTACCGATATCCGGCCCCATATCAATGCGCATTTGATCCACCTTAAGCACGTTCTTGCGTTCATCCGCGGTGGTCAGATGAATGGCTTTGGCGCCGATCACACCAGGCAGGTGCTCTTTGCCAACCAGGACGGGCTTTCCCACGAGCTGACGTTCATCGATGCCGCCAATGGTCACAAACTCGAACAGCCCCCCCTCATCATCCTTGACCAGCATAAAACCGATCTCGTCCATATGGGCTGCCAGCATCACCCGCACCTTATTGTCGCTGCGTCCAAATTTCGTCACCAGCAGGTTGCCAAGTGCATCCACTTTGACTTCATCAGCCACCGGCTTGACTTCATCCATTACGATCTGGCGTACTTCCTGCTCATCGCCTGAGACAGCAGCAGCATTACAGAGCTTCTCAAGCAGATCAACCTGAGCTTTGCCAATTTCAGGGGTTTTCATTGCTGATCCATCCAAATTTTTCATGATTTTTCTTCCCAGGTGATTGTGTCCATGAACTCAGGGGGGAGGTCACTGATAAATTCAGCCATCAGGCGCCCGACCCGTTTGATATCCTTTAATGAGACGGTTTCCACCGGCGTGTGCATATAGCGCAGGGGAATGCCAAGCACCACGCAGGGAATACCGGATTGCACCACCTGGATGCCCATGGCATCCGTTCCGGACATGCGCGGCGTCAAATCGCGCACATAAGGGATCTCAAGTTCCTCTGCCTTTGCTTGCATGGCTTTGTAAAGCGCCGGGTGGATGTTGGGCCCCCATGCCAAACCAACACCTTTACCCAACTCCATGGAGCGCCAGTCAGACCCGCCCAGGCCTTTGGCAAAACACACATCGATGACGATGGCCATATCGGGCTGGATCTCGACCGGCGAGGTAAGTGCCCCAGCGAGGGTTTCCTCTTCCTGTGAGGTGGCAACGGCCCAGACATCCCAATCATGCGCGCGGCGTTGCAGCAAATCTAGGCAGATCGTCACGGCTGCCACCGACACACGGTTATCCAGGGTGTGACCCGAGACCGCCCCACCACTTAATTCCAAGGGAGCCTGGGCAAAGGAGATCACATCCCCCACGCGCACCAGTTCATCCACCTCCTGCGGGCGCAAGCCGGTATCCACCAGCAGGTACTGCATCTCAACCGGTCCAGCGGCTGCTTCCTCGGGCAGGAGAAAAGCCGGGGGCTGCACCACGATGGCAGGCAGGTCTCTGCGACCATGCACGGTCACCAGTTGACCCGGCAGGATGCGACTGTCAATCCCGCCGACCTTGGTGAAGCGCAGCAGTCCATCCTGGATGCCGGTCACCATCATGCCAATGGCATCCATATGGGCAGAAAGCATCACTTTCCGCCTGGGCTGGCTGCCCCTGCCCCTTTTAAGGGCGTGCAGGCTGCCCAAGCGGCTGACCGCGATCTCATCAGATAACGGTTGCCAGGCATCCTGGATGATTTGACGAACAGGATCTTCGTAACCGGAGAGACCCGGCGCGCTTAAGAGTTGCTTTAAGAAGGGGAGTATGTCATTCATAGGCTTTTGTCACTTCCAATTCTAATGCTTTCCATTATTTTAAGGAGTTATGGAGTTGTGAGGGTTGACTTCGTCAGTGGGTGTCATCGTGCCAATTTCAGTCGGTGTCAGTGTTTCTGTGAGTGTAGGCGTCTCTGTGGGTGTGGGTGTGAGTGTGGGTGTGAGTGTGGGTGTTGCCGTATACGTCATGGTCATGGTAGGCGTATGGGTGTCAGTCGGGGTTAGCGTGAATGTGGGTGTCTGCGAGAAGGTGGGTGTCAGCGTGAAAGTGCTGGTCTGGTAGGCGGTTAAGGTGATGGTCGCTGTGCGCGTCACAGTGGGGGTGTTCGTCGGTGTGGCAGTCGGGGGCAATGGACCACGATTAACCCGCAAAAGGATCAGCCCAAGAGCATAGCAGGGGATCGTCAGGATGATCACCAAGATTAGAATGTAGCGTGTGCGCTTTTGCTTTGATAGTCTGTTCAAAAAAGCGTCTCCGAGGTTAAAATAATAACATCAGGCAAGACAAGTGACAAGCTTAATCATACCATCACAATTGCGTTTCGTAAAAAACGCATGCCCCAGGAGCATTTATGACAACACACTATATTTACATTTCCCCCCATCTTGACGATGTCGTTCTCTCCTGCGGTGGGTTGGTTTATGAACAGGTACGCGATGGCGGTCTGGTTGAGATTTGGACACTGACCGCAGGCAGCCCCCCTGAAGACAATTTGCCTGCATTCGCCTGCGAACTGCACCAACGCTGGGAGGCGGATGCAGATGCAGTGGTGATCCGTCGCCAGGAAGACCTGCAAGCCTGCCAGGTGCTCGGCGCCCTGCCGCGGCATCTTGACTGGCAGGATTGTATTTACCGCTTCAAGGAGAATGGCACTGCCCTTATCCAGGCTGACCAGGACCTCTTTGATGCTGAGCCCGAACCTTCCCTGGTCACAGAAATTGCCGCCCACCTGAAGCACCATCTCCCGCAGGATGCCTGTCTGGTTGTCCCCATGGGCATCGGCAGCCACATTGATCACCGCCTTGCAGCCCTGGCAGTGCAGGCAAGTGCTTGGCCAGCACTTTACTACGCCGACTACCCTTATGTGATCCACGACCCTGCCCAAGTTGCCATGCTGGAAACCGAACAGTGGCAGCGTATTCCTGCTGTCATTATGCAGGATGGCTTGCAAGCCTGGCAGGACGCCATCGCCGCCTACAAATCCCAACTGAGTACTTTCTGGGCTGACCTGGATGAAATGAAGCTTGCCATCTCAAATTACTGCGCTGGCGGTGGCGGCAGGTTGTGGCACCAATATTGAGTGAAGCGAAATAGAATCGTAGGCTGGGTGTAGGACGGACACGGATGAGCGCTGATTAATGACATCTATCAATCGACCTGAGCCTGCCCGAAACCCAGCAACTATGGTGTTGGGTTTCGGGGGTGCAATGATTTAGGAAAAATGTCTGGCTTTACCTTCCCCCTTCACCCAACCTACGTTTTTTGCGCGAAAATTTTCTTTGTCTCCCTTAACTCATTAAAACTGACTCATTAAACTGACTCATTAAAATTGTCATTAAAATATTGAAATACCACCGGAATTGGGTATAATTAATCGTGTTGCAATTACAGCATGGCACTATTTTTTTTCACCAAAGGAGGAGCAACGATGCCTGATAAAGGAAGTAAGGACAAGGCCGGCAAGGAAGTGCGCAAGAAACCAAAGCTGACCCAAAAGGAAAAACGCAAGCAGAAGATCGAAAAGAAACGTACCGGTGGTACAATAACCCCCGCTTGAGAGTTTCTGACAAGCCCTAATGCTGAATTTAGTATGTTTTCAGGGTGGATGGATGCATGCTGGTGCATGTCCAACGCAAACGTACCTGTCACTGGCATAGGTTCGTCTATCCCGTAAGGTTTTAAGCGCTTGCGTTCTGATTATCAAATGAATTTAGCCCCACAAGAAAGTGGGGCTCATTTTTTTATATCTCTCAAAGTTAATGATTGATTGATGATCACTCCTCCCGTCAAAAACAGATGCTATTTCTTCGTTTACGGCTATAATTGACCTATGATCGACCCTTTTCACAGGAGGTGTTCATGAAACACACTTGGTTAATTTTGATTGGCGTGATCCTGCTGGCTGCCTGCCAAACTACAACGGCTGAGCCCGTCGTCCCACTCCCCGATCAGACCCCACCTGCCACCTCGCAGGCCTTACTTGACATGACCAACTTTTTTGTCTACCTCAACCATGGAAAATATGAGGAGGCTGCTGCGCTTTATGGTGGCTCTTATGAAATATTGCAGGGATATAACCCGGATTTGGACCCGAAAGATAAAGCTGGATTGCTAAAAAATGGCTGTGAGATCAATGGTATTCAGTGCTTGCAGTTATACAGCGCTGATCTGACCGGGCAACCTTCAGAGACAGAATTCGTCTACACTGTCACTTACCGGAATCCGGACGACACCCAATTTGTGCGTGGTCCCTGTTGCGGTGCCACAGAGGAAGAAATGCCTCCCGTCACCGAGTTTGAAGTACACATCACCTGCACAGAGGGTGGTACCTGCCAGATTCTGGATCTGCCACCATATGTGCCGTAAGGTTCTCCGGAAGTTTGTAGGTTGGGTGGAGGGTAATCTACAGGGGCACAATCGTTGGATATAGGTCAAAACCAGTTCAGGCTTGCCCGTAACCCAACACAACCTGGCCGTTCATTCAACTTGCAGGCTGGGTGAAGGGGGAGGAATTAATAAGGCTACACCCAGTTCCTCTCTGGGATATCATCCCAGTTCTTTTCTGGGGCAAAGCAGTCTCAAGTTTTGGAAAAATGAGAGCGCTATACTACATTTGCACGTATGCATCTCTCGTTTACTCTGTGTGCCCCACTCCGCTCTGCGTCCCTTTGGGATTGGGACAGGGATTGGGATGGGCACTGCGTGCCTCCGGCAATGCATCCCTCGCTTTGCGTCCCTTTGGGAGTGGGATGGGCACTGAGTTCCTCGCTCTGCGTCCCTTTGGGATCAGGGAATGATAATGACACGAAAGGTTTTTCAACACCCTCAGCTATTTTGCTTGACAGTTTGTTCTCTCTCAAGTAGAATCTTGAAACTCTGAAATCGAGCCTGTTTCTCATGCAAAAAATGAGATCATGCAAGAGAATCGGGCCTGTAGCGCAGTTGGGAGCGCGCTTCAATCGCACTGAAGAGGTCGAGGGTTCGAATCCCTCCAGGTCCATCATGAGCTGGGAGGCGCCTGATGGACAGACCGCAGGCACCGACCGGAACATAAAAATATCTGGGCCCATAGCGCACGTAGTCCCCTTCTGGGGAATTGGGAGCGCCTATGGGAAGTAAAATTATAACCTGGGCCCATAGCGCACATAGTCCCCTTCTGGGGAATTGGGAGCGCCTATGGGAAGTAAAATTATAACCTGGGCCCATAGCGCAGTTGGGAGCGCGTCTCAATGGCATTGAGAAGGCCGGGGGTT
>CAZINW010000014.1:0-49886 GCA_964540765.1 uncultured Anaerolineaceae bacterium | reverse complement strand
TTTTTGAGTCAACGTAATTCCCTATAGTAAGATTATTTGTGAGGCAATTCGCATTTTAAGATTAATAATTTGATATATTTATAATATTTGTATTCAGAAGATAAATTTCTATAAATGTAAATAATAAGATTGATAGTGGTATTTAAATTCATTTTAGCTTCTTGATAATATTTGAAAACCAGCATTTTTAATCTTATTCCATAATCCTTTATCCAATAGCCAAAACAAGGATAGATAGATAATAATAGCAATTACTATAACCGAAATTAATTTCAGCCAACCGATCATTCCTGTAAAAGGCATTAGTATCTTAATCAGGAAGAATGAGATGAAATACATCACAAGAACACAGGTTAAAGGAGTTTTAAAAATGACTAACTGATCTCGAAAAGAGAATCTTAAAGAATAATTCATAACTAGAATATTTAGTAGTACATAAATCAGTTGGCCACAAGAACGACCGATTGTGAACGGTATCAATCCATAATGCGCAGTAAAATAAAGAAGAGGCAACAAAAGAAGAAGTGTAATAGCTGAAAGCTTAGGCCAAATATCTGGTCGTCCAATTGCACGGTAAGCATCCGAATTAAGTGACCAGAAACTTGAAATTCCACTCATGAGTGATAGTAATTGAATGACTTGTCCTAACCCTTGCCATTTATCACCATATAAAAGTGAAACAAGGGGCACCGCGATGACAGATACTCCCGCACAAACAGGTAAAAGTATCGAAATTGTTAAAGACTGAAGCTGAAGTAGTCTATTTCCTACTTCTTTTGGGTTGTCCTGAAGAACACAAAAAGCAGGATAGGCTACTGCAGATAATGGAGATGTAATCATTCCTGGTAACAAATAGCTGATATTAAAACCAAGAGTATAAATGCCTAGTTCTGTTTGCCCAAAGAAAAGACTTGCAATAGCATTATCTCCTTGTAAAAACAACCATGAAAATATACTGGAAAGCACAACCCAAACACTAAAAGTAAATAAAGATCGTAAAATTGACCGTTCTATTCTGAACGAAGGTCGCCATTTAGACAGTAAACAAGCAGAACTTGTTCCAACTATTGCACCTGCCAGCGGGCCAATGACCAATGCCCATATTCCTGCCCCCAAAAAAGCAAGTAATAGAGAGACAATAACATTACATAATACTGGAAGGGTGTTAACCCAAAAAAGTTGTCGGAACTGAAGTTCCCTTTGTAGAAGTGAGGTTGGTATACTTCCTAAGGCATATAAAACTAAAGAAATGCTTGCAACTCTTATTACTGTAATTAATATTGGATTCTGGTAGAAATTTGCTAATAAAGGGGCAATTACCCATAAAAGAATATATAAAAAAATAGCAAACAATAAGTTTAAAATAAAAGCAGTAGAAGCAGCTTCTACAACATTTTTCCTAAATTGTATAATAGTTTGTCCCAACCCTAATCCGACTATTACTTGGGCAAGCGTAATGATTAATGTTGATATTGCAACAGTACCAAAGTCGGAAGGCGTCAATAATCCTGCCAGAATCATTGTGCTGATTGGAGTGATCATACGTGGCAGCAAACTACTAAGAGTTGTCCATTTCACTGAACGAGCAGCATGTTGAACTAGGCCTGAATTATCAATTGGCAGTAATTTGTCGTTTAAATCTTGCATAGCATTTAATGAAAATCCTAATTTTTTTCTAAAACAAAGAGAAATTAAAGAATGTATTACACAACTCTCGGTGTATTTACCTCATAATTTACCTGTAAAGAAATAACATGTATTACAAACTGTCTTCCCTTAATTTCTTGATCAGTATCTGAGTATGTTCTTGAATTCGATTAACTCCAAGGTTAGTCGCTTGGCGAATCATGTCTAAATCATTTGCCATAGAATCAAGGGTACTTGCTATTTCTTCACTAGTTACTGATCGAATATCCACTACGTAACGGCGATGGCCATATATATCATCATTAATATTCAAAGATTTAGGACTATAAGAAATTGTAAGGACAGGTACACCAGTTGACCAAGCAGCAATGGTCGAGTGCATACGCGCTCCTGCAAATAATGTACATTTAGAAATTGCATATTTAACCTGTGGAGAACTAAGTCCTTCTGGAAGAAGACCTACATCCAAGTCTTCAGATCTTAATTGCTCAAAAGCTGGGCGTAAAATTAAATTATCATCATCAAATTCAGGACAAGCAGGAGGAAAACAATGAGGAACAAACAATACACCAAACCCTAATTGATTTAGTTTTCTTGCTGTTTCTATTGCCAAATTTATAACTTCTTTTTCACCACCAGTACGATATTGTCCTGCTATCGGACTTAAGTTTAATCCAATTGTTCCGCGTTCACTTTTTTTCGAAAAGAATGGTTCTATATCCCATTTAATCGAATCCATCTCAAAAGCAGGGTCTCCCATGCGGAAGACATTTTTCGTCACGCCAATTTCAGTTAAATAATTTTTGCTCCATTCGTCCCGCACAGTGATAATTTGATATCGGGAGAATATTCTTTTAATTTCCCCTATTGAAATATCTTTTGAATCAAAGGGAATTAAATTTAAACCCCATAGCCCCACACGAAATCCCTTTGAATCCATTAGCCACAGATCGTGGAGAGATTTATAAATAAGATTATTTGTATTAGCAAATGTATCTCCCCCAACTTCAAGTATCAAATCCCATCCTTTGTCTGGATAACCCAATGGTCGCCATGGAGAATTGAATATTGATTTCTTAGTTATTTCATAGACAAAACGATTCATCAGACGTAATGGAAGAGAAGGTGCTGGTTTCTTTTGTTTTATCAGAGGATAGACTTCTATGCCTAGATCCGATAAGCGTATTTGGTCTTGGCTGGCAATCTCAGGAGTTCCAACAGCAACAGCAATTTCAGCTCCAGGAAATATTTGAGTCAATATATTTTTTGATCCGTGCACAATGGCTTCACATCCTCTATTATAAAGTCCACCCATTCCGACAAGAAGAATTTTCATTTTTTTTCTCCACATAAATTACCTTAGACTTACAGATGCTTTAAAACAATATTATTTCAAATATGAGTGTTTATTGTCTGTAAATAGGGTTCAAAACCCCTGCCTTTAGGCAGGCCGTTTTAACACCAGTCGTTATAATAAAGGCATGGGATATCGAAAAACCGCACACTCAGTATATGACCTAAAATACCATATTGTATGGATAACAAAGTACCGAAAACCGATATTACACGGAGCCATCGGATTGAGGGCACGAGAGTTGATCCAACAAACATGTGCGAGTTTGGACGTATACATAGAGAAGGGGCATGTGGCAAAAGATCATGTGCATCTATTAGTATCAGTACCTCCGAATCTAGCGGTGAGTGAATTGGTACAAAGGTTGAAAGGACGAAGTAGTCGGCTGATGCTGCAAGAGTTTGGTGAGTTGAAAAAAGCATATTGGGGGCAGCACCTATGGGCACGCGGGTTTTTTGTTGCAAGTACAGGAAATGTGACAGATGCAATCATTGCTGAGTATATCGAGAAACAAGGACAACAAGACCTCGATGCTGGAGAGCAAGACTTCAGTGTGGAAGGATGACTTTAGGCGAATTTCATTCGCCCTTCAAACCTATCGCCTTTAGGCGATAGTAGTTTAGTTGCAAATAGTATTGATTACTTGAAAAATATGAAGTTGATTTACTCAACTAGAGGTCTCGCACGCGTAAAATGTGCAATGATCTTTTTTATCATACCAATAGGATCAACAATTAAATTTTTGATTCGAATAAAGAACAAATTAAGACGTTTGATTTTTACTAAGAATTGGATCTTCTTTTCCAGTGGAGCCATAATTTGATAAAAACGTTCAACATCCCCATTATCTCGACACATTTGCCAGGCAGACTTACTTTGACTCAAAACAGCAAATTGTAAATCCACAGCAAATTTATTCTTTTTATATAATTTTCTTGACTCTTCAATTCTGCGGTGGGGGATATTAAGACCATTTATCCGGGCATAGTACAATCTTGCAGCAATCAATTTTCTTTTTTTTATAATGACTCCTGCTTGACTTTCGAGAACATGACCTATAGAAATTTCGTCAAGGTTGCAGCTTTTTTTCTCTATTCCCCACAAAAAAAATTGATTTAGTTCTAAATTTCTAACTACTAATAGTGAATTTCCTTTCGGGTTTATCTCGTATTCTGGAAGCCAAGCATCCATACAAGTAATATCAGCAGTCTCGGAAAACACATCATCGCAGAATAAACATGCATGATGTGTAAAATAGTAGTTTGCCCAGAGATGACCTTGTATAGGTATATTTGGAATTTGCTTTCCTTGAATGCCTAAACAGGATGTAGGTAAAAAAGAATAATGACTTGCTTGCAAAGAGTTTCTCTTTGAGCGATAGCTGACAGTAACTAGATCATGATAGTTTATACCACTAATTGTGGAACAATATTCAGTAAAATAGCTATTAACCAATTGACCACAGGTTAATCCAATTATGTACTGAATTCTTCTTTTTAATTTAGGAATTTTAGCCATAGCTTTTCTTAGTCCATAAGCCCTACAAGGAAGTACTACAATAGCATATTTTTTGTCATCTTTCTCACGTAAAATCTTTCTTAGAACGTCAGACATTTCTACTGGATAATACTTAGAACTTGCAGCGGATCTAATAGATTCTTTGTCTCTGAGTATTTCATATTTGAAAAGGCGATCTTTTTCTCTATTTTTGTTCTCTATTACAGTAACTGCTCCATCAATTATCCCATTTTCAAACAATTTCTCAAGCAACCAGGTAACCAATCCTCCCGAAGCTGCTTTTTCTCGAAGATTATCCTCAGCTGCAAATCCTACATAAGCTGCTAGGTAATAACCAAGATCTGGAATGTTTTTTATGTTGGGCAGAGTTGCAAAGCTTGATTCGGCGATTTCAGTTTGGTTAGTTTGGATGTCATAGAAAGGACAAACACTTAGGCATAGGCTACAGGTTGTCAGGCAGTCACCCATAATGCTTGGAGTTAATTCTCCTTTTAGTGACCATTTCATCTCTAAAATTTTACCTGGACAAGAAGCAGCGCATATTCCACAACCTATGCATAAATCATGCTGAACGACTTGATTGAGAATGTTGTTGAATGAGTGACTTGAATCAATGTCCATTTTTTGCTCCAGATATTTCTCTGCTATTCACAAGCTTTCGATAATTAAATGTAATCATGATTTAAATAACAAAAATCGTTATCAAATCAATAATATGATTGAGAAAATCAATGAAAAATCTGGATTATTTGCATAGGAGGAACAGAATACAGATGTAGGCTGCACACAAGAAACACAGATGCTAAAATAAATAGTGGTTCAATTTCCCTGCCTTGACCACTAGATTAAACAAAAATGTGAATGTCCATAATACAACTTTTTCTTTATCTAATTCAGCTTACTTTTTCAGTGCACAGGATTAAAATCAAACAACATAAAGATATCCTCGGGGTAAATTTATCACAATAGGTAAATCTGTATATCTTGTCTTGTATCCTACCACATACATCATTTGCCTTATTATTATTTTCAGTAACAAGTTATTTCTACAATTTTACAATTACCAGTGAATAATTTTGTGAGAACAAACTAGCTCTTTTCATGCTCCGCCCTTTCGACATGGATCTATGGTCGAAAAAAGGAAACTGCTAACACCTCCAAATCCCCACCTTTCCGGGCAGGGAAATTAGAGGTTGCTTGGGTGGAGATAACCCGCCTGCAAGGAGGCGGAGAATTGATACGAATGACTTGAAACTTCCGCGAAACTTTTGCAGGACTTTCGCGCGCAGTAGTAAAGAGATTCCAGATTGAGTTCTGAAGGGAGGTTTGTAAGTCTGTTTTGTAGGATAATATTCAATAAAATAGAGAATTGCATAATGGTAAAAGAATTCCGCTTCCTAAATGGATTTCACGACCTTGCTATTCGGGCTAACGACATGTAATTTACTGTTGACTTGAGTGATTTTACCACAAAAAAATATTTAAGCTGTCAATGGAAGTAGTAAAATTTGTTGGCAGCATGGATTATTGAGGCTGTTCATTACACAGAATTTAGATATCATCCCAATCTTGCCCTTTTCACCAATAAAGTCCAAGATCAGAATTCTACAAAATTCCAATAGATTCCTGTATCTTCATACTGTTTTGAGCCTATAAAATACAAAAAAAGAAATACAAATGTATTACTTAGTCTTGAAATTAATTGAGAAAAAGAGGGTACTTGCAATAAAAGATGGTTTTATGGTTAATTTAAAGTAGTTCTTGTCTCTGTTTCCCAATCACTATGTGATTTGGGCTTATCAGGCAGACAAAACCACTTTTCTCAACGTTGGTTGTTTCCCATTAACGAAAGAATTATCTAAACGTAGGCACGTATCGGGACAAGGCAAGACCTGCGCTTGCCGGCCTGTTCATTCTTCGACAGGCAAAACCCAGTCCGCAGATGCCTGGCAGGGCGTTTCAGGGTCGCCGGCATCGCGAAGTGCAAAACCCTGTTGTACGGGTACGTCGAGATCGTCTCGACGAAGGGCTCAACGGCACATCAAAAAAATACATTACCCTCTTTGTTTCACACGAGGGCTATAGATACTAGAAACGGCTGGAAACACAATCCAAGGCCGTCGAAGGAGGTGTAACTTGTCATTGTCATCCATTTCTAACCAGGTCAATCACGCGCTCGCTAAAGTTACTTGGGATAAAGAGAAAATTGAGAGCTATCGGGCAGAACAGGGAGTGGTCTCGGTTAAAAAATCGCTGCGGCCAGGTGGAGATCCAACGCAACCTTTGCCTGTCATTCTGGGCATCAACACCCGTCGGACCTATTTCCAGACAGCCACTTTATTCTTCAAACGTGCCGAAGAAATTACCGATGAAGGTTTGCTCAGCACACTGTTCACCCTGGACATTATCATGGCGACCTTCGAGGAATATTACACAGATTCCGCGCCTGGCACGGTAAACAAGCTGCTAGCAGCACTGGAAAAGGTCCATCTTGGATGTACGCAGCTCGGTTGGATAAAAGCTGCAACCCCAATCACACCCGAATTCCGCGATTGGGTAAAATCCTTTCGCGATGATAGCGATGTCCGAGCACCGAGGTTTGGCTATCGCACGGAAGATTCAGAAAAGGTGGTTGAATTCCTGAAGGGGAAAAAATCGGCATATGCGTTGCCGGCAGAGCTGGCATTACGTTGTGGGCTGCGGGAAGAAGAAATTGCCGGGATGCAAGGGCAAAATATTGATATGGAGCACAACCTGCTGCACATTACCGGGAAGGGGGGACGTTATCGACCGGTGCCGATCCCGGAAGACCTGATCCTTAAGTTAAACTGCTCCAAACAATATTTATTTACCCCGAGTGCATCCTGGCGGGCTAGATTCCGGCGCACGGTGATGGAAGCGACCGTGGCACTTGGAATTGGCATCAGTGGGGTGCATCGGCTGCGGGCAAATTATGCTCAAAATCGATATCTGGAATTTACTGCCCAAGGAATGGATGATCGTGAAGCACGAAAGCGAGTATCAGAGTTACTTGGACATGCCCGGATTGACGTGACGTACAAGTATGTACCGAAGGGATTTTTGGCAACAGAGGATAATCAGGAAAAAGATTCGGGCAGTAGCTAAGATTCCACAAATTAACCATTTTGTTTTCTGCGTATAGGTTCAGGGATCTTAAGTCTAGCCGAAACATAAATCGGTTTTCGATTATTTACCGCGCGGATTTGCTAACAAATGGGTTAATCACCTTTACTCCATCCACTTGATGTTCATTTTTCAAATCTTCTGAGTATAAAATATTACAATCACCGCGTAATGCTCCAGCAATAACTAGTGAATCATAAAATGAATAACCAGTATTGTTTTGGATATCTATTGCCTTTTGATATAAATCCAGATCGGGAAAAACCTCGCATAATGGATTTAAGACTTTCCGTAAATAGACCTTTGCATCATCTGGTTTTAACGGTACCGAAAATTTTCTTGTTGAAACATTTAGAAACTCTTGTATTATTTGCCAACTGATGATCCCATTTCCATTTTTCAGAGCATCAATGATTATTGATAGCGACATTGCTTTCTTTTCAGGTTGCAAATTATCGAAGCAATACACAAAAATATTGGTGTCAATGAAAAATTTATCGCTCATTTAATTCGTCCCGTGTGAACGTTTTTTCGTTTTTTACGTAACTGAATCTATTCATTAGTGCAACAAGATCAGAAGTGGTTTGGGGAACTTCAACATACTTAGCTAGCCAGCGCCTAAATTCGGAATTAAGAGTTGTATTGTTTTGTTCAGCGCGTTGACGGGCTCGCTCAATCATTTCTTTCTCTGCACTTAATGTAATATTCTTAAGCATCATAGTTCTCCTGAAAATATTAAAAATACACTACGAATAGTGTACACCTTGCGTAGTGATACGTCAAGTTTTACTTTTTACTTTTTCCCATTCAGTTTTGGTGAAAGGTGGATTCCAGGGAAGTCCCCAAATCCGTCACTTTTGAAGATGTGGCAATGGATGATTTACTGACAGAGTGCCTATATTTTGGCGTGTAGTCATAGCCATAAAATACTTTTCCAGACTCAAATTTTGAGTCTGGCTGTAATAAAAATCGGTTTTCGATAATTTTCATTCTGCGAAGGCAATGTTAGGGTGAGCGAGGGCGGTGGCGGTGTTAGTGGGCATTAAACTTTATTGGCCTTTTGGATGTTTTCTTCAATAAGTTTATCATGATGGGACTGGCTGCACGATGAAATGCTACTTAACACCCCAGACTTTGATAATGCCATCCGGTCCTCCGGTAGCTAAGAACCTGCCATCCATGGAAAAATCAAGTGCAGACACCATGTATTGATGTCCCGGCAGACTCCCCAAAAGCGAACCATCTTCACTGTCCAGTAGTTGTACCTGCCCATCGGACAATCCTACAGCCAGTAGCGTACCATCTGGAGAAATCGACATCGCAGTGACTGCAGACGGCAGGAACCATTTTGGAAGAGCTTCCCAATTGGATGTCTGCCAGCGGTATATTGTCTGGTTTTTTCCTGCCAGGATCTGATTACCGGCTAATGGAACGACCAGTTGGGTTTCCCATCCTTCATCTCCTGCACTTAGGGATGCAACGACATTTTTCATCTCATCAAAGACTTTCAAGCCTTCGTTATTCGCAGCAACCAAGAAAGATTGCCAGGAAAGGCTGTCCACCCATCCACCAGGAATGTCCAATTTCGTTCTGACTTCTCCATTTTTTGCCGGTAAACCTAAAATGAGTACTTCCTCCATCGAACTTGCAGCCAGCTCTCCCCAGACGCTTTGTGCGAGATCCTGCACCTGGGCAGAAAATCCTGTGTATGTGCCGAGGAGTGAACCATCAGCAGGATTGATGATTTCCACAGTTCCATCCTGGGTTCCAACAGCAATTCCTAACTGATAATCCAGGTATTCCAAACTGATTCCAGCGTAAGCATCGTTTAAGAACTGGCGCTTGCCTTCGGGAATGCTCCAATTAACTAAAATAGTATAGTCTGTATTCCAACCATAGATTACCGCCAAATGGGTACTCTCATCTTGCGAGGAGTCACTTGAAAAGGATAACTCCGCCACCTCCGGGAGGTAATTGTCCAAGCTATTGATCAGCTCGCCATTCAATACAGAATAGAAATAAATTCCACCACTTCCCGCCAATGCAACCATAGTGCCATCGGGTGAAAAGACTCCAGCGCGAACACCTTGAAGGGGGATTTCAATTTCTTCTGATCCATCCGAGGTTAACCACAAATGTGCCGGATCCGAGTCCCTTGACCATGTGAGCAGTTTATCACCTTCTGGTGAAAAGACCAAGCCAGATACGGGGCCTATATCTTCCGAGAGATGGAAAATTTCCTTTTCCTCAGTGAGTTGAAGTACCCGAACGAGTCCAAAGTCAGAAATTGCCAATAACTGACTGTCCGGTGAAAAAGCGGAATCGAACCTGACAGCGTTAAATGAATGCAGGAGTTGTCCGTCTGGTATGGACCAGATCATCTCCCCACCCATTGAACCGCTGGCCATTGTTTTTCCATCTGGAGAAAAAAGCATACCTGCCCCTCGCATATCCCATGCATTAATCAAAGCTCCATCATCCAGGCTGTAAAGCTCAACTTGATGTGAGTAGATTTCATCCCCCGGAGGGCGCACTTCAACCGCAAGAGTGTTTCCATCCGGGAGGATTTTTGCTCCTACTACAGTTCCTCCAGGAAAATCTGTTGCGATGCCCTGCAAAACGCTGCCATCCTGAACACGCACCACCTGCACGCTGCCCTCTTTCCAACTGAACAACAAGCTGCCATCTAAGGAAAGCCACCCATCACGATCTGACAAAATATCCTGGAATGGTCTGCTTGCTCGAAATTTATTGACATCAATGAGATCAATTCCATTTTCTCCATATGCCACCAACTGACCGTCTTGCAGGAACTCCAAGCCTAAGACATTTCCCTCCCCAAGTGTAAGCATAAGGTCAAGACGATCCACGGAGTTGGCTGAAATGGATGGAATTTCCGGCTTCCCCTGCATTGGAAGCGCATCCCCAGTTTGAATATAAATTGCGGGTGCGAGAGAAGGATCCTTCCAACGCGTTGCAAGGTGCGTTTTGGCAGCCTCTACATCGAAATCATGCTTGAATACCCGCTCCTGAATAGATGGGGGGAAAAGCCTTCGTATGCTGATTGGGTATCCTGATCCATCGTCAGGGAGATCAATATTCTGGATCGAATGATCTTGTTGAATGTGTAGTACTGCAGGGGCACTCATCCCAATAGAATGCTCACCAGGACCTCCCAGGCAAAATGCCCAAACGTACACTTCCTGGTTCATCCAGCCCAATACTTCCCATTCGCACTTTCCATTCTCTTGTCCCACCAACATCGCCTTTGACAATGAAGATTCAACCCCGCCCCATTCCGGGGAAGTGATTGGTTTGGATTCAGTAGGTGTGGGGACTGTTTGGGTTAGGGTCGGTGAGACTGCCATGGTTGGGGAAGGTGAAGCCATCTGCTTGGTGGCGCAACCTGCCAGTAACGAAAATAAAATGAGTGTTATCAATCCCCTGAAAATTTGTTTGAGTATCATGAGATTTCTCCTTGTTCGTAGAACAAATCGCAAATCGTTTCCATTCATGGTTTGTTGATTTTGAGATTTCAATAGAATGGTGATCCATATCAATTTCGCCCATGAGTCAGTCAGATAGATGTTGGCTAATTCGAGTGAAAGCGGAGGCGGAAAGCAAAATACGCTCCAATTAAGAAAGCGGGTCTACATCCGCCAGATCCTGTATGCTACCGGTTGCCAGCTTTAATGATATTAAAAACACTTTGAAATCCTGGTTCAGCATCGCCCTTCCAGTGATGATATTCTGCTCCAATCTTCGCTAATGTTTCAAGACGAACAGAAACTGGCAGTTGACGTCATGCAAGTGTGTCATTTTTTGACAGATTAACTTCACTTTTGTAACCACTTTTGCAGTGGATGAATGACACTGTCTATTCATACAGTGATTATACTTCAATCACCAACCAAGGGAAACGTGCTCACAAGGGTGTGTTCAACGCGTTTCAGTGCCCTCGAAATCGAGTTGTTGGGCAGCTTACATTTGCTCTATAATTAAGCGCAGGTTGTGTAAAGTGGTAATGAGCACATGCAATCAAGTATATTGGGTGCATTTTTGCTGTTCACCCACAATGATACCGTTATGGAGGTGTTAAATGAGCATTCACATCGGCGCAAAGGAAGAACAGATCGCCAGGAGCATTTTACTGCCAGGCGACCCGTTGCGGGCGAAATTTATTGCAGAAAACTTGCTGGAGGGCGCTTTTTGCTTCAACGAGGTGCGCGGCATGTTGGGGTATACAGGAATTTACCAGGGCAAGCCAGTTTCGGCGATGGGCACAGGCATGGGCATGCCGACCCTCTCCATCTATGTCAATGAGCTCGTGAAAGATTACAATGTGGATACTTTGATCCGTGTGGGTACCTGCGGCGCGCTCCAGCCCGAATTAAAGATTGGGGATATTATTCTGGCAATGACGGCATCCACGGACGCACACACCAACCAACTGCGTTTCGATGGCAGGGATTACGCTCCGTCAGCCAGTTTTGATCTATTACTGGCAGCTTACGAGGCAGCACAGAAACGAGGGATCAAAGTAAGCGTCGGCGGCATCTTGAGTTCGGATACATTCTATAACGACGATCCCGGCTGGTGGCACAAATGGGCTGCTTATGGAATACTTGCCTGCGAGATGGAAACCAGTGCGCTTTACAGCCTGGCAGCGAAGTATCATGCCAGGGCGCTTTCCATCCTGACAGTCAGTGACAGCCTGGTTTCGGGCGAAGAAGCCACCGCCAAACAGCGCGAACGTGATTTCACCCAGATGGTAGAACTGGCGTTGGAGATCATGCCTTAGGTTTTCTGCCAGGCGTCACCTGTTTGATTGGAGATACTTTTTTCCATTGCACCGGGTTGGATTTTGCTGCGGGAGAAATAATTAATTCTCAATCCCGGAAAGGGCATCGGCATCGAGAATATCTTGAGGTCTCCCGGAAGCGCCCTTTTAACTACAATTAAATCTGCTTTCGAAATGAAGGAAACAGGCAATTCATCAAACTTGATTTCCACACGATTTTTCCAGGCAGTTTCAAAGTCCATTCCTGGTATCCCCATTAAAATATCAATTCTGATGGGTGGATATCCCACTTGATAAAAATATCCTTCTTGATTGAAGTCAGCTTCAGTTAGATTTGCAAGGGGTGCACCAAATGACTTCAAGGAATTGTAGACAGCTATGGCATTTTCGTGATCTGTGCTTATCCAGATATCCAAGTCTTTTGTAAAGCGCGGTTCACCATATTGAATGATCGCATATCCCCCAATGATCAAGTAATGTACATTATTGTCGTTGAAAATTTTCAGCAGATCGCTGAAGTCGGAGTTGACGAACATCTTTTCCTTCCAATCGCCAGGCATGTATAATCAATTCCCAGGTTGCATCCATGCGTGCTTGTGAACTCTGGGATTGCCAGAATTTCAAGTCGAATGAACGATCCAGGTCAGATAATTTCCTCCTTCGTTCCATGATTTTTGTCCTGCTATTTGTTCTCATGCTTAAATTATAACATGACTGGTCTGTGGCACCCTGGCACTTGTTAGATGGCGAGGAATGTATATCTTATGGCACCTCCAAAGCTGCTATTTCTTCTGCTGATCCTGTGCTTGCATACCTTTTCACTGGGTTGGTTGAAATGGTCAAAATTTCAACCTATCCATACCATGTAAAATAATAAGTCCTGTAGTGTATATGTGCTGGTCAGGTTTGTGTTTAATATATTCAAATGATCTGCTCCTTCCATATGCATTACAATTGATGCATGCTTGGTCTTGAAAAAGGGTTTGTCTGCCTTGTCCCCTATGACCCTGCCTGGCAGGAGATGTTTGCCAACGAAAAGGCGCGCCTGCAGGCAGCCATTGGGGGTTTTATCCTCGATATCCAGCACGTGGGCAGCACTGCCATCCCCGGCTGCCTGGCAAAACCGATCATTGATTTCGCCATCGCTGTAAAAGATCTGGATCAAATTGAAACCTGTGTGCCTTTATCCCTGCGGGGCACTTTGCTTGAAGGCCTGGGCTGCAGCTATCATGGCGAGAATGGCATCCCTGAGCGGCATTACTTCCAATATCGCAATCCACTCACCCTGTTCCACCTGCACATGAGCACCCCCGATCATGCCAACTGGGTTAACCATATCCGTTTTCGTGATTATCTGCGGTCTCACCCTGAGGCGGTGGAGGCTTATTCTGCCCTCAAACAAGCATTGGCAGCTCAATTCACCTATGACCGGGTGGCTGATACTGAGGGCAAAACAGATTTTATTTTAAATATTCTGGAGAAAGCAAATGAAACCAATCCTCTCGCGTTGCGGTTACCGCTGTGACCTGTGCCTGGCTTACAGACCCAACATGCTTGCCAGTCCTGAAAATGCGCAAAAATTGTCCGATGGCTGGCATACTTATTTTGGCTTTCGTATTCCGCCGGAGAAGATCCTCTGCGATGGCTGCCTGGCATCCACAGATGAAACCCTGGACATTGGCTGTGCGGTGCGCCCGTGCGTGAACGCCAGGGGGCTTGAAACTTGCGCCCAGTGTGGGGACTACCTATGTAATAAGTTGCAGGAGCGCATCGTCACCATTGAGGGGATGGAGAAGAAGTTTGGCGCGCCCATATCAGCAGAAGACAGGCAATCTTTCATCCTGCCTTACGAGAATAAAGTACGCCTGGATGCACTGCGAGGGAAATGACAAATCCAAACATGCCTGGAAAAGGGTGAGACACCGGTAGCGATTTTACTGATGCAATGAGGTAAATTTATCGCATAATGATGCCTCGCCTCTTCCTGTTTGAGGAGATTAAACCATGGGTTTGATAAAGAAGACAAAAACAGCGAATAAGATCCTGCATGAGGAGGG
The DNA here is from genome assembly GCA_964540765.1 of uncultured Anaerolineaceae bacterium. Lineage (GTDB taxonomy): Bacteria > Chloroflexota > Anaerolineae > Anaerolineales > Anaerolineaceae > CAZJLN01. The sequence goes on along the minus strand of CAZINW010000014.1, from coordinate 35,365 downwards.
AATGGAAGGCATCATCACGATCCTCAAGCGGAAATTGGATACCGGCTTCCACCCGGATGAATCCATGATGGTCTTTGATCTTTTCAAGGATGAAACGATCAAAGGCGTCATGCTTGATATCGGTGCACACCATGGGTCTTCTTTACAACCCTTCGCTGAAGCAGGCTGGCAGGTATTTGCCTTTGAGCCCGATTCCGAGAACCGCGTCCGGCTGATCGAAAACACCAGGCACCTGCCCAATGTTAAAGTTGACCCACGTGCCATTTCAGATAAAGCGCAGCAAGGTGTCCCTTTCTTTCGCTCCGAAGAATCCAGCGGAGTCAGCAGCCTTACCGCATTCCTGCCGACGCATGCGAATGTCGGGAAAGTGGATGTAATCACGCTCTCTGACTTCTTCGAAGAAGCAGAACTCACTGGACGAGAGCTTGATTTTCTCAAGATTGATACCGAAGGCTATGACCTGATGGTGCTGAAAGGTTTGCCATGGGAGAGGGTTACCCCGCGCATGATCCTGTGTGAATTTGAGGATTTCAAAACCCTTCCATTGGGCTATTCATTCCATATCATGGCAGGTTTCCTGGTCGAGAAGGGTTATAAACTCCTTGTTTCTGAATGGCAGCCGATTGAAAGATATGGGGAATTGCATCACTGGAAATGCTTCAGTAGATACCCCTGCAAATTAGAGCATGCGCGTGCCTGGGGGAATATCTTTGCAGTCAAAGAAGAGGACCTGTACCAGCGGCTGATGGATAAATGTGGGCTTGTCAAAAAAGGTTCGTAAGGGCTTTGCATCTTGGCGGTCGCACCATAGGGGTCTCGATAAAAAAACAAAAATCCCTTGACAGATCATCTCATCTGAATATAATTAAGTCCGTTTAACTATTTAGAAAGGTGAACTATGTCTGAGGACGATGTTTTTCTAAAAACCCTGCATTTGTGGGCGGAAACCTTTACGCACACTTCAATGCATGCCTTCATCCAGCATAACCGCGCCAGCGGCTTATCTATGTCACAGGTGAATTCGCTTTTTCGCATCTATCATCATGGACCCTCATCCGTCAATGCCTTGGCGGAACACCTGGGTGTGACCAAGGCAGCCGTCAGCCAGCTTTTGGACCGCCTGGTCCTGGATGATTTGATCCTGCGCGTGGAAGACTCGCGTGACCGGCGCTCCAAGCAGATCCTGTTGACAGAAAAGGGTCGCCAGACTGTGCAGGAAGGCATGCGCGCCAGGAACGCTTGGGTTGGTGATTTGGCGCGGGCTTTAACGCCTGAAGAAAAGGTAATGATCCTGCCGGCTCTGAGCTGCATGATCAATCGATTTGGAAACAATCGTGCTCATGATTTAATCGGGCAGAGATCCTGTGAAATCCCTGCATTAGATTTATAATCAGAACCTGTGCTTTTTTGACAGGTGCTTCCATACTGCTTACCTGGAAAGAATACTTTGAGGAAACTTTGAACTATGTTGCGATTGATTAAATATGCCAAACCTTATCGGATCAGTGTTTTACTGGCGATCGTGTTGCTCTTCATTATGGGCAACGCAGACCTGGCACTGCCGGATTACCTTTCACGCATTGTGAATGTGGGTATCCAGTCAAGCGGTGTCGAGGGGGCTGCCCCCCAGGCCATCCGGCGAAGCCAGCTGGAAAATCTCTTCCTCTTCATCAGTGCTGAGGAAAAAGAGGTGGTACTGACCAATTACACGCTCGTGGATGAAACCACGCCTGACTACGCCAACCAGCTTGAAAAATACCCTGCACTTGCCAATGAACCCGTCTACATTCTGAATGACCTGCAAGAGACAGACCTTGACAGGCTTAATGACATCCTGACCAGACCGATGGTGTTGGTTAATGGGATCAACCAGGCAGTTGAGAATCCTGACCAGGCCGGCAGCCTGGTTGGCGGGCTCCCCTTTGATCTCAGCAAGCTGCCCACCGGCACCGATCCCTTCACCATGCTCAAGACGCTGCCGGCTGAACAGTTGGCACAGATTAACAGCGCGATCACCGATCAATTGAACGCCATCGAGCCCTCCCTGCTCGATCAAATGGCGGTGGCAGCCGTCAAGTATGAATATCAGGCATTGGGGCTGGACATTGAGTCAGTTCAGACCAACTACATCCTGCGCACGGGCGGGATCATGCTGCTGCTCTCATTGGTGGCGGCTGTCTGCTCGATCACGGTCAGCTTTCTGGCTGCGCGCACCTCGGCAGGAATGGCGCGTGACATCCGCAAAGATGTCTTTACCAAGGTCGAGAGCTTTTCTTCTGAAGAATTCAACAGCTTTTCAACGGCTTCCCTGATTACGCGTTCCACCAATGACGTCACCCAGGTACAAAATGTGATTTTCATGATCATTCGCATGGCATTTTTTGCGCCCATCCTTGGCATCGGCGGTGTCATTCGGGCGGTGGATAAAAGCCCCAATATGTGGTGGATCATTGCACTTTCTGTGATTGTTTTGATCGGGTTGATCATGGTTGCATTTTCCATTGCCATACCCAAATTCAAGGTCATCCAGACACTGGTGGATCGCCTGAACCTGGTAACACGGGAAAATCTCTCCGGTATGATGGTGATCCGTGCCTTTAATAAACAGGATTTCGAAGAACAGCGTTTCGATAAAGCTAATAAAGACCTGGTCAAAACCGGTCTTTTTATCAACCGCACCATGGTCACCATGCTGCCGCTGATCATGCTCTTGATGAATATTCTTTCTATCATCATCATCTGGGTGGGATCCCATCAAATTGCCGCATCGACCCTGCAGATAGGGGACATGATGGCGTTCATGCAATATGCCATGCAGATCATGTCTGCCTTCCTCAACCTTTCCATGCTCTTTATCTTCCTGCCGCGCGCAGCCGTCTCAGGTGACCGCATCGCTGATGTGCTGGAAAAGGAAATCGTGATCAAGGATCCAGTCAATCCCAAAAAACTGCCCAATCCAGTTTTGGGTAAAGTGGAATTTGAAGATGTTGATTTTGCCTACCCTGATGCGGAAGACGACGTCCTGCATGATATCAGCTTCACTGCCCTACCCGGTCAGGTGACTGCTTTTATAGGTTCGACTGGTTGTGGCAAATCGACGGTTGTGAACCTGATCCCACGCTTTTATGATGTTTCAAAAGGACGGGTGCTGTTGGACGGTGTTGATGTGCGCGACATCACTCAGGAGAATTTGCGCCGCCAGATTGGTTACGTTCCCCAGCAAGGCAACCTTTTCAGCGGTACGATTGAATCGAACCTGCACATTGCTGATGAGAATGCTTCTGAAGAGGTCTTAAAAGAATCGCTTGAAATTGCCCAGGCGAGTGAATTTGTCTTTGCCGAAACGGAAGGACTTGAAGGTGAGATCGCCCAGGGTGGTACGAATGTTTCAGGCGGTCAGAAGCAGCGTCTTTCGATCGCAAGGGCGCTGGTCAAGAAACCACCCGTCTTCATTTTTGATGATAGTTTTTCCGCGCTTGATTTCAAGACGGACGCGACTTTGCGTAAAGCCCTCAAGGAAAAAACCGGAGAAAGTACCGTTCTGATCGTCACCCAGCGCGTTGCCACGGTTAAGAGCGCCGATCAGATCATTGTTTTGGACGACGGACGCATCGTTGGCAAGGGCAGGCACCATGAATTGATGCAGACCTGTCAGGAATATCAAGAAATTGCAACTTCACAGTTGAGCAAGGAGGAACTGGCATGAGCGAGCAAAACAAGAACAACCAACATCCCGCTACTGCACAATCCCAAAAACCGCCCAGAGGACCCATGGGAGGGAGACCAGGCGGTGGTCCCATGGCAATGATGCAAGGTGAAAAAGCCCGTGACTTCAAGGGTACCATGGTCAGTCTGCTTGGATACCTTGGCAGCTACAAGGTAGCCATCCTTGTGGTGCTCCTCGTGGCGGCAGCATCTACGGCATTTTCCATCATGGGGCCCAAGATCCTCGGTCAGGCAACCACCAAGTTGTATGAGGGTGTCCTCGCGCGCATTGGTGGCAGCGGGGAGATCGATTTCATTGCCATCCGCAACATCCTCCTGCGTGTACTCGTCCTTTACATGATCTCTACGCTTTTCAGCTTTTTGCAGGGCTGGATCATGTCCGGCGTCTCCATGGATATCACTTATCGCTTTCGTAAGGACATTGCCAGCAAGATCAACCGGCTGCCTTTGAAATATTTCGATACTATCAGCCAGGGTGAAGTGCTTTCCCGCGTCACCAACGATGTCGATACCATCAGCCAGACGCTCAATCAGAGCCTCTCGCAGATCGTCACTTCCATCACATCGGTGATCGGCATTTTGATCATGATGTTCTCGATCAGTTGGACGATGACCTTGATCGCACTGCTGACCATCCCACTTTCGATGGTGGTGATTAGTATCATTGTCAAACATTCGCAAAAATATTTTCAACAACAGCAGGAATATTTGGGACATGTTAACGGACATGTGGAGGAAATGTACGGCGGTCATATTGTCCTGAAAGCCTTCAATGGTGAAGCCAAAAGCATTGAGCGTTTTGAAAAACTCAATGATACACTCTACACCAGTGCTTGGAAGTCCCAGTTCCTCTCGCATTTGATGATGCCAATCATGCGCCTGATCAGCAACTTTGGCTATGTGGCAGTCTGTATCCTGGGCGGCTACCTGGTGATCCGCAACGCGATCACGCTGGGTGATATCCAGGCATTCATCCAGTATGTGCGCTCGTTCAATGAACCCATCATGCAGATTGCCAATATCTCCAACGTCCTCCAGCAAACAGCGGCAGCTGCGGAAAGGGTCTTTGAATTTCTGAACGAAGTAGAAGAAGTGCCCGATACCGCCAACCCGGTGAAGCTGGAGCAGGTGAAGGGCGCTGTTGAATTCAAGAACGTTCATTTTGGCTACGATCCTGAAAAGATCATCATCAATGACTTCTCTGTATCGATCAAGCCCGGACAGAGAATTGCCATTGTCGGTCCCACTGGTGCCGGCAAGACCACCATGGTCAAGCTGCTGATGCGCTTCTATGACGTCAACAGCGGCGAGATTCGCGTGGATGGATACAACATCAAGGATTTTACCCGTGAGGATTTGCGCAGTGTGTTTGCCATGGTGCTGCAGGATGCCTGGCTCTACAACGACACCATCCGCGAGAATATCCGCTACGGCAGGGAGGATGCCACCAATGAGGAGGTCATGCAGGCGGCTGCCACTGCACATGTGGATCACTTCATCCGCACGCTACCGGGGGGCTTTGACATGGTGTTGAATGAAGAGGCCAGCAATGTCTCCTCCGGTCAAAAGCAGTTGCTCACCATCGCCCGTGCCATCCTGGCTGACCCTGAGATCCTCATCCTGGATGAAGCCACCAGCTCGGTGGACACACGCACTGAAGTGCTGATCCAGCGAGCCATGGAGCGCTTGATGCGGGGGCGCACCAGCTTCATTATTGCCCATCGCCTTTCCACCATCCGTAATGCTGACCTGATCCTGGTGATGCGGGATGGCGATATCGTTGAGCAGGGCAAGCATGAGGATCTACTCGAACAAAATGGCTTTTACGCCGAGTTGTATAACAGCCAGTTTGAAATGCAGCCGGTCAGTGCCTGAGTTTTAATATCTATAATGCAAATGGCAGACTTTTCAGGTCGCCATTTGCATTTTGCTGGGGAATTCTTTTAGGGTGGAACATCCCGACCATCAGATTTGAGGTTGCTATGGTTGGTGAACTGGTTGGTTTGCTCCTGGTTACAGGGCATGAGAATGAAGGCAAAAGCAACGCCAGCAAGGGGCACATATACTGGCAGGCTGAGTAGAAAAACGACGACTGAGATAATTCTTCAGTCATGCAAAGTCATGCAGCAGAAGCAGATGCGGGTATAATTTCAAGAGAGAAAGGCGGTTTACATGAGAAAATCAACGCGTTTCATCTTGATTGGTATATTGGTGGCATGCGGCGTTCTCCTCTTGATTGAAACAAAAAACCATGGGCTGAGTCACCTGTACGATGACGTCTTGTATGACAATTACAGCCACTATCTGCCCTGTGATCAACTCCCCACGGTGGCGGAGGTGGAGGCTGCCATGGCTGAATATACGGACGTGATTACACGCATTGAACAGATAAGCCCCAGCAATGTGGTGATTGCGTTAAGTGAATATGGCGACATATGCCCCGGCAAAGCCGATATCCTCATCCATTACCCTGGTCATCAAAGCCGGCTTGAGATCGAAGAAATCCTGGGCGGCAAGACCTTCTTTGGCATCCCCTGCCGCTTTCAAAACTGGTAAGTCAGTGATAGGATGGGTGGAGGGTAGAGTCAATTTTTTGTAGGGTGTCGGTCTTCTGCTGGCCGCACCATTTATGCCATTCAAACCCTTTGGGTGCCGTCTTATACCTGTCAGGATAAGCAAGGAGGATCACTCAGGTGTTTGTCGTTAACGGCTCTGCTTCTATTCCCAAAAGCATTTCTGCCTGCATGTCCCCCCGATTTCCTCTCGTTATAGCCGGAAGTTCCACGCTTCACTACTGAATTTCTCTTTGGCAATGCTGGTGGCGTGTTTCAGCTCGCTGTCGCTATATTCGCCAATTTCCACATCGCGCTCGTGACTGAATCCTTCCTGGAGGGAATCCTGCAGGTCCTGCATGGACACATTCGCCAATTCCGCGACGCTGGTGACGCGCTTTTGCACGCTCTTGATCAGCTTGTCAGACACCTTTTCGGAGCTGACATTCAGGTATGAAAACATCTTGTTCACATCCACATTGTATAAGATGGTGCCATGCTGCAAAAGGATCCCATCCCGGCGCGTCTGGGCATTCCCTGAGATTTTCCGACCGTTCACCAATATATCGTTGATACGTTCAAACCCGGCAGGCAGCCCCAGCGATTTTAACGCCAGGACGATCCCCTCACAAATTTGTTCATATGAGACGATGATATTGGCATCGAAAGCATCCACTGGCGCTATAATCGAATAGGTCACCTCGCCCAGGCGATCATGATAAACTGCACCGCCGCCGGTCAGACGCCGCACCACATCCACCCCTGCCCCTTTGCAGGTTTCAAGGTTGACTTCGTTAAGGATGCCCTGGAAGATGCCAATGGATACTGCCGAAGGATCCCATCCATAGAAGCGAATGGTCGGATGTGCTTCCCCACTGCGCACTGACTTCATAATGGCTTCATCGAGAGCCATGTTCATAAAGGCATTAAAATAGCGGAAAGGGATCAGGCGATATTTCATTGCAGCGCCTCCTGCAGGGTGCTGATGATATCCTCAGCATCTGCACCAATAAGCTGTGCCTCCCAGCTCTCCAATGCGTTGGCAACCCGGCTGCGTGCCAGGTCAACATCCAGCGGCAGAGCGAGCCCCGTAAGTGCCTGCGTGATGGTGTCCAACGCCTCTTCCGGGTGAAGGAAAAAATCCCCGGTCAGTTTAAAAACTTCAATACGTTTGCCATACTTTACTTCAATTTGCAGCATTTTGCCGTCAGGCACTTTCCTTATTGCTTTCCCAGTTTTCATAACTGCACCAGTCCTTTATGCATGGGGTCTCGCCCGGTAAAAATTGGCATCATCAGGATACCAGCCATTAAATTGTTCCAACCTCGTCCACAGTCATATTCTTGTATATGTTGCTGAGCGAACGGACCTGTTCAAAGGCGTGGTAGGAGGAGCGCACCAACGGAGCGCTTTCAACCCAACGAAAACCCAGGCTGTAACCATAATCTCTTAGCTCGTCAAATTCCTCCAGCGTGTAATAACGCGTTATGGCAATATGCCTGCGGCTGGGTTGCAGGTATTGCCCGAGGGTGAGGATATCCACCCCCAAATCGCGCAAGTCTGCCATCGCTGCTTTGATCTCTTCCATTGCTTCACCCAAACCAACCATGATGCCTGACTTGGTGAGCACCTCTGGTTCAAGGCATTTGGCATTCTCCAGGATTGCCTGCGACCAGGTGTAACGGTCGTGCGGTTGGATCTGTTGGAAAAGGCGTGGCACAGTTTCGATGTTATGGTTGAGGATCTCCGGACGGGCATCCATGACGATCTTCAGGGCATTCAGGCTGCCTTTAAAATCAGGGATGAGTACCTCCACTGAACAGCCGGGCTGATAAGTGCGGATCTTCTGGATAATCTCAGCAAAGATGGACGCACCACCATCCTCGCAGTCATCACGGTTGACGCTGGTGATGACGGCATGTTTGAGCCCCATCGCCTGAACCGCCCTGGCAACACGCTCTGGTTCCTTCCAGTCAATTTCTGCAGGTTTGCCATGCTTGATATCGCAAAATCGGCAGGCACGCGTGCAAATATCCCCAAGCACCAGGAAAGTGGCGGTGCCGCTGCCCCAGCACTCACCCATGTTTGGACAATGAGCTTCCTCGCAGACTGTGTGCAATTCCTTGCGGCGCATGAGAGTCTTTAACCATGCATAGGTCTCACTCCTGGATTGATCAACCTTGATCCAGGAAGGTCTAGGGATGGGGGTGGTATCAATTTTATTGGGATCAATACGATCCCGGGTTATTTTATCGGGCATGCAGTCATTTTACTGGCTTGCCTATTTTTGTCAATGTGCAACTTGACCTTTTTAGAAATTCGTTCCCCATGCGGATTGCCTTTCAGCCGCAAGCATAACATGCGGGAGTGGTTGGTGATGGGGTGTTTGCTTGTTCCATGATGCTATGCGTTAAAATGACCTGCCTGGGAGATAATTGGGGCAATTTTGTCTGCCCTGCTATTTGTCAGTACAAATTCCTGTTGTATTTTTGAAATTACTGTGTTATATTAATCTCTAATTTTATATTATTAGCATTAAATTAATATTGATCACTGCCTGTTTTGATCCAATAAACACAAATCGGGGCCGTTATTTTGCTCCAGCCCTAATTGTTAACCTTCCTGGTGAAAACGAGGACATGATGGGAAAATCAATTGAGCACTTGAAGCAGAAAAATGATATCGCGGGTCTTGTCAAACTGTTGGGCGCAAAAAACTTTGAGACAGAGTCCGTGGATGCCCTGGTGGAAATTGGCGCACCTGCCGCTGAAGCGGTTGTCGAAAAACTCGTCAATGCGACCAATATGTCAGTCTTTTTTAAGGCATTCCTGGCAGTGACCAGGATCGGCGAACCCTGTGTGGCAGCGCTCATCAAACATCTCAACCAATCCCAAACCCTCAATCGCGGTGCTGTTGCCAGTGCTCTCGGCAATATCAGCCGTAGTGTGAAAGATCAAACCGTTATCATCAGTATGCTCACGCCACTCTTATCTGCTTTCAACGACCCAAATCAGGATGTTAAGAAGGCGATTGCTGAAGCGCTCGGAGATGTCGGATCACAACTGACTTTATCCAACCAACGTGACCAGTTGAGTGAAGCACTTGAGTATCGGATGACAGCAGCCGACCCTGTGGTAAGGGAAGCCATCAGCGCTGCCCTTGAAAAAATGGGCAGGAAGGCCTCGCAGGTGGGTGCAGAGTCTGACCGCAGCAGACCGTTTGTCTAATAGGAAATGTTTCGTCTTCAAAGGGGAGCACCACCTCATCCCGCCAGATTTCCAGGTTTTCGTAAAAAATTAATTTATTCAAACTCAAAGAGCCCACAGGCAGGAGCTTGCGCCTGTTTGAGGCTCATGAAAAGCTTGTCAGGATTAGCGGAATTGTTCTGGCTTTACTGATTTTTTAAAGCCTTCGGCGCAGGTGCACATGCTCAGTGGAACCAACCATCCAGGGTCTTTCCGGGACAATTAACCCTGTCTGCGTTCCCTGGCATGCTTCTGCAGTTGATACTCAGAGTAATTCCCTGGGAAGGTCTCCAACCCAAGCGATGAGAGCGCAGCCATACGCGTGGCGATCCGATCCAAAAAGTAGCGGTCATGCGAGATCGCCAGGATGCTGCCCGCAAAATCCAACAGGGCATCCTCCAGCACTTCGCAGGAAGGGATGTCAAGATGGTTGGTGGGCTCATCCAGCAGCAGGAAGTTGGCGCCCGAGAGTGTGATCAAGGCGATTTGCAGGCGTGCCCTTTCGCCGCCTGAAAGGCTGCCCACGCGTGTATCCCGCTGCTGATAGTCAAAGCCAAACTTGCGCATGAAGGCTATACCGCGGCTCTCATTGAAGTTGCCAGCCTTGCATACCGTCTCCAGCAGCGCGGGGCGCATGTCCAGCGTTTCAAACTCCTGAGAGTAATAGCCGATGCGCACGCTCGGGCCAACCTCAATGCTGCCACTGTCTGGTACCACCTGTCCAAGGATCATCTTGACCAACAGTGACTTGCCAGCGCCATTGGGGCCAATCAGCCCGACACGCTCCCCAAACCCCAAATAGAGGTCCACCTCCCTGAGGATCTCACTCCTGCCCCTCCCATTGGGGTCCGCAAAGCCCTTGCACACGCCTTTGATCTCCAGCACCTTGCGGCTGCCTGCCCATCCGCCCAGGTTGATCTCGAGCGGTCGCGTTGCGCTCTGTGGGCGATCGATGCGCTCCACGCGCTCCAGGCGTTTCAGGATGGCCATGCCGCGTTTGCTGAACTTCTCATTGTCATAAACCTTGCCCCAGCTGAGCAGGCGTTTGGCAGCCATCTCCAGCCGGGTGATCTCATGCTGCTGCGCCTGGAAGAGTTGTGCCTGGCGCGCCTGTTTGAGCTGCTTGTCAAACACATATTCGGAGTAGGTGCCGCTGAAGCTGTTCAATTTGCCAGCCTCAATCTCGATGATCCCGTCCACAACCATATCAAGGAAGTAGCGGTCATGCGAAACGATCAACACTGTACCGGTGAAGTTGCGGATGATCTTCTCCAGCATCAACTTGCCATCCAGGTCAAGGTGGTTGTCGGGCTCGTCCAAAAGCAGTACGCCCGGTTTGCTGATCATGATGCGTGCCAGCCCAAGCAGCTTTTTCTGCCCGCCGGAGAGCTTCCCCACTGGCAGTTCCGTTTCCTCATCGCGGAAGCCCAGGCTGCGCAAAAGCGTGAGGATGTTTCCCTTCAGCCCCGGCCCGCCTGCTTGTGTATAGTCCTCCAGAGCTTTGTGCTGTTCATCGATCAGGCGTGTCAGCCGCCTCTCATTATTCAGGGTGTCTGCATCTGCAAAATGAGTTTCGATCTCAGCCAGGCGCGCTTCCAGGCGCAGGATCTCGCAAGCCCCTGACCGGACAGATTCAAATGCGCTCGCCTCCGCATCCAGATCCACATCCTGAGCCATGTAGGCTGTTGAGATGCCCTTTTCACGCAGCACCAGGCCCTCGTCCGGCTGCAGCTCGTCCAGGATTAGCTTGAGCAGGGTGGTTTTGCCGCTGCCATTGGGTCCGATGATGCCGTAGACGGTGCCGTCCTGCATCTCGCAGTTCACCCCCGATAGAACGGGTTTGGAGGGGTAGGAAAAGGTGAGATTATTGAGGCGAATCGTGATCATGGTTTCGTCAGTGCATTTCCGGCGCGGATTGTCTTTCAGGCGCAAGTATAACATGCGGGAATGCTAAGGACAGGGTGTTGGCTTGTTCCATAGAGATCATTCCATAGAGATCAACTGAAATCTCTCTAAAAAATGTTACAATCAAAGCATGGGATCTTGAAGGAGGTTCACATGGCGAAAAAACGTAATGTTCCAGTTGTGCTCTTATTGGGGATAGCCGTCATCCTCATCGGGATTGCCTTCCTGGTGGATCGCATCACCGGCTATCCGCTCATGACGCATTACTGGCCACTGGCTCTTGTCCTGCTCGGATTGCCCCTGCTGATCGGTATTCTCAGCTCCCGCAAAACCATCGCCGCCCTTGCCATTCCCGGCTGCCTGCTCATCACCCTGGGGTTGATTCTGCTCTTCCAAAACCTCTTCGGAGCATGGTCCACCTGGGCTTACATCTGGGCATTGTTCTTTGTCGGTTTGGGCTGTGGATTGTGGATGCTGGGTTATGCCAATCGCGATAGAGAGCTTTACCCCTGGGCAGGCGTACTAATCGGCTTTGGTCTGGCATTATACTTGCTCTTGGGCGCCTTCTTTGAAAAAGCATTCGACCTTTCCGGCGATAACCTGGCTCCCAACTTCCTCTGGGGCGGATGCCTGATCTGTTTCGGAATCTATGTGATCTTTGCCCGCCACTTCTTTAAAGGAAAGCAGACTGTGCAGAAAGAGGCTGAAATTCCCTCTGCGCCGCTGCCAGATCTTCCGCAAACCGAAGAGCCGCAAACCCAGGCGCCGCAAATCAATGAGCCGGAAGTATCAGACCTGCATGAAGTTGAGGAAATCCTCACAGAGGTTGATGAAAAAATCAACGCTCACGATGCTGATCTGACACAGTGAACTTCAAAAAAGGCTACCTTTCTCTGAGATGATCATCACAGTCACACCCAACCCCTGCGTCGACCGCACCATCAGCATCCCGCAGATTCGCTTTAATGAAGTCCTGCGCACCAATCATGTGCGCCTGGATTGGGGCGGAAAGGGCTTCAATGTCAGCCGTTCTCTGCGCGTTTTCAACTATGACTCGCTGGCGCTTGGCTGGGTTGGTGGCGGTGCGGGCATCATGCTCGAAGATGGCTTGCGCAAGCTGGGCATCCAGACGGATTTTGTCTGGGTGGAGGAGGAGACGCGCACAAATACGGTCATCCTGGAGGAAGGCGGTGAGTGGTACATCAAAGCCAATGAACCCGGTCCGCACATCCCCATGCATGCGGTGGAAGCTCTCCTTGAGAAAGCTGAAACTTATGCCAGGGAAGGTGATATCTGGGTGGCATCAGGCAGCCTGCCCCAGGATGTACCCGAGGATTTCTTCGCCCGGCTGATCCACCTGTTGAAAGCAAAGGGCGTGCGGGTTTTCTTCGATGCCAATGACAACGTTCTGCGTCTGGGGTGCGTCGAGGGACCCTATCTGGTCAAGCCCAATGCTGAGGAGGCGGAAGCCTATGTGGGTTTTGCCATCAAGAACCATGAAGACGGTAAACGTGCTGCGCTGCCATTCCTGCGCGCGGGCATCAGGTATGTGGCGATCACGATTGGGGTGCATGGGCTGCTGCTGGCTTCCCAAAAAGAGATGATCCTGGCAGTGCCGCCAAAGGTGCCCATCCGCAATGTGACGGGCGCCGGAGACGCGCTTATGGCAGGTCTCGTGGCAGCCTTCTCGCAAGATCTGCCCTTGGTGGAAGTGGCGCGCTGGGGGGTTGCGTCTGGCACGGTTTCTGTGATGAATGAGGGCATCAGCCAGGTTTCAATGGACGCCATCACGTGCATGCTGCCGCGGGTGGATTCCCACATTATCAATGTATTGTAAGTAGCCGATAGTAGCTGTAGGGTGCCGGCATTCCTTTGACCGCACCATTCGCAATCCAACAACCCAGTCGTGGGGCTCCGGTCTACTGTCGCTTACATTGTGTATGATGCATCCCTATAGAAGTGGAGAGTTTGCTTCAAGGTTGATGAACGTAATGGTTGGCACGAACCCTCCCCTGCAAGGCACAAAAATTTCTTGCTTTGAGCTATTGTTGGGTTACGGGAATGCCTGAATCGGTTAATATCACTGTGCAACGAATACGTTCACACACATCTGCTCTCCACCCAATCTGCGAACTGTCGGGTAATGCGCACTTCTGGCTGGGCGCTGCGCCCGGTCCCACGGGGAGGCTTCGCACTGGGGACACTCCCAGAAAACAACTGGGACTTCGCGGCGCGAACAGAGAGATGCTAAAATGAGAAGCTCGCAATTTATTGAGCAGAGGGTTTGATTTGCCAGTCACGTTAATTCGGTGATAGACTTGGTCTTACAATATTTTGACAGGAAGAAAAAGAAAAAGGGTTTTAACCAGCATGAACAATCATCGAAGTAAAGCGATCAAGTATTATCAATTTAATGCCGGTCAGTGGGAGATCCGCGAGACCCGCATCATTCTTGAGAGGATTGTTTCCCTCATTGTGGATGGCAAGACCTGGATGGAGATGCTCTGCACGCCCCATCAGCTGGACTGCCTGGCTGTTGGCTTTCTTTATAATGAAGGCTACATCCAGTCCGCTGCAGACCTGGTGCATGTGCAGGTGTGCGATACGGGTGAATATGTTGAAGTCAAGACGACCCTGAACCTGGAAAAACCAAAGCAGTGGCTCAAAACAACAGGGTGCTCCGGTGGCGTTACGTCCCTTAATCTGCCCGCCTTGCCTATTCCCCACCTGCAGGATATCCATCTGACAGCAGATGAACTCTGCCATCATCTCCAGGCTTTCGTGAAAGCCCAACAGGAATACCTGGAAACGCGGGGTGTGCATACTTCGGCTATCAGTGATGGAAAGAAGATGCTCATTCTGTCTGATGATATCGGCAGGCATAACACCCTGGATAAATTGGCAGGTTATTGCATCCTGAACCAAATTCCGTTTCCCCAACCCCTCATTTTTTCCACAGGGCGCATCAGCTCAGAAATGCTGCAAAAATCTGCCCGTATTGGGTCATCCCTGGTCATATCGCTGACATCGCCGAATGATTATTCGATTGAGCTTGCAGAGCATTGGGGGATCACGCTGGTGGGATATGCGCGCGGGAATTCGTTCAACCTGTACACCCGGCCGGAGAGGATCATTAAAGTCTGATAGTCGATAGTCACACTGTCAAGAGACTAACGACTATCAACTTTTCTTCTAGCGACTATCGACTTTTTCAGATCACGATCATTCCCCCGGGTCCGCGGCGGGGATGTGCATGCGATGAGCCCGGGATCAATAGAGTCGGACCCCCGCCAGTTTTCGTAGTTTTTGCGAGCCACTTTACATATACTCCCCAAACGTAGTAAGGGAGGCATGCATCCCCCCACCATGGGGACGGAGACACACCTCGATTTTTCCGTAGGGGTGACCCCATTTATCCCCAGCTTTTCTGTATGGCTGTGTTTTCCCATGGCAGGCACACATAAACCTCCAACTCTTTTCTGGGAGGTCTGGTGACGGCTATTTCTCAGCGTAAGCTACTCCCCAGGATAATTCTCCGTAATTAACGCCAGCTTTGATAAAAAACGTTTGATAAAATACCCTGATAAAAGCCCTTGACAAATTGTTATTGTTATGTTAAATTTAGGTAAACGATTGCGCAAACGTTTGCGCAAAGGAATCTGATGAAGCGAGTAACGATTAAAGATGTAGCTAAAGAGGCAGGGGTTTCGTTTACAACTGTTTCACATGTGATCAATGAAACACGTTATGTTGGCTCAAATACCAAATCACGTGTTCTTGCTGCGCTTGACAAGCTGGGGTATCACCCCAACAATGTTGCGCGCTCCTTGCGAAGTGGCAAAACAAAGACAATAGGTTTGATCGTCCCGGACGCATCCAACCTTTTTTTTGCGGAAATTGCCCGTAAGATTGAAGACTTTGGCTATCAGCAGGGTTACAGCGTCATTTTAGGGAATAGCGATAACAACCCTGCCAAACAGACCAATTATATTCATACATTAATTGCCAAACAGGTTGATGGGGTCATATTCATCTCTGCGGGTGGGGAAGTGCGGGATCTGCAACTTTTTCTTGATAATAGAATTCCAGTGGTTGTGGCTGACCGTGATGTTCCTCTCGAACTTGCCGATGTCGTCTTATTGGATAATGAAAAAGCCGGCTACGAAGCCACCCGCCACCTTCTTGATCTGGGTCATGTTTGCATTGCCTGCATCACTGGTCCGGACAACCTTTCACCAAGTATGCTGCGCGTTGAAGGTTATAAGCGTGCTTTGCATGAATACGGACTCCCTTTTCGTTCAAATCTGGTAAAAGTTGGAGACTTCCAGATTAAAGGTGGCGAAACAGAAATGCAAAAGTTACTCGAAGATCCCTGTAAGCCGACCGCTGTCTTTGTATTGAATGATATGATGGCTATTGGTGCCATGACTGCTGCCCGCAAGGCTGGTTTGTCTGTACCGGCTGATCTTTCCATCGTTGGATTTGATGATATTGAACTTGCCTCTGCTGTTTCCCCTGCACTGACCACAGTTGCACAACCTTTTGACGAACTGGCACAAAATGCCACAAATTTGCTCATCGAACGTCTTCAGGGTAATCGTCTTGAAGAAAATATGCGGGTCATATTACCGGCAAAACTTATTGTAAGGGAATCCACAAGCATGATGAGGGCATCATAATGCATGAGATTACGGTTATTGGTAGTTTAAATATGGACCTGGTGGTACGTGCTCCCCGTGTACCACTGGCGGGTGAAACAATCGCTGGCACCAGTTGTCACCTTATCCCTGGTGGAAAAGGCGCCAATCAAGCTGTGGCAGCCAGTCGGGCAGGTGCATCCACCCATATGATTGGCTGTGTCGGTCAGGATGCTTTTGGACCGGCCTTACTGGGATCGCTTACGGAAGCTGGTGTGAATACGAGCGGTGTCCAGGTATTACCGGATATCTCGACCGGCACAGCGGCCATTATTGTAGAGGAAAATGGAGAAAATCGCATTATTATTGTGCCCGGTACAAACGCTCTGGTTTCAACTTCGTTCATAGAAGAATTATGGGCAGACATATCCCATTCCGACATGATTTTGTTGCAGCATGAGATTCCACTCCAGACGGTTCACAAGGTCGTAGAGCAAGCACACCAGAATGGCATCAAGGTCATCCTGAACGCAGCACCGATCTATGCGATCCCATTGGAAATTCTAAAAAAATTGGATGTGCTTATTATTAATGAGACAGAAGGCTCCACTTTAAGTGGTATTACCATTTTGGACCAGAAAACTGCGTTTGATGCAGCCACCTATTTGCATGGATCAGGTGTGAGATCCGTAATCATTACCCTTGGGTCAGAAGGCGCGGTTTTTGTGAATAATATTCTTCGCCTCTACCAACCGGCATTTAAAGTAAAAGTTGTCGATACAACTGCAGCGGGCGATACCTTTGTAGGTGCTTACGCTGCCTCAATTCTCGAAGGAAAATCTGAGCCTGATGCACTGCTATATGCATCTGCAGCGGCAGCCCTGGCAGTGACTCGCATCGGGGCACAAATATCAATTCCTGATCGATTGGAAACCTTGGAGTTCATAAAAAAAGAGACTCCCTTAAATTAATTGATTCGAACATAAGGAATTTATGGTAACTAATGATCAAATCGTCAAAATGTTTTAAAAAAAAAGGAGATACAAACATGAATTTAAGAAAGTTTAGTCACATAATTTTAGTTTTGGTCCTGCTCTTTGGAACTATTGGATGCAAAACATCCACTCCAGTATCCGAAACCGAAGCGACCTCTGAATTGCCACCAGAAAATCAAGAGGAGAATGTTGTTTACTTCCTGAATTCCACTCTATCATCACCAGAGCAGGAAGAAGCTTGGGCACAAGTCTTCTCTGATTTCGAAGCTGAAACAGGAATTAAAGTTGATGCTCGATATCAAGGGACCTGGGATGTATATCCTCAAATACTAACTGCGGCAAAATTAGCCGGAGATCCAGTTGATGTTGGTGTTACTGGCGTTGGTCTGGTTCAATCCCCCTTGGGTCCCGGTGGCATGGTGATGGATTTAACTGATCTGGCGGCAGGTTTAGTCGATCGCTATGAGGATGGCATTTTGGAAAGTAGCATTATGGGCGGTAAGTTGTGGATACTGCCACTTGCTGATGGTGGCTGTACCACTATGATTTACAACACTGATATCTTTAATGAACTAGGCTTAGAAGTGCCAAAGACTTTTGAAGAAATTGTTGAAGTGTCAAAAGTTATCCGAGAAGAGAAGGGAATTACTCCCATGATGATCCATGGGAAAGATTCTTGGGCCTGGCCAATGATGTATTTTGATACTTATGCACAAGCTACAGGAAATCAATCCGTGAAAAATGTGGAAGCCTTTTTGACCGGTGAGAAAAAATTCACAGGAGAAATGGAAGTCAATGCATTTAATTATATTAAGCAACTGTTTGATGAAGGCGTGATGTCTACTGATAGCTTTGATACAAACACGGACGGAATGATTGCTGCTTTTGCGCAAGAAAAAGTTGCAATGCTATTTTTACTCGACGGCTATATTCCTTATATAGAAGCAGCGAATCCGGATATTAACATCGGAATAATGGAATTTCCTCTTATGACTGAAAATGCTTATTCTGAACATGCATTTGGTGTTGGAGACGGTGGTCTCTTTATTCCCTCGTTTATTGATGAATCCCATCTGGAGAATGCAATGCGATTGATAGAGTTTCTTACTCGTGCTGAAAATGCAGGAAGAATCTTAACTGCAAATGGTCCAACGAAATTCAAGGTCTTCAAAGACGTGGATACTGGAGAATCAGAAATAAGCAAACAATTGAACGAAATCATTGTTCCGCATACATCTGTTTATCTGGATTGGTTATGGCCAGCAGAGGTCAACGATGCGTTTTGCCAGGCGATTCCTGCCGTAATAGCCGGCACGATTACAGGTGAAGAAGCTGCGGCTATGGTTCAAGAATCGTACGATACAGTTGTCATTGAAAAAAATTATATATATGATTGGTGGAACAACTTTACAGATTCGCAGCTGGAAGATATTACTCCTTCTTTCATTCCGGATCTTACCCAATATATGAAATGAATTAGTTTATGAAAAACACCGGCCTGCCTTTACGACATAACTACTGTTTATTTTCCGGAGAATTTGCAACAGCTTTGGTGAATATAAAAAGCAATTCTTGAGAATAGGAATCGCTTTTACAGTTGTGCTTTATCGGGATGGCCGGTGCCATTTTTATTGACAGGACTTAATACAACAGGAACATTACAAATTTTTTCACTGGATTGGAGAATTTTGTGTGGCAAAGTTGCAGAAAGAGAACTTATGAAGAAGATTAATCATTTATTGGATAAGTTGTTTCCATATTTAATGTGCTTACCAGCAATTCTCCTTTTTACTGCTTTTGTAATAATACCTTTTTTCACCGGATTATGGACAAGCCTTCACAAATGGGACGGTTTCGGTGAAATGGAATGGATTGGACTAAATAACTATCGATTTATTTTGGCTGACAATGTTTTTTGGCAATCCATGAAAAATACATTTGTTTATGCAATTTCAGTCACAGTTGTAAAAAATATCCTGGCATTGTTTCTCGCATTTATCTTGGTTAAGAAAATTCCATTTAACACAATTTTTCGCACCGGTATTTACATGCCTGTAACAATGTCTTATATTGTTATAGGCTTACTCTGGGTTTGGATTTATAACCCTACCTTTGGGCTCTTAAATGCATTGCTGACAAAATTGGGTCTGGAGAGCATGATCGTGGGCTGGCTCAGCGATCCCAAGTATGCATTATTCAGTGTGATTTGGGTTGATATCTGGAAGTGGACAGGATATCATATGGTACTCTATATAGCCGGTTTGCAGGCGATCCCAAAAGATTTGTATGAAGCAGCTGAAATTGACGGTGCAAATGCTTTGCAAAGATTTTTCTATATCACGATCCCTCAGTTAAACAGTACCATCGTTGTAAATGTGCTGATGTCTATTACGGGTGGTTTTGTATCGAACTACGATATCGTAAGCATTATGACCGGAGGAGGGCCTTTCCATAATACAGAAGTATCGCTTACTTATATCATGAAGATTGCTTTTAAATATTCGAACATGGGTAAAGCGAGTGCCATGAGCGCAATTCTGTTCCTTACAGTTTTTATTTTTGGTTTCTTGCAGTTACGCATGATGACCAAAGATGATGTCTATGAATAACGGAGAGAACCATCGATGAAATTCCTTAAAAAGCATTTTGGGTCATTACTACTGATATTGATTTTGGTAGCTTTCTTTGTTATTTGTATATATCCTTTAATATGGATGTTTGCAGGTTCCTTAAAAGATAGTAATGAGTTTTATACAAATATTTGGGGATTTGCATCAAAACCGAATTTTAATAATTACATCACTGCATGGCAACAAGGAAAATTGGGAGAAAAATTCTTAAACAGTGTTATTGTGACCGCTGGTTCAATATTACTTATGATTCCAATCAACAGTTTTGCTGCTTATGCGATCGGCAGACTTCGCTTTAAAGGACGGATGTTGATCTATTCCTTTTTGTTATTGGGAATTATGATCCCCGGAGGGGTTTTGGGTATACCAACATTTCAAGTTGCATTGGCATTGCACCTCAATAATTCTCATTTAGGTCTGATCTTGATATATGTGTCTGGATCGATAGCTATGGGCGTATTTATCATGCGGGCGTTCTTTATTTCCCTGCCAAAAGGTTTGGAAGAAGCTGCAATGCTTGATGGGTGCAATCGATTTCAATGTTTTACAAAAATTATTTTGCCGCTTGCCAAACCAGGTATTGTCACACAAATTATTTTTAGTGGTTTGGGCTTTTGGAATGAGTATTTCTTTGCTAATATGATGCTTACCAGCGAAGATCTCCGAACCCTTCCGGTTGCATTAGCGAACTTTTCTGGCAGGCATGGAGTGGATTTCCCTGTGCTCTTTGCAGCATTATCCATTATCACTATTCCAGTGATCATAATTTACATAATTGCACAACGCGGTTTTGTCGAAGGATTAACTGCTGGTGCAATGAAAGGCTGATCTGATGAAAATGTTAGGAGAAAAAATGGACTTTAATAAATATCAATATCGTATTCCCTCATCCAGAGTAAAAAAAGTGATCATTGATACTGATGCCAAGAATGAGGCTGATGATCCTTTTGCAATTGTACATGCATTGATAAGCCCGAGTTTTGATATTCGGGGGATCATTGCAACTCATTTTGGACACGAACGAATCATGGATTCCATGGAAGCCAGTTTTGAAGAAGTATTACGTGTCTTGCAGCACATGGGTCTGGAAGGAAAAGTCAAAGCAATCAAAGGTAGCAAAACGAATATTTCAATAACCAAAGAGCCGGCTTTTTTTAAGTGGTATGCTCCACAACGAAATGATGGTGTGGACTTTATCATCGATGAGGTTGAAAAATGTAATGATGGAAAAATCTATATTGCTGTGCTGGGTCCTCTGACAAATGTTGCCTCTGCGTTATTGATAAAACCTGAAATCGCTGACAAAATTGTTGTGGTTTGGAATGGTGGTGCGACCTATCCCACGGGAGGAAGAGAATTTAACTTGGTTAACGATATTGGCGCAGCCAATGTTTTGTTTTCATCTACTGCGGAAATCTGGCAAATCCCGACCAAAGTATACGATAAACCCAGCGTGAGTTTAGCGGAATTGCAGGTGAAGTTACAGCCACGTGGAGAAATTGGCAATTATTTGTTTAATCAGCTTACAGAATTCTTGACCATGGCTGATGCAAATGGCTGGCCAATGACCGAGATCTTTACAATATGTGATATGACAGTCACAGGGTTGCTTCTCAATGAACAACGTTTTTGCTATGATTATATTTCAGCTCCTGTGATATCCGAAGACATGTTCTATTTTCCAAGAGAGAATGCCCGACCAATTCGTGTCTATAACAATATGGATGTTCGCGTTATTTTGGAAGACCTTTTCTGTAAATTAGCGATCCTTTATCCGTAGATTTAATGGAAGAACAGAAATATGCAAATAATTAGAGCCAAGCAGCTTGATCTAAATGACTTCCGGGAATACGGACAATTTGCCGATTTACTCCATGCAAATACTGAGAAAATTGGTGAGCCTCCAATAATTTTCTTCCGGGATATGATCAGTGTTTTTTCCGGGACATTTGTAAATGGATATTCTGTGGTAAAAACCAATTATAGAGAGATGATCATTGATGAAGTGGAGCAGCACTCTTCTGCAGTTGAAGTACTTTTACCTTTGGATGGAGATGTAATCATATTTGTCTCACCTTCCACAAATAAAGTTTTTTCAGAAGAGAAAACAGAAGCTTTTATTGTCCCAAAAGGAACAATAATTGCCCTTAAAGCTGGAGTATGGCACAAAGCACCTTTCCCTATATCGAACGATGAAGTTAATTCTTTGGTAGTTCTCCCGGAAAGAACTTATGCCAACGATAGTATTGTAATAAAACTGGAAGAACTGCAAAAAATCAAAATTATCCATTAAGAAATGTTGCCGTGGGATATTTTTGATTGAAAGGAAGAAAAGATCGCGATTTTTTAATTTGATGGAATCGTTATTTTCATTTTGTAATTTGGCAGTAAAAATTGTTTATCTGTGGGATTAATTGGAGTGAATGCCTTCATCTTAGGGGGCATGGGTCGCCCTCATAACCTCCCGTACTTTTGGTTCCCGTTCCCAATCCCAATCCCAAAGGGACGCAAAGCGAGGGACGCAGAGCGTGCGATCTTTGGCAACAATAAAATGGTGCGTTCAAAGGCGGAGCGCACCCTACCCGGCTAATGACTAATTGACTTTGTATCACGATCATTCCCCCGGGTCCGCGGCGGGGATGTGCATGCGATGAGCCCGGGATCAATAGAGTCGGACCCCCGCCAGTTTTCGTAGTTTTTGCGAGCCACTTTACATATACTCCCCAAACGTAGTAAGGGAGGCATGCATCCCCCCACCATGGGGACGGAGACACACCTCGATTTTTCCGTAGGGGTGACCCCATTTATCCCCAGCTTTTCTGTATGGCTGTGTTTTCCCATGGCAGGCACACATAAACCTCCAATTCTTTTTTGGGAGGTCTGGTGACGGCTATTTCTCAGCGTAAGCTACTCCCTAGGATAATTCTCCGTAATTAACGCCAGTTTTGATAAAAAACACTTTCATACACAAAACTTGTGCTATCATTATGGTCTAAGAGAATAAACGATGCGGCCTGATTGGGATTCGTATTTTATGAAAGTTGCTTATGCTGTTTCTGAACGCAGCACCTGCGACCGTGCGTTTGTGGGACGCGTCCTCGTTCTTGATAAGCGCATCCTCACCACAGGTTTCAACGGCTCACCTGCAGGGCAACCTCATTGTGACGAAATTGGTCATCTTCTCGTTGACGGACACTGCATTCGCACCATCCATGCAGAAACCAATGCCACCATCCAGGCAGCACTGCATGGCGTCAGCACGCGCGGTTGCACCTGTTATGTAACCCATTTCCCGTGCATCAGCTGCATCAAAGTACTGATTAATGCCGGCGTCACCCGCCTGGTCTACCGTGTCGCCTACCGGATGGATGAAAATGCAGTTGAATTCTTACAAGCAGCCAAGATTGACACCTGCCAACTGGATTTTGATCCCCTCAAGGATAAATAGCCAATAAGATAATAACCAAGTTTTGCATCATAAGGAGATCCATGAAAAACCAATCCAAACCCATCACCATCCGCACTTGGATCGTCATGCTGGCGCTCGCCCTTACGGGACAAATTGCCTGGGCTGTTGAAAATTCCTGGTTCAACACCTTCGTGTATGACACTATCACACCCGATCCCCGCCCGGTGGCATGGATGGTGGCTGCCAGTGCCATTACCGCCACCCTGACCACCCTCATCATGGGCACCTTGAGCGACCGCACCCGCTCCCGCATGGGACGCAGGCGGCCATTTATCCTGTTTGGATATATTCTCTGGGGCATTTCCACCATGCTATTCCCGACAGTCGCATACATAAAAACTTCATCCCTGGCTGTCATCATGGTCGTTGTGGCAGATTCAGTAATGACTTTCTTCGGTTCAACAGCCAATGATGCTGCGTTCAACGCCTGGACAGTGGATGTTGCCACGCCGTCAACACGCGGCCGGGTGGAAGGTGTCCTCAACTTGAGTGTTTTCCTGGCTCAGATTGTCGCCATGGTTGCTGCCGGAATGTTGATTGATGCATTTGGCTATTTCGTTTTCTTCTACTCTCTGGGTGCCATTGTTGTATTGGTTGGTCTCATTTCTGGATTGTTCCTGCAAGATGCACCCATTCCAGAAGAAACAACTGCCCATAAAATTCCTTTTTGGAAGGAGTTTTCCCAGCTCTTCAGCATCCAGACTCTCAAACAGAACAAAAGCCTCTTTATCCTATTGCTTGTCATCATGACCTCGAGCACTGGCATGGAAGTATCCTTCCCTTATATGATCGTATATCTTGAAAATTATGTTGGTGTCACAAAATCCGAATTCAGCATCATTGGCGGAGCAGTGATGGTTGGTTCTGCGCTCGTCGCCATTCCCTTTGGCATGCTGGTTGACCGCTGGAAGAAAAAGCCCATGATTGCCATTGGCCTCGTGCTCAGCAGCTTGGGAGGCATTCTGCTTTCGCTTGTGAGCAGCCTGCCCTTGCTGGCGCTCACAGGCTTTATCTGGCAGGCTTTTTCTGTAGCAGCCAGCATTGCATCGGTTGCCTGGCTGAAAGATCTGCTGCCTGAAGAAAACAGGGGCAAATTCCTTGGCATCCGCATGATCTTTTGGATCGCCATTCCCATGGTGGTTGGCCCGGCCATCGGTTCAAGTTTGATCCAGAATTACGGTATACCAACGGTGACCAATGGCGAGGCTGGTTTCATCCCAGTTCCCATTATTTTCCAGGTTGGCTCCCTGATTTCTCTTCTGGCGCTGATTCCTTTGGCGTTCATGAAAGAACGCAAGGGGCAGAGCGTTGCGGTCTCCTGATTCCCGCATCACTTCCGGCTTCTGGGAGTACTGGCAGGAAGTCAATGCCAATGCAGCTGTTTTTCACCAGTGGGAAGAGCTTGAAAAATCTGGCTGCATTGATAATTTTCGCATCCTGGCGGAGAAAAAAGAGGCTTTCCGCACCGGCTGGTTCTTTGCTGATTCAGATGCCTATAAATGGTTGGAGGCTGCCTCCCTGATCCTTGCATCACAACCTGATGCGCATTTGGCGTTGCTGATCAACCCATTTATTGAATTGCTTAAGAAAGCCCAGGACCCTGACGGCTACCTTTTCACCTATAACCAAATCCTATTTCCAGGCAGGCGCTGGGTCAACCTGCAAATTGAGCATGAGCTCTATTGTCACGGTCACCTGATCGAAGCAGGGGTATCCCATTTCAACGCATTTGGGGATAGTGATCTTTTCAGGATCACCTGTATGGCAGCCGACCGGATCGTTGAGGACTTTGCAGGAAAGGGGTCTGCATTTACACCCGGTCATGAGGAAATTGAAATCGCCCTTTTTCGGTTATATGAGGTCACTGATCAAAAGAAATATCTGGGCATCGCTGAACAATTCCTTGAAATGCGCGGCAGGCAGCCCTTCTTCGGTCTATCCCTTTTACACCAATCTCGTAACAGCAATAAAAGGTTGCAATATGTGAAGTCCCAGGAAGCCATCTACAGGAACCTGCACCCAGAACAGCCTGTGCATGTGCTCCCGCCCGATAATGTCGCAAAGAAACCAGCCAATGCCCGTTTGCGCTGGGCGATCAGTGCCCTCTCCGGGAAACTTATGCAGCAGCATCAGCCTGTAGGGAAGCAATTTGAACCCGTTGGACATTCAGTAAGGTTTGCCTATCTGAAGACTGCTTGCGCCAAGGCTGACATGGTAACCGGTGAGGCAAAATATCGTCAAAGCCTTGAAAAAAGCTGGCAGCACATGGTTGAAAAACGCATGTACATTACCGGCGGGATCGGCTCATTGCCTGAAATTGAAGGTTTTGGTCGGGATTATGAACTCGACCCTGAATTTGCCTATGCTGAGACTTGTGCTGCGCTCGGATCTCTCTTTTGGAACCGCGAGATGGCGCATTTGACAGGTAAAGCTTGTTACAGTGACCTGTTTGAATGGCAGCTTTACAATGCAGCCCTGGTCGGGATGGGTGTGGATGGAAAGACCTATATCTATAACAACCCGCTTGCATCCCACGGCGAAATTGAGCGCAGACCCTGGTATGCGGTGCCCTGCTGCCCGTCCAATCTCTCCCGCACGCTTGTCACTCTGCAACAAGATATCCTTTCTTTTGGCCAGGATACCATTTTTATTCATCAGTACATCAGCAGCCAGCATGATTTCGATGCCTGCGAAGGAAAAGTCGCTGTAGAAATCATCAGCGCTCTTCCCTTTCATGGGCAGGTAAAGATCAAAATCCATAACCAATCCGGTAAATCTTTCAAACTCAACTTGCGCCAGCCCTCCTGGTCGTCAGGGATGAAAATATTTATCAATGAGAGGCTGGTCAATGAAGTCAAACCTTGTACGCCTCATCATCTTGACCCACAAAAGGCAGCCTGGCTGGAGATCAGTTCCGATATCCATGACAATGATGAAATAAATTTGGAATTTGACCTTCCAATCCAGTTATACTATACACATCCGAAGGTTAAATCTGCCAAGAGAAAAACAGCGGTGATCCGCGGGCCTCTCGTGTATTGCCTCGAAAGTATTGACAACAGCAGCACCGACATTTTTTCTACTGTTTTGGACGCCAAAAGTTTAAGGATTGAGCAGCCAACAGACCTGATGGGAGGAATGTTCCAGATCAAGGCACTGAGTACTTCAGGTCAACACCTCACATTCATCCCCTATTTTCTTTGGGGAAATCGCGGGAAATCTGAAATGATCGTATTTGTCAATGTGACGGAGGCATGGAAATGAGAACAAAATGGCAGCCTGACCAGCCAATCCCCTTGCCCGAATACCCCCGTCCACAGCTGAGGCGGGAGCACTGGAAAAACCTCAATGGCACTTGGGAATATGCCATCAGACCGGAAGGGGAAGGCTTTCCCAGTGAGTACGATGGTACGGTCCTAGTCCCTTTCCCCCTTGAATCAGAATTATCAGGAGTGCATAAAACCCTTCTGCCTGATGAGACCCTCTGGTACCGATTGGAGTTCACAATCCCGGAAGCCTGGCATCAACAGCATGTTCTTATCCATTTTGGAGCAGTCGACTTCGCTTGTAAACTTTGGATCAACAGGCAGGTGATCGGTGAACACAAGGGCGGTTACCTGCCAGTCTCATTTGATATCAGCGGCGCCCTAACACCAGGTGCAAATGAATTGATCCTGTCAGTCATCGACCCAAGCGACAGCGGACTTCAAGAGCGCGGCAAGCAAGTCCTACATCCGAGTGGCATCTGGTATACTGCCATCTCCGGCATTTGGCAGACTGTCTGGCTCGAGTCCCTGCCGCGGGTGTTTATCAAGGAAGTCATTTCAACACCGAATATTGACGATGCCTCCATTATGGTTCAAGTGATTCTCTCAGAGTCAGTCGACACACCAGCTTATTCCAATGAGATCATACTTTTGGATCAGGATCAGATCGTCGCCCGGGCAGCATGCGTCCCTGGTGCTGCAGTTAAACTTCACATCGATAAACCTGGGCTTTGGTCTCCAGAATCACCACACCTGTACGATCTGCAGGTCATCCTTTACTATCAACAGCAGGTTCTTGATAGAGTCAAAAGCTACACGGCTATGCGGAAATTCAGCCTTGTGAAGGATGAACAGGGCTGCCTGCGCTTTGCTCTCAATAACAAACCTCTCTTTTTGTTCGGTCCCTTGGATCAGGGTTACTTCCCCGATGGGCTGTACACCCCGCCCAGTGAAGCTGCCATGATCTCCGATATTGAGTTTACCAAGTCGATTGGTTGTAATATGATACGCAAACATGTGAAAGTTGAACCTGCCCGCTGGTATTATCATTGCGACCGGCTGGGGATGATCGTCTGGCAGGACATGCCCAATGGAGGCATCCCTGACAGACCCTGGCAGGCAACCCTCTCCCTGGCACTTGGGTATAGGCGCAGTGACCGCGTTCTCCTGAAGCGCTTTGGCAGGCGGCATTCAGATAATCGGGAGTTTTTTAAGGCGGAATTGCATCAGATGATCGATCACCTTAAATCCTTTCCCTGCATTGCAGTCTGGGTGCCGTTCAATGAAAGCTGGGGGCAGTTCCATGCCAAGGAGATGGCTAATTTTGTCCGACGTCTTGATCCGACCCGTCTGGTTGATCATGCCTCTGGTTGGTTTGATCAGGGGGGCGGTGATTTTATCAGCCGGCATGTGTATGTCAAGAAGCTGCATACTCCCAGGAAGAATAAAAATCGCGCCTTTGTGATCTCAGAGTTTGGCGGTTACAGTCTTCAGATCCCCGGGCATCTATGGGACCAGGAGGCAAAATTCGGCTATCGGTTCTACGAGAGCCGCGAGGCCTTAACTCAAGGATACCTGGATCTGCTGAATCAACAGCTCATCCCGCTGATTCCCAAAGGTCTGGCAGCCGCCATTTACACCCAAACCACAGATGTCGAGATCGAGGTCAATGGCTACCTGACCTATGACAGGGAAATTGAAAAAATGGATATGACAGCAGTCAGGCAGGTGCATGCACGATTGCATTTGTGACCATTCAAGGCTGTTACATAATGGAATAATTGGATTTTAATGCAACAGTGCATCATTGATGCGGAAACCATTCAGTAGTTGAACCTGGACTAGATCATGATCCTTCCCCCGGTCTGTGCAGCGGGTTTATGTATGGGATGAGCCGAGGATTGATCATGACCACCCGACTCTTCAACTTTATATCACGATCATTCCCCCGGGTCCGCGGCGGGGACGGAAGTTCGCCACGGGTATCTCTGTCTTTCTGAGTCTGTCTTCCTGCATCAACTCATCCACCAGGCTGACGTCATTGGCAGCGCGGAAGGCTTCAAGTTCCTTCAGCCGGTTTATCAGCTCATTGTAGGCTGTGAGACTGAGCAAGACGCCCACCCGCCTGCCTTCAGAATCCACCACGTAGCTTTCCTTTAAATTGAGTTCAGCCATGTGTTAAGTATAGCAAGAATCAAAAGAAAATTTCAATATTCATGCATTTTGCATAAGGATGCAATACGGGTGGGCAGGATGCGTACGACCCTTCCTGATCAAACCTCAATTCTTCAGGCTTGCCACCAGTTGCCGCTCAGCAGGATCAGCGCCATCAACCGCAGCGTGCTGCCAGCCGGGTCATTGCGCTCCACCTTGGCAGCGCACAGTTGATCCCAGAGCAGGTTAAGCCAGGGCTGGTCTCCCATGCACATGGCAGCAGCAGCCATGCCTGCTTGAATTGAAAGGTCGCTCTCTTTGGATTGGGGTGTTCCCTCCAGGCTGTAAGCGCTGACGAACCTGCCATCCGGGTTGGCTGCTTTCAGGGTGCCTGCCATGCGCGTGAGGACGTTCTGGGCAGATGCATCCTCTGCGAAGAGCGCTGCCAGTGCCAGGTGGAAGAGGAGCGGGGCACTTTCGCGGTCAAAAACCTCATCCATTTCTGCATCAGCATCCCGATCAACCCTGATGAAAGCACCTGGAAGACTCTCTGCACCTTCAAGCAACGCGAGCATCTTGCTGCCAATCGTGTTCCATGCGTCGTCATAGCTGATATGCTGGAATGCCGTAAAGAAGAGCGGTGCCACATCCGCGCTACGGGTGCTCATCCAGCGTGCTTCGTCATCCGCCTTGACCTCGTTACTGGAAAGGATGTGAAAGAGTTCGGGGTGAATGCACTCTGCTTTGAGTGCCTGGACGATCTTGAGCGCGATGGCGTGATAGTTGTAATCACCCTTTGAGCCCCACTGCCGGTCAGCCATCAGCAGGGCGTAGGCGATCAGCATGTCCCCCTGGCTGAAGGATGCCAGCGCTTTGGAGACGGTCATATCCGGGCTGACCTGCCAGGACATCAAGTGGGGATGCCCCGCGCTGGGGTGTGCATCGCAAAAGGTCAGCAAGCGATCGAAACGCCCCTGGGCATTAAGGTCGTTGCCGGCGAAAAGCGCACTGATCAGCATGGCATACCCCTGCCCCACGGATGTTGCCAGCACTTGGTACTTCATGAAGCGTTTCTCAACACCTATGCGCAGGAATGCCCTGCCGGGAGTAAAGTCAGCCAGCATGAAAGTTGCCAGCCACTCGCCATACGCCTTCTTTACGGCTGCATCCATCGCCTCCTGGCTGACGTGGTCAGGCTTCGGGCAGCCTGGGCGGTCCATGTGTTGAGGGAAAGGCAACTGGCAGGGTTGTTGCTGTACAATCTCTTTTTTCACGCGATCCTTTTTAATATTGCGGATCATCCATGCTGCTGCAATCATCAGTGCAGCAAATATAACGATTATGGGGAGGATATTATCAGGCATGTTTTCCTTTCTTTGGCAATAAGGATATGCGGATCACTTCTTTTGGAATGCCTCGGGTTCGCGCTGGGGCTTCCTTCGGCCGGTGATCAGGGCTTTCTGGCGCATTTTTCGGGCAGGATTTTTCTCAACAAAGAGTTTTTCACCCGTGAAGGGATCCATCTCAGTATAATACATCAGGCTGGCATAAGTGGAGGGCGTGGGCGTAAAGATCTGCACCTGCTCAGGCAGCACCTCCAACTTCTGGCTGGCAAACTGCTTGAGCGCGAGCATGTCTGCGTCTGTGCAGCCCGGATGGGCAGCGATCAGGTAATAGCTCAGGAACTGCTTTTTACGCACCGTCTCACTGAGGGCATCAAAGCGCTTCTTGAATGCCAGCAGGCTGTTGGGACCCGGCTTGCCCATGCGTTTAAGCACACCAGGTTGGGTGTGTTCGGGCGCCAGCTTGAGCTGACCCGAGACGTGATGTGCCACCAATTCCTGGAGATAAGCCGGGCCGTGGTTGCCATCTGCCATGACCATGTCATGCCGCATCCCTGAGCCCACAAATACCTTGTGCACCCCATCCAGCTTGCGTAATGCCTGCAGCAGCTCGGTCTGGGGGGCGTGATCGATGGGCAGCAGTGGGCAGATCTCAGGGTAGATACAGCGCTTGTCAGGGCAGGCACCGCGCATCTGCTTGACGTGGCACTCAAAGCCGTACATATTGGCGGTCGGACCGGAAAGGTCCTGGATGATGCCCTTGAAACCGTCACGCTTTGTCATCTGCCTGGCTTCATTAATAATGGATCCCTGCGAGCGCCAGTTGACGGTGCGTCCTTCGTGCACGGCGATGGCGCAGAAGTTGCATTCGCCGTAGCAGCCGCGGTGGGTGGGAATGCTGAAGCGGATCGTCTCCATGGCGCGTACCTCGCCCTGGGCAGCGTAAAAGGGGTGCACGGCATTTTCGTAATCCAGCCCGTAAACCGCATCCAACTCCGCCTGTGTCAGCGTGGGTGAGGGCGGGTTCTGCACCAGGAAGCGGTCGCCATGCTGCTGCGCCAGCCCCTGCGCGCTGATGGGGTCATTATTGCGGTAGAAGCTGTGGAACATCTCGATGAACGCCAGCTTATCTGTCGTCACTTTCTCAAATGATGGCAGGATCAAATAACCCTCTGGGGGCTGCTTGCTGATGTAACTCAGCCCGCGCAGGTCATGCGGATCTGACCCGTTGTCAAGCGCACGTGCCAGGTTGAGCACCGAGAGATCCGCCATGCCGTAGAGCAGGTAATCCGCTTTGGCATCAAAGAGCACTGCGCGCCGGATGCTGTCGGACCAGAAATCGTAATGTGCCACGCGCCTCAGGGATGCTTCCACGCCGCCCAGCACGATCGGCACCGTCCCTTTGAAGTAGCGCCGGATCAGGTTGCTGTAAACGATGGTGGCACGGTCAGGGCGGCGCTTGTTCACCCCGCCGGGGGTGTGGTCGTCCTGCCTCCTGGGCTTGCCCAGCGCAGTGAAATTGGCAACCATCGAGTCCATGCAGCCGGCGGTCACGCCCCAAAAGAGGCGCGGCTCACCCAGGCGGGTGATGTCATCCCCGCTTAGGATATCCGGCTGGGCGATGATGCCCACCTTGTAGCCGGCGTGCAGCAGTTGCTTGCCGATGATGGCAGCGCCGCTGTAAGGGCTGTCAATGTAGGTATCACCGCTGATCAGGATCACATCCAGTTTGTGCCAGTTGAACTGATCCAATTCTTGAGGGGTGGTTGGCATGAACATGGGTTAATCATACACTAAAACGAGGCGTATGGGATTTCCTCTATCCAAACAAAACCTTATATTATCTATCGTAGATGCAGGCATGACGGCTTATAATGAGAGAGGAAAATATTGAAAGGAGAATGACATGTTTAAACACCCCCTCCGCAGGTTAACCACCATTGCAGGCGCAGCAGCATTGGTCTATTACTTTCTGGAAAAGAGCAAGCAAAAAATGGCTGAACAGCCAGTCTCAAATGAGGCAATGCCAGATGAACCTGATCTTGTGATCGACCTCGAGCCAAAGCCAACAGAAGAAGAATAATATGCAAAGCGGTTGACCCCAAAGTCAGCCTCAAAAATTTTTATGGAGTTAAATCCTCAACTTTGGTAATGTGAAATGTTTTGCTTTTAACTTTGAGTAGGGCGGTGCGCTCGCAACCGGAGCATACCCTGCGAGTTATTGTGTGTGTGCGATTTTCTTTTGATCGCACCAAAAATATTTATTCATTGCTGTGGAGTGATTTGTTGACAGGGTGGTGCGTTCAATTGCGGAACGCACCCTACCTGTTGTCTTGCTTTCAGCTTGAGACTTTCAACTTTAAGTTCTCTTTACTCCCCGATGATCTTGACCAGCACGCGCTTGCGACGCCCACCGTCAAACTCACCATAGAAGATCTGCTCCCAGGGGCCAAAATCCAACTGCCCACCGCTGACAGCCACCACCACCTCGCGCCCCATCACCTGGCGCTTGATATGGGCGTCGGCGTTGTCTTCCCCGGTGCGGTTGTGCTGGTACTGGCTAATGGGAGCATGTGGTGCCAGCTTTTCCAGCCAGGCTTCGTAGTCCTGGTGCAGCCCGTCCTCGTCATCATTGATGAAGACGGATGCCGTGATGTGCATGGCATTCACCAATATCAATCCCTCCTGGATGCCGCTTCCATGCAGAGCTGCATTGACCTGCGGGGTGATATTGACAAACGCCCGGCGGGTGGGAATGTTGAACCACAGTTCTTTGCGATAACTTTTCATTTTGACTCCTCTTGGTGGTTAATCCACAGGGATGCCATGATCGCACCCCGTCCGTTAATTGGCAAAATGATTTTGGGTCAGGCTTTACTCAAAAACGCCAATTTCCACATAATACTCCACCTCACCACGCGAAGCGAAAAATGCCACCATGTTTTCAGCGCTTCTGGGATTGAATGCCGCTGCGCTGCAACACCCATAATGCGGAATAGCGGTGTATTCCAATGAAGTTGCCTCTTCATTATAAGAAATACCTATTAGTCCATCCTTCTTGAAGAAATAGAAGGGTCTGCCCTTGATCAGTTGAAAGCCAAAGGTCTCTTCATACCCATACTGCGCGTTCATGGAAACGCCATCCTGAATGACTTCACCCAAAATATCGTAGGTGGTCACATTTGACGTGTCAGTTTTCTCGGCAATATGGGCAACTTCCAGTATCCAATGGCTGTCAGATACCCATAATCCTCGCAAAGGGGAGATGGGCGTTGCGTCCCCGACAGCGGCAGTGTAAATCGGTTCATCATTGCGAAAGACTTGTACAGTGACTTTGTCATCCGAAATGGTTGCTGTCGCAGTCAGCTTGTCCTCTCCCAAGGTTATTGCATCCGTGGGCGGGTTGGTTGAGAGTTGTTTGGCTCTCTCATCCTGATGTTTGCTCAAAACCTCATCCAGCGTGCCTTCAACAGGGATGAAATTCATCCCTTCAGATCCCCTGCTTGCCAGAACATATTCTTCAATGCTCAATTTTGGCGGTGTTGCCATGGTCGGTATCTGGGTGGCAGTGCTGGTTGGGAGGTCGGTCGGCTGCGGGAGAGGGGTTGATGTTGGGGCAGCGGCAGTGAGCGCGTCTGCCAGGGCTGTCTGGGTGGTTTGCAGAGCTGCCCCGGTCTGCTCCAGTTGCGCCTGCCCCTCGGGGTCATCAGAGACTGCTGCACTACATGCCACGCTGGTTACCACCAGGGCGAAGAGACAGCCCAAAACAAGGATCGTTCGTTTTAATTGTTTCATGTTTCACATCTTCTGGTTTTCTCGAATAAAATATGATTTCTGCATCCCAGTGCGATATGGCAACAACGCTTCCATTATACACGATCATTTGGATTAAAATACAGCAAAACTCAAACTCACCGTTGACGGAAAGCGCTTTTCATTATAGAATATGACCACCTGGTCACATCACTATCTCGAATTGACTTGCAAGGAAGAACATGCCAAAACAGACCTTCTTTAACCTGCCGGATGACAAACGCGCCCACATCGAGGCGATTGCCATTGATGAATTTGCAGCCAACCCCTATACCTGCGCCTCCATTTCAGCCATCGTCGCGCGTGCCGGCATTGCCAAGGGCTCTTTTTACCAGTATTTTGCAGGCAAAAAAGACCTCTACCAGCATCTGCTCAAGTTGGCAAATCAGCAAAAGGGGGCGCTTGTCAGCCAGGTGAAGCCTGCTGAAAAAGCGCTGGACACCTTCGATTACCTGCGCTGGATGCTCCAACTGGCGTTTCTCTTTGAAGTAAGGCATCCCAAGCTGGCAAAGATCACCTGTCGCTCCTTCGTGGAAGACCTGCCCTTCCTGTCTGACCAGGAGGGGGAGCCCCATGGAGGTGGTGCCTTCTACTTTAACGATTTTCTCTCCCAGGGCATCCTGCATGAGGACGTGGCTCCCTGGGTGGACACGGACATGGTGTCCTTCCTGTTGGGAATCATTTACCATTTCTTCGGGCGCTACCTGCTCAAACGCATGGAGCTCAGCCCTGAGGATTTCGCCGAAGGCAGGCTGGATGTTTTTAACGATCAGCTCGTGCAGGACCTCTTCGACAACCTCATGGACATCCTTGAAGCTGGCATCGCGCGCGATCCGGATATTCGCAGGCAGTTCTTCAGCAAATGACCAGGCAGGTTTGTTCAACAAAATTGAGCAGGGATGACAAAACAGTAGAAGAGCAAAGGCAGCCAGGCAGGATACCTGATCGATATTCTTTGCCGAAGGCATGCTTCGCATCCGGGAATTCATCCAGAGACCAGGTGTAGGTCACCTTTATTTATCCCCAGTTCATTTCTGGGGTCAAGGTGACTGTCAGGTACATCAGTCCCAGTTCAGTTGCGGGAACATACATGGCCTGCATCTACCTGGTAAGGTGGTGCGCTTCACCAGGTGACCAGGAACCATGGATTTGGGTATCACAATTAAATAAAGATTCCCGCCCCGGCTTTGTGGTATCATATCCTCATCACACCCACAATCATCCAGGAGGGAACCCATGCCCGTTCAACCCTATGCTCCCGATAACCCGCACCCCTTTTCCAAAATCCGCACGGAGCTGATTTGGGAGGGCAAGTACGATGAGTACGGCAACCGCCGTGAGGTGGATATCGCCGGCGCTGCCATGCCCCTGCAGAAGATTGAAACGGTAGACGAGCCGCGTTCGCGAGCGCTGGTGCAGGGCTCGCTGTTTGACCCCCAGACCGCCCACCGGGATGACTTCCGCAATATGCTCATCTGGGGGGATAACAAGCTGGTGATGGCTTCCCTGCTGAAAGAGTACAAAGGCAAAATTGATCTGATCTACATCGACCCACCTTTTGACGTGGGAGCGGATTTTGAGCTTTACCTAGAAAAATAGACACGAGAAATGGCTTATGAATAATCAAACT
>CAZINW010000013.1:0-50456 GCA_964540765.1 uncultured Anaerolineaceae bacterium | reverse complement strand
TGCAAGCCACATATTCCGCACTGGCTTCTGGAATGCACCACATTTCTTTTTGCCAGGGCTTTATCTCGTTTTTTTTAGCGTTCGGCGAATAGTTTCATATGAGATCGAGTCCACCACTTCTAGTTCAACCATCTTTCCTGCCAGTAAACGCAGCGTCCAATGTTCGTGTCCTTCTGGAACCTGGCTGCAAGCTGTCGCAATTAAGGTAGCTTCGCCTCGACCATCGAACTTGCGTCTCTGTCCGGGCCGTGGATCTTCATTCAACGCTTTTTGCAATCCTCCTAAGACAAACCGCTTCCGGATTCGTTCTACACATGGTCGGCTAACATTTAAGGCTGACATGATCTGTGGATCTGATAAACCCTCGTTCGCTTTCAGTAAAATCATCGCACGTTTCATCTGGCGGGCTTTGATTTTGCCTTTTCGGGTCATTTCGAACAATGTCTGTTGTTCTTCATCATTTAGGTTGATAAGATACAGTTTCTTTGGCATTTTGGTTGTCTCCTCGCTTCCCTTGGTTGCAAGGATTGTTCCATCCTAATTATTATGACTGACTAATAGTAAATATTCCTCAGAGATGACTTTTCCAAAAATTGGTGAAGCTCAAGCGAAATACACGAATAAAATGAACTCTATTAGCAATAGAGTTCTCTTATTTATAAGCATAGTAATTATTTTTATGGGTGTGTCGTTTCGCTTTATCGGGCGGAATTGGAACCAAGGCACTAACCTTCATCCGGATGAATATGGCCTTACCAACACAATCACCCAGCTAAGTTTTCCAAAAAGCGCTGGTGACTATTTCAATACTCGCCTCTCGACAATTAGTCCTTACCAAAAATACGATCAGGAAGGTCAACTGATCACCCCCGGACCCGACAATGCTTTCCGTTGGGGGCAATGGCCTGTGGTTATTATTCGAGCAATTGCTGAATTTACTCATCAGACTGGTTACAATGAGTTACGCTTGTTAGGACGGACTATCTCAGCTATCGTCGATTGCCTGACACTTGTCTGCATTTTCTTGATCGGATGGAAACTTTATGGTCTCAAGCAGGGGTTACTTGCTGCGATCTTATATTCCCTGGCTGTCCTTCCCATCCAACAATCCCACTTCATGACTGTGGATAATTTTGCGACCTTCTTTGCAGCACTTGCGATGCTGGCAGCGGTGATGATCAGCCGTCATCCTCCTGCAAGGAAGACTGAGGATGGACATAACCGAATCGACTGGCGTCTTCTCCCATGGTACCTATTGTTTGGTGTTGGATTTGGTATGGCTTTGGCTTCAAAAATCAATCTGCTCCCCTTGTTGGGAATGCTTTTTGTGGCTGTTCTTATTAGTGTTGTCTCAACCTCAATCAAAGAACGTAATCAGGTTCAGAAATCCATTTTTGCAGCAATATTACTGATGTTTTGTGCGGTTCTGGCTGCTATCATCTGCTTCCGCGTTTGCCAACCCATGAGCTTCAGAGCGGCCATAGGTGATACTTATTTCCATACTTTTCGCTTGAACCCGGATTGGGTTCAGAACATGAGGTTAGCCAGCCTGGATAGCAGTGGAGCCATCCTGAGCCCGCCGGCAGAGCAGTGGGTGGATCGCCCGGCAATTATTTTCCCTCTTGTGAACATGATCTTATGGGGAATGGGCCTTCCCCTGGGGCTGGCTGCCTGGTCTGGCTTTGTTGCCGCCACAGTCCAATCACTGAAAAAGCCAGGCGAATGGAAAAAATATTTACTGCCTTTGGTTTGGATTGGGGGTTTCTTTTGTTTTATGGCGACGCGCTGGGTCAAATCCATCCGTTATTTCCTGCCGATTTATCCGTTCCTGTGTTTGTTTGCAGCGTGGGCACTTATTGAGTTGCTAAATCGAGGTCGTCATGTCGATCAAAAAGTGGAAAAAAGTTCTTTCAGGCTTCATTTCCATCGTGTGCTCAACTATATTCCGATCTTGATTGTCATAGCTGGCTCGCTCGTCTGGGCGGGCGCTTTTGTGAAATCTGTTTACGGACAGAAAAATACTAGGATCGAGGCTGCTGAGTGGATCTATCAAAATATCCCTGGTCCAATTCACCTTCAAGCAGTTGCGCCAGATGGCAGCAAAATTGGAATCCCGATCGCCGTACCGGACTCCTACGCATTAACACAGAGTGACCCTTATCTTGTTTCATTCAAACCAGAAACCGACATCAAGCTATCTCAAGTAATACTTCCCAAGCTTCAGAACACATCCGGTGTATCAACTGCAATTGAGATTGACATCAGCTCTGACCTGGATGGAAAAGACACTTTAGATCACTCGGTTATCCTTGTGCCCCAATCCACAAACGGGCAGGATATGTATCTTGCAGGTAAATTTTCCCATCAATCGCTTGAGGGAGGCAAAACGTACTTCTTGACAGCCACAACAAAATCTGCAATGGGATTGGTTATCCAACGGAATGTGATTGGCGTGGAGGATTGGGATGAAGGTTTGCCAATGCCAATGAATGGGTACGACCCCTATAGTCAATTTTACAACGGTGTGACTATGCAAAACCGTTGGCCGGATAGTGAAGACAAACGAACGATGTACTTGCACAACCTTGAAGAGGTGGATTACCTCATTCTCTCCAGCCAGCGTGGGTTATGGAGCACCTGCAGATTGCCGTTAATGTACCCGATGACCATTGAATACTACCGCTCCCTCTTCGATGGAAGGTTGGGTTTTGACCTGGTAAGTCAGTTTCAGCGACCCATCGCGATTGGACCGTTGCGGATTTCTGATATTGCCGGGAAGGGGACTTGGGCTAAAGATCCTACACTGCCCACCTTCAACTTCAGTCCCCTCGCAGCAGAAGAAGCATTCAGCGTCTATGATCATGCCCCGGTCTGGATATTTGAAAGAACCGAGCGAGTGACCTCTGACAGTATTCACGTTCTGCTCGGTGAAATTGATCTTAGCAATGTTCGAACGGAACCGTTGAATAAAGTGAAGGTTGAGCCGTTTGAATAAACCCAATTGTCGAAAATACTTTTAGCTTGGATAAGTGTGAATACTTCGTGGACGCTTGGGAGTGTCACATTGCGTCATTGTGTAATAGGGAATATGATTCCCGATTTGTAGGTTGAATATCCTTCAAACTTTGGCTTACCAACTTTCAACAATCGCCCGGATTTGATCAATTTCCAATGCGGCGGATTTCAATTCCTGCCGGATCTGGTCTGTGCGGGCTGTTTCAGCGCGCACGAAGCGTGTATAGGGGGCAATGGCTTCCTCAATGCGCTCAAGGCTGCGATTCATTTCCTTATCAAATTCAGTTTGCAGGGATTGCACCAGGTTGGTTCTGAGCTTCGTCAGGCGCTCGTGCAAATCATTTTTTGCCTTGCGCCGGCGGGAAGGAATGATAAAGAACCCAAGCGCAGCCACCACGCTGGCTGCCACAATGCCGGTGACGTCGGCTGCCATGGTGGTGGCCAGTACAGTGATAAGCGCACCCAGCCCGACTGCGCCCACTTCAACTGCCAAAGATGTCGCCACGGCATTTTGAGCGTCAGCAGCGATCTTTTCAACCTCAAGTTGCTTGTCATAAGTCTCTACCACGCGCTCCGCCTCACGCCCGATGGCATCCAGCAGCCGGTCGCGGTCGTATGTAAAACTCGCAGTGAGCGGTTCACCAATGATGCGGTCTTTGTATTCACGCTGGCGATCGGTCAGGTAATTGGTGACGGCTTTCCACTGACGCAGGTCTGACTCCACCAGCCAATCGATCAATTCGTTAACCTTTTGCTCCACAAGCTGGGGCACGCCGGCAACGACTTCCCGCTTAAAGTCCTCCTGCATGCGTTCCTTTTTTAAGAGGTCGATCACACGCGCCAGGCGGAAGCGATCTTCAAAGAAGGCATCACCGCGCTGCTCCATCTCAAAGAAGATGTTTTCCACATCCGCCATGCGCAGGAAAAAATTCTTCTGCTTGTCAGTCTTGTAAATTTCCTGCTGGCGCTCCACATTGCGTAGAAGGTTCTGGTCTTCATCCAGAATTTGGCGCTGTCGATCGGCCGCCTGGCTGTATTTATCCACCAGGTGTGCGCCGACGCCAAGCGGGTTCAAAAACTTTAGACGGATTTGACTGTTCTGATCAAGGGTGGTCTGGATATAATTCTCAAGCGCCTCAAAGCGACTGCTTTGCCAGAGATGGGGTTCGCCATTCTTTGCACGGAAAGCAAACCGCGCGCTCACCGTGAAAACTTCGGGTGCAACACCCAAGAGGGATTGGGCATTTTCTCTCACAAAAGTTTCCACCTGGCGCAGTTCATCCTCATCCTGTAATAGATCCACCTTGTTCAAAACAATGACCACCTTTTTGCCCCAGTCGCGGATTTGCTGCATGAAACTACGTTCGCTTTCGGTGAATGGGCGGTCAACAGAGGTGATAAAAAGCACCAGGTCAGCACGCGGAACAAAATGCGTGGTCAGTTCCTCATGATGACGGATGATGGCGTTTGTTCCGGGCGTGTCAACGATGCTGACCTCGGAGAGGAGATCTATGGGCATCAGGATCACTTCATGGTTTTCTTCCACCAGGCGGTGCTCAGGTTTTTCGCCAAAACGCAGAATATTGATCTGCGATGTGGTCGGCGTGACGCCCTCTTTGAGCAATTTTTGACCCAATAAGGCGTTGATGAAAGCGCTCTTGCCGGCATTGAATTCCCCGACGATCACCAGCAAAAAAAGGTCGTCAAGTTGGGAAATGGACTGCCCCAATGTGTCCAAATCTTCTTTTGAAGTGTCGTAATCGACCAACCTGACCCTCAAGTTATTGAGGAAGTTGCGTTCACGCTGTAAAAGGTTTTCCTGCTCTGTGGTTAGTATTTTCATAATTTGAACTCCTCCTGTTGATTATAGCACGCAGATTTATGGGTGTTTAGGGATCATTCAAAGGGGTGATAGTCACCTCACTCGCACTTGAAGCGGAGATTGCCAATCCATAGGAACACCAGCCCGATATCATGGCACGTCGGCATTATGCCCGCCAAGCATCGTAAAGGCGCTGGTAGGTTTCTGAAAGTTCTTCGGGGAGCACGCGCGTCTTTCCGATGATTGAGATGAAATTGGTATCGCCACCCCAGCGCGGCACCGCGTGCATATGCAGGTGTTCAGCGATGCCGGCACCGGCGGCTGTACCAAGATTGATGCCCAGGTTGAAACCCTGCGGGTGATACAGCCCGCTGAGAATGCTCACAGCCCTGGTTGCCAAAGCCACCAACTCATCACGGGCTTCTGGGCGCAGACCTTCAAGCGTGTCAATGTGCTGATAGGGCACCACAAGCAAATGCCCACTGTTGTAGGGATAACGATTCAGGATCACAAAGGCGTACTCACCGCGGTAAACGATCAGGTTTTCAAAGCCATCTTCAAGCGTCTGAGCCACACAGAAGACGCAGGCGTCATAACTTTTATGCGCATTGACATACTGCATGCGCCAGGGGGCCCAGAGGTGTTCCATGAATAAATTTTACCCCATCTTCTTTATTCTTTACAAGGAATGCATTTCATACTCGAAAATGGATGAAAAAAATGATATTTAGTTTTCCATATCACGCTTTGATAGTTTACAGGTATTTTGAATTGAGACGTATTTCTCAAAAAGGTTGCTGTAAATTTCGTCAATTTTCTTACCCAGTTTTAACTGTTCATTGAATCTTCCGATTTGAAAATTTATGCGCGTTATGCGGTAATTACCTTGATGGGTGTTTAGCAATCCGGCAAACAAAGCCGGCGGATCCTTCAGTATTTCCTTAATGGTTGCTGACAATTCTTTCCTCCATGACTTGTGGGTTGGTCTCCCCCCATTAACAATGGTATGGATCATGGCTTTATATAATTCCAAATATACAGACGTCGCCCCCAATGACCTGCGCAAGCGTAAATAATAGCGCCAATTTAATCGGTTGGAGGTCATAAAATGTTGAATTTTGAGTTGTGGTTCATAATATAAAGACCAGCCCATCAATCTTAACAGCAGAAGTATCTCAGATTCTTCTCCGGACATTAATTTATTGCCTTTGCGTGATTGAAGCAGGGGCGCAAAACCAAACTTGGATAAACCATCCCAGGCTTCTTTCCGGATGACCAGGTCTGCCCCCCATAACAGGCATCAGGATTTTCGATGCGTCCCGGAGATTTGTGCTGTTCTCCGACCGCATAATTTCCTGCATATTTGTCAAACCAGGCAGGTGGAGGGGATTCGAAGGCTGCCTCGCTCGGTCCTCCAATTCCGCCTGCATTTAAGTTTAACTCCATGGATAGATAAGCCGTTTCCACCCAGTTTTCTGCTGCCCAATTGTCATCATCGATGAACCCAATATAAGAATGTTGGCATGCATTCATCCCCGTAATTCGGGCGTTGGTAACCCCCAACTTGGGTTCATAGATGATTCTTAAGGGAACTTCGGATTTCCAAAAAGATTTCGCGATCTGGGCTGTCCCATCCGTCGAAGCGTTATCTACGATAACAACTTCCCATGGAATTGGATTCGTAAAGGTCTGCCTGGCGAGATGATCAAGAGTTTTTTCAATTCGGTTTGCACCATTATAGGT
This sequence comes from uncultured Anaerolineaceae bacterium, assembly GCA_964540765.1. Taxonomy (GTDB): domain Bacteria; phylum Chloroflexota; class Anaerolineae; order Anaerolineales; family Anaerolineaceae; genus CAZJLN01. Next base: position 43,876 of record CAZINW010000013.1, on the reverse strand, counting down.
ACAAATCAATACACTAATACCTTCAGTCAACACTACCTCATTGTTTTCTCTGCAATACGAATTTCAGTATACCCCATATTCTTCAAGGATTACAAATTGAGGGTGTTGAAAAATGTCTTTGTGAGGAATATCACCCCAGTTCCTTTGAGACTGACTTTTGAGTCAACCTCTTTTCATTAGTCACAATTTCATTGCTTGCGCTTTAAGATTTGGCTGAGCATGATGATTACGCCAAGTGCAATCAGGGTCAATGGCCAGTATTTCACGAATTCCTCACTCATGCCGAAAGTACCCCCAAAGATGAAGAACATCGCCAGGCTGATCGCCATCAGGATCAGTCCGCCAAAGAGGGAGGAGCGCAACCGACCTTCGATGAGACCTGAGAGGATCACGCCCAACCCTACAAACCCGGGTATCAATGCCCACATATAGGACCAGCTGCCAAAATCACCGCTCATATTCTGGTAGTAGAGGATGCCACCAATCCCGCCGACGATCGCAGCCGGGATGAAAACCACCCCGATGCCAATGATGGAGACAGGCCAGGTGAAAAAGGCAAATGTATCCGGCAGGAAGTTGTGCACCAACTCAATAATACCAAAGAGGATCAGAAGGCCCCCTGCAGCAATGGTTGTACGTCTGTTCATGTTACTTGTCTTCCATGTGTTTGATGGAACCAAGACCGATGATCGTCTGGGTGACTTGCGGTGAGCCGAAATAATTGATAGTGCCAGCACCGTTGATCGTCATTTTGAGCGTATCTGTTGCCCACACGAAGGCGCTGCCGGCGCCGTTGAAGGTGATCTCCGCCTGGCTGGATTTCAATTCATCAGCGCGGTAAAAGCCCGCCCCGTTGATCACCACCACCTGGCTGGTGACCTCACCCACCGCTTTCAATCCAGCCCCTCCAGCAATCTCAACCGTCAGTTGGTCAGCTACGAGATTGTTGAATTCTAAATCACCGGCGCCATTGATTTTCAAATCAAAGGAGCCGGTTTTCAGACTGTCATTATTGAGCTCTGCCGCGCCGTTGATGGTGACCTTCACCAAGTCGATCACCGTGATGAAGTACCTCATGGTTTTGCTGGGCAGGATTTTCTTATCCCAGAGTTCTTTGTCATAGCCGATCACCAGGGTGCCGTCCTCAACTTCACTGGTGATGTTGGAGATGATGTTATCTTCAGCTTCGATCTTGAGGGATTCAGTGGTGCCCTGGTTGATGACCACCTCGCCGGCGCCATTGATGGTGATACTGTCAAAGCCGCTGACAGGGCGCTCTTCGCTGACCAGGCTGCCAGAGCCGCGCGTGAGCGTGGGCACCGGGATTGTGGTCTGACTGCAGGCAAGCTGTGTGAGCAGCAAGGTTAGCAAAACAATTAGGGAGATTAAGGTAGACTTTTTCATCTTTTGCTCCTTTCTACCATGGTGATGTACCATGTACTTAATGATTATATAAAATTACAAAATATCAAGCAAATTTTAATACAAAACTTGATGATTTGGATTCGGGCAGCAATAATCCCGAAAATATATGAATATCTTTGCCAACCTCAACTCATTTTTTTCTTGAAGACGTCAAAGGAACTGGGATGATATTCCTCGCACGCTCACTCTATGTCCCGTTTGGGACTGCGCCCCTGTGGGAATGACGTTTTTCAACACCCTCCTTAAGCATACTTGACATACAAGATTTTAAGGATTGATTTATGCACTGGCGACAGCACTCAAATCGATGAAAAGTTAACTATTTTTTATCGATTTAATGTAAAATTCATATATCAAAGAAAGACATGAAACATATCCTTTTGATAAGTTTTATTTTCAAGGAGTAATTAACATGAAAAAAGAAGAACGTCTTGCTAATGAAATGTACAACCTCGTCCGTGATGATCCCCAGCGATTGGAAGCATTGAAAGCCAACCCGGAGGAAGAGATAAAAGACCTGGTGAAGGAGGCATCTCGAACTTTGCCTCATCGACCTTTTGTCTATTCCTATGCGGTGGTGGTGCTGGGTTTGCTGGCGGTGATTGCTGCCATAGCCGGGTTGATCATTGTCATCACCGGCAGTACGAATGCAGTCATTCCTGAATCCCTGGTTGCATTGGGAGCTGCCTCGGTGGGCGCTCTGGTTGGTCTGTTTGCGCCCTCGCTCACTGAGAATTAAACATGCAGGCTGCGGAGCAGGTGTATAACAAGTAAATCAACCTTCCTGTTTGATACCGTCCTTTACAGGCTATAATCATTTCGACCTATAATACCGAGCACCATGAGTCCTATTAAGGAGAATCCATTGGCTGATTGCCCCACTTATTCTTTTAAAAAACCGCCTTTTTTAGTAGAAAGAAACACCAGAGGCAGCCTATGACCCACAAAATCGACGGTCCGTTCCTTGGACAGGCTGAGGTCTGCGAGCCCATTTTGCGCAGCCTGCCTGACTGGTTTGGCATTGAAAGTGCGCTTGTACAGTACGTATCGGATATTGAAAAACTGCCCACCTTCCTGGCACGTGACTCCGAAGGCGTGCTTGGTTTTCTGACCATCAAGCAGCACAACCCCTTCTCTGCTGAAGTTCATGTCATGGGTGTACTTCCAAAATCTCATCACCGTGGGGTCGGAAGGGCGCTCATGCATGCCGCCCAGGACTGGCTGCGGCAGCAGGATGTCGAATATCTTCAAGTTAAAACCCTGGGCACTTCCCACCCGGAAGTGCATTATGCCGGGACGAGGGCATTTTACCTGGCAATGGGTTTCAGACCGCTTGAGGAGCTCAGCCAGATCTGGGATGAAAATAACCCTTGCCTGATCATGGTAAAACGCTTGTAAGCATCAGTGAGAATTATCCCACGCTTGCCATTGACCGCAAGCTCGGCAACCAGCAATCACCGGGATATGATGTGATTGAAAAGGAAATGGAATAAATTGATCAGCGACATGTGCAAGATTGTTGCTTCTTCCCAAAGAGGAGAATATCATGGACATTCCCATTGATTGGTTGTTGCAAGGGGAACCCTGGATTGAATATCGCACCAGGATTGACCTGCTGGGGCAACCTGAGCAGGACTCTGAAGTCAATGCTGCCCGCCTAGCAATGCTGGCACAGGTACCCGTACAAGAGCTGGTTGAAGGACTCTCATTTTGGCCAGGAACGGTCATATCCAATCATAAAAGCGCCGGGCAACCCTTCCATAAACTCACCTTTCTTGCAGATCTTGGACTGAAAAAGGACGATCCTGACATGGATGTCATCATTGCGCGCATTATGCAGCACAAGAGCGAGGAAGGACCCTTCCAACTGCCCACCCAGGTACCGCTGCATTTTGGGGGCACAGGCGGGGAACAATGGGCATGGTCGCTATGTGACGCCCCACTTATCCTCTATGCCTTGATTAAATTTGGCTTAAAGGATGATCCCGCCGCCATCAATGCGCTTGAGTACCTCACTGGGCTGGTCAATGAAAATGGCTGGCCTTGCACGGTCTCAAAGGAGCTGGGGAAGTTTCACGGACCCGGTCGAAAAGAGGACCCCTGCCCCTATGCGACCTTGGCAATGCTGAAAGCACTTGCTGCAAATGAAGACATGCGTGATTGCCCTGCCTGTCATCTTGGCGCGGATGTGCTGCTCAACCTGTGGCAGGAGAGCCTCACGAAACACCCTTACATTTTTTACATGGGAACCGATTTTCGAAAATTGAAGGTTCCCTTTGTATGGTATGACCTGATGCATGTGCTGGATGTCCTTTCGCAATTTCTCTGGCTCCGGCAGGACCCGCGCCTGCAAGATATGCTGGCATTAATGGAGGCTAAGGCGGACGAACGGGGATGCTTTACCCTCGAATCTGTCTGGACAGCCTGGAAAGATTGGGAATTTGGCCAGAAGAAGGCGCCATCCCGCTGGTTGACCCTGTCAGCCTGGCGTATCATCCGCCGTATCCATAACGCATAAGAGCAACTAAAAAGCCCGGTCAGATTAGTTCCGATCAGCCAGGGTGATCCTGCATGGTTTCGTGGATGGTGTAAATTGCCAGGTCACGTCTATTAATTCCAGCCACCTTTCCGGGGCAGAGTCGGATTGACCTTTAGTGACATGCCAAATGCTGCTTTCAAAAAGAAAACCCATTTTTGAACGTGTCTTTGTCACGGATTGAGCGCTGATCAATCCCAAATGATCATCCAAAATACTTCAACTGAACAAAATTTCACCCTTGAAATATTGTAATACCTGGGTTATAATACGCCCAGATTAACAAAGTTAGGTACAACAAGAGGAGCAGACTATGCGTCTATTTACTGAACGAAGTGCTGTTGTTAAATATGGCAGGAAATTGATCGCATCTCAATTGACCACCGGCACAGGGGGAAATCTGAGTGTTTTTAACCGCCAGGAAGGTTTGATCGCGGTCAAACCCAGTGGAGTGGATTATTCCAAGATGAGACCGGAAGATGTCGTGGTGGTGACACCCGAGGGTGATATTGTCGAAGGCGACCTGATCCCCTCAAGTGAGATTCGCTTCCACCTGGCTCTGCTGCGGAAGCGTGCTGACATCAACGCTGTTGTCCATACCCACCAGGTTTATGCAACGACGATCGCCTGTATGAACTGGGAATTGCCTGCCGTGCATTACTTGATCGGGTATGCGGGCAACAAAGTACCCCTGGCAAAATACGCGACTTTCGGAACGCAGGAACTTTCAGATAATATCATCACTGCCATTGGCAATTACAATGCCTGCCTGATGGCAAACCACGGCATCGTTACGATTGGTGCAGATCTCGCTACTGCTTTTGCTGTTGCCGAGGAACTGGAATTTGTATCGCGGCTCTATTATCAAGCCAAAAGCATGGGGGAGCCGGTCATTCTTTCTGATGAGGAGATGGTAATTATTGGAAAAAAATTCAAAACTTACGGGCAACGTCAATAAAGCAAGGCTGCTCTGGGAAGGGCTGAGGTGCATGTCAGAGCAAGCCTGCACAAGAGATCTCACATGCAGGCACCAAACTCTCATATGCGCATCCTGACAGGAAGCAGCAAATGGTGAAGAATAATTCTGAGCCATCCCATCTTCAAGGTTTCACCCACTGCTTAGCAGTGGTCTGGTTTATCCAAGGGCAATGCTGATGCCAGCAAAGCCAAAAACAAATCAAAGTAGAGGAGAAAAAATGAAAAAGCAAATGATATGGGTACGAATTATTTCCTTGGTCACAGTGCTGAGCCTTCTGGGCGCCTGTGCACCCGCTGCCAAGACAGCAGAGGAAGCAGAACCATACGAAATTGCTGTGGTGGTCAAGATCACAGGAATTCCATGGTTCAATGTTGTTGAAAGCGGCGTCAATAAGGCAGCCAAAGATCTGGGTGTAAATGCCTACCAAACCGGCCCTGCACAGGCAGACCCCGCGGCACAGGTCAAAATTGTTGAAGACCTGATCTCCAAGGGCGTGGATGCCATTGCGGTTGTTCCCAATGACGCCAAGTCATTGGAACCCGTATTCCAGAAAGCCAAAGAGGCCGGTATCGTGGTCATCACACATGAATCGCCTGACCAGGTTGGCACCGATTACGACTTTGAGCCAATTGACAATGTGAAATTTGCTGAGAGTGCCTGGGATCAGTTGGTACGTCATATGGGCGACAGCGGTGAATATGCCATTTTTGTTGGTAGCCTGACGGTACCGCTGCACAACTTCTGGGCTGATACCGGCCTTGAATATGCCAAGGAAAAATATCCCAACCTGACCCTGGTGACTGAGCGCATCCCCTGCGGCGAAGATCAGGAACTCGCCCGCCAGAAGACTCTCGAACTGATCAAAGCTTACCCCAATCTGAAGGGTATCATTGGCTTTGGCAGCCTTGGTCCTATCGGGGCTGCACAGGCAGTCAAGGAGAAAGGTCTGACCGAACAGATTTCTGTTGTGGGTAATGTCATTCCCTCCCAGGCTTCACCCTACCTGAAGGAAGGCTCGCTGAAAGAGGGCATCCTCTGGGATCCTGCGGACGCTGGCTTTGGCATGGTCTGGCTGGCGAAATACCTGCTTGATGGTAACAAGATTGAGAGTGGCGTAGAAATTCCAGGGCTTGGTGCCGTCACTGTGGATGGCACGCTTGTCAAACTGGATAAGACCTTGTTTATCACTAAAGAAAACGCTGACTCGTTAGGTTTCTAATTCTGCTCTCGCTTGATCTGGGCTTCTTCCTTCACAGGGAGAAGCCCAGAGAATTATTAAGACTATAATTATGGTTCACCCAGATATTTGTAAATGAGGTTTTTAGCATGGCAGATCCCTTTTTAATGATGAGACACGTTAGTAAACACTATGCAGGTGTTACTGCGCTGGATAAGGTGGATTTTGAGCTGCAGGAAGGGGAGATTCATTGCCTGGTTGGTGAAAACGGCTCCGGAAAGTCCACCTTGATCAAGATCATTTCGGGGACGGTGGATGCAGATGCTGGTTCAATCATCGAAATTCAAGGCGAGGTTGTTCACAGCCACAGAGCCATTGATGCCATTGACAGGGGCATCCAGATCATCTACCAGGACCTTTCGCTGTTCCCCAATCTTAGCGTGGCGGAGAACATTGCCCTGGGTGAGTTTGTGGGCAATCACAGGCGCGTCGTCAATTGGAAGGAGTTACGTCAGATCGCAGAGCGGGCGATGGTGCGCATTGATGTTCACCTGCCCCTCGATGCCATGGTTGGGGAAATATCCATAGCTGACCAACAGTTGGTCGCCATCTGCCGCGCCCTGACCCGTGACGTAAAACTGCTCATCATGGATGAGCCAACTTCCTCCCTGACGCGCCGCGAGGTTGACTCCCTTTTATCGGTTGTGAAGGACATGAAGTCCAAAGGGATTGCCACAATATTTGTCAGTCATAAGTTGAATGAGGTCTTGCAGATTGCTGACCGAATCAGTGTTTTGCGGGACGGCAGGATGGTGGGTGTTTTCCAGAGCCGCGAGATGAATGATGAGAAATTGACCCAATTGATGACGGGAAAAAAGGTGACCTATCAGCATTTTTCCATCCCTGAAAACAGCCACAAGCCGGTGCTGGAATGTCGAAACCTGAGCAGGAAGAGCGAGTATACAGACATCAACTTCAAATTGCTGCCGGGAGAGATCCTTGGGATCACCGGCCTGCTTGGCTCCGGTCGAACCGAGCTGGCACTGTCGCTCTTCGGGGTCACGCAACCTGATTCAGGCAGCGTCCTCTTCGAAGAGAAACCTGTCAGCATTCGTACCATCCAGGATGCCATGAAACTTGGGATCGCCTACGTTCCGGAAGACCGCCTGGTTCAGGGGTTGGTCAATGCCCAGCCAGTCAGCGATAATATCATCATCACCACCATTGATTCACTCGTCAACCGTTTTAAACTGCTGGATAAGGGGAAGAAACGTGAAAGCATCAATCGCTGGATTGACGACCTTGCCATCAGGGTACCCAGTCTTGAATCGCCGGTGCAAACACTTTCCGGTGGCAACCAGCAGCGGGTTGTGCTGGCAAAATGGATTGCCACAAACCCCAAGGTGCTTATTCTGGATGGACCCACGATCGGCATCGATGTCGCTGCCAAATTTTCAATTCATGAGATCATCCGCGACCTTGCCAGGCGGGGAATCGCGATCATATTGATATCTGAAGAAATTTCCGAAGTGTTCAATAACTGCAACCGCGTGCTGGTGATGCGCAAAGGCTGCATCGCCAATGAGTTCAATACCGGGCAGGCTTCCATGGATGAAATCCAGGAATATGTCAATGGCACTTATTAAGGATCATCTGTTATGAAGAATCTATTATATCGACACGAAACTTACGTTCTCCTTGCAATCATCATCTTTTCCATTATCATCACCAGCATCAATCCCAATTTCTTAACGCTGGAAAATCTATTTGATCTGCTAAAAAGTGGTTCCTTGATGGGAACCTTTGCCATTGGCATGCTCTTTGTCCTGATATCCGGCGGGATTGACATGTCTTTCACCGCCATTGCCACCGTGTCGGGATACACGATTGCCGTGTTACTTTTACGCGTTGGCGAGGACTTGAATATCTTCCTGGTTTTCCTGATCGCCGGTGTGATTGGAACTCTGCTTGGCATGATCAACGCTGTCATCATTCACTATTTCAAAGTCCCAAGCATCATCACGACCATTGCAACCATGAATATTTTTTATGGTTTACTCACGGTTATTTCAAAAGGCAAGTGGCTCTATGGTTTTCCCCAATGGTTTGGCGACTTTGCGACCATTCGCATCTTCACCCTTTATACCCACACAGGCACTCCTTATGGTCTTTCGGTCATTACGGTGATCTGGATCGCGCTGCTCTTGATCAGTTGGTTCATTCTCAAGTATACGGTTTTAGGCCGGAGCATCTATGCCATGGGGGGGAATATTGCCTCTGCGAAGCGGGCAGGTTTTAACCTGTTTGGTTTGACGCTTTTTGTATACGGCTGGATGGGTTTAATGGCAGGGATTGGCAGCGTTATCCAGGCTTTGTTGGTGCAAACTGTGGCTCCGAACTCACTGGTGGGGAAAGAAATGGATGTCATTGCGGCGGTGGTATTGGGAGGAGCCAGCATGACCGGGGGAACCGGCTCTGTCACCGGAATGATCCTGGGCGTGACCCTGATCACCATTCTGAGTAATGGACTGACCCTGATGCGCGTGCCAGCAATATGGTATAAAGTGGTGATCGGGTTGGTGATTCTCATCAGTGTGGGCGCCAGTGCATACCGGCGGAAAATCTTTACCCGTCGTAAAGTGATCACTGAGACAAGCTTGGGCGGAGGAAAAAGTGCTTAAGAAATTTTCTTATTTTTCTGTTTTGCTGGTGGCAATGCTTGTGGTCATGTTGCTGATGTGGTCATTTAATGGCAGCGATTTCATGAGCCTTCGTAATTTACAATCCATGGCGTTCCAGATGCCTGAACTTGGTGTTCTCACCCTTGCCATGATGATCTGCATGCTCACTGCAGGCATCAATCTCTCGATCATTGCGACAACCAACCTTTCCGGCATTGTCATGGCATTGATCCTGACCAGGGCATTCCCAGCGGAAAGCGCCTTCGCCAACAGCCCCTGGATAGTCCTGCTTGCCGTTTTTGCCGGTTTGCTGGTTGCCGCTAGTATTGGTGCATTGAACGGTTTCTTGATCGCTGTTGTGGAGATCCCGCCCATCCTGGCAACCCTGGGGACAAGTATCATGCTCAGTGGGATCTCTGTGGTGGTCACCGAGGGTTATGTCATCTCTGGTTTTCCCCAGGCGATGCTGGCGATTGGGAATAAATCGATCCTGGGAATTCCCAATCCCATGCTCATCTTTCTCATTGGTGCGGTGGTGATGGCAGTCATTTTAAACCATACACCGCTGGGTACCCGGATTTACATGTTGGGGTCCAACCCGACAGCCTGTTTTTACTCGGGTGTCAATAACAAGAAAGTGCTCTTCAAAACTTACATCATCTCAGGGATTTACTCCGGCGTGGCAGCCATGATCATGATCTCCCGCTTCAACTCAGCCAAGGCGGATTATGGTGAATCCTATCTGCTGCAGACTGTACTGGCAGCGGTTTTGGGCGGCGTCAGCGCTTCCGGTGGTTTTGGTAAAGTTTCCGGGCTGATCATCTCGCTCATCATTATGCAGATGATCTCCAGCGGTCTCAACTTGTTGGGCATCAGCAATTTCCTTACCCTGGCGTTATGGGGCATCATCCTGATCCTCGTGATGGTGGTCAAGTATGTGATTGAAAACATGATCCCTGGAAGGCGGGCAACATGAATTATCTCCTGGGAATTGACCTGGGAACCACCAGCCTCAAGGTCAGCCTCTTCGAAGAGACGGGGGCGCTTGCAGCTTCCCAAATCTGCGAATATCCCATCCTCGTTCCCATCGTCGGTTATGCCGAACAGGACCCGCGGGCGTGGTGGGATGGTTTTCTGACTGCCTGCCAGTCATTATCCCGGGAACAACCAGAAGCCTGGAAAAAAATAGCCGGCATTGGTTTGTGCGGTCAGATGCACACCCAGGTCTACCTGGATGAACACGACAATATCCTGCGCCCGGCAATCACCTGGATGGATCAAAGGTCATCGGATATTGTTGCCAGGATCAATCAAGATCAGCAGGCGCGTTCCCTCATTTTCAATGAGACCAGCAATGCTGCAACCACCACCTACACAGCCTTGCACCTTCGCTGGGTGCAGGAAAATCAGCCAGAAGTCTGGTCGCAGGTACGCCACATTCTGATTGCCAAGGATTACCTTAAATACCGCCTGACCGGTCAAATGGTCACCGACTTTGCAGAAGCGAGCGGCACCCTGGTCTTCAATGTGCAAAAGGAAACCTGGTCGCAGGCGGTATTTGATTATTTTGGCATCCCGCGGGAGTTTTTCCCAGAAGTGGGCCCCTCGGATGAGATCATCGGTGCGATCAGCCCTGAAGCAAGCCGCCTGACAGGTCTTCCCGCTGGAATCCCGGTGGTCAACGGCAGTTCAGACAATTCTGCATCCGCCCTTGGTGCGGGTATGACCGAGCCAGGTCAGATCACCCTCATCCTTGGTACAGCCGGCGTCATCTCAGTTTGCTCTGACAGGCCACTGGTGGACGTGCAAAACAGGACGATGTGCTGGCACTACTGCCTGCGCAATCACTGGGTGACCCTGGGTACGATGCAGACTGCAGGCGAATCGCTTGAATGGTTTAAGAATGCCTTTGACCAACATGACGACCCAGCGACTGCCACCACGGATATCTTCAAACGCTACAATGCAGCCATCCAGGCAGTTCCTGAAGGCAGCCATGGGCTTACATTCCTGCCCTACCTGAACGGCGAACGCACACCTTACTGGGACACCAATGCACGCGGCGTGTTTTTTGGCATTAACCTCAAGACGAGCAAAGCCCATTTCATTCGTTCCATTATGGAGGGCGTCTCCTTCGCCTTCCGTAATAACATTGAGACGGTTGAATCGCTCGGCATCAAGGTCAACGAGGTGAGGGCAGTTGGCGGGGGCTTGAAAAGCCAGGTCTGGCTTGAAATACTTGGCAAGGTGCTGCGGCGACCGATCGCCACAGTCTCAGCCCCCGACCCTGCCAACCTTGGCAACATTCTCCTTTGTGGCAAGGCTCTTGGTCTTTATGATTCCTACAAGGAGGCGGTAGCCAGGATGGTTTCTACGGACCGCAGGGTCTCATGCCCGCAGGGTTCTCCCTGCTACGAAAGACAATACCCGCTCTTCCTCGACCTTTATCAACGCCTGAAGCCAGCCTATCAATATGCAGCCGAAACATGTGCCAGCCAGGATGATTGATCCCATGGGATGAGATGACTCAAAACGCGAAATCAAAGCTGATTGCATTTGATATTGGCGCGGAAAGTGGTCGCGCCATTGTCGGTCATTTTGATGGGAACCAACTTTCCCTGGAGGAAATGCATCGTTTTTCCACTTTGCCCGTGCGCGTGGAGGAGAATCTTTACACAGATGTCCTGAACATTTGGGGGCAAATCCAAGTGGGTCTGCAGAAATCCGCGGTGGCTTATGGCACACAGCTTGAGAGCATCGGGGTGGATACCTGGGGAGTGGACTATGCCCTGTTGGATGGCAATGACAGGCTGATCGCCACCCCATATCACTACCGTGACCGGCGCACAGATGGCATTCTTGAACGCGCATTTGCAAGGGTCCCCAGGGAGGAGATCTACTTCCAGACTGGTAACCAGTTCATGCAGTTCAACACACTCTTTCAGCTCTTTGCTGGACGGCTGCAGGAGCCCGAAGTCCTTGCAAGCGCCCGCTCGCTGCTGATGCTGCCAGACCTGCTGCACTTCTGGCTTTGTGGCGAGAAGACCACTGAGTTCACAAATGCCACCACCACCCAGTGTTTTGACCAGGTCCATAAAACCTGGGCGGAACAATTGCTGGCGCGCTTTGAAATCCCCGCTGGGATTTTTCAGCCTATATCTTCTCCCGGTTCCCGCCTGGGCAGAGTGCATGCATGGCTTGGCTGCCCCCGCCTGCCAGTGATTTTACCTGCCAGCCATGATACAGGCAGCGCTGTCACTGCCGTGCCGGTGCAGGAACAGAATTTTCTCTATATCAGTTCCGGCACCTGGTCATTGGTGGGTGTTGAACTGAATGAAGCGGTCATCAGCGACGAGAGCCTGGCAGCCAACCTGACCAACGAAGGCAATCCCTGCGGTCGCACCTGCTTTCTGAAGGTTGTTCCCGGCATGTGGCTGCTGCAGCAGTGCAAGCATGAATGGCAGAAAAAAGGCAGAACTTATTCCTACACTGACCTTACCGCGCTTGCCATGTCCGCCCCTGCACACGGTCCCGTATTGGATGTAACTGATCCCCTCTTTGTAGCCCCCGGTGCGATGGTTCCAAGGGTCCAGCAGTTCTGCCAGGAGAGCGGTCAATCCGTTCCCCAGTCGAACGGGGAAGTGGCAAGGTGTATCCTGGAGAGCCTGGCACATCTCTATCGCAGCCTTCTGGAAGATTTTGAAAAGGTACTCGGCAAACAGTTGGGGGTCATCCATATCATCGGTGGCGGATCAAAAAACACGCTGCTGAACCAATTGACTGCGGACAACTGTACGCGTCCTGTCATCGCCGGTCCAGAGGAAGCAACGGCTGCGGGCAACCTCCTGGTGCAGGCGATGGGGCTGGGCTATCTTGGCAGCATGCAAGACATCCGCGAGGTCGTCAGAAATTCCTTTGAGCTGGTGACCTTTGCGCCTGCCCACACCCCGCAATGGGACGATGCGTATGCTCATTACCATGAGGTCTGCCGCAATGTGGCTGTGAAAAGAGACTTGCACACTCACTCCGATTAATGGCATAATGTAAACCAGAAAGTGCCTTGACCATGACAGAAAATCAAAGACTGATGATCAAGATCGCCAAACTGTACTACGAGGATGGTCTGACCCAGCATAAGATCGCTGAGCGCCTGCGCCTTTCAAGACCGCGCGTTTCACGCCTGTTGCAGGAAGCCATCCGCCAAGGTATTGTCAAGATCAGCATCGCGCAGACGCGCGACAGCCATGCTGACCTGGAAAAGCTGCTCGAAAAACGCTTCAACCTCCTGGAAACGATCGTGGTGGATATCGCAGAGCTAATGACACCTGAAGTGGTATCCCGTAATCTCGGGCTTGTGGCAGCTGAGTATTTCAACCGCATCGTGTTCGATAGCGATGTGATCGGGCTTACCTGGGGCGCCACGCTTGCCTCCATGGTGGAAAACCTGCAGCAGGAAAAAAAACAGAATTGCCTCGTCATCCAATTGGTCGGCGGACTGGGTGACCCGGAAACGAACACTCATGCCATTGACCTGGTGAGCCGCATTGCAATCTCACTTGGCGCCAGGATGTCCTTAATGCCAGCACCGGGTGTAGTCAATTCTGCTGAATCTGCTGCCCTGCTTTGCGCCGACAGGTATATCAGGCAGGCGCTGGAACTGGTCAAAAAGACGGATGTGGCTTTTGTCGGCATTGGCGCAACCGAGCGGAACTCCCTCCTCATGCGCGACGAGCAGATCATCACCTGGAAGGAAATGGATCAGCTCAGGGCAATGGGGGCAGTGGGCGACATCAGCCTGCACTTTTATGATATCCATGGCGCTCAAATTGACACAGAACTGAACAGCCGTGTCATCGGGATAAGCTATCAAGATCTGAAAAATATCCAGCGTGTGGTTGGCATTGCAGGCGGTCCTGAAAAGTTCAAAGCCATCCTGGGGGCGATCCGGGGAAAATTGATCAACACCCTGATCACGGATTCCGCCACCGCACAGAAATTGCTTGATGAGGTTCAGTGAGCTTTCACTCATTTTTTTAAATTAATATGACCCCCAGACCTTGTGGTATCATTCCAGAATCAGAATACAAAGTGTATAACCCTCAGGCGCAGGCACACACCGGATAAATTTGAGATCAGCCATCATGGACAGAAAGCCATCAACATTAGTCACCATGCGCATCAGCGCGTCCCAACTGGCACGTTTGGAAACGCGTTGTGACGTCAAGCAGGCTGGTTGGGGTCTGACAGGGATACGACTTAGCGAGGATGAACTCATCCAGGCGCTTGATGGGGTTGAGATCCTCATGGCGGGTTATGAAAAGATCACAGCCGGCGTCATCCAGCAAGCTCCCGTTTTAAAGCTGATCGCCATTGCACGCGGCAACCCTGCCAACCTGGATTACCAGGCTGCCAGCAAGAAAGATATCCCCGTCCTGTATGCACCTGGCAGAAATGCGATCGCAGCAGCCGAGTTCACCATGGGGGTCATCCTTTCACAGGCAAGGCACATTGCCAAGTCAGACCGCACCTTGCGCAGTGGCATATATACTGGCAAGCCCATGCAAAATTTCACCGATGCCAGTCAGGACCAGGATGTTATTTGGGACCTGGATGGGGACAATCCCTACACTGCTTTTTGTGGGGTTGAGCTTCATGGCAAATGTCTGGGTCTGATCGGATTGGGGCAGGTTGCCTCGCGGGTTGCCTCGCTGGCAGGTGCATTTGGCATGCAGGTTTACGCCTATTCACCCAAAAGCAACCCTGAATTTGCCAAATCTTTGAACGTGGAACTGGTCGACGAGGAAACCCTGCTGCGAAATTCTGATTTCATTTCCGTGCATTGCAGAGTAACCGCTGAAACCAGGGGCATGCTTGATGCGCATGCCTTTTCATTGATGAAACCCACCTGCCACTTGATCAACACTGCCAGGGCGATCATTATCGACCAGGCTGCACTCATGAACGCCTTAAAGGATTATCAGATTGCAGGTGCTGCGTTGGATGTTTACTGGTATGAACCCCTGCCATCCAATCATCCCCTGCTTGCATTGGAGAATCTCACGGTCACACCGCACCTAGCTGGTGCCACAATGGAGGTCATCGAGCGCCATTCCCGCATGCTGGTGGATGACGTCTTTGCCTGGCTGGATGGTCAGACCCCTGCACATATCTTTTCTCCCTGATCTGACACGCCACTGAATTGTGGTACCGCTTATTTTCCCAGGCATTGCAGGATCTCCCCGGTCTGATTGGGCAGGGAGCGAAGATTTTCAAATAAAGCATATGTGACAACCTAGCAAAAATCAAGTTGGGTGTTATTTTGTGTCTCTGCACCTTTGAATGCAATTTATTATTGGCTAAAATCACTTCCCATTTAAAAACGCTTTACCTGGTGGCGCAGCCACGAAGCTGCCGGGCTTTCGTGCTGCCTGATGACCAAGACGGAACAGGCAGCATGCTCAGTGATCTGATCGACCAACTTTCCAAAGACCGGACCTTCCTTTTCTGCCTCTTCGGGCGAACCCATGATGATCAGGTCATAAGTATTACCTTTGGATTCTCCAATGACTGCGTCCGCAACCGAATCGAATGGGACTACCTGCAGCGAGGCATTGTTGGGAATCTGTCCCAATTCTGTCATGACCACTTCCTGCAAATAAGCGATCTGATCCTGGGTTTCTTCTTCATCTTCTCCTGTTGGAACGATCCTGAAATAATCCACGCTGCCTCTTTCCTGTGTGGCAATATCATTTGCCAGGTGGATTGCCAGGCGGCTGTGATACCCTCCCCCGACAGGAACTAGGACGTTTTTAAGATCCTTGATACCACGATCATAAAGCACACCAAAATTAACATTTCCATCGATTATCACTTTTTTGATGGTATTGGTATAAGTGATTCTGGCGTTTGCTTCGTTAGGCCATCTTAAGAGCAGTAATTTGACGTTATTGTCATTCTTGATCTCATTAATGATCCCGTCTGCAAGTGAATCATCTGCAATCATTTTTGTATAGAAAGGTACATTGCCTTCAACAGCATAATGGATGAATTTCTCCAGGATGGATTGACGCTCCAACTTGAATGATTCAAGAAATTCCCCATCTGCCTGATGATCAACCTGGGCAGTCTTTGGCAGGACCGAAAGCAGGCACATGTTGAGGTCTTTTTCTGCTTCAGCCAGGATTGTCCCGATCTTCATAACGCTGTCAAGACCGGCGGTGCTGTAAAACGGAACCACGATGCGCCAACGACCAGGGGAAAGGCTGCGGATATGCGATTCTCTATAGGATTGATACCCAATGCGTCCATAATAATAAATGGTCAGCACCAACAGGATACCTCCCATGAATAAAAGCGCATTCAATTCTGAGAAGACGATAACGATCAAGCAGGTCAGGGATGCCACGATGGGTGTAAGGGGAAAGAGAGGCACCTTATAGGGTCGATGGATGGTTGGATATTTTTTCCGCAGGACGATCATGGAAATATTGGAGAAAAAAAGCACAAAAAGGTAACCTGCAGAAGTGATGTAGCTGAGGAAATTCACCAGCCCAATCCCCGTGATCAAAGAAGACACAACCCCAATAAAGATGATCGCCATGAAGGGAACGCGGTATCGGTTAAGACGCTGTAGGATTTGCGGCCAGGCGCCATCCCGGCTGAGTGTAAAGGTTTCCCGGGTGGCACTCAACATGGACGAGTTCACGGAGGTGAGCGCGCCCACCATACCTGCAATGCCAATCATGGCGACACCAGCTCCGGGAAGGAATTTGGCGACCGTGTCTGAAAGGGCTGTTTCAGAGCCTGCCAGCTCCTGCCATGGGGTCGTGCCCAGCGCAACTGCACTTGCAGTTGAGTAGATAACTGTAATTAATACCAGGCTAACCATGATGGCAATCGGGATGTTCTTGCTTGGATTTTTAACCTCTTCCGCATCATCCGCGATGACCTCAAATCCCACATAGAGGGCGTAGATCAGTGCGATGGTACGCAAGATGACAAAAATGTTATCGCCAAATTTATCACTGACGAAAAAGCGCCCTTCAGGCATGAGCGTGTTGATATTAAAACCATTTGGACTGACAAAACCGACAATAATGTAGACCGCAAATGCAAAGACCAGGATGCCCCCCATGACGAGCTGGATATTGCCGATATTGGTAACACCTAAAATATTCAAAGCCATGAACACCAGGATGGCAGCAATCGCCACCGGTACAATGGGGATCCCTGGAATAAAAACGCTTAATGAATAGGCAAAGCCAACCGCGGAAAGCGCACAATAGAAGGTGCTTGAAATGCTGTCCATGGAACCAACCAGGAACGCCAGCAGTCCCTTCCCCCAGGCTTCACGCACGTAAGTCATCGCCCCGCCTGTTTCAGGATAGGTGGTTGCCAGCTCGCTGTAATTGAGCGCGATGCTCAAGCTCAACATACCGGCAATGATCACCGCAAGAACAGTGGCAGGGCCTGCCACACCCGCTGCATGACCGGTCAGCACAAAAATACCGGAGCCCAGGGTGCCTGCTGTTCCCAACATGATCACCTGGGGTAAGTTCAACTGTCGTTTAAGCGTACGTTTAGCCATAAAGAGACCTCTTTAATGAATAAGAATAATAAATTAGCGGATTGGTTGTGGGGTTCAGAATAATCTGAAGATTTTAGCTCGAATAGTACTTTCTGCCTAATCCTTGGAGCGAATGGCATATATCATACACCCACTTACTTGTATGTGCAATAGCTATTGTGGCTGGTCATTAAGGGGGTGTCATTAAGGGGATTGCCAAAATCAATATTACAATTATAATAATTACGTAATGGTTGCAACGCAGGCAGAAAAGCCCTTAAATACATCTCCAATGGTTATTTCATCTGGATGGATAACCTTCTGACTTTTGCTATGGATTATTCGGAAAATATTGATTAATAATTCATTGGATCCCCCATGGCTAAACGAAAATTACGCAGACAGTTAAATTTATTACAGGTGACCATGCTTGGTGCTGCCGGTACCATTGCTGCTGAGATCTTTGTGCTTACCGGGCATGCCGCTGGTATTGCTGGCAAGGAAGCCGTCCTGGCGCTTGTGATTGCCGGCGCTCTGACGTTGCCCGTGGCACTCAATTATTGTGAACTCGCCACCACCTACCCGGTGACGGGCGGCGCCATGACCTATGTAGGCGAAGGCTTCGGCAAAAACCTGATCATGTTCCTGGTCGGTTCGCTCGATTGTCTTTCCAGCACTTTCTACGCCGCCCTTTCCGCGGTTGGTTTCGCTTATTCACTCAAAGTCTTCCTGCCATTCATGCCGGTTGTTCCAGTTGCCATTGGCATCATTGTCATCATGGGGTTGATGCATATGCGCGGGGTCACCCAGGCCGGCAATTTGCAGATCATTCTGGGGGCTTTTTTGCTGATCGTCTTTGCGCTTTATGTGATCATCGGTCTGACCAGCCCCAACGGTTTCAGTATGGAAGTGTTTAATTCAGGTAACATAGTTTTCGAGCATCACACCCTCTGGCAAAATGTCAGCCGGGTTTTGATGACCATCGCCCTCGTTTACAATGCCTATGTCGGGTTTGAGGTGATCGCTGATGATGCCGAAGAGATCACCAAGCCAAATCGCAACATCCCCCTGGGGATTTTGATCAGCTTGGGGATTGCCACACTGGTCTACGTCTCTGTCTCATTTGTTACCATTGGCACCGTTCCTTATGAACAATTGGCTGGCTCAGAAACAGCTTTAACTGATGCCGTGCGCATTTTCTGGCCAAAGCCGGGTGTGCTGTTGTTGGGTGCTGCCGGCCTGGTTGCCACGCTCACATCCGTTAACTCAGCCATGCTTTCAGCTACCCGGGAAGCTTTCACACTCAGCCGGGAGCACGTCTGGCCACGCATTTTTTCGCGACTCAGCCACTGGCGCACACCCTATGCTGCCATCCTGTTAATCGTGATCATCAGCTGCCTGGTGGCAGCCATCGGTTTGGTGGATTTTTTGAGCTTCATCTCCAGTGCCGGCTATATGTTTGTGCTCTTCTGGGCCAGCCTGGCGATGATCAAACTGAGAAAGATGCATCCTGATATTGAGCGTCCCTTCAAAGTGAAGTTATTCCCCCTGACAGCTTACCTGGCAGCCGGTGGCGGTGTGCTCATCATTGCCTTTGCAGATAAAAAAGCCCTGCTTTTCCTCGGCGTTGTTATCTTCTTGCTGACCATCGTGTATTATGTGTCGCGGGCATTTGCATCCAGAAGTAAAGCTCGGGAAAAAGAGGAAGAGATGGAGGGCGGTGGGCGCATCCTGGTGGCGGCTACCACCCAAAAAACAGCTGAAGAACTGGTCAACCTGGCATCAAGACTGGCAGAACATGAAGAGGATACCAGCATCTGTCTGTTCAGTGTGGTTAAAGTTCTGCCTGACATGACTGAAAATGTGATCAATGAAATGACCCATGATAAGCAAGCCCTGCTGCGCGAGATGCTGGCACTGACCGCACCCATCGCCCAGGAAAGGAACGTACCCATCTATACCAAGCTCAAGGTGGCGCCCAATGTGGAGACGGGTATTTTTGAAGAGTTATCCTCACTCAACCCGGTCAATTTGGTGCTGCTTGGCTGGCCTGCGGATGAATCCAGGATCAAGATCCCACATAATATCATCAAGGAAGTTTTGGTGATGGCACATAAAGATGTAGGGGTTTTACGGGACCGGGGATTAAATGGGCTGAGCCACATTCTCGTTCCAGTTGGCACTGGACCCAACGCCCGACTGGCGCTCAAAATGGCTGCCAAGCTGGCTCACCGCAAGGATGTGACTGTAACTGCCCTCAGGCTGATGCCGGAAGACCTGGATGACGAAAAGCAGGAAGATGAACTTCATAAACTGCAAGAGATCATTGAAGAGGAGATGGGGGAATTGCCTGGTTACCTGACGACACGGGTGGAAGCAGCCAGCAATGTGTTGGATGGCATTATCGCGGAAACCAGACGTGTCCCTTATGATTTGATGATTATCGGCGCGGCAGAAGAGGTCTTTTCTGCCAATTACATCTTTGGCAAACTCAATGATGCCCTCATTGATGAGGTCAGTTGTTCGATGCTGATCGTGCGCCGCTACCAGCCTGACACAGCCCTGTGGATCCGCCATCAGATCAAGCAGATCGAGGAGTGAGACTCGGCTTTCAGCTTTCAATCCCAAATGCCTCGCAATGTTCCCGCAGCAGAGCCTGGCTGCGCGCAATCACTAGCGACAGCAACCTCCCAAAAAGACCGTGTGTGAAGCGCGTTTTGGGCAGCCCGACTGCGCCCACAATTTCATCGATGAGGGATTCGCTGAGTCGAGATATTTTTGGGTCTACACGCTTCATGGCTGCCCTTGGATCAAGCTGTTTTTCTTTAATAAAATATTATCAACCATAACCCCGTTTCCTGGCAGCTAAAACTCTTTCCTCTTATAGATCCTCATTGATATGGAGATGGAAACAAACAGGCAGATCAGGATCAACCCAACCGCAATAATTGGCAGGAACGGCAGCATGGAGGTAAATTGTTCATTGGAAAACACACCTGAAAACCGACTTGCCAGAAAAGAAATCACCACCGCCGGAAGAAATGCGATCAATATCATGATGATGCGACCTTTCTCGATGCCAAGCTTGAACATTAACGGAAGCAACAAGGAGAGATAGAACAAAGATATAGCGAAGAACACTAATGCGATGTACAGGGTGGTTTGTGAGAAACCATTGCGTATCCCCATCAAAATAAAGGATATGATTGAACCAGCCACTGTACAAATTAACCCAAGGGTGTATTTGCTTAAAACAAGGTCTTTTCGTACAACCGGCAAGGTGAGGGCATACTTATCCCAATTGTTTTTTTCGTCCAATCCAAGCGCCGTGATGGGCAACATGGCACAGACAAAAGCGATGACACCTCCCAGCGTGTTCATATCCATGCCAGTGAAACTCATCAGTGCAAAAATCAGGATAAAAAACAAGTAAAAACGAAACTGTGTTTTTAGATTGAAGAGGTCCTTCAAGATCAATCCTTTCATTTCAAACCTTCCTTGGTGTAATAAAGCATGATATCTTCAATGGAAGCTTTATCAATCAGCATTCCGTCAGGAGCACAGTCTTTATAAACCAATGCCTCCACTCCAAAACTATTCTTGCGCATTCCGATAATAGTCCCTGGTTTTATCCCTTCCAACTCAGCCGGGCTGCATTTCAGAATGCCATATTTTTCTCGCAATGCTTCTTTGGATTCAACAAAAACCATTTTCCCTTGATGAATGAAGGCGATGAAATCACAAACCTTCTCCAGGTCGCTGATAATTTGAGACGAGATAAAGATCGAATGACTTTCATCCTGGATGAATTCCAAAAAGACATCCAGCAATTCGTCCCGCATAATAGGATCCAATCCACTGGTGGCTTCATCAAGGATCAACAGGCGCGGGTTATGGGAGAGAGCAACCGCAATGGACAATTTCATTTTCATTCCACGTGAAAAATCTTTGATTGCCTTTTTCATCGGAAGGTCAAACTTTGTGACATGCTCAGAAAAAGCCTGCGAATTCCACGTTTTATACAGGTTGGTCATGATTTTTTCAACTTCACCAATGGTCAGGTTCTCTGGCAGATTGCTCTCATCAAATACCACGCCGATTTGCTCCTTCAAAGAACGTTCAAGGCTGGTATTTTCCTGACCAAAAATGCGAATTTGCCCACGATCCTTGAAAAGTACATCGAGGATGAGCTTGATGGTCGTACTCTTGCCGGCACCGTTTTCGCCGATGAAACCCATGATCACGCCCTGCGGTAAATCGAGATTGATGTTATCCAGGGTAAACCCGGGAAACTTTTTTACCAGATTCTTGACTTCTAAAATATTCTCCATTATTCCTTCTCCGTGTAAATCAATGTCATCATCTTGATGAGAGCATCAAGCGCAATATTGTTGATCCCGGCCTGCATAACGATTCTTTGCATGTAGCTTTCAATCTCGCGCAGATGTTGTTCCCGAACCAATTCAAGGTTTTTCGGAGCGACATAGGTCCCCTTCCCTGGAACGGAAACGATGAATTGCTCCCGCTCCAGTTCCTCATAGGCACGCTTGGTTGTGATCACGCTGATGTGAAGCTCCCTGGCCAGAAAGCGCATCGATGGAAGTTCATCACCTTCGCTCAACTCTCCTGACAGGATCATTGCCTTCAGTTGGTCACCGATCTGCTCATAGATGGGCTTCTCACTGGAATTGCTGATCAGTATGTTCACTTCTCAACTCCTCATATTCATTGCGTCTACCGTATATATATAGTATATACAGTCGCGTTGGTTTGTCAAGATCTGATCATTGAATGACCAGGAGATTTGCATCGATAATTCTCTTTCCTAAGGACGTCGGACCTGATTCCCTAGTTAATAATCCATGTTTCTTCTCAAGTTGAATAAGTGCTAGAATCATATCCGACCCGGTCAATATTTTGACCAGGTCGGTGGAAGAATTATTTAGTTTATTAGTAAAGCATCTGGAAGGTCTTTAATACGCTGCTGGCTCGGCAAGTGATTCTAGCGTTTCTTTCTTTTTTGCTTTAGGCCCTGTTTCAGGTACAAACAAAATTAAGATTGTCATGATCAATGGGGTAATTATCTGGGTGGAACCATGGGCGCTGACCATACCCTTGGCACTGGACGCGTTGACTCGGAAGATAGCTATGTTAAAAGTTCCATCTATATGATGAAATATATCGCTGGCGTGGATAATATCTTTTGCATGTTTGCTGGCATCCCCATGATGATGGACAAAGAGATAACGAATGAATTTTTTAATGTTCTTTCCACTTATTTCGGAGAACCATGGGATATGGCGAGACTTCTAAAATTGGGCAATGATACGATTTCATTTGAAATCAAATTCAATGAAGCTGCAAAAATTGGCGATGCGGTCATGCCAAAGATGTTCACCGAGGAAAAATCAGAGGTGACTGGAGCGGTATATGATGTTACGCCTGAACAGGCAAGCCAGATTCAAGCAGCCTTACAAGGGAATGACAATTTGTAAGTAGAATCTTTTCAATATCGATATCTCAAAAGGTAAGCCATATGTAGTTCACATATGTTGGATGACAGCTAGGAACATTTCGCCATGCTTGACCTGCAATAAACGTCTATTTTTCACTTTGCATGATGTTAAGTGATTGTGAAGAGTAAAATATGGTGAAAATAGGATGTCCCCATTTTGAGGGGTGTATGCAAAATGGCTTGCAAAAACTACAAAAACTAAAGAAAATGATTGCACTTCAAGGAAATAAACAAGATTGCAGAACTTTCATAACATTGCAAACTACCCCCCGCACATTTGGTTGCAATGTTGCAATCTTCCCTCTTGCTCGGCGTGTTTACGGGGCTGTTAATCCCAGGCTCATCCCATACACAAGCCCTCCCCTTGTACCAGACTATCCGAACACAAGGCTGTTCAACTAATGACTGATGACTGACAATTTTTTTACTTTCTTGCCATCTTTTGCTTCAGGATTGCGAGAATGCTCCTCAGCTCGGGTACTTTCATCAGCCACGCCAGCAGCGCGTAAACCCCCACACCCAAAACCAGCCCGCCAAAAAGCTGCCAGACAACCCCATACCCTGCCATCAGCCGCCCCCAGCCCAACAGCGCCCCCGCCATGACTGCGGAAGCCAGCACAGCCTGCCCCACCCCCTGCCAGATGTGTTTCCCATTCAATCCCTGCAAGCGCCGGTTCATCAACACCAGCAGCACAATGCTCTCCAGCGCGGTGGCTGACGAATTTGCCAACGCCAGCCCGCCGTGTGGCATCCACCCGATCTCAACAAAGACGCGTGAAAGGAAGATGCTGAGGGTGATGTTCAATCCCATGGCTGCAACGCCCACGATGACGGGCGTGCGCGTGTCATGCAGAGCATAAAAGGCACGGCTGAGGATCTCCACCAATGAGTGACCAACCAGACCGGCAGCATACCAGAGCAACGCCCAAGCGACCAGTTGGGTGGAATGTGCATCAAACTGCCCACGCTGATAAAGCACCTGCACCAACGGAACGCGCAGCAGGATCAGTCCAACTGAGGCAGGAATGGCAAGGAAAAGCACCACCCGCAAGGTTGAGGCGAGTGAGGCGCACATTTCATCCAACTTGCCCTGTACCACCTGCGCTGAGAATGTCGGCAGCGAGGCAATGGCAACCGATTGGGCGATTGCCATCTGCGGCATCAGCATCAGGTTAAAAGCCAGGGTGATGGCTGAGACGGAACCTTCCGGCTGCCCCAGCGCAATCACAGTGTTGGCGATGAAGTTGAGTTGCACCACCGCTGCCCCCAGGACACGCGGCCCCATCAGCTTAAGCACCTCGCGCACAGCCTTATCCTTCCATCCCAGGATGAGATGGTAGGCACGCTGCGGCAGACGCAAGAGCCGCGGTAATTGCACCAGCAAGTGCATCAGTGCGCCCAAAACCACGCCAACGGCAAGCCTTTCGATGCCCCAGGCTTTCGGCAACACCAGCGTGCCAAAGATTATGCCGAGGGAATACATCACCGGCGCGATGGCTGGGACAAGAAATACCTGGTGGGCATTGAGCATGCCCATGACGATGCCACTGAGACCAAAAATGATCACCGAAGGCAGCATGATGCGCAACAGGCGCACAGTCAGCTCAATCTGCACCGGATTGGAATCAGGAACCAAAAAGTAGAGACCATCCCTGACGATCTGGGGCGCAAAGATCCATACCAGCACGCTGATGAGTACCAGGACGATCAGGACAAGGTTGATGACACCGGAAGCCAGGCGCCAGGCACCCTGCCGGTCTTCCCTGACGAGAAACCTGGTAAAGACGGGAATGAAGGCGGAGCCGAGGGCACCGCCGGCAACAAGGTTGAAAAGCAGTTCAGCGATGCGGTTGGCAGCATTGAAAGAGTCAAGATCGGCGCTGGTACCGAAGGCATCGGTGATGACCATGCCGCGCACCACGCCAACCAGGTTGGAGATGATGAAGGCGAACATGACCGTGCCGGCCGCGCGGGCAATCTGACGGTTGACACCTGGTGTCGTCGATGAAGTTCCTGTTTCCATGTGTCCCTAGTATAACCAATTAATCCAGTTTAACGTGATCCGCTTTGAAGGTCAGCTTTGAACTTGCGTTTGGCTTCCTCCCAAAGGGCATTCATCTCTTCAAAGGACATGCTGTCCAGATCCGTACCGCGTGCCTCGGCTGCCTGCTCAATGTAGGCAAAGCGTCTGCGGAAGCGTTTGTTGCAGTCCCGCAGGGCAGATTCAGCATCCACACCCAGCCAGCGAATGACGTTCACCGCGGCAAAGAGCAGATCGCCGGATTCTGCAATGCGTGCTTCAGCGTCCTGCGCTGCTTTGAGTTCGTCCAGTTCCTCATAGACCTTGCAAATGACACCGTCAATCTCAGGCCAGTCAAACCCGACCCTTTTTGCGCGACTTTGGATGGCTTGCGCCTGGGAAAGGGCGGGCAATGCAGCAGGAATGCCATCAAGCATGCCCTTTTTCTCGGGCTTGCCGTTCCCTTTGCGTTCGCCTGCCTTGATCATCTCCCAGTTGTGAATGACGCCATCCACATCGCTGACGTTGACATCCGCAAAGACATGCGGGTGACGGCGAATGAGTTTGTCTGAGATTCCGCGCAGCACGTCTGCCATCTTGAAATCACCGTCCTCGGTGCCGATCTGCGCATGCAGCACGATTTGCAGCAGCACATCCCCCAGTTCCTCGCGCAGGGCATCCATATCTTCATTATCAAGCGCCTCGAGGGCTTCATAGGCTTCTTCGAGCAGGAAAGGTTTGAGGGAGGCATGTGTCTGTTCGCAATCCCACGGGCAACCATCCGGGGCACGCAGGCGTACGATGATCTCCTGGAAATCTTCAAAGGCGGTGCCGTTTGGAAGCGGAGGTAGGTAGAGGGAGCTCAGCAGTCCGAGATGGGGGCTTTGATCAATGGCATGTAGTGGCATGGATTCAATGCGCTCCTTGGTAGTGCCAGCGGCGTGCACCAATATGACCCCATGTTCATCCGGGTAGTTTGCCATCAGGGTCAGCTTCACATCGGATGCCACCGCGCGTGAGTAGATCTGCCCAATCAGTGCGGGCTGCGAACACGGGAAGGAAGGCACCTGCCTCTGTATCAATTTGAAGGCATCCACAATCGTCGTTTCGGGGAAGGGGTCCATTTCCAGGGCACGAAAGGTGGGTTCCAGGAAGCTCAAACCCTCAATCACACGTACGGGCAAGCCCATTTGCTTTGCCCGGCGGTAAATCTCAGGGCAGGTTTCTTCCGCCACAAAGGGGTGTCCGGGGACGCCATAAGTGACTCCCTGCGGGCGCTGCCCCAGTTCAAGGATGGTGGCAATGATCTTCTCAAAGACTTCCTCAAGGAGGACATTTTCCTCATAAACCTGGTCAAAGGAGATACGCTGGATGTGTGCCGGCAGGGCAGGCACGCATGGGTGATAGGCGGTGCGCAGGTAAATTTCATCAAGCTGTGCCAGCCATTCCCAGGCTTCCCGGGTGAGTGCTTGCGGGTCGCCCGGCCCCAATCCCAATAAGGTGATCCCTTGTCCAGTCATATTTTAGCTTCCATCCTGTCAGTGTTGTGTCATGTCTATAAATAAGATTGCTTCACATCGTCCGCACTGCGTAGCGTCCCTTCGGGAATGACAAAAAGAAAGAGACGTTGTTTGCAACGTCTCTATTTTAATGCATTGTTTCCAGATTCCAAAAGGTAAACGCTTATTTGCACATTCCAACCCTGGCATAACCCAACCAGGGCAGGGCGTAACAGACGGTTTAACGTTTAGTGTAGGTAGGCGCCTTGCGGGCACGCTTCAAACCTGGCTTCTTGCGTTCCTTGACACGTGGATCACGGGTCAGGAAGCCTTTATCGCGCAAGCTTCGGCGTGCGCCTTCGTCCATGCTGACCAGCGCACGCGCCAGACCAAGCTTGACAGCATCACGCTGACCAGTCACACCACCGCCTCCGACAATTACACTGACATCGAAATTCTTGCCAGCCTGTCCGGCTGCATCCAACGGCGCCAAAATGGCAGCTGTATCACCTTCACGGGGGAAGTATTCATCCAGCTTTTTATCATTGACTGTAAATAAGCCTGATCCAGACGCAATGCGGACACGCGCTGAACTCTGTTTGCGACGACCAACTGCTTCAAAATATTGATTTGCCATAATACCTCATAACTCCTATGCTATGCTTCAGCATTCCAACGGTTTGGGGGTTTGACCCTGATGAGGGTGCTCCGAACCGGCGTAAATCTTAAGGTTGTCCAAATATCGCTGGGTTAAGCGATTTTTAGGCAACATACCGCGCACAGCAGAGCGGATGACCCGATCAGGGTGGGTTTCCAACTGCTTGCGCAGAACGACTTCCTTTAATCCACCAGGGTATTGGGAGTGTCGATAATATTTTTTGGTATCCAGGCGGGTAGGATGGAAGGATATCTGACTGGCATTGATCACAACAACATGGTCTTCCATCACCACACCGGGCGTGTAATCAGGTTTGTGTTTACCGATCAAGACCGTTGCGATTTTGGTTGCCAGGCGACCAAGGGTTTCCCCTGCCGCATCGACAAGATACCAATCGCCTTCTACCTTACCTTTCGGTACATATGTTTTATCCACTGTCACTTTCTCCGTTTTTCCTTATCAGATTTTCTTTCACTCTCAGTTTTACCTGAGCCTGTGTGAAAGATGATCTCAGTATTATTCTTTATAACGCACTTCTGTGAGCGTAAGCCCACAAGCAGGAGCCAGTGCTACAATGCCTGTATCACCAGTCTCCAATCCTTGCCTGACGATCTCTTGCGGCTGTTTGCCATGTCCAACCTGCACCAGGAGGAAGGCCAGGCGCCGCACCATGTGGTAAAGAAAGGCGTTGGCACAGATTTCAAAACAGCAGCCATTAGCCGTACTGTACCACACCGCCTTAAAAACCTGACGGATGGTGGTGCCATTTTCTTTCAATGCGGCACCAAAGGCTTTGAAGTCGTGTTCACCAATCAGGTCAGCAGCAGCCCTGTTCATCAGGTCCACATCCGGCTGCGGCCAGAGCCGCCAGGCATAGCGTGCCTTGAGCGGATGGCGTTCCAGTTGGCAATAGACCTGGTAGCGGTAGGTGCGGTCAAGCGCATCATAGCGCGGATGAAATCCCTTCGCTGCCTGGCAGACCGATTGTGCTGCAATGTCGTCTGGCAGATGGGCGTTCAATGCCCGTAAAAGGACATCGTCCCCATGCCGCCAGTCAAGATCAAAGCTGATCACCTGCCCGCTGGCGTGGACGCCGCAGTCAGTTCTGCCGGCTGCCAGGACTGCTTTTCCCTGCCAGCCCAGACATTTCAGCGCGGTTTCAAGTTCCATTTGCACGCTTTTGCGTGCCTTTTGGCGCTGAAAACCGACATAATTGGTGCCGTCGTAAGCGAGAATAAGTTTGTAAAGTGCCATGCCGTCCGGTGATTGACCGGGAGGCTCTCAACCCTGAGAAATCTCAGGGACTACTCCGCAACCAACTCAAGCAGAACCATTTCAGCACCATCGCCGCTGCGGGGTCCTAATTTGAGGATGCGGGTGTATCCACCTGGCCGGTTCTTGAAACGCGGCGCAATATCATCAAACAACTTCTTCACAACGGCAGCGCTGGTGTTACCCAGGGCGCCCGCGACCTGCCTGCGGGCAGTGACCTTGTCAACTTCTGCGGCTGCCTGGGTGTTGCGTGCAACCGTGATCAATTTCTCAGCTTCAGCCTGAATGGACTTTGCCTTGGGAAGGGTCGTTTTGATGTGTTCATATTCGAACAGTTGTTTAATCATCGTCTTGCGCATGGCAGTGCGGTGACCGCCGCTACGGTTGAGACGATATCCTTTTACTTGATGTCGCATAACTTTCTACTCCACGGTTTCTTCTTCAATAAAGCCCTTTTCGATCATTTTGGCTTTAAGTTCTGTCAGGCTCTTGTCACCAAAATTGCGGATCGAGAGCATCGCTTCCTCGCCTTTGTTGAGAAGCTCGATCACATCACCCACATTGCTGATGCCGGTGCGCTTCAATGAATTGAAGACACGCACCGAAAGATCCAGGCTTTCAATCGGGGTTTCAGCAGCTTCACTTGAAATCTGACTGACTGGCTCATCCTCAACGACAGGTTTAACCAGCATTTCCTCACTGACACCGGCGATATAGCCAAGATGTTTCATCAGGATATGGGAGGCATTGATCATCGCCTTCTCAGGTGAGATGGTACCATCCGTCCAGATTTCGAGATTCAAACGATCATAATTGGTGCTCTGACCAACGCGGGCATTGCTGACGTTCCAGTTGACGCGCTTGACGGGTGTGTAGATGGCATCGACGGGAAGCTCTCCAATCGGCAAACGTTCTGAACGTTCACCAGCTGGTGAGTAACCGCGTCCGCGTTCCACCGTCATGTCAATTTCAACATTGGCTTTCTTGTCGTCAATTGTGAAGAGGTAAAGATCAGGGTTGATGATCTCAACTTCGGATGGGAAATCGATATCAGCCGCTGTAATCGTACCTTCACCATGCACATCCAGATGGATGTGTGCGACATCTGCATCATAGAGTTTCATGCGCAGTTGTTTGACCTGCAGCATCACCTGGATGACATCCTCACGGACACCAGGGATATTGCTGAACTCATGCAGCACATCCGTAATGTGTATTGAAGTGACCGCAACACCATCCAATGAGGACAGCAAAATGCGGCGCAATGCATTGCCAATTGTGGCCCCGAAACCACGCTCCAAAGGGCTGATTGCATATTTACCATAATTACGGGATTCATCCACCCGTTCTACTTTTGGCGTTACCATTTCCATTATTCCAGTCACGTCGTATCCCTTACAGTGCGTCCTTTCAGCACTAAACTAAGTTTGAATTAGCGTGAGTAATACTCAACAATCAACTGTTCGTTGAGATTACCATCAATTTCAGCACGTTCAGGTAATCGTAGAACCCGACCTGATAAGGCATTCAAATCACGTGCCAACCAGGTGGGGACAGTTCGGGCTTCAGCTTCTTCCCGCAGCCCTTTAAAATATACAGTGCCAAGCGATCCTTCACGCACCGTCACCACATCATCTTGATTGACCACGTAGGAGGGAACATCCGTCTTGAGTCCATTAACCGTGAAATGACCATGGGAAACGAGGATGCGTGCCTGGGAACGGCTTGCAGCAAACCCGAGACGATAGACAACGTTGTCAAGACGTGTCTCGAGGATTTGCAGGAGGTTGATACCTGTCAAACCGCGCCGCTTCTGCGCAAGGCGGTAATAGCGCCGAAACTGATGTTCCAAAACGCCATAGATACGGCGCGCCTTTTGCTTGGCACGCAATTGTTTTGAATAGTCAGACTCACGCCCTGGGCGGGAGCTGCCAAATTTACCGTGCATGCCTGGTGCGTAGGCTCGTTTTTCAAATGAACATTTGGGGGTGAAACAGCGTTCTCCCTTAAGGAAGAGCTTTTCGCCTTCACGCCGGCACAATTTACAAACCGCATCGGTATATCTTGCCATAAAAATCCTCTCTTATTAATTCCGTCGAACTAAACGCGGCGTTTCTTGGGTGGCCGGCAGCCATTATGGGGTACCGGTGTGATATCGGATATCGCTCGTATTTTGATACCCATGGATTGAACGGCACGGATCGCAGATTCACGTCCAGGACCAGGGCCTTTAATGATCAATTCAACTTCCTGAACGCCCATGGACTGCGCCGCTTTAATGGTTTGCTCAGTTGCCAGCCGTGCAGCAAAAGGGGTACTCTTGCGGGAGCCCTTGAAACCTGCTGAACCTGAACTACCCCAGCACACAGTGTTGCCCTGCAAATCAGTCACAGTGACGATCGTGTTATTAAACGATGCATAGACATGCACCTGTGCGGTTGAGATCTGGCGCTTGACTTTGCGAGAGCTGGTTGCCCGCCGTGTCGTACGTGCTTGTTTAGCCATAATTACTTCCTCACTAATCTAATTAATCGATTGGTCAGACCGGATTGAGCAGCCGCAGGGGAGAAAGGACCCCGCTCAAACAGGCGCTGTTGCCAATTTTATTACTTCTTGGTCGCTCCACGTCGGCGCCCGCGACCGGCAACGGTTTTCTTGGGACCTTTGCGGGTGCGCGCATTGGTGCGCGTACGCTGACCATGCACAGGCAGATTGCGGCGATGACGCAGACCGCGGTAACAACCGATCTCAACCAGCCGCTTGATGTTCATTTGGACTTCCCGGCGAAGGTCACCTTCAACTTTGTAGCTGCCTGCGATATATTCACGCAGTTTGGATACATCTGTTTCGTCAAGATCCTTGACGCGGATGTCCGGATTCACGCCGGTTTCAGCCAGGATCTGATCAGCCCTGGTTGGGCCAATGCCATAAATATATCGTAAACCTATTTGGATCCGCTTGTTGCGCGGAAGGTCAATACCTTCAATACGTGCCATATTATGATTCCTTATCCTTGTCGTTGTTTATGTCTCGGATTGACACAAATTACATAGAGACGACCATCTCTTTTGACAATCTTACACTTTGCACAGCGTTTCTTTATTGATGCTGTTACTTTCATCAGACTTACTCCTTCCAATTCATTCCGCAAAGTTGCAATTATACATGCTCTCAGGCTATTCGTCCAGACCTGATTTTCACTAATTCTTTATAATGCCGTTAGTACCAACGGTCCATTTTTCGTGACAGCGATCGTATTTTCAAAATGCGCTGTCAGTGATCCATCTTTTGAGCAAACAGTCCACTCATCCGATTTGACCCTGGTAAAAGGTGTGCCTTCCAAGATCATGGGTTCAATGGCAATGGTCATGCCTTCACGCAGCGTCAAACCCTGACCAGGTTTGCCATAGTTGGGCAGCTGCGGTCCTTCGTGCATCTCGCGACCAACGCCATGACCGGTGTAGGTGCGCGTGACATAAAAGCCATGGCTCTCTGCATGATTTTGCACTGCAAAACCGATATCGCCGGCGTGATTGCCAGCCACCATGAGGGAAGTGGCAATCTCCAAAGCCTGCCGGGTGATATCCAGCAGCTTTTGCGCTTTCGCGCTGATCTCACCCACGCCAGCCGTAAATGCTGAATCTCCTACAAATCCTTCATAGACGGCGCCAGAATCCACCGAGATGATGTCGCCTTCGCGCAGCTTCCGTTTGCCGGGGATGCCGTGGACAAGTTCTTCATTAATGCTGGTGCAAATGCTGGCCGGGTAGGGATAGGGGCCGGGATAATTTTTAAAGGGCGAATAAACATTATATTTCCGGAGGATCGCTTCGGCGACTTCGTTCAATTCTGCCGTCGAAACTCCGGGAGCAATGGCGGCTTTAACGGCTGCCAGTATTTCCGCATTGATCCTGCCCGCCTCGCGCATGATGGCAAGCTCCTGGGCAGACTTGAGGTTAATTTGCCGTTCCCAACTAATCACGATGATTAAGCCTCGTTGACAGCCCTGAGAATGTCTGCTGAAACCAGATTAATTTCCTGGGTTCCATCCACTTCAACCAGTAAGCCCAAAACACGGTAATGCTCAATGAGCGGTGATGTTTGTGCAAGATAAACATCAATGCGGCGACGCACAGTTTCGGGTTTGTCATCCTCGCGCTGGTAAAGCTCAGTGCCATCAACGTCATCGATCCACTTCACTTTGGGAGGATTGTAAAGGGCATGGTAGACCCTCCCTGAGTGACTCATCCAGCGTCCACCCAGACGTTCGATCAGGACTTCAGCGGGAACGCTGACGTAAGGAACCACATTCACCTGACCGTTGAGTTCGTTCAAAATGCCTTCCAGAGCCTCTGCCTGCGCAGGTGTACGTGGGAAGCCGTCCAAAACTGCACCTTTGGTGCAATCTGGTCGGGAAAGGCGTTCCTTGACCATGGCGATGGTGACGTCATCCGGTACCAGCTCCCCTTTACTCATGAAAGTCTGGGCCAGCACACCGAGTTCGGTTTGATTATTAAGGTTCTCGCGGAAAAGGTCTCCGCTTGAAATATGCACAAGTCCCAACTTTTCAGCCAAAATTTTGGCCTGGGTACCTTTGCCTGCCCCTGGAGGACCGAGCAAAACCACGTATGTTGGTTTAGCCATCATCTTTTCAATCCTCAGCTGATGAGATGATCATCATAACCATGCAGTTTAAGCTCAGTTTCGATGAGCTGGAAGGTGTCGCGCACCGTGCCAACGACGATCAGAAGACCGGCTGAGGAGACTAGGAAGATATCCGCCTGGTTGGTGGGCAGAATGGCGCCAAAGATGTAGGGCATGACTGCCACCAGGCCAAGGAACAAGGCACCTGGCAGGGTGATGCGGCGCTGCACTTTGGTCAGATAGCGTTGGGTGGGTGCGCCACGGGTGACACCAGGGATCTGGGCGCCCTGTTTCTTGAGGTTATCTCCATAATTTTGCTGTGAGAACAGCACATCGGTGTAGAAGTAGCAGAAAGCCACCACCAGGATGAAGTACATGACAGGATACCAGCCCGAATCGCCACCAAAAGCCGTACTGACCCATGTGGCTGCATTTGCCAGCCATTCTGTTTTTGATCTCAAAAAGAATGAAGCCAGGATGGCAGGAAAAGTCAGGAAGGATTGCGCAAAGATGATCGGGATCATGCCAGCCATATTGACCATCAAAGGCAACTGGCTCTTAACGGGCATGGACATGCGATTGCCAATCCGTCGACCAGGGAACATGACGGGAACATTACGACGCCCCTGCTGGACATACACGATCGCGAAAATGGTCAAAACCAGGATGATGATCACAATGATGAGCAACCACCACCAGCCCTCACTGTGCAGCAGGGCAGCAAGGCTGACCGGAATGCGCGAGACGATACCGGCAAATATGATCAATGAAAGACCCTGATTACGCAGACCATATTCCGAGATCAACTGACCAAGCCAGACGCCCAGCATGGTGCCTGCCATCATCGAGAGGATGGTGGCAACAGTGGGCAGCCAGGTGGTGGCAGTAAAGCCAAAATTCTTGACGACTGAACTTGTACCACCCAGCATCGAATTGAAGATATTGATCTGACCGAAGGCGGAAATTGCTGACATGGGGATGGTAAGGAAGATCGTCCATTTTTCCATCCAAATACGACCAGCGCGCGGGTCTTCTTTCATCTTGCGTTCAAGCGCAGGAATGATCGGCTGCAATAATTGCAGGATGATTTGCGCTGTAATGTAAGGATAAACGCCCGTTGCCAGGATGGAGAAATTAGAAACCGAGCCACCCGAAAGGAGGTCTAGAAGGTTAACCAAATTTCCCTGAGCACCGCCCAAGGCGGTTAGTTGGGCAATAACTGCACGATCAATGCCGGGAACAGGGACATTCGCCGCAAACCGATAGATCGCCAGCAATAGCAGGGAGATCAATAACTTCTTGCGGATATCTTCAGATTTCCATAAATAGCGCCAAGCTGATCGTTTCATGAGTACAGTCTCCTTTTACCGTCTAAAGGGTAAGCGTTTTCACGCTGCCACCTGCTTGTTCAATCTTTTGTCTGGCACTCTTGGTCACTTTGTGAACCTGTACCTTAAGTGGTACTTTGACATCACCACGACCTAATATTTTTACTAGCTTGTCAATATCACGGATGATCCCTGCGGTCCAAAGACTATCCAGAGTAACCTCACTGTTGGCTTCAAATCCAGCCAGTTTTTCGAGGTTGATTTCAACGTACTTGACGCGGTTAACGGGGGTGAAGCCTTCACCACGCAGGAAGGGTAATTTCCGGTAGAAAGGCAGGTTGCCGCCCATGTGATAGGGGCGCACACCGCCGCCATTGCGGGAATTTTGACCTTTGGTACCACGACCGGCTGTTTTGCCGGAACCGCTGCCAGTACCGCGACCAACTCGCTTTCGCTCTTTCTTGGCACCCGGATTGGGTTTCAAATCATGTAACTGCATCGCTACTCCTATGCTTCCGTTTCTATCTCAACAAGATGTGACACCTTGGCAATCATACCGCGCACAGCCGGGTTATCCACCTGGGTGATGGTCTGATTAATATCATGTAGACCCAGGGCTTTTAAGGTGTTTTTTTGCCGCTTGGTGTAACCAATGCCACTTTTCTTTAAAGTGATGCGGAGTTCATTTTTCGGTGCTGCTTTTTTAGCCATTTTTCCTCCGCTCCCAATAGGGAGTTACATCCGCCACATCTTTACCACGTTCAATCGCGGCTGTTTGAGGTGATTTCAATTGAGCAAGCGCATCAAAGGTAGCCTGCACGATGTTGAGCATGTTGCTGCTGCCTAGGGATTTGGTTAGGATATCGTGAATGCCGGCAGCTTCACACACTGCACGCACGCCACCAGCAGCGATAACGCCAGTTCCCAGTGAGGCGGGTTTCAATAACACACGCGCACCGCTTTGTTCACCAATGACTTCATGCGCGATGGTTGTACCGAGCAGGCTGACCTTGTGCATGTTCTTATGCGCACGTTCGCTTGCCTTGCGCATGGCATCCGGTACAGCATTGGCTTTGCCAATGCCCAGACCGACATTACCGTTATTGTCTCCGATGACCATGGTGACTCTAAAAGAAAAACGGCGACCACCTTTAACAACTTTTGCGACACGTGCAATATCAATGACACGTTCATCATATTGCTGCTCTAAAGCTTGATATTCATCCATATTCGACCCTCGTCTCTCTGATTCTTAGAACACCAGGCCGCCCTTGCGGGCACCTTCTGCCAGGGCTTTAACACGACCAGTATAGAAGTAACCACCGCGATCCATAACGACCGTGGTGATGCCCTTCTCAATGGCACGCTTTGCCAGTGCTTCACCAACCAGACGTGCCTGGTCTGTCTTGTTCAAGCCCTTCATTTGGGGCTTTATCACTTTATCAATACTCGACGCCGACAGGAGTGTGGTGCCGCTGTGGTCATCAATGACTTGAACGTAGATGTCTGTGATACTACGGAACACATTCATGCGGGGGCGTTCCGGTGTTCCAAAGACCTTCTTGCGGACACGTGTGTGGCGGCGTAATCGAGCTTCGTTTCTACTTTTATTAGCCATAATAGTTCACCTTTACTTACCGGTTTTGCCTGCTTTACCAGCTTTACGGCGCACAACTTCTTCGAGGTATTTGATGCCGGTGCCTTTGTAGGGCTCGGGCGGTCGGATCTCGCGGATGTTGTTGGCAACCTGACCAACCTGATGTTTATCATATCCTCTGACATAAATGCGCTTAGTTTTCATATCGACATCGAATGAAATCCCTTCTGGGGCTGCGAATTTAACTGGGTGCGAATAACCCACATTGATGATCATATCCTTGCCGCTCATTTCAGCGCGGTAACCGACACCAACAATCTCCAAAATGCGTTCAAAGCCACTGTTGACACCCACAATCATATTATTGATCAGTGCCCGGGTGGTACCGTGCAGGGCACGGATGCGGGGCTCATCAGATGGGCGCTCAATGTGGAGCGTGCCATCTTCAAGTTTGATGCCAATTTCCGGAGAAAAGGTATATTCCATGGTTCCTTTGGGACCTTTTACATGCACATGTGAGCCATCAACCTTGACTTCAACGCCCTTGGGAACACTGATTGGTAAACGTCCAATTCGAGACACTTTCTTACCTCCTCTTCCTACCAGACCTTGCAAAGGATTTCGCCGCCAACGCCGATCTTGCGCGCGCGTTGCCCTGTCATCACACCCTTGGGTGTGGAAAGGATGGCGATCCCGATACCAGAGAGTACCCAGGGGATATCCTTTTTGGCGGTGTAAACCCGGCAGCCAGGTCGGCTGACCCGCTGCAGCCCGGTAATGATCGGGCGGCGATGCCGGCGTTCTCCAATATATTTCAAGCGCAATCGCAGGATCTTCTGTCCGGCAATTTTGCTGTCGACTACTTCATAGCTCTCGATGTAACCCTCTTCCTGAAGGATGCGGGCAACTTCGGCTTTCAAGTTTGAACTCGGCATGCTGACCAACGTCTGCTGGGCCATAGCCACGTTGCGAATACGGGTAAGCATATCGGCGATTGGATCTGAAATTGTCATAGATAATACCTCCAGGCCAAAATTACCAGGATGACTTGGTTACGCCGGGAATTTTTCCCTGCAAAGCCAACTCTCGAAAACAGATGCGGCACAGACCAAACTTGCGCATATAGCCACGGGGTCTGCCACAGCGGCGACAGCGATTGACAACCTGGTTTTCGTATTTACGTCGCGTTTCGCGAATGATCATACTTTTTTTAGCCATTTTATCCTTTCCTAAAAGGCATTCCGAATTTTGACAGCAGCAAACGCGCCTGATC
Organism: uncultured Anaerolineaceae bacterium; assembly: GCA_964540765.1. GTDB lineage: Bacteria > Chloroflexota > Anaerolineae > Anaerolineales > Anaerolineaceae > CAZJLN01. The sequence continues at coordinate 6,706 of CAZINW010000013.1, read as the reverse complement.
ATCATTTTGCGCTGTTGTAATAATGCTTACTTCCATGCCACGTAATTTATCGATCTTATCGTAGGCAATCTCAGGGAAGATCAACTGCTCATGGATTCCCAGGGTGTAATTGCCACGACCATCAAATGAATCTGCGGAGATGCCACGGAAGTCACGCACACGGGGTAATGCTATATTGATCAGACGATCGAGGAATGCCCACATTTTATCCCCTCGCAGGGTTACCTTCACACCAATCTGGCGACCTTCACGCAGCTTAAAGTTTGAAATGGCTTTCTTGGCTGACAGAACCACCGGCTTTTGACCAGTGATGATGGTCAGGTCGTTGACAGCTGCATCCAGCGCCTTGGGGTTATCCAGGGCTTCGCCAACACCAATGTTGACAACCACTTTCTCAATTTTGGGAACCTGCATGACATTGTCGAGCTCAAGTTCCTTGAACAAAGCAGGTGCAATTTCGTCGCGATATATATCTTTTAGTCTATTCATATTCATCCACCTGGCATCCCTTAGTCGATCTTCTCGCCGGTCCGTTTTGAGATGCGAATCCTCTCACCGTCTTTCCGCTCAATTCGCACCTTGGTCGGTTTTCCGTCTTTCGGATTGACCAGCATCACGTTGGAAACATGGATCGGGCTTTCAAATTCTATGATCCCAGAGGGGATCGTTCTTCCGTGTGATTGTGTCTGCTTCTGGTGCTTTTTGCACAGATTGACACCCTGGACGACCACGCGCATTGTATCCGGTTCAACACGGATCACTTCGCCGACTTTACCTTTGTCGTCTTCGTTACCGCGCAAAACTTTCACACGATCACCCTTGCGTATTTTCATCTTCATCATAATGCTCCTACCATCCACTGGTTAAATGACTTCAGGCGCCAGTGAAACAATTTTCATAAAGCCTTTTTCACGCAGTTCACGTGCGACCGGGCCAAAAATGCGGGTGCCGCGAGGGTTGACGCCATCAGTGTCAAGGATCACAGCAGCATTGTCATCAAAGCGGATGATCGAGCCATCCGGACGGCGCCATTCTTTCGATGTACGCACGATCACAGCCTTTACGATCTCGCTTTTCTTGACGGATGCCTGCGGTGAGGCAGACTTGACCGTGCCGATGATAATGTCACCGACATAACCATAATGGCGGTGGGTGCCACCGACGACATGAATTACCAATAATTCACGCGCACCTGTATTATCTGCTACTTTAACACGAGTCTCTTGCTGGATCATTGCTTATTCCTCTCCCGCAATCGCTTCGAGTTCATCTTCCTTGCGAATTTCAACCTTGATGATCTCTTCCACAACCCAATGCTTTGTGCTGGAGATCGGTTTGGATTCAATAATCCGCACCTTGTCACCAACATTGCAATTGAGTTCATCATGCGCTTTATAAGATTTACTTGCCCGAACCACTTTATGGTAAAGCGGATGCCGGAATGTCCGAGACACTTCCACCACAACGGTTTTTTGCATTTTATTGCCGGTTACAGTACCAATCAAGCGACGTCGACTATTCATGCTTTACTCTCCTTCACCTCTCGACCACGTTCTGTCAGAATAGTCTCAAAACGGGCGATCAAACGGCGTGTAACTTTGAACCGGCTGATGTCTGTCAACTGACCGGTCACCATTTGAAATCGAAGATTCATCAGTTCCTGGCGGGCATCTACCAGCTTTTTGTTGATATCTTCTGTGGAAAGTCCTCTTATTTCTTTGGAATTCATCAACCTTCTCCTAATACTTCACGTGATACGATCCTGGTCTTCAGTCCCAGCTTGAAACGGGCACGCTGCAAGGCACGCAAAGCTGATTCTGTATCCGTACCACCCACTTCAAACATCACCCGACCTGGGCGGACAACTGCCACCCAATGGTCGACGGGGCCTTTTCCTTTACCCATACGGGTTTCCGCAGCACGCTTGGTGTAGGGTTTATCTGGGAAGATACGGATCCACACTTTACCGCGTCGTTTCATCTCATGCACAATTGCACGGCGGGCGGCTTCTATCTGACGTGCAGATACATAGCCGGGTTCCATGGCTTTCAAACCAAACTCACCAAAGGAAACTTCAGCGCCGCGGTAAGATTTACCCTTCATGCGTCCACGCATTTGCTTGCGGAATTTAACTCGTTTTGGCATTAACATTATCTAGTCCTCTCTCATCACCGTACGTCTTCACACGGTGCAGCATTATTCACTGACGTAAACACCTTCAGTGGATTCAACTTTCTCTTCAGCCTGAGCCATGACGATTCCACGATAGATCCAGACCTTGATCCCGATCTGACCATAGGTTGTAGTTGCTTCAGCACGGGCAAAATCGATATCTGCACGCAGTGTTTGCAGGGGAACACGTCCCTCACGCAAGGTCACACGGCGTGCCATTTCAGCGCCCGACAGACGACCGCTTACCGTGACTTTGATACCTTCTGCCCCCTGGCGCAGAGCCTGCTGGATGGCACGCTTCATCGCACGGCGGTAGCTGATACGGCGTTCCAACTGCCCGGCGATATTCTGAGCGACAAGGTAGGCATCAGTATCTGGCGATTTGATCTCTTTGACCTCAAGATCAATCTTCTTGCCGGTCAGGGCTTCAAGGTTCTGGCGTAAAATCTTTACGCTTTCGCCCTTGCGACCGATCAAGATACCGGGTTTGGCTGTATGCACGGCAACTTTTACCTTGCCGGGAAATCTTTCAATTTCAACGCCCGAAATGCCGGAGCGCTCTGTATCCCTCAAGATCAGATCACGGATATTAAGATCCTGATGCAGTTGTTCGGTATATTCCTGTCCTTCAGCGTACCAACGACCAAGCCAAGGCTTATTGATTCCTAGTCGAAATCCAATTGGATGTACTTTACGACCCATATAATTACTCCTGGTTCCTCATATAACCTATTTGCTAAACCCGTCATTCTCTTTCGCGCAGAATGACTGTGATATGTGATCGACGTTTAAGCATGGGCTTGAACCGTCCACGGGCACCGAAACTTCGCCATTTGCGGGTGGGTGCTTCGTCTGCAAAAATGCTGTAAACAAATAAATCTTCCCGGCTGACGCCAAAATTCTCTTCGGCATTGGCAATGGCGGACTTCAACAATTTGCTGATTGGTTCAGCAGTTTTGTTGGGCGTGAATTTTAAAATATCCAACGCCTCATTCACACGTTTTCCACGAACCAGGTCAACCACTAAACGGGTTTTTTGAGCGGATGCGCTCACATTACTCAATTTTGCACGAATATCAGTAGCCATCGTTTAGTGTCCTTTGGTTGATCTTTCTGAGACATGACCGCGGAATAAGCGTGTAGGTGCAAACTCACCCAGGCGATGACCAACCATGTTTTCAGTGATGTAGATCGGTACATGTCGGCGTCCGTCATGCACGGCAATGGTATGCCCCACCATTTGTGGAAAGATCATACTGGCTCGGCTCCAGGTGCGTAATACTTTCTTCTCACCTTTGAGGTTCATCTCTTCAATTCTTTTCAATAACTTCGGGGCAACAAATGGCCCTTTTTTCAGTGATCGCGACATCTTATCGTCCTCTTTCTCACATACTCATCATTATCTTAGCGACGTTTCGCTTTGGAGCGATGACGGATAATGAATTGATCAGACCGCTTGTTGCGGCGGGTTTTATAACCCAGGGTGGGTTTACCCCAGGGGGTTTTTGGTCCAGCCATACCGATGGGTGAACGACCTTCGCCACCACCATGCGGATGGTCACGCGGGGACATGGCACTGCCACGCACCTCGGGACGTCTACCCATATGACGTTTGCGTCCAGCTTTACCCAGTTTGATGTTGCTGTGCTCCACATTGCCAACCTGACCGATGGAGGCACTGCATTCCTGCAAGACAAGGCGAACCTCGCCTGAGGGAAGGCGCACTTGCGCATACTTGCCTTCCTTCGCCAATAACTGGGCAGAAGTACCAGCAGAACGTACCATTTGAGCGCCCTTGCCGGGTTGCAGTTCAACGCTATGAACCATGGTACCGACCGGGATATTAGCCAGCGGCAGATTATTGCCGGTACGAATCTCAGCTTGTGGCCCAGAAACGAGCGTGTCGCCTACTTTGAGTCCGACCGGGGCAATGATGTAGCGTTTCGTGCCATCAGCATAGACCAGGAGCGCCAAGCGTGCAGTACGGTTTGGATCGTACTCGATGGCATCAACCCTGGCAGGAATGCCTATTTTCTCACGTTTGAAATCCACGATACGGATCTGACGTTTTTCACCGCCGCCACGATGGCGTACCGTGATGCGTCCCAGCGCATTGCGACCGGCTTTGCGCCTCAAGGGCATGATCAAAGACCGCTCGGGTGTCGTCTTGGTGATCTCTTCAAAAGTGTAGCTGGTCTTGTGTCGTTGACCAGGGGTTTTGGGTTTGTAAATTTTTACGGCCATTACTCCACCCCTTCAAAGATGGGAATTCTATCGTCCGCAACAAGCGTGACGATCGCTTTTTTATATCCATTGGATCGAATTGCCAGCCGTCGACTGCGCGAATTGCGCTTGGACTTACCTGGCAGGTTGATAATGTTGACACGTACAACCGTGACATCGAATACAGTCTCGATCGCTTCTTTCACCTGCGAACGGGTCGCTTCTGAATCCACTTCAAAGACATATTGATGCAAGGTGGTAGCCTGATAGTTTGATTTCTCCGTGATGACAGGCCGGCGGATAACTTCAAATACTGTTTTTGTCATGATGCTCACCTACCTATCCCAAATAACTCTTGATCACATCCAGGGCCTGAAGCGGGATGATGACTTTGTCATAGCTCAGCAGATCACGAATGTTCAAGTAATTGGCGAATAATAATTTAGCATCCGCAATATTGCGGGCGGCATTGATGACTGCATCATACTCTTCATTGTGTTCCGGAATCAAAACCAGCGCCCGGGTCTGACCCACAAGAGCCTCCAAGATTTTGACCATGGTCTGTGTTTTGGTCTCAGTCAGTTTTAACTCGTCCACCAGCACCAGTTGGGCATCGGCTGCTTTGACGGTCAGGGCTGAGCGCAGGGCTGCCCGGCGCATCTTGCGGGGCATTTCCAGTGAATGATCACGTGGGTGGGGGGTGTGGATGCGTCCACCGCCGACCCATTGTGCTGCCCGGATGGAACCCTGGCGGGCACGGCCAGTGCCTTTTTGCCGCCATGGCTTTTTGCCGCCGCCGGAAACCTCACCACGCACCTTGGTGTCGTGGGTGCCCAGGCGCGCATTTGCCATTTGGCGGGTGTATGCCTGATGCATGAGATCAACATTGACAGGGGCGTTAAAAATCGCATCTGGCAGATCCACTGTGCTGGTCTTTATACCTTTTATGTTGAAAACATCAACTTCCATGATTGCTAAACTCCATTCAACGAAAAATCAGAACCCCACATGTGCGGGTTACTGTTTTCGAGCCTCTTTGATCATCACTGTGCCGCCTTTGGGGCCAGGTACGGAACCATGCACAGCCAACAAATTACGTTCCCGGTCAACCAGAACCACACGCACGTTGGAGGAAGTCACGCGTTCATTACCCATACGTCCTGGGCCGCGCTTTCCTTTATAGACACGACCAGGTGTGGTGCCGGATGCGGAAGATCCAGGGGCGCGTAAACGGTCAGATTGACCATGGGTACGGGGACCGCCGGCGAAGTGATGGCGCTTGACAACACCGGCAAAACCTTTGCCTTTGCTGGTGCCGATCACATCCACGTGCTCACCTTGAGCGAACAGATCAGCGCCAAGGACATCACCCTCATTGACTTCTGCGGTTTTGCTAAAACGGAATTCACGAATAAATTTTACGGGGGGGAGGTCGTTCTTTTTGAGATGACCCAATTGCCCACGAGAGAGGCGTTTGGGTTTCACCTCGCCAAATGCCAATTGAATGGCATTGTAACCGTCCGATTCAATTGTTTTGACTTTAGAAACGAAACATGGCCCAGCTTCGATCAACGTCACGGGTGTTGCTGTGCCATCATCTTCGAAGATCTGGGTCATACCGATCTTTCTGCCAATCAGCCCTTTAAACATTTTGTATTCTCCTATTTTGTTCAATATATTGCCGAGACTGTCAGCTTGGGCAAAGCTGCATCATCTCCGACCGCAACCCAGTCAATTAAGTGACCGCGGCACATGCTAATTTTTGGGGCCTGCGACCAGCTTAACTCTTAAGTTGCCTAAAAATTGCCTTGAAAGGCAACCTTACAATAATATCATACCCCCGTTATTTTATCAAGGGTAAATTGTCAAGGGTAAATTTGATTCAATTTTTATTGATTCTTCACGCAATGGGCAATCATTACCCTGGTGAACAACCTTTAGATCTTGATCTCAATATCCACGCCCGCAGGCAGGTTGAGACGCATCAACATATCGATGGTCTTTGAATCCGGCTCCAACACATCAATGATGCGGTTATGGGTGCGGATCTCAAAATGTTCGTGCGAGTCCTTATCGATGAAGGTTGAGCGCCTGACTGTATAGCGCTCCAACTTGGTGGGCAGGGGTACAGGACCGACTACCTTGGCGCCGCTTCGTTCTGCGGTGTCAACGATCCGCTTGGCGGATTGGTCCAGGATGCGATGATCATAAGCTTTCAAACGGATACGTATTTTTTGTTTTGCCATAGTTTACCTGTTACTCAATAATTTTGGTGATCACACCAGCGCCAACCGTCAATCCACCTTCGCGG
>CAZINW010000012.1:0-51696 GCA_964540765.1 uncultured Anaerolineaceae bacterium | reverse complement strand
AGACCGAATTGATACAAGACCAAATTTTGTAAGATTTCTGATACCAGGTTTAACCCCACTTGATCACCGCCGCTTCAGGAAGGTCTACATAAAAAGTACTGCCCCTGCCCAACTGACTGGTCAGGCCCACTTTTCCGCCATGTTTCTCAACAATGGAGCGCACGATTGCCAGTCCCAGGCCATATCCGGTCTGAGAACGCTCGCTGCCTGCCTCAGCATGATAATAGCGATCGAACACCCTGGGCTGGTCCAATGGGGCGATGCCAACACCCTCATCTTTTACAGCGATGCGTATACCCGCTGCTGGCTTACTGACGGAAATAAATACTTTCCCGCCCATACTAGAAAATTTCACGGCATTATCCAACAAATTGAAGAGTGCCTGCTGCAGTAAAATGCGATCTGCCCTGATCTGCAGATTTTCCATCCCACCATAATCCACGTCAAGATCCACTTTCTTCTGTTGGGCTGGCATCTCAAGTGACTGGACCGCGCTCTGGATGAGGTCCTTGAGAGCGCCATCTTTTAACTGTAGGGCATCCCCCGAATCCATACGTTCCAAGTTGAGAACATTGTTAACCAATCGGTTCATGCCTTCTATCCCTGTAAAGATGCGTTGTACATACATCTGCTGCTGATCACTTAAATTGCCAATGTTCTGCAGCATGGTGATGTAGCCCTTCATCAGGGTCAGCGGCGTGCGCAGGTCATGGCTTACATTGGTCACAAATTCAGTCTTCTGGGCATTGATTTTTCTGACCTGGGAGGTATCCTTAAACAGGCAGAGAAACCCCTCCTGTTTATTTTCATTCCTGACAGAATCCAGTGATACAACATACTCATGGCCTTCAGAAAGCGAGATGGTTTTAGATTTGGGAAGATCGCTCAAATTTTCGATCCATGCCACAAGCTCTCTATCAGACAAAATGTCTTTTAAGGCCTTACCCTTTGTAAGAGGCAATGCCCATGCTTTGATATTTTTGGCTGCCTGGTTGGCAAAAAGGAGCCGTCCATCTCCCGCCAGGTAAAGCAAAGGGTCAGGTAACGAATCCAGCAAATCCATCAATTGTTTTCTTTCAGAGAGTGCTTTCATAGAAGAATCTGCTTGATGAATGGCAGCAGATGCACGCTGGACCAGTGTCTCGTAATAGACCAGGTCTTCCTCTGTGAACCAATGGTTTTGATCAAAACCTACCCATAACGCTCCAAGCTTGTTTTTACCCTGCTCAAGAGAATAAGCAATGATCGCCTTCGGACCTGGAATGCCTTGCTTGATATTGAACATGCTGTCAATCTTCAGATCCGATAAGACTAAACGCGAGGTCTCCTTGAGTTGTCCGATCACCATCTCATCCAGAAAAGCATACACAGTGCACTTTTTCCCATGTCCCAGGCGCATCCGCATTTCATATTGTGATTGAGAAAGCTGTTTTCCAAATAGAATCAAGCGTGCTGCAGAGCCCTCATTTCGCAGGGCAGCCCTCAATATCAATGCCAGCAATTCTTCAAAGGATTTATCAGAAAGATTCACCTGTTCCAGACCCAGCAATTTTGTATTTGCTTGATTTTGTATCTCCAAAGATGCACGCAGATCTTCCAATGCCTGCAGCAAAGCACCCGATTTCCCGACTTTACGATAACCTTTTATTGGCTGATAATAATTCCCTTGCGTGAGTGCCTTCACAAGCCCTGTTGCCTGATGGATGGGCTGCCTTGATACCCTTGACTTCTGAAATGAGGCAGGTGCCCACTGTGCCGGTAAAAACCTGGATAAAAGCTGGCATAGCAGACCACCCAAGATCAATCCAGGGATGAATCTTAACGACTCCAGTAAGAATGATGTCCACCCAGCAATGAGACGTTCAACAAAGCTGCCAGTATTTGACAGCAACGTGAAGCCAAAAAGGAGACCCAATCCAATGAGTGCGGTCCATAAAGATGAGACAAATGCTGAATGTGCGGGGTCTGAATTGGGAGCATATTTCCTTGTTCCGACCAGGAGATTGAAACAGAGTGCCAGGCAGACGAAGAATAACGGTGTGAACAAGGTATGTGTATGAACACTTGCCGTGAGCAAACCTGCTGCCAGAGCCAGGACCAGGGATGAGATCACGCCAGTGACCCCGACTGCCAGCAGCCAGGGGAATGTCACCAGGGGCAGGAGCATCACCGTCAAAGTCTGACCAGGTATGACTTCAAAGTCAATCTTTACAGCCAGCACTGTGCTGGTAAACAAAATCAAGATGCTCAACCCTGCCAACCACATCAAGCGGGTGCGGGTGACCTTGATTTCTGAATTTCTGATCAAAAATCCAATTGAAAACAGGGATATCAAAATCACCAGCCATGCAATCCAGGTGATGGCGCTTTTGGGAAGTTCAATAAACAAGGATAAGTTCGAGGGCATATTTCAATGTCAGACGATCAACAATATTCGATGACTAAATTATAGCATCAGATTACCTGCTTTTGAACCCTGCGCCCTGGCAGGGTTTTTATCTGGAGGTTTAATTCTCAGCGACAGTCTCAGAGTTTCGTGCACCCTGAGAAATATCGTCTATTTCCTGACTGCTTGACGATCAAGACTTTTCCATGTCATCTTATGGAAAAGAGCCTCCCCCCCAACAACATCAGCCCCCCTTACCGTCTCCAACCACTTGGCGGTTTCAGTACTTGCGCGATCGAAGCATCCCTGGCTGAATTTGAGACGCGCCTCACCTACTGCATCTGACAGGTTTTCTGCATTTGCCAAAAAATCCTCCTCCAGCCTGTCCCTTTCAGCCCGGTATAACCCGATGCGGTGAGCATAATCCTTCAGGACTGCACGATGCAGATCTTCATGATGCCACCACAGTGATCTGGGTTCGTAAGTACCGGTAGGTTCAATCCCCATATCCGGCAGCCCTGCATCCAGCCAGACCGGCTTAAAAATGCTGGTGCAGGGTGCTGAGGTACCTGTCAGCCAGTGCGTTGCCTTCCCATTTTTGATGCAACTCACCATCGATCCAGTAGTTTGACTGATCCTGACCGGACCCGCCCCCAAATGCATGCAAATCTGTGCGCCTAAAAATCCCTTATCAGGAGACCAATCCTCACCCGCTTTGTGTCCATGATCCCGCAGGATCTGCATCACAATCGGCACGTCCATCTTCCCTTTGTTTTCGTGCAGCAGCTCAGATGTCCGGCACTGCCGCTTTTTGGCATCAGAGCCAAAAGTCATAAGCACATCAGAGTAACAGTCCTTGAAGCTGAAACCATCCTCATCTCTGCACCACCCTTTTTGAACTGCAAAAGAGACGAGGTCTTCCGAAGCCAGGTCAAAATCATGTTCAATGGTCAACCCGTTGGAAATACTGCGCACATCCTTCACCTTCTGCGCCGCCCAGTGGCGATCCACCGTCTCCAGCACCCACGCTTCCTGGGTGTCAGCAATGAGGAAGCTATTGTGATAATAGAGGGGATGGGTAAAGCCACAATTGCCACTCTGACCATATACTGCAAGCAAACTGACGATGACCTCCAGGGCTTCCCTGGCACTGGCAGCCCGTTCCAAAGCCAGGCGCAAATAATCCATGCCGATCAGCCCGGGTGCTTTACCTGCTGGAACTTTTGAAAAAATGGCTTCATTGCCGATGACAACCCCATGTTCATTGGCACCCATCTCAGCGCCCCAAATCCAGAAAGGCTTTGACAGCAATATGGCACTGGTCTGCGCCACCTGCGGGATCTCAATATAAGTGCAGTGCACGTTCTCACCATCAGCGTGATAGCACCGGGGTATCAGGATAATCTCATGGGCTTCATTGCCATCTCTATCGCTGTTTTTGCCAAAAATAACCGATCCATCAGCAGTGCTGTTTGCCAAGGCAACAAAGGTATCACACATGATTGATGATCTCCTTTATTTTGCTGACAACTCCATCAACATCCATAGCTTCCGTATCGATCAATATGGCATCCTCGGCAATTTTCAGAGGGGCAATTGCACGAGTTGAATCGATCAGGTCACGCTGTTTCAGGGATGCCAGAACCGACTCGTAACAGGGATGCTTCCCCCGACTTTTTTCTTCTTCAAAGCGCCGGCGCGCCCGCTCCTCCACCGATGCATCCAGGTAGATCTTCAGATCCGCATCGGGCAGCACCACAGAGCCGATATCACGCCCAAGCATGACAATGCGTCCCTGCTCAGCGATGCGGCGCTGCTGCACAGTCATGGCTGCTCTCACACCAGCATAAGCAGACACATGCGAAACAAATTGATTGACCTCCTGCAGCCGGACGTTCCAGGTGACATCCTGACCATTTACAAACACATCATGGGCACGCCCGTCCTCAACACTGGCAGGTTTCACATCGATCTGCACAGTCTCAGCCAACTGGGTGATGGCAGCCTCATTGGTGATGTCAATGCCTCTCTGGAGAACGATCAAGGTGATCGCACGATACATCACGCCTGTATCCAGGCAAATGTAACCCAGGTCTGCAGCCAGTCTGGCTCCAACTGTTGATTTTCCGGATGCTGCTGGTCCGTCAATGGCAATGATGTTTGGATAATGCATGCAAGTTCTTCCTTCGTCTGTGTTAACCATTAATCGGTCATTCTATCCAGGAACAGGTCTGATCGCACCCATAGAATTACTTCTGTTTCAGCGTAGGAAACATGGCGGTTGACCAACCAGCGCAGATGGTCGAGGAATGACATCCCCTTCCAATCAGGCCAGCGATACCAGGTCAAAGCCTGCCCGCGATAGTTTGTGGTCAGTTGTGGAATTTCTTCCATTTTTGTCAGAACAAATTCCGGTTGTTGCTCTTCTGGTAAGTGCGTATAGAATTTAACTGTGTCAAAGCCGCGCAAGACCCAAGCAATATCCGGGTCAGGTAGATTGATGACAGCCACTGCTGCACCCGACTGCTCACCTGCATAGCGGTCCATCAGATCAGACATGATATCAACACTGAGGTCACTCAGAGGGATTTCCTTACCCAGGCGCCAGAGCTCAGACGAGGCTTGATCAGGTACCCGGATAATTCTGAAGCTGCTGGACAGCATCAACAGCAGACCAAAAGCGCTGGATCCAAGCACCAAACCACGCCATGCAAACTTGAACTGCCAACCCAAACCGATCAAAACCACAGTCAAAATTAAAAGAAGGATTCCTGCCCCGATTGCGATCAGATAGCCGGATGCATTCGCCGTCAGCAGGTTGGGACCCGCCAGCGATTTCAAATTCATGCTGATGTATCCCAGCATAATGCAGGTAAAAAGCCCCAGTGCCCAGAGCGATGTCTTCTTTTTTTCAGGGACGCTGATGAATGCCGGAAATACCTTTACAGCCAGTGCCCAGAAAGGAACAACAACCCACAAAAGATCCAAAATCTGCCTGCCTGGAATGATCATGATAAGCAAAAGACCCACGACCACCCACAACGATAAATCGCGATTCTCCCCGTCAGGCCCCCTCCAGGCTTTTACACCTGCCCAAACCCCGAGGATAAAAGGTAGAAGTTGATATGCCAGCAAAGCCAAGAGCGGCTGCCAAAATAGTATTCCTGAAGGCAGGTAAAACCTTTCAGTGAAAGCTATAAATCCAGTCATGATCCCGCTTAACCCGGCTGGATAAAGCCCGAAGCTGCTGGCGATGATCAACAAGGCTGCCAGAAAACTCACAATAAGCTCTTTGGTGTTTAACTTTTCAGGCATTGTTACGGGAAAGGAAGCAAGTTTCAAAAACCGACCCACCCCCCATGTGAGAGTCAGGATCACCATACCCAACCAGAAACTCTCACCTCCCAGCATCCCCACAGCAAAAAAGATCCCTGCCATCCATGCTTTCCCCCGGTATAACAGGCTAATACCCAACAACAACCCAATCAGAGCGATGATCGGACTGCCTGCCTGGCGGGAGCCCGCCAGCAGCAAGGGGTCCAGAGCCAGACCTGCAGCCAGGATGACGGATGCCTGGTACCCTATTTTCTCCCGCCATAAATATGGCAAAAACACAATCAGGCTGCCGATCAATGCCGGCCATAAACGAGCTAAGAACACACTGGCTTCCAGCAGGAAAAATGTTAAGGCGCTCAAGCCGACATATCCCGCTTGCGCGCCCATCCCAATTGGATCAGCGCGGGCAATGGAAAGAGCTTCAACAGCAGATACAGCCTCATGATCTGATAAGGGACTGTTCCCCAAGCCCATAAGGCGGATGGATAATGCGAAAAGAAAAATTCCAGCATAAATCAATCGTTCAGTTTCTGCTTTTTTACATTTCATCTTCACACCTTTTGACCAGATGGTGGATCAATGCCGCAGGCATGCTTCGCATACCGCTCCCCTAAGGAACCTCATATATGACTGCATTGGGGCTATCAAAAACGGTCTGCAAGTGCATCACAAATTTCTCTTCATTGATCGCATAGGTCTTGCGCTCCAGCTCGCCGATATAGATATAGCGAATATTATACATGTCAATGATGCGACCAGCTTCTTCCCATGAAGAAGTACTGTAAAGTACTTCAACATCTGCCTGGCGGCTGCCCACCTCTTCCCCTCCACCCCGCCATTGTTGCTCATGACCGACCCACCCGAGAACAGTCGGCATCCCTGAAAAAGTGGAGACGCTTGCATAGGTGGTATAGCTGCCCCCGGTCGGGCTGACCGCCTCCACCAGGACACCCATGGGGGCGCTTTCAAGCCAATCCACTGCTTTCATTTGGTCAGGCCAGACCTGCCGGTAATATTGGGTGCCATCCAGAGTAAAACCATCAAATGGTTTAAACCCACCTGTTTTGCTCCACAAGGCAGTTGCCGGGTACACCAGTCCCATTCCCACTCCCAATAATATCAGGACCTTCAGGGACCACATCCATTTCTTTGCCGTCAGGGAATAAATCAAAATAGCTAATATGATCACAGCAATGCCAAGCATCAACCAATCTGTCAGGCGCGACCCAAATTGAGGTTCTTGAAACAATTGTTCAAACAGAACTACTTCACTGCCTGAGCCACCTTGAGCCTTGATACTCAAAGCAAACACGACCACGCCTAAAATTGTTGCAACACCAAGCAGGATTCGTACAACTGAAGAAAACTTCTTTGATTTACGCCAGAGAACGATGATGGCATAACTGGCAGCCAGGCTCCAGAGGATCCAGGCCTGGAAATAAAACTTGAAGATCGTATTCATACGCACGCTGAATTGATCGCGCAGGTACACAAATTCCGGTACTATGGTAAGCACAGCGCCCAATAATACCAGGATCAAGACAAAGAGCGTGCTTGGATTAATCGATCGATAGACATATTCTCCACCTTCAATGGCAGCTTGATCTTTCTGCCTGGATTTGATCAGGAGACCCACGCACAGGAAAATTAAGATCGCTAGGGTCAGCCAGGTGCCGGGATCCTGCAGGCGTTCTAAAATCGCCTGCCACATGAGCCCGAAGATGCCAACTTCTTCACCACCCTGCAACCACAAAAACAGGGATGACAGTTCAGGAATACGGCTCGCAATATATGAAAGACCCCAGCAGAGCAGGAACAGCAGCCCAATCAAGCCAAAGGTGATCAGCAGGGATATGCGCCACTGACGACCCCTGCGGTGTTTCACCCATTCATAGACCGCAAAGATCAGGATTGGTACCAAAAGTGGTCCGAACATCACCCAGAAGTAGACCCCGCGTGTGTAAAAGATCAGACTTGGGTAAATGCCACCTGCCTGGGATGAAAAGCTGAGGAAAAAAGGCAGATAAGCCAGGATTGCCGGTATACCCAATCCTGCCATGATCAGCACAAATTCGCGTAACCGCTGAATTCCCCAGCCTAAGTTATGAGCCCTTTCCACCATATAGGCAGCTGCCATCAGCGCCAGGTAAAAAGGAAAATCCCATGTGTTCAAAAAAGCCAGACCGCCCAAAGAGATGATCGCCAGGAATAAGCCTGGCCAATGGAAAGGCAGGCGCCATTTAAACAAGCGGGCACTGCCTGCCATCCCACCCCAAAAAAGGTTCAAAGCTTGGCTGATGACCAGCAGCACGAACGGCATTCCTAGAACATGCGGATGCAGGTCTGAAAGCAGGTAGGAAAAGAAGGGGAATTCGTCAATGACCTCGATCGCGCTTTGATCCAGCTTAAAATCCTGCAGCACGCGCGATGCCGCCCACCACTGCACCCCGCCAGGTCGGGTCGGCAGCCACGACAGGGTACCAGTGGGCGCAGTATCCAGCTCCTTCAAATTCAGCCAACTCCAGAACCCGGATATCTGGCTGCCATCCACGCCCGTGGTCCAGAACAAGCCGCGGGAATGAAGAATATCGACAAAACCATGCCAGTTGCTCACGATCAGCAGCATGAAGGGTGCCAGTAAAGCAGCCGCATAAAGCCATTTGGGGGTGGCACTCTCATGCTCCCTGGTCTTATTCAGCCAGCGTATCTTGACCATATCAAACAAGACGCTGTACGCGCTGACCGCAGTTAACGCAAACCAGAGCGCTGAGCTCAGGTTATAACCCACACCAGCGCTCACGCCGCTCAAGCGGATCAGCATGGCGATCATGACATAGCCAAAATAATAATAGGAGATGCCATATCCTGAGAGCCAGGGGTCATTGGGTGGAAAACTCGGAGAGCGCAATATGGATGTGATGAAAGCCATTTCCATGGGTTTTTCCGTCCCATAAATGGCAGGGTTGGCTGAGCGGATAAATGCCCAGATGGCAAAAGTCAGCAAAAAGAGCGTCTCCGTCGCCAAAATCAGGCGCCAATTCGCTTTGATCCAGCCTTTTATCCCGGCAAATTTGTCCCCCCAACCAGCCCAGATGCTCAGGCTGATCAATATCAAAAAGGCCACCAGTTGACCGGGGAGGTCATTTTGCAGCAATCCTAAAGAAACCAGGATCCAAAAAAAGAATCCCCAAAGCAGCAATCCCACTGCCTTTGAGAGGATGAAGCCCCTGCTGGGCAGCTTCCTCAACACTTTGAAAGCAATTGGAAAGCTGACCCACCCCAAAAGACTGATCATCAAGAACCAAATCAGGACACTCAGCATTTTATTGCCTCACTTCATAAATTGCTGTGCTGCCATAGCGGAAGACTTCATCCCATAGCACACCATCCAGGGCTTCAAATTTGTCCAGCCCCACTCCCGGGAAGAAAACCTGTTCGAGCTGACCGAGAACGATATAACTGACATCATACTGCTCCAGGAACTGCTCAACAAAGCCCTGGTCTTCCGTCAGGTAAAACTGTCCAACTGCATCCACCCGCTCCTGCACCACATTGGATCGCAGGATGGCACGCTGCTGCCGTTGATGGTAATTCCACCCAACCACACCCGGCAGCCCGGTATAGATGGTATAGCGATTACCCCAGCGGTATTCATATGCCTGACCCTCAAGAATAACAGGCGACCCGACAATATTGTCCTGCATCCATTGAATGGCATAATAATCCTCGGAGAGGTCCATGGTGGAGCCCATATCACTGTAAGTGGCAGTCCGCATATAGGCCATCCCATCAAGCCCCTGCGCTGCATCCGGATCCATGCGGTCATTGATCTTATCTTTCGTAGCCAACAAGGGAAACATGG
Organism: uncultured Anaerolineaceae bacterium; assembly: GCA_964540765.1. Classification (GTDB taxonomy): domain Bacteria; phylum Chloroflexota; class Anaerolineae; order Anaerolineales; family Anaerolineaceae; genus CAZJLN01. The sequence goes on along the minus strand of CAZINW010000012.1, from coordinate 42,112 downwards.
CTGCGCTGAACACCAGGAGGATTAATCCCAACTGCCAGATCGTGCGGGTTCGCATGCGCCAATGGATTAAACCCTCAATGGTCCAAATGGTACATACACCCGCACTCAGGGCAAACAAAACCCAGGCTTGATTGTACAATTTAAACACCATGTTCATTCTGCCAATGTCACCAACAAGGTAAAATAGCTCCACTGCCAATGTCAACATCAGCGCAGTCCCAATCAAGAACAGTACCAACCTCTTTGCATCGCTTTGACCCGGTCTTGCCAGGAGTATGATCGTCCACAAACCCAAAGGCACGACCACCAATGCAACCACAACTTTCGTGATCAACAAGGCAAAGAAAACAATCAAAACAATGCTTGCGATCAGGATAAGCCAGGGCTTAACCTTTTTAAGTTTTCGCAAAGCGGACATGGGTGTGCTTGCCATCCATTCATGGGTTTCCCAGGCAAACCAGCTGGTGATCAGGAACAGGAACAAACCCCAGTGAATCAGGTATGAGCCCAGGGGCGTCTTGCTTCCTGTCCAATACCCGAATTGGGAGTATCCCAGCCCATACCAATGATTGAATGGCCAATAAAGCAAGTAGGATAATGCAGCCAGCAGAAGGATTGGCAATAAAATGGCGGTGATTCGCTGCCAGGAAGGTTTTATGCGCCATTTGCTATTGGGCTTAAAATTACGCCAACCTGAGTAAAATAGAATGACAATACTCAAGGCTAAATACGTGTAATAATCCCAGGTATTCGTGGGTTTAAGCGCACCAATGACCATCCCTCCCAGGAGCATGCTGAAAATAAAACTAAGAACCTTCAATTTTCCACGCATATTTGCCCAACAGCATTTTGAGAAGAGCATCGACATGCCCCAGGCTACGGACAACAAAGCCATGGGCAGGGCGATCAAATGGGCATGCAAATCAGCATAAAGATAGGTGAAGAACGGGAATTCTGTGATCGCTTCCCCTGGAATGGTCCGGCTCGGGATCCAGTATAAATCGCCCGGGTAGAGCGGAAGCGGTGTTTTTTGAAGAAACAGGCTAAAACCCTGCACCAGCCAGCTCAGACGCTGCAGCAATGTGGCGCCTTCAAGGCTCATATCCCCTGCACCCATCGTCGTAAAAGTCTTTATGAGCAGTTGCACAGTGCCAAGGTTTCCCAGCACTGCCAGAAGAAGGACTGTGGCAATCCCTGACCAGATGGCACGCCTCCAGATTTTATCAGGCTTCGACTGAGATGCATTGGATGCTGCCACAAAATTATAGAAATTGTATCCCACTGAAAAAGCACCCAGGCACAGCATGCTGTAGAGCAGTGGAAGGACGATATTGTAAGCGGTGGCAGGCATGATCCCCAAAAGCTTGATGGGTACACCCACAAGCACAAACCCGTAATAATAGTAATTAATATATCCGCCGGCAAACCAGGGATCATAAGGCGGGAAGGTGGTACTTTTAATGACGGCATTCAGGTAGGAGAAATCCATGGGCTTTTCCCCGCCCTTCCAGGGATGCCAGAGATCAGGGTTGCCCATGCGTATGAACAGGAAGCATAAAAAGCTGACCAGTGCAATAGCTTCAACCACCAGGTAATAACGCCAGTGTTGCCGCAGATCTTCGCGCAGCGCTTTACGCTGCAGGACTGCCAGAATCGTCCCAACAAGCAACAGCAACCCCAGAACAGCAAGAATTGTGGTCCTAGTAAAGGGAATGCCGCATGAACCTGCCAGCCATACCAGGTAAGCCAGCATCATCAAGCCTGCTATGCGTATGAACGGATAGCCCTTATCCGCAAGTCCTGGTAGTGCAAGCCGCAACAAGGGGTAGATGATCAAACCCAGAAGCCATGTAAAAAAGTACATTGCGATCACAGCCAGTGTTGGTGAAGTATTGATCGGAGATTCACGATCAAATAATTCAGACCAGGTGCCGTTATCTTGCTGGGTTTCCAATTGTTCTTCTGACAACATCAAATTCGTTTGGGGTGAATCGGCGTCCTCGGAAGAATAATCGCTGGCTTGTCTGGCAGTCATGTTGATGACCTTGGTCAGGTTAACCGAACGCAGGATATCCCGCACCGTCTGCGGATCATAAGCATCTGTTTTCTGGAAGATCAGCACTTTGGGATGGTCATACACTGAAAAAGCTTCTTCAGCAAACTGATCATTGAATTCCAGCGTTCCCAGGTTGGGATACGAGTCAAAGGTCGCCACCAGTTCAAATCCAAGAGTACCGCTGAAATCGCCTGGTTCCGCTACGTTGTAGCACCATACCAGGTCCTTATCATTCGGGCAGCCCAATAGATTTCGATAATAAGTGCTCGTAAGCGGGTACCGTTCCGACACACGGGTGGTCGTGCCCCATTGACGATTGGAGCTAATGAAGATGTAATCACCCTGATCCAGGGTGGTCTCAAAACGAGTGCGCTTTGAATCATCATCCGGCCAGTACAATTCAAGGTTTAAATCTCCCCTGAAGATACCTCCCCCATCGCTATAGGGGTAAAAACCTTCCATGCTGACAGGCAGGGCATCATCCCATGAAGATTCATGCACAGGCGCGATGCTCGCAATCCCCAATGCACCTTCTCCATCAATCAATTCAATGCTGATGTTGAGCGACTGGGGCGCATCAAGGGTCAGCGGATTATCCAGTTCAAAAACGTACGCTTCACCTCTGCCATCCCCAAACGCATTGAAGCTGTCCGCTAGGCTGGCCGTGGCAATGATCGGTCCTTGCGTGCCAGCTGCTGTGAGTGTCACACGCACAGTTTTCATGCCCAGGCTCATGTTAAAATCCAGCATTCTTGGTATGCTGACAGCCTTGATCACACCAGCCTTGGTCACCCCAACTTCCATGACATAGGCATGCTCACTGCTGATCGTCTGGGTGAACGTGGGCAGGCTCTGAATATCAGTTGTCCCATCCAATCGCATCAAATTCAGCTCGGGAACACCCTTTAGCCAGACTTCTCCATCCTCACCTTCCAGCAGCAGTTCCAGGAAGTATCGCCTGCCTTTTTGCAGTTGGGCTGCTTCTGGAAAAGTGAAGGTCACAGCCCCACCTTCCCATTTAGTTTCAGGCAGGTCCGGAAGCTGGGACTGACTGGCAGTAGCTAGTTCCACAAGTGTATCCATCTCTATAATGGCGACGCGCAGATTTTGCTGCGTGGTTCCTCCCAGCTGGTCTGTAACAATAGGGAGCTGTATTCCAGTCACCAGGCTGTCAAACTGGGCTTCAAATGGAATGCGGTAAAGCTGGTTGCCCTGGAGTGTATCACCACTGCGATAAGGCAGCTGCAGCATTAATTCACTTTCTGAAGTCTCCATCACCAGGTTGACCGGGCCAGAGATATTCTCATAGATCCACTCGCTGGCAGCGATGCGGCTGTGGTCGCGGGTATAAATGCGGGTAAAAGCAAATGCCCAAACAACGGTGCCAATAACCACAACAACGGTCAATACCACGCCCACCCAACGAATGACCCTGGGTGAAACCCGTACAAACCAGATCTTTATTTCCCTGCGTCTATCCCACAATGAGGTTAGACCCCAGGCAGCAAACAAGCCAAACAGGGGGTACACCAGCATCTGGTAGCGCATCGATCGTACCCATGCGGTCGCCTGCCAGGTGAAGTAAAGAAACGTCCATGACCACAGAGGTAAGTGCACCAGCGCCTTGTGTTTGAAGATCTGCCACCCCATCGCCAGGAATGCCAAAATGGCAGTGATGCCAAGCGGCAGCCCCATGCCCCATTGCACCATGTTGGTCAGTGAAAAGGTGAGCGGGCGTCTTGCCCACTGCAGCGCAGGCGGAAAATCAACCTCGCCTGCATTCTGCGCCTGCAAACTGCGCATGGCTGACCACCATTCTTCATTAATGCCGAAATTAAAGAAATCGGGTCCTTTAAAGGCATAAGGCTGGCAAATTCGGAAAACGACAATGCTGACAATCGCAGCCACTGCAATTTTTGCGATGATATTCCAGAGAATACCTTTCTTCTGAGATCTTGGAATCTTGGAGTACCGAATGACTTCAATCAATGGTAAAAGGAGTGCCAGTGTGACAGCATTGATCTTGGAAGCTGCAGCCATCCCCAAGGCAACGCCAAAAAAGATATATGGCCAGATGCCCTTGAAGAATTCAGAAAAACTGGCTTTGCGCGGGCTTGCGTTTTCCCCTTGTTCTGGTTCAAAGGATTCTTCAGCTTTGTGTGTACTTGTGGCGATCAAAACACCAGCATAGACCGTTAGCATGCCAAACGTATTGGTAAAAGTATCCACGGTCATAAAATGTGAGAGCTGGATTGGCAGCACAGCAAAGGCGTAGAAAGCTGCTGCCAGCAGACCCACCTTTGGTTTGTAAAGTCGTGCGCCAATCAAATACACCAGCGAGACTGTTACCAGGTCTGCAATCGCAGAAAGCTGCCTGCCAAGAATGGTGATCAGGTCATACCCTGTTTGTCCAGTCCACTCTCCCATATAGCGAATGATAAAGAGCGGGAACGTGCCGTACACAAAGAAATCATAGCCATTGTTACCAGGGTTCAAGGTGGATGTTGCCGTGTCAAAGTAGGTTCCTGGCTCAGCAGGGGTGATGACAGCCTGCACCATCGACAGGAAGCGTTCATCCGGGTGTAAGTGGCGGTTGGCATCCCAATTAATCCCGATAAAACGCAGATATGCCCCGCCTGCCAATACGATTATCAGGAGCAGGTAAGTGATCACCCTCTGCCAATCTACTCTTTTTTCAGGTTTGCGCGCTATGGATTTTATTTCATCCATCAGAACTCACCCTCGCCAGCAAATGGGACTAAAAAGATCATGAAATGCTTGTTCTCCAGCTTTGATGTGTATTCCGATAATATGCCTTCTGGATAGATCCTGAGCAACTCAGCCTTTCCTTCTTCGTCATCCGGGTGAAGCAGGAACATTTTCGACCCGCTGAGCAATTGGGTGAGCTCAACCTGTTCAAGCGGCAGCGCCAGATCCTGACCCGGCAACCCTGCTTCAAGGGCAAGCGCACGGCTGTCCACCCAGTGCGGGTAACCGATCACCCAGACGCGCTCATAAGACCCAATCGTATCACCAAACTGCCTGATCACACCTGCCATTTCCGTTGCATTCAAAGCTGAATTCAAATAATTCGTCTGATAATCCTTGAATACCAGACGGTAATTTTGCTTGATTGAAGGAAAGGTCAGCAGGATGGCAACCAACGAGGCAGTCAGGATACCTCTCTTCCCTGGCAGCGCCCTTCTCACAGACTGCAGCAGCACTACCATGCCAAACCCAACCATGAGGAAAATCGGCAGCATGCTGCCTGCGGCTTTGCTCAACGAAGGATTCTCTTCAGGAAAAGCCAATGAAAGCACGGATGGGAGCAGTAACACGGGCAGGGATACCAGGAGGGTGATATCAATCCAATCCCGCTTTTGCAGATAGCGTATCAGCAAGCTAACCAAACCGATCATGAACAGCGCCGCTGAGATCAGGTCAAGCGCAGATCGACGATTGACCGCATCCACCCAACTGCTGGCATTCGACCAGAAGGGCATCGTCAGACTGTTCCAAAGGTTTTTGAAAAAGATTACAAACCCGCTGCCGGGCAGTGGTCGCTCCCAATCTGACAGGCGCGAGAAAATGCGGAACATATAGCTGTCTGGGTCATTCAGCATCACGCGCAGGATGGGCGTAAAGCATACGATCCCGATCGTCAGCAGAATGAGTATTGCCCATAGAACCTCACTGCGTTTTCCTGAAACCTTATGATGAAGCGCATAAATTCCAACGATGACCAGGTTCAATAAAAGTACGACCAGGAATTCCCGGCTGGAAAGCAGTCCAAGCCCAGTGAACAAGCCCGCCAGGACGAGGTCATTGCGCCTGGACTCTCGCAGTCCTTTGACCAGGTGATAAAGACTGGCTGAGAGGAAAAGCGGGAAATAGATCCCACCCAGCGCAGCCCTAGCTTGCAGGTTCGGCCAGAAGCCAATCCCGGCAAAAACAAGTGCAAACAATCCCGTCCACCGACCCCCCAGGAGCTTCCCCAGCTTGTAGACATACACCAGCATCACCAGTCCGGCAATGGCAGATGCCAGTTTCAATCCCAGGAATGATCCCCCCAACCCAAACAACTTTGAAATTAGAGCAGACCAGTAGAATGGCAAAGGCTCGCTGATGGTACTGCGCGGAAAAAACAGGGGAAATTCACCTTTGAGGATGCTGAAAACGCTCAACACCCGTTCAGCTTGGTCACTGATCATTTCTGCGGGGACCGCATTCAGTTGGTAAAATCTCATGAAAATGACTACTGCACCCACCAGCAGCACGAGTATCCGCCAGGGAGTGAATACCAGCTGCCACTGCCCGCGTTTGATCCATTCCAAAGCAACCTGCCCGCGCTTTTCAAGGCTGCCATCGCGCTCCCAAAATGCCAGGCAGACCAATACAATCGCGCTTAACCATAATAAAATGTTCAGAAAGTTGAAAAGTCCCTGACCAAACAGGATGAATGCGATCGCGCTCAGGATGAGCGCTGCGATCAACAGGTCATAGCGCATGCCGTTGGCTCCAGAACTTGTTACTGGCTCTTTGATCAAAGGGATTGTCATTTGCTTGCGCGCAGAAGCCAGGATGAGGATCACCACAGCTAGAAGATAAAAAAGAGCGCCTGGCAGTGCAACACGGTTGGCGCTGGGTTCCAGCAAGATTTGCGCCAGCAACGCCAGTAAAAGTGCGATCACTACCAGCCATGGGACATTAATAGGCATTCTCGCACTGTCAGCAATCTTCGTTATTGTCTCTTCAGGTTCGGCTGGCTCGACCTCAGGGGTCAGGGCAGCATCATTTGGAAAGTCCAGGCTGAGCCTGTCCTTCTCCCAAAAGCGTAGACGGGACCTGACGTAATCCAATACGCTCGGTTCTTTGGGTTCTTGAGATTCAGAGTCTTCCTGCATGCAATTTCCAGTCTAGTAAAAGCAAGTTTGGCATACTCTGACATTTTATCAGAAATGGCCTGAGCATGGAAAGATTCATTAATTTGGCATGCATCGTAATCCTGTCAGGCTTTGGTGAACTTAATTTTTATTGCCCTCTGTTGATTGCTGTGTCTTTTCCGCGTACAGGTACCCGATATCATCATGCACGATATTTTTATTAACCCTCACCCGGTATCCCAGCCTCTCGAGGAGCTTTACCAGTTCCTCATGCCGGTGTCCCTCAAAGCCGTCATGGTATTCCATCACGATGCGTTCCACGCGTTCCCATACCGCTGCATCCGCTTCCAGCAGGATCGGGAATTCCGCCCCTTCGCAATCCAATTTGAGCAGGTCAAGCCGCCCGACCTTGTTCTCTTCCAATGCCATTTGCAGGGTTATGGCAGGTACTTCAATAAGACTATACGCAATGTTATTTACAAAGTCATCCCGACTTGCCATTTGCAGCGGCTCCCCTGAGGAAATATCCAGATGCAACGCCCCGGCGCTGCCCCAAACAGCCTGGTTGTACAGGCTCACATTTTCAAATCCGTTCAAAACGATGTTCTCCTGCAACAGTTCGAACGAACCCGGGAAGGGTTCATACGCAACCACACTGCCGTTCCTGGCTGACAAAGCCGCCAGGAGCGTGAACTCGCCGATGGCTGCGCCGATGTCCATCACCTTCCAATTCTCCCCGATCTGGGTGCCATATTTGGTGTAGAGCCGGTCCAGCAAGGTCTCCTTGACGGACCAGACATCCATCTTCCCGCGTACCCTGAGGGTTAAGCCCTGTTTTTTAAGCTTCAAGGTCTTGATCTTGCCATCATCCTTACTTAGAAAAATCTTCACCACCCATGGCCAATTCTTGAACCCCCACAACAGGGTAAAAATCGACCCAAGATAATATCCCCATTTGCGCAGAGACTTCATGCTGCCCTCCTGGCAATATAGAAGGTGCAGGTGCCATCCTCACACGCACCAGCATTCATATATTTCCGCACTTTGCGCCAGGGGATGAAGGGGTTCCAACGCTTTTGGATCAAGACCCAGCGCCCAGTGGTCTTCTTCCAAAGGAGGTTCGGCAAGCCAAACAAATGTCCCCGCTCCAGCATGTGCATGGCCCTGACAGGGAAGTAATGCCAGTATTTCTCAACCTCAAACCCGGCATTTTCCAGGCGCTTGATCCATACCTCAGGCACATCCAAATGTTCATGCCGTGCCACCCGGTTAAAAAAACGGTTATAGTGTGTCGCCAATCGATGCAACCCCACTCTGTCCAAGATTCCCTGCCCCCAAAGGTCTCTCAGGAAGCGCTGGTTCGGAACACAAAAAACGAACACCCCGCCAGGTTCCATCACTCTGCCGATATCCTGCAGAACCGGGTCGATCTCAGCGATGTGTTCTAGCACCGAATTACTGATGACCGTTTCAAAGCTGGCATCCGTAAAAGGGATCCTGTCGCCATTTGCCTGGGTGAGCAGTTGATAGACTCCCCGTTGGCGCGCTTCCTCAATCGGTTTGCGCCAGGGGTCCAAGCCGACTTCCACAGGCTCTGCGAACACAACCGAGGCAAAGTGACCGTCCCCTGCGCCCATATCCAGTATGGGGCGCTCAAGGTTCATCTCTGCATAAAAACTGTGCTCCACAGCCCGCAGCATCCCCCTGAAATACGGCAGGCTCAACAGGTGCTTCCACAGGATTTCATCCAGCATCCTGGCATCCATCTAGATCAGTTCCTCAAAAAGAGCTTCATAGGCCTGTGCCACCTTTTCAGGAGCAAACTGGCTTGTGTAAGCACGCGCGTCCACCTTGCCTGGGTACTTCTCCAGCACTCTCAGGATGGCACTTGCCAGCGTCTTGCTGTCCCGGACTGGCACGAGCTCACCGAATCCGGATTGCATCACTGGCTGGCGCACGCCAGGCAAATCGCTCGCCACCACGGGTGTTCCACACCTGAGCGCCTCCACCTGTACCATACCAAAGGATTCAGTGTTATTAAGGCTGGGCAAAATCAACACCCGGCAGATTTGATAAAAAGCAGTTCGTTCTGCCGAACTGTCAACGCCTAAAAAGGTCCAATGATCCTCCAATTTCGTGATCAAGGGCATTACATGATCACGGTAAGCTTCCTCGCCAATCACGTGCTGGAATTCACCGGCGAACAGCACCCTGGCTGTTGGATAAACTTGCAGCACATCCTCCATGGCAGCCACCAGGTATTCCACGCCCTTTTCGCTTGCCAACCTAGCAGCCATCCCGATGATCACTTGGTCATCCCGGATGCCATGTTTCACCCGGAAAGATTCTGCTTGCTCCTTCGAGATTTCCTCTACGACAATTGGAGGCGGGATGACTTTTACTTTATGTAAATATCTGCTTAAAAATGACGAATGTTCAGCGAAATCCTGTGTATTATGCACAATTCTCTGTGCCAGCCCCGCTGTGATGCGGTTGGCAAGCCTGGCAGCTGATCCCGCCATGCGGTTGAGCCAGCCTGAAGGCATCGTCAGGTCACTGTGATGTGTGGCAACAACTGCTCTGCGCATGATTTTTGCGATCAACGCCAGGTAAGCGCCTTCGAACTGCGGCAGATGCAGGTTGACCACATCCGCCTCTTTGACCAATCGCCACGCCCGCCATAGCAAGGATGGCATGATCACGCCTTTTGATAAGCGAAAGGCAACAGGCAGCCTTAAAATGTGCACCCCCCTGACGGTCTCCTCCACAGGCAGCTCAGGCAGATGTCGCGAGGTGAGCACGGTAACTGCATGCCCCCTGGTCGCCAGGGCAAAGGCAAGTTTCTCCGCATACACGGTCAGGCCGGATTTATGCGGGGTGAAGTAGGTCAGGCTGATCAACACCTTCATTCCGTTGTCTCTTTCACAGCCCCTTTTTGCTGCCTTGCCTTTCGATAGAGATTGCCAATGGATTGACCTTCAGTGATCAATCCGATCAAGCCAAAAATGCTTGAAAAGCTGAACTGAATGGCATGCACAATCAATGCATAAGCCAGCGCCCTGGATTGCTCCACACCCAGCAACAAAAAAGCACCCACAATGGCAGCTTCAAAAACGCCCATCGCAGCTGGTGCAGAAGGCAATGCTCCGCCAAATGCCCCGGCAGCCAGCACGAATACCACCCACCACCATTCACCTTCAGGTATCAAGCTCAACTGCAGCGGGTACTGCTGCAGCATTGATAGGATCCAACTCAGCAGCATCAGGCTAAAGCTGCTCAAGAACAGGCGGGTATTTGTCAACACAGAAAACCCCCGCAGGAGTGCATCCAATTTAGGGGTTAACCACACAATCATTTGCCTGCCTTTGCCTTTGTATCTCTCCATCCAAGCAATAATGGCAGACCGTCGCCTTGTAGCCCATACAACCAGGATAAAGATGATGAGAACAATGACAAGCATGACCAACGCCCACGTCCTGGCACTCTGTGAAACCACAACCCAAGGCAGGCAGCTCAAGAAAAATACGGATGCCAGGAAAATGTCGTAGATCCTTTCCACTACAATGCTCGAGAGAACTTCCAGCACACCTGGTTTTCCAACCTGGCTGCTTCCCAATAAGACAGCCCTGCCGATCTCCCCCAGGCGGAAAGGCAATACGTTATTTAATAGATACCCGGCGTTCATCACAAAAAAAACACGCTTAAATGGAAACTGCCTCCCGAGAATGAGATGCCATGACCACACACGCAGCAGCAGACCAATCAGGAACGCCAAGCAACACCAGATCCATACACCTGCGTTGATCGATTGAAAAGCAGCCGCGAGGGTCTGCAGGTCTATCTCGCGAAATACAAACCAGATGGCCAACCCACTTATCACCAATGGCAGGAGGACGCGCAGTATCTTTCCTGACCAATCCTGCAAAGCACTTGAACGCATTAATTCTCCAACCGCAGGATGGCCATGAAGGCTTCCTGGGGTATTTCCACGCTGCCAACCATCTTCATGCGGCGTTTTCCGCGTTTTTGCTTCTCAAGCAGTTTCTTTTTACGGGTGATGTCACCCCCATAGCACTTTGCCAGCACATCTTTGCGCAGCGCCTTCACGTTGGCACGCGAGATCACCCTGCCTTCTGCATATGCCTGGATCGGGATCAAAAACAGTTGCCGTGGGATGATCTCCTTTAATTTGCTCACCAAAGCCTGTCCCTTGTGATAGGCATCCTCTTCATGCACAATGGCTGTCAGCGCATCTACAGTTTCATTATTGAGCAGGATCTCCAATTTGACCAAGTGCCCCGCGCGATACTCCAGGAAGTGATAATCCATGGATGCATAACCGCGCGTGCCCGATTTTAACAGGTCAAAGAAATCAATGATCACTTCTGAAAGTGGAATCTCAAATGTCAATTGCACCCGGTTCGCAGAGGGGTATTCCTGGTCGATGAAAATGCCCCGTTTGCGCTTCACCAGTTCCATCACAACCCCGTAATAATCTGTAGGCGTAAATATCAGCAGTTGCATCCACGGTTCCAGGATTTCATCAATACTGCTTTCATCTGGCAAGTCAGCTGGTGAATCGATCAGGATGGTACTGCCGTTGGTTAACCGCACTTGATATTCCACTGAGGGGGCTGTAAAGACCACATCCAGGTCATATTCGCGTTCAATGCGCTCCTGGATAATCTCCATATGGAATAATCCCAGGAAGCCACAGCGAAAACCAAAATTCAAGGCTTCCGAGGTTTCAGGCTCATAGATCAACGATGCGTCATTCAATTGCAGCTTTTCAAGCGCATCCTTCAGGTTGGCATAGTCTTCGCCGTCAGTGGGATAGACCCCGGCATAAACCATCGACTTTGCCTGCCTGTATCCCGGCAATGCCTTATCAGCCGGGTTTGCTGCCAACGTGATCGTATCGCCGACCCTGCATTCAGAAATGGTTTTTAACCCGGTGGCAATATAGCCCACATCGCCCGCCTCCAGCCCATCTACAGGCGTCATCAATGGCGCAAAAACGCCAATCTCAACTGGCTGAACTTTGACCGCATTTGCCATCATCATCAATTTATCCTCGCGGGTGATGTGACCGTCAAAAACACGCACATAGGCAATCACGCCCTTGTAGGGGTCATAATGGGAGTCAAAGATCAATGCCCGCAATGGGTTTTTCAGGTCCCTGATCGGTGGGGGAATTCGTGTCACGATGGCTTCAAGCACCTGGTCTACATTCGTTCCTGTCTTGGCTGATATGCAAATGATCTCGCCCTCGGGTGTCCCCAGCAGGGTTGAGATATCCTTCTTGACTTCTTCAACCATGGCTGACTGCAGATCGATTTTATTGATCACCGGAATGATCACCAGGTTGGCTTCCAGAGCCAGGTAAAGATTTGCCAGGGTCTGCGCCTCGATGCCCTGCGTGGCATCCACCACCAGTAGTGCCCCCTCGCAGGCATTCAACGCGCGGCTGACCTCATAATTAAAATCCACATGACCAGGGGTGTCAATCAGGTTAAATTCATAACGCATGCCATCTTTAGCTGTATATTCCATCCTGACCGCAGACGCCTTGATCGTCACACCCTTTTCCCGTTCCAGATCCATGGTGTCCAGCACCTGTTCGGTCATATCCCGATCCGAGATGGTACCGGTCAGCTGCAGCATACGGTCTGCCAGGGTGGATTTGCCATGATCGACATGGGCGATAATGCAAAAATTCCGAATCTTTTCCATAGTGGCACTCAGTATAATCGATTTTGATCAGCCAGGCGCTCCAGCCAGGGCGGAAGCAATCAATGCAGTGTGATCCAGGCTTTCTCCCGAAGGTATTGCTGCAAGACCCACCAAAAATTCAATGTTGCCCTTGGGTCCCTTGATGGGCGAAGCGATCAACCCGCGCACGGAGTATCCAATCTCTTCCGCTTGTGACAAGACCCGGTTCAAAACTTCCACGTGCACCGCTTCATCTTTGATCACGCCGGCATGCTGGCGCGCCTGTTCACGCCCAGCTTCAAATTGGGGTTTGATCAAGGCGATCACGCTGCCGTCTCGCCCTGAAAACCAATTTTTAATCACCGGCAGCAAGTAGCTGAGCGAGATGAAAGAGGCATCCACGCTGACGAGTTCAACAGGCTCTGGCAGCACCTCAAGAAAGCGCGCATTAGTGCGTTCCATCACAATTACCCGCACATCCTGCCGCAGCTTCCAATGTAAAATGCCATAGCCCACATCAATCGCGTAGACCTTGCTGGCACCATGCTGCAGCAGGCAGTCCGTGAATCCCCCGGTTGAAGCCCCCACATCTGCGCACACTTTACCTGAGACATTCACGGCAAAGGCTTCCAAGGCTGCCAGCAGTTTGTTTCCACCCCTTGACACAAAAGCATTGCCCTCATCAATCAGAACCTCAGCAGATGTGGATACCTTATCCGAAGGTTTCACTACCAGCTCACCATCCACCCTGACCTGACCAGCCATGATCAGTGCCTGAGCCTTGGCACGGCTTTCAACCAGACCAGAGCTTACCAATAAAAGGTCAACACGTGTTTTTTGCATGCCACAATTTTAACATTTAAATGTGCATTCCCCTTGATCAACTTTCCTTTTTGCGGAAAGACAGAATATGATAAGATATTAAAATGCTGAAATTGATCTTGAAGACCATGCGTCCGCGTCAATGGACAAAGAACCTTGTGATATTTGCCGGGCTGATTTTTGACCGCCAGCTGCTCAACGCTGACACTGTTGTGAAAACCACCTCAGCCGTGCTGCTTTTCTGCCTGGTCTCCGGCATCACTTACATCATTAACGATCTTCTCGATATCGAGTCTGACCGTCTGCATCCGCAGAAGAAATTGCGCCCCCTGGCATCAGGTCAACTTTCGCAAAAAGCCGCCATTACTTTTACTATTTTACTGGCCCTGGTCACATTTCCAGCAGCTTTTTTTCTTTCAACAGGTTTTGGGGTCATTTGTCTTGCTTACTTCCTTTTGATGCTGGTTTACTCAAAATGGCTTAAAAATATCCCCCTTATTGATGTCATCACCATAGCATTAGGTTTTGTCTTGCGCGTGGCTGGAGGTATCCTGGTGATCAAAGTCGCTTACCTCTCCCCCTGGCTCTTTGTGTTGACAAGCCTGCTGGCACTTTTCCTCGGTTTTGGAAAAAGGCGGGCTGAACTTGTGCTGCTTAATGATCAGGCTTCTTCCCATCGCAAGGTGCTGCAAGGGTACACCATTCCCCTGCTGGATGATCTGATCCTGGTTGTCTTGAGTGCAACCTTGATAATCTACTGCCTGTATACCTTTTCCGCCTCGGTTACTCCGCAGAGCCACGTCATGATGTTGACCATTCCCTTTGTCCTTTATGGGCTGCTGCGCTACCTGTATTTACTGCGTATCAAAGAAGTTGGCGGAGCCCCAGAGGAAGTCCTGCTGACAGACCGACCCATCCAGATCACGTTGATCCTGTGGGCATTGGCGGTTGTTGTTATCCTCTATCTGCTTAATTAACAGGGAGAGAACTTATGCCCGCCATGTACGCAACTGCGCCCGCAAAAACGATCCTCCTCGGAGAGCATGCAGTCGTTTATGGCATGCCAGCCATTGCCATTCCCGTGAACGATCTAAAATCCAAAGCCATACTTCAGGCGCTCCCATTAGCGTCACCCGGTACGGTGCTCATCAAGGCGCCTGATATTGCCTTGTATTCCCAACTCAATCAACTCCCTGACAATCACCCCATCGCTGCTGCCATCCATCTGGTGTTGGATCACTACGGGTTGGCTTCCTCCCCAGCCTGCCTCCTGACGATCACCTCTCCCATTCCAATTGGTTCGGGGCTGGGCTCCAGTGCTTCTGTCACTGTGGCTATTTTAAAAGCCTATTCAAGCTTTTTGGGGCAGCCATTGCCTCCTGACGTGGTATCTGATCTGGCATTCAAGGTCGAGGAAATATATCATGGCAGCCCTTCCGGTATCGACAATACGGTCATTTCTCACGAAAAACCCATCTATTATGTAAAGGGCCATCCAGCAGAATTTCTATCAGCACCGATAAAATTCTCATTCTTAATTGGCGACACAGGCATCTCCCGCAAAACAGCTGATGCAGTTGGCATGGTACGTAAAGCCTGGGAAGCCAACCCCGACGACTATAACCAGATCTTCCATCAGATTGGAGAAATTGTCATGGCAGCCAGGGCTGCCATGACACAGGGCGATCGGATCCTTCTCGGGCAGTTGTTGATCACCAATCAAGTTCATCTGTCAAAAATGGGTTTGAGCGCCCCCAAGTTGGATGCGCTCATCGAAGTCTCCCTTCAAGCTGGAGCGTTGGGCGCAAAACTCTCGGGCGCAGGCTTGGGCGGAAACATGATTGCGCTCGTCGATGAAAACACATCCAGCACAGTGGAACAGGCACTCCGATCTGCGGGTGCATTCAGTGTGTTTCATGCCCACATAGGTTGCCCTGAGGTGAGGAATTGATCTCCATGGAAGAAGATCTGGTTTTCATTAAGCTGGGTGGGTCGCTTATCACTGATAAAAACCTGCCTGATACCGCCCGCCTGGATTTGATTGATGCTCTGGTCTTGGCAATCAAACACGCCCAGCAAGAAATGCCCGGGATTAAATTGATCTTGGGGCACGGGTCTGGTTCTTTTGGTCACCCTATGGCTAAAAAATATAGAACGCGTGAAGGAGTTTTTACACCTGAGCAGTGGCATGGGTTTCACCAGACCTGGCGTGCAGCGCATGCCCTGAACCAGCTTGTCCTTGAAAGTTGCCTGGCGGCAGGTTTGCCAGTTGTCAACTTCCCACCTTCAGCCAGTATTCTAACCCAGAACCACAAGGTTCTCTCGTGGGAGCTGGCACCGATAAATGCAGCGCTCAAAAATGGCATGATCCCGCTTATTTATGGGGATGTGGTTTTTGACAGCATCATTGGCGGCACCATTCTCTCAACAGAAGAGCTTTTTGACCACCTGGCTCGGATTTTGAAACCCGCTCGCATCCTTCTGGCAGGGATCGAACCTGGCGTCTGGGGGGATTACCCCGTCTGCACATACCTCATTCCACATATCACAGCATCCGGCTTGCCTGGCTTCGATGATCGTCTTCTACCTTCAGCCAGTGTTGATGTAACAGGCGGTATGCGTGCAAAAGTGGACCAAATAAGCCAGCTTGTCAGGGATATTCCCGGTCTGCAGGCACGCATTTTCTCCGCAATAGATTCTAAAAACCTTTACAGGGTCATCATAGGCGCTCCCCTGGGCACCCTGATATCCTGAAACCTGCAGGTTAAATCATTTATTCCGCTCTCCGATTAAGATTCTTCCCGATATCTTCCCGTGTATAATAGCAGACATGTTTGAATTTGAACTTCAAGCCACTGATGGTCAGGCACGCGCTGGTATTTTTCATACATTTCATGGAGACATCCGTACCCCCATTTTTGCACCCGTTGGCACCCAGGCAACCGTCAAGGCAGTTACTCCCGCACAGCTTGAGGAGCTGCATGCACAGTTGATCCTAGCCAATACCTATCATCTTTTTTTGCGCCCGGGTGATGAATTGATTGCCAAAATGGGTGGCTTGCACAAATTTATGCATTGGGACAAACCCATTCTGACCGACTCAGGCGGTTTCCAGGTCTTCTCCCTGGCTGGCATGCGTAAGATTGACGAAGATGGTGTCACTTTCAAGAGCCATATCGACGGTTCCATGAAACGGCTAACCCCGGAAAGTTCCATCGCCATCCAGGAAAACTTGGGCGCAGACATCATTATGGCATTTGACGAGTGCGCAGAGCCGGAAAACCGCACTTACAATCAGCAAGCCATGCAGCGCACTCATACTTGGGCAGAGCGCTGTCTGAAAGCCAGAACAAGGTCAGATCAAGCCCTTTTTGGTATTGTCCAAGGTGGAATTTTCCCTGAACTGCGCATCCAATCAGCGAAGCTTATTTCTCAATTGGGTTTTCCAGGTCATGCCATCGGGGGATTATCAGTCGGTGAGAGCAAACAAGACATGCTCCATACCATTGAGATCGTCAATGCCATACTCCCCCAGGATAAACCCAGATATTTAATGGGTGTTGGTACTCCCGAGGACATGGTTGAGGGCGTCAGACGTGGCATTGATATTTTTGATTGCGTACTACCAACCCGTCTGGCGCGCCACAATACCGCCATGAATCGGCAAGGGCGCATGAATTTGCTGAATGCCAAATTTGCGATTGATGAGCAATCCATTGATCCTGATTGCCAGTGTTACACCTGTCAAAACTTTTCCCGTGCTTATTTACGCCACCTCATTCAAGCTAAAGAAATGCTGGCTTCAACCCTGCTTTCCATCCATAACATTCATACTTTATTGCAGTTGACCACGGACATGCGCCAAGCCATTCAACAAGGGAATTTTGATCAATTTGCTGATGAATTCCTGGCAACCACGCACCTCAAAAAATCGATCCATTTGGATCAGTCATTATAGGAGAATATAATTATGACAATCATTCAGGCCATTCTTCTCGGGATGGTTCAAGGACTTACAGAATTTCTGCCCATCTCTTCCTCAGCCCATCTCGTGCTCGTGCCTTTCTTATTCAACTGGAAACTGGATGAGCAGGAAGCTTTCGTTTTTAATGTGCTTGTACAATTAGGCACGCTTGTTGCCGTGATCATTTACTTTCGTAAGGATCTGCTTGCGATCATCAAGGCATTTTTTCAAGGAATTGCACACCATCAACCCTTTCAGGATTATGACAGCCGCACAGCCTGGATGATCATTCTCGCCACCATACCGGCAGGTCTGATCGGATTATTTTTTAAGGATCAGGTCGAATCTGCATTTAGCAATCCGGTTCTGGTGGCACTGATGTTGATGATCACTGCGCTTTTAATGGTCCTTGCAGAACATTTCGGGAAAAAGACAAGAAAATCGGAAGAGCTGAATTTTAAGGATGCACTCATCATGGGTCTTTTCCAGGCGGTTGCTGTACTCCCGGGCATCTCCCGCTCTGGCAGCACGATTTCAGGAGGATTGCTGCGTCAGCTTGACCGGAAAACCGCCGCAAGGTTTTCATTCCTGATGTCCGTCCCGATTATGGCTGCTGCTGGTCTCCTGGCAGCGCTTGACTTGTTCCAACTCCCATCTCTTGTCAGCTTCCTGCCAGTGATGATCATCGGTTTTATCGTTTCAGCCGTTGTGGGTTACTTTGCCATTGCATGGCTGATGCGCTTCCTCACAAAACAGCCAATGGCATATTTTTCAATTTACCTTTTTTTGTTGTCAGTCATTGTTCTGATAGTTCAATATGTGCGCTAAACCCTGGATTTTAATTTTTTTGTCATTCACCATTCTGATCCTGCTGGCAGCCTGTTCTACCCTGCCCCTGTCAGCCACACAGGAGCCAACTGAAATCATTCGAGTGCAGATAACCCCCTCGCTGATATACTGGCAGCCGGCTCTGCAGGCTTGTGCCTTAAACCTTTCAGGCACCAGCATCAGCATTAAAATTACTTCGCCGGATGATCTCGACCAAAATGGCGCAGACCTGATCATGCGCTTCGGCCCCAAACAGGACAATGAAACCAATGTCAGTATCCTGGATGATGATCGCCTGGTGGTTGTCACCCATTCAGGCAACCCCCTAAAAGAGATATCCCGTGAGAATCTTCAATTGATATTTTCTGGTGAAGTCAACAATTGGAATCAGCTGATTGAAGCTCAAAACAACGGATATGAAATGCCGATCCATGCAATTCAATTTGAGAATAACAACGACCTGAGCAGGGTATTATCCCTTTCCCTTGCGCTGGAGAAGGGCATCAATTCACAAGGCACGAAGGTCGCATCCAATCAAGATATGATCTCTGAAGTCTCATCAAACCCTGGAGCGATCGGGTATATGCTTGAATCCCTGGTTGATCTTAAAGTAAAGGTTTTAGAAATCTCTGATGCTTCAAGCCAGGCAATTTCCATGGAGCAGCCTGTGCGCGCCATTACGCACAGCGAACCCCGGGGTAGTCTTTTACAACTTCTGCTCTGCCTTCAAACTTCAAATTGAGTTAATAATTTTCGAACTCTGGCTGGCCAAAAAGATGCCTGTGGATTTCCTGATGAATATGCCTCCATCCGTATCAATCATGTTTTGAAAGTATTGGTTCATTTCTCCCCTGCTTGCATCAGGAATAACCTCTTCTGCATCCCACATGGAATAAACATAATCGACCAAAAGCTGTGCATCCGTTACCCATAGATTACTCTCATATGTCTTGAATTTCACCTCTGAAAACACCTGCTTGAGAATCTCAAATCCATTTTCAATGCTGAAGCGCGTATGCTTGGCATCATCAGGATGGTAAGCAGGCTCAAAGGCTTCCAAAAGTTCATATAGATCGATCATATGCGTTTCGCCATTGGTTGCCGCCATGAAAATCCCTTCAGGCTTGATCACCCTGCTGACTTCTTTCAATCCAGTTAAAATATCCGGTACATGATAAAGCATGTGATTGGCAGTTACCCGGTCAAAATAACGATCCAAAAAAGGCGTCTGCTGAATATCACAGCATAAAAAGCTAAAGCGATGGTCTTTCAGAAGCGAAGGGGGAGCTGGATGGATCATCCCCATGCTTAGGTCGGTCAATGTGATTCGAGTGTCTGGTGGAAATCTATCCTGATTTATTTGCCACTGGGTTGCATTGCCACAACCCAGCGCAAGGATATTCATGCTGCCCTCAATCGCAAAATGCCGAAAGATGAAATCTGCCCAGCTTTCCGTTCCAATACTAAAGTGGCTGTGAATGAGGATGCGAGCATTCAGGTTTTGCGGGTCAGCATACTGATGCTTGCGCAGATACAAAGGGTTGTTCATTTTCATTGGCAAGTTACCTGCTTTCTTATAGCAGATATCATGGATAGTAACATATGACGATCCTTATCCTTTCATGTAAAATTTTACTTGACATGTTCTTAATACAATGATAAATTAAAAACCCTGCTTTGTATGAAAAGCAAATAATTTTTTATATGTAAGAAAGTGGAGTGTAAGAATGTCTGAACGTTTTCAAGGAACTATCAAATGGTTCAGTGCCCCCAAGGGCTATGGTTTTATTGGTCGTGAGGATGGCAGCGATGTTTTCGTCCATTTCTCAGCAATTCAAATGGAAGGATATAAAAGATTAAAAGAAGGACAGACGGTCGAGTTTTCCGTTGAAGAAGGCCCCAAAGGCTTGCAAGCCGCCGATGTCATCATTGTCACCGCATAAACATCTTTAGCAACAATCGAATATTCAAACAGACCGTGCTGCGGTCTGTTTTTGTTTAATTGACTCCAAAGAAATACAGGATTATCTTCACGTACTCTGAAAATGTATAGCGAATGCCTTCTTCGCTCTTCCACCATGTATTGGAGCGATACCAGTGTCCTGAAACAGGTCTTACCTGAAGTGCAATATTACTCCCTTTCAATTCACGCCTGAAGATCACCCGCGTGCGCAAGGTGTGATACGGATCGGTGATGATGATCAGAGAATCAATATTCTCGTTCTGTGCCAGTTGTCTTACAGCACGGGCTTCATCCACTGTGTTGGACACTGTCATCTCAGTGACATGGATATTTTGAGATGGAAATCCCCCCCACTGGGCAGCATTCACCAGTGTGTCGCGTGTAACAGGGTCTGTGAAGGTTATAAATATTGCGTCTACATACCCGCTCTTGTAAAGCTCTATCGCAGCACTGACCCGGTCTCCCTCATCGCCGGTGAGCGCGACCGCTGCATCCGCTTCATGCAAAGGGTCAGCGATGATCAGGACCGCTCCAATGGCGCGTAATCCAAGGGTACCCAATAAAAGGGCTAATATGATGAGAATGATTACCCATGTAAATATCTTTCCATGTTTTACTGGTTTCTTTCCCTTCCCAGTCTTTGGAGCCGGAGTCAAATTATCCACGGAGCTTAAATGTATCCTTCGGAAATTAATGCGTTCCGCATTCTATGAATGGCTTCATTCAATATTGAGCGCGGTGATGCAAAATTTAAACGCACAAAATCATTTTCATGTAGTCCGAATGCACTCCCATCATTCAGCCCGACCCTGGCTTTCTCCAGGAAAAACGTATAAGGGCTTGGTTTGATTCCCAAATTCGTGCAATCCAACCACGCCAGGAACGTGCCTTCCGGTTTTGCCATCTTGATGCCAGGGAATTGATCTTTGATGACATCATACAACCAGTCCCGGTTGGCTTCCAGGTAGTTCATCATAGCTTTTAACCAATCATCGCCATGCAAATAGGCAGCCCGGGCAGCCGTCAGTCCCAGCAAACCAGGATTGCCCACCAATCCGTGCCGTGCAAGCTTAAATTTCCTAGCTAACTCTGGGTCTTCAATGATCGCCACAGACGCATGCAGTCCGGCGATATTGTATGTCTTTGAAGGTGCCATCAGCGTGATCGTTTTCGCTGCAATTTCATGGCTCAGCGACGCCATTGGAATATGGTGATGACCAGAGAAGATCAAATCACAGTGAATGTCATCAGAACAGACGACCACATCATGTGCCAGGCAGATCTCCGCCATTCTTTGCAGCTCTGCGCGCCTAAAAACCCTCCCCACCGGGTTGTGCGGATTGCAGAGGATGAATAATTTCACCTGATTTTCGACAATTTGCGCTTCAAACCGATCAAAATCAACCTCATAGCTGCCATCAGTGTTTTGGATCAATTGATTGTCAATCCGTTTCGCACCCGCCGCCTCCGGAGCCGTTAGAAAGGGCGGATATACAGGGGTTTGGATGATCACAGAATCGCCTGGTTGGCAAATCGCCCGAATTACCAGGTTGAACCCGGTTACGCATCCCGGCACAAAACCTACAGCTCCTTCCTGGATTTTCCAGTTGTAAAGTCGCTCCATCCTTTCAACAACAATCTCTGGCAGATCCTTTGGTGGCAATCCATAGCCAAAAATGCCATGGTCTACACGTTCATGCAGCGCATCCATGACAGCCTGTGGACATTTAAAATCCATATCTGCCACCCATAAAGGCAAGACATCTTCCTCAAAGAAATGCCATTTTACACTTTCGTTGCTGCGACGATCAATGATTTCATCAAAGTTCATGTCATCTCCTGTGTCTTGAAGGTGTTTTGATTATAATCACAAAATCATTGGATTCTGTTGATCAATTAAAACCTTTTATCTCTCGCTGACAGGCTCCACTGTGGTCATCCGCAGCCATCAATATGAGGAGGTTGAGAGAGGTTAGCTGGTATACTTTATTTTCAAGGCTAATGTATGTTTGACCATGAAAGATAAAATCAAAGGCATTTTTCATCTAACTCATTCTGATCGGTATACTTATAGTGTAGTCATCACTACATTTCTGGGTATCGCTGCTGCTGATGGCTCATTGGATTGGCGGCTGCCATTCATTCTTGCTGCCAACTGGTTATCGGTTGCCTTTTGCTTCATGATCAAAGATGTCATCAATGCACCAGACGATGCCCTTTTAGACAAACAGGTCTATTACAACCCTGTTTCAGCAGGCGATCTTTCCCAGCAACTTGCCCGTTTTGCTTCAGTCCTGGTTGCATTGTTGGCTGTCATTTTGTTTTCTGTTTTGGGTATTTGGGGCCAAACAGGGTGGAAGCCATTGGTATGGGGTGTTTCCTGCATGGTTTTGGGATTATTCTTTGTGCACCGCATGCGCCGGTTCATAAGAATTCCTTTGCTTGATCTGCTGATCCAGTTCTCTCTTTTTACTGGTCTGCAGATTCTTTCAGGGTTTTTTGCCTTTCAACCAAACTTTAATAACCGACTCCTCTTCACCCTGCTGTTTGTGGTCAACCTCAGTGTCTACCAAGCCTTGTCTTTAGTCATTAACGATCCAGATAACCAGAGAAAATTTCAACCTCCCCCGGTTTCCACTTTTCGATCTGAGAGGATCATCCATTTCATCATGATTCTGACTCTGTCAGCCGGGATGATATCAGGTGTAATTACAATTTTCTTTCTCAAGGTTATTCTTTTGGAGATCTTTGCCCTGATGGGAGTGCTGACAATAATCTTTATGCTTCCTCTGATCAAAAGAATTCGCCAAAAATGCACGCTTTTGGATATCCAGGAGCCATTTTACCGTGCAGTTGAAAAAGCTGCTGCCCTGTCGTTGTTCATGCAATTTATCATTCCTTCAATCATCAAATTCTTCAGGTGAAAATTATCATGACTGAATTTCGAGAACTTCCCACAATTTCATTGGAAACCGCTCAAGGCTGGCAGGACTACCAGCTTTTAGATAGTGGCGACGGAAAAACATTGGAGCGTTTTGGACCCCATACCCTCATCCGCCCTGAGCCCCAAGTTATTTGGTCAAAAACCTTAACAAAAGAAGCCTGGCAGGCTGCTGATGCGATCGTGCAGGAAAACCAGAGCGAATACGGCGGTCAATGGCATTTCTTCAAACCGATTGAGAAATCATGGCAGTTGTCTTATAAAGAATTGAAATTCCAGGTGCAATTATCCTCTTCACGCCATATAGGCGTCTTCCCTGAACAAGCCAGTCACTGGGATTGGATCACAAACCGGATCAGACAATCACATAAACCCCTTAAAGTATTGAACCTCTTTGGCTACACCGGTCTTGCCACGCTTGCGGCAGCCAAAGCTGGTGCCCAGGTCACCCATGTGGATTCTTCCAAACACGCGCTCAGCTGGGCTAATCTCAACCTCAGCTTATCCAACCTTACGCATGCTCCTGTGCGCTGGATTGCCGAGGATGCGCTTAAATTTACTCTGCATGAAGCCAGGCGTGGCAACTGTTACGATGGACTGATCCTTGATCCGCCAAAATTTGGACGGGGCTCCGATGGCAAAGTATGGGATTTCTATAAAAATTTGCCCGGCTTGCTGCAGGCCTGCCGCGGCGTGCTCAGCGAAAATCCGGTTTTCATTGTCCTGACAGCCTATGCCATCCAAGCATCATCCGTTATTGCCTGGCAGGCAATGCAGGAGATAACAAAGGGACTTCAAGGTCAGATGCATGCAGGGGAACTGGTTAGCATCGAAGAAAGCGCCGGGCACATCATTTCACATGCGCTCTTCGCAAGGTGGACTTCACAAATGGAGAGATAGCGAAAACGATCCCTCACAATGGATCTTATTCATTCAAAATCAAGTTGGATGATCTCATAAGAACAGGCGTCAGCAGGCAAATTACTTTGATGATCTTTCCTCTGATGCATTAATTTCCCTGTCATCAGGCAGGATCGTTACCATCACTTTATCCACCCGCCTGCCGTCCATGTCAACCACTTCAAAGCGATATTTCTCCCAGTCAAACAACTGACCGGTTTTCGGAATACTTCCCAACTGGCTCATAATAAATCCGCTCAGGGTTTGGAAACCAGCCCTTTCTTCATCTGGGAGGATATCAATATCCAAAATCTCTTTCAATTCATCGATCACGATCATGCCGTCAAAAAGCCAGGAACCATTTGCACGCTGGACTGCCATCTGGTCTTTATCTTCGCTATTCTGTGGGATATCCCCAACGATCGCCTCAAGCACATCGTAAAGCGTTACAATACCCTGCAAACCACCATACTCATCAATCACAAGCGCATTGTGCATGCCAGAGTTACGGAAAATCTCCAGGGCTTTCAATGCTGGCGTATTCTCGGGGATGAACAACGTAGGTTTGGCATGATCTTCAATTCTAAAATCGCTTGCCTGCAAATCTATCCCCAGCAGGTCTTTGACATCCAACACGCCAATGACCTCATCAAGGTTTCCCTTTGCCACTGGAATCCGTGAAAATTCACTGTTCAGCAGGGTTTCAATGATCATTTCAGGCGTATCTTCCACATCCACCCAGGCGATTTCCGTCCGGGGGGTCATCAGGGCATCCACACGACGATCTCCCAGGCGAAAGACACCTGAAAACATCTCCTTTTCAGCTTCCTCAATGACACCGATATCCCGACCCTGTTCGATGTAAACCTTGATCTCATCTTCCGTGATCATGGGTTCCCGGTCGGTATTGATCCGCAAGATTTTTAGTCCCAGATTTGTTGATGCACTCAAAAACTTTGTCAAATGTCTAAATACCTTTGTGAGAGTGCGCATTGCGGGTGATAACTGAGTTACAACATTTTCCGGTTTACTGACTGCCAGGCGTTTGGGGATCAATTCACCCATCACGATCGAAAAGTAGGTAATCACGATCACTACTAATATCAATGAGATCGTCCCAGCATAGGGCGCCAACCAGGCAACCTTGCTCATTAGCTCGGCCAGCGGGCTTGCCAGCATGGCACCACCAATGCCACCTGCGAGGGTGTCAATCAACGTGATCATAATTTGAACAGTAGACAGGTACTGTTGATCTGGATCCTTCAATAATTCAAGCGCATCATTTGCACCCCGGCTACCATCATCACTGCGCTGCTGGAGACGTGTTTTTCTTGCGGACACCATGGCAATCTCATACATGGCAAAGATGGCATTAAAAAAGAAGAGAATAGCAATGATAATTATATTAACATATACGGGCATTCTTTTTTCTTCTTTCCTTTTGATCAATTAAAACCAGTTACAAAATTGTTTTATTTTCAGTCAACTGTTACCAATGTTTTTATTTTCTTCATTGTAGCAGATTAAACATAGCAGATTAAAGATTTTTCCTCATGCGCTGATAACCAATGCCATGGGTCTTCACACGTCTATTGGATTCCAAAACGACAGACTGAACTTTATACCCCAAATGCTCAAAGAAGCGTCGGGCATGTGTGTTCTGCACGTCCATCATCACTGCTATCCTGGCATATCCCTGGGCTCTTGCTTTTTTTTCAGCATATTTCACCAGGGCTCTGCCATACCCCTGTTCCTGAAATCGAGGTAGCACAGCGAGATTGCTGATGAGATATTCATCCCTGCCCGCCTCTTTGATAAAAGCCATGGGCAGCGTGCGGGATAACAAAGCCAGTTTGCCTCTCATTGAATACAATTTCATCATACTGCTGAAGAATTTACGATTTGCCTGCCCCAGGTTTTTACCAGGCAAACTCACCAGTAGCCCTATTCTCCGACCTTTATTTTCCGCAATTGCAGTATTCTCATAGCTGAAACGCTGGTCGTCTTTGGCAAAGAGAAGCCTGATCATTTTCTTGGCGCGTTCCTCTTTTCCAAGCCCGATGACATTCTGGGCAAAGCGGGGAAAAGACATGAACAGCAGTTTGGATACAAATTCAGCATCTGCTTCTGTTGCTTGCCGGACTTTTATCTCAGATGCAACAATTTTCTTATCGCCTGGTTTAAGTGCCGGCCGGTTTTTTCCTTGTGGAACCTCTCTGGCTGAGGGTGTTGGTTTCTTTTTGGTTGTGCTTTCAGGTTGCATTTGGTCACTTTCCAGGGAAATCCTTTTCTCCGCTTTTTGGTCTTTTTTATGTTCTGATGAGGACTTCACGTGATCATCTCCACCGGCAGGTGATCTACTCTATTTTGGTACATGAGTATGAATTTCTCTTCTTCAAAATCATAGCGGGTTATAGAGCAGTTATTGATGATGATCCGGTATGGTAAATCCAGATCGTCCGGATTTGGCTGATCGATGCGAAAGAGGGTTCCAAAAATATAATGGTAGATCCCACCATGAATGATCACGCCCACCCTGTCACCAGTGGCTCCATGTCGTCCATTGAGAAAATCGAGGATGCGCTGGGCACGTTGAAGACGCTCCTCGCGGGGCTCCCTCCCACCCTGCCACCAACCTTGACCATCCACTGAGACTGGTATTACAAGGTTGGGATAATGTTCCATGAAATAGGAACGGTTATGTCCGTGCAAAATATGAATGATCTCTTCATCTCCATCAAGCTCCGCAAGGTAAATGCCACCGACTTCATGCAGATCAATCATTCCTTGCAGAGGCAGTCCCAATCTGTTGGCAATGATGGAGCCTGTCTGAACGGCTCTTTCCATCAAACTGCAGTATAGATGGGTCAGACCAAACCCGCGTGTATTTTGTGGGTCCACCCAGCGCAGCCCAATTTCAGGGTGCGTTTGGGACAGGAACTCAGCCGTCAGTCTGGCTTGTATTAAGCCTGTTTCAGTTAATTCCGGATCCGCTTTTCGATTAATTTTCTGGTGACTATCATCATCCCAGACTGCATTGTTAATAGATTGGGCATGCCGTATAAAATAAATCTGCACTAAAGTTACTCCAAATCTCCCAATTATTTTCGTCTATATTAATTCATGCATGGCAGCCAGCAATATGACCCGGTTTTCAATGGATTCTCCGGGATAAGGGTTGCTCCCAAATGAATTCGGGTATTGATCGCCATCCACCAAGGCGCATAAGACCGCCTGGATGTTTTCCTTTAACCCCTGAGGATCATAACCGCCTTCAAGCACAAACAGCAATCTACCCACGCTGTATAAGTTTGCAAGCCTTTTCAAGCCTTTCGCAAAATTGTAATATCCTTCGGTGCTGAAGCCCAGTCCCGTCAACGGATCAGCAAAATGACCATCAAATCCTGCTGAGATAAAGAGCATATCTGGTTGCATGCGCTTCAACCAGGGCTCCAGGATATGGTTGCTGATTAAAGAAAAGGCAGGATCACCTGTGTTATGGGGCAGGGGTAAATTAATGATGCGACCTTTCACTTGGTCCTGCATGCTGCCGCTGCCGGGGTAAATGTTCTCCTGGTGTATGGAGAAGACTCCCACCCTTGGATCATCCCGGAAGATCGCCTGGGTCCCGTTGGCATGATGCCCATCAAAATCAATGATAGCGACCTTCTTACATCCATGCGCCAATGCATCAGCCACCCCTATGGCAGTGTTGTTAAGCAGACAGAAACCCATGGGTTTCTCACGATCGGCATGATGTCCTGGCGGGCGCACGATGGCAAAACCTGTTTTGGCGCCTCCAGTGAGGATCATTCTCTCAAGCTTCAGCACTGCACCCGCAGCCTGTCGCATGGAATCACAGGAGTGTTCATTTACAAAGGTGGGAGCTTCCTCAATTTCCTGAAGCCCCATGGAACTGGCAATTTCCAGTGACAGCAGCATTTCCGGAGAGTGAGCACGCAGGATATCCTCATGAGGTGCTGGGTCAGCAGGCACAAATTGGATCCCTTCATAGGGTGGATTCTCCGGCCAGCCGAGCATCAAACTAAAACGTTCTGGAGCTTCCGGATGACCGCCCATTTTGTGTTCAATCGAATTTACAAGTGCACATATTACTTCAGTCATGGTAGTTCCTGTTCAGTATTCCTTGTGGCAAATGGATCGCATTTTTATTGATGACTGCGCTTCGTTGATAATTCTACCTTATTTTCAAAGCCATTATTTCCACAGAAGCACAACCAAGCCGGTTTATCCATCAGTGGTATAATCCCAAATCGATATTAATGAGGTAAAAGAAATTTATTCCATGCTTGACAAAATTAATGCCATTCTCGAACATTTCGCAGACTTGGAGCACCATATCGCGGAGGCAGGTTCTGATTACCAGTTGATGGCAGAGTTCTCAAAAGAACGTTCTGATCTCGAGCCAATTGTATCTGTTGGTCAGCGCTATAAGAACACGTTGCAGATGATTGCAGAGACACAGGAATTGGCTGACTCTGACAGTGATGAGTTGAGCAGCCTGGCAGAATTGGAATTAGAAAATTTACGTAAGGAACGGGATACGCTTGAAGCCAAGCTAAAATCCATGTTGATCCCCAAAGATCCACGTGATGCCCGCAATGTGATCATGGAAATCCGCGCAGGAACCGGTGGTGATGAAGCCGGGCTTTTTGCCGCCGATCTGTTTCGCATGTACATCCGCTACGCTGAATTAAAAAATTGGAAAACCGAGGTCATGTCCATCAATGAAACCGGTATCGGTGGGATCAAGGAAGTCATCTTCATGGTTAAAGGCAAAGGCGCTTTTTCAAGGCTCAAGTTCGAATCAGGCGTCCACCGTGTTCAGCGCGTGCCTGAAACCGAATCTCAGGGGCGCATCCACACATCCACCATCACGGTTGCTGTGCTGGCTGAAGTTGATGACGTGGAAATCAATATTCCTGACTCAGACATTCAAATCGATGTTTACAAATCAGCCGGTGCTGGTGGTCAAAACGTGCAGAAGAATATGACCGCTGTCCGCATCACCCATCTGCCCTCTGGCATCGTTGTTGCCTGTCAGGATGAGCGCTCTCAATTGCAAAACCGTCTGCGTGCCATGAGCGTTCTTAAAGCACGCCTTTATGAAATTGAAGAACAAAAACGTTCATCAGAGCTGGATGCTACACGTCGTTCACAGATTGGAAGTGGAGAACGCGCTGAAAAGATACGCACCTATAATTACCCACAATCACGTGTGACTGATCATCGTGTCAATCTCTCCTCTTATAACCTGGCAGGTGTATTGAATGGTACAGAGCTGGACGTGTTCATCAACGAACTGCGGCTTGCGGATGAGGCTGCCCGCCTGGCCACTTTTGAAAAACCTGCATGACATGCATCTCGCTGCCATCTTGTCGAACCGCCATCATCATCTCTCAGGAAAAGTAGAAGCACCGCGTGACTCGGGGCTGTCATTGATCGCTTCCGTGCTGGAAAAACCCAAAACCTGGGTGCTTGCACATCCGGAATACTGCCCGACAAGTGAGGAACTCAAGAAGATTACGCAACTACAGGATCGCCTGGGTAAAGGCGAACCGCTGCCCTATATTTTGAACTATCAGGAGTTTTTTGGATTGCCTTTTTATGTTTCTCCTGCGGTTCTCATTCCGCGTCCCGAGACTGAATTGTTGATTGAACATGCGCTTGCATGGTTACAAAACCACCCCGGGTCAAGGCAGGCAGTGGATGTGGGCACTGGCAGTGGATGCATTGCCATTGCACTGGCTGAGGCAGTCACTGATCTCAATATGCTTGCGATTGATATTTCTTATAAAGCGCTTCAGGTTGCCCAATACAATGCACTTATCAACCAAGTTAGCGGGAAGGTTTCATTCCGTCAATCCGACTTGTTAAGCAATATAGATCAGAGTTTTGACTTGATCTGTGCCAACTTGCCTTACATTCCCACCAGCAAACTGCCAGATGTCAACACCCTTGCATTTGAGCCAGGTCTCGCTCTCGACGGGGGCGAAGATGGAATGGTGTCCATTCGTCGCCTCTTATCCCAATGCACCTCGCGCCTCAACACACCCGCTCTTGTCCTTCTTGAAATTGAAGAAACCACCGGTCAGGCTGCTCTGCAAGCTGCTCATGACACCATTCCTGCTGCCCAAATTCAACTCCACCAGGATCTGGCAGGAAAAGACCGTTTGATATCAATTTCTGTGTAAAAAATTAATGAAAAAGAATACTGTAATACTCTCAACCCAGCATCCACAAGCACTGTCAGCAGCCCTTAATGTGATTGCATTGGGTGGGCTGATCGTATTTCCGACCGACACCCTCTATGGACTGGCAGCGGATCCAACCAATCCCCAGGCAATTAAGGACATTTATACCGCCAAAGAGCGATCCATTGAGAAAGCCATTCCCATCCTTATTGGCAGCATTGATCACCTTGATCTCATCACCTACGAGGCAGATCCAAAAATCATCAAGCTTGCCACCCATTTCTGGCCAGGTGCACTTACGCTTGTGTTGAAAAAGAAACCGGGTTTACCCATGGAACTATCACAGACCGAGACTCTAGGCATTCGCATGCCTGCCCATCCCTTTGCACTTTCACTGCTGCAAAAAACCGGTCCGCTCGCCACCACCAGCGCCAATTTATCAGGTGCGCCTGATCCACTCAGTGCCGGGGAAGTACTACTTCAGTTGGATGGCCGCGTCGATCTGATCCTTGACGGTGGCATGACAGCCGGTGGCAAGGCTTCCACGGTTGTGGATTGTACAGGTAGGGAGCTTGTCATCCTGCGAGAAGGACCTGTCACGTTGGCAGAACTTAATCAAATCTGGAACGAACCATGATGCTTACGTTAACCTCACCATCCCTCAATCTGATCATTGATCCTGAAAGCGGCTCATATTCATTAAACAGCGTTGCAAATGAGAACCTTGCATTAGTTAACGCGAGAAGCGCCATTCGTTATCGTCAAAATGCCACCCATAAACTCCACCCTGGCGCCCCGTGGAAGATCCTTGATATCAAGGGACCTTACCCGGAGTTGACACTTAACGGCAGCTCTGACCGCATCGACCTTATTTGTAAGACCGATACCCAGGATGTTCACTTGCGCCTTTCTTTTGCCTTGCTGCGGGATAAACCGCTGGCACTCATGCAGATGGGTCTATCAAACCAGACTGGATTTCCCATCGATGTTGAACGCCTGACCCTGGCTGACATCCGTTCAGGTGACCTTAATCTAGATTTCAAGGAACAAATCAACCCGGCATTTTACAGCAATGGCTGGCAGTCGTGGTCCCCAACAGCGACCTATGGTCAGGGTCAAAAACAACAGCGTACCAGGCTTGGGTTTCTCTCAGAACCGATGATCATTAATACAGGAACGCCAACCATACGGCAGGTGAATCATTACTCAAGTGACATGTTCGGGATCGTTGTCGATCGGATTTCCCGTCAGGGATTGCTTGCAGGCTTCTTATCCCAAAAACAACATTTCGGCTCGCTTGAAACCAGATTTACTCCCAAGCCATCGCTGAAACTTTGGGCTAATGGGGATTCAGCCAGGCTCGATCCCGGGCAATCCATATCTACAGATTGGGCTGCATTTACCTTCATCAACCTGGATGATCCAGATCCATTCAGAGAATACCTTCAGACAGTCAAACTTGAAAATGATGTGTGCATCCCTTCAGAAGCACCCCTGGGTTGGTGTTCCTGGTATCAATATTTCACGAAGGTCACTGAGAATGATCTGCACACCAACCTTAATTCCCTGGTCACCATGCGTGAAGCGTTGCCACTCTCGCTCTTTCAGATCGATGATGGTTTTGAAAGTGCTGTCGGAGACTGGTTCACGTTTAACGCTAAGTTTCCAGGAGGGGTAAAACCTCTTGCCAGAGAGATCAAGAGCCTTGATTTTGAGCCGGGTATATGGCTTGCGCCCTTTATTGTTCAATCCGGCGCAAAAATCCTGAAGGAACACTCTGATTGGATATTGCGCAACCGATCCGGCAGGCCAGTCAATGCAGGTTTTGGATGGAATCGTTTGACAACTGCGCTTGATCTGACAAACAAAGAAACACTGGATTATGTGGGAGGGGTCATTTCTACTGCAGCACATGAATGGGGTTTCCCATACCTGAAACTGGACTTTCTTTACGCGGCAGCCCTGCCCGGTGCCCATCAAAATCCCAGCATGACACGCGCCCAGGTCCTTCGCCTCGGTCTGAAAGCGATCCGTGAAGCTGCCGGTGATCAGACCACCTTGCTCGCCTGCGGCTGTCCTTTGGGTTCTGCTTTAGGCTTATTTGACACGATGCGCATCAGCGCTGATGTTGCACCGAGCTGGTTGCCCAGTTTTGCAGAAACCTCCCGACCATTTAAGAATGAACCCAACATGCCTTCAGCAAGAAATGCCATCCAAAACATCTTAACCAGGGCTTACCTCGATAAAGTCTGGTGGCGCAATGATCCCGACTGCCTTCTCATCTGTCCAGACACCAAACTATCTCTGGATGAAGTTCAATCGCTGGCTTCTGTCATCGCGCTCACAGGGGGAGCCATGTTGCTTTCAGATGATCTGCCTTCATTAACCCCGGATCGCTTGAGAATTGCACAAATGCTCATCCCCATTATTGAAACACGCTGCCAGGTTATCGATCTCTTCGACACGGTCATGCCCGAAAAATTGCATCTTAAGATGGATGGTACAACCGGATCATGGGATATCCTTGCAGCATTTAACTGGCAGGATGCACCTGCAGATTTAGATATTAATGCTGCTGAGTGGGGTCTTGAGAGTTCAGGGGCATACATTGGCAGAGAATTGTGGACAGGGAAAATAATCCAATTCACGCAAGCATTCAAACTCAATCAAGTTCCTGCTCACGGGGTCAGGTTGCTGGCTTTGCGATGCTTTGACCCGGACCTCCCCTGTTACATTGGCAGCAATCTGCATATTTCACAGGGCTTGGAAGTGATGGGGTGGCATCAAAATGACAATGCATTAACCATCAATCTTGCCTTGCCCCGCCAAACGCAGGGACAGATTTTCTTATATCTTCCCAAAGAACCTGCATCAATTCTGCTCGATGGAAATCCAATTCTTTATAAAAAACAAAATCGCTATTTCTACGAACTTGAAGTTGATTTTAAATACGCCGCCGAATTGGTCATTCATTACCAGTAAGCAATCCAGTCACCAAAATAAAACGGGGCCAAGGTTTGCACCTTGATCCCGTTTGTCTTTTTTTTAGCCCGCGTTACTCTTTCTTTTCACTTTGCACTTCAACAATTTGGTTTCCTTTTTTAGCTTTGGCTTTACGCCTTCCCTTGACCACAAAGTACACAACCACACCCAGGGGGATGAGGAACGGCAGGCAGTAGATGCCAAACCAGATCAATCCCGATCCGATGGTTTGCAGTGTCTTAACCAAAGCTTCAACAGCATCTTTTACAATCCCTTTGGGCTTCCAACCGCCGATTTCAATAGGTTGTAAAGTCTTCTCTGCGATCAGATCAACAGATATGGCTGACATGGCTGCTGACTCTTCCAAATAGTTGATATGCCCCTTCAGCACTTCAATTTCGCTGCGGATACTGGTAAGTTCTTTGAAAATTTCCAGAGTGTATTGCAGGTCAGGGGCAGAATCCAGCAATTCAACCAGTTGAGCTTCTGCTGCTTCCAAATTTCGCAGGCGGGATTTGGAATCGACATAATCAGAGGTCACATCCTGACCGGAAACATTTTCGCTGATCACACCTGTTTCCGCATCCACAACCATGGCTTTGATCAATTTCATGGCTTCATCCAGGCGTTCAGCGGGTACACGAATTTGGATGTTGCCTTGGGGCACCTGGATTCCGCTGGACAGGGTGGTTTTATACACATTGGATGAAACCACAAAACCGCCCATATTTTCAGCCAGTTGACTGATTTCTTCAAGGCTCTTAACCGGATCTGCTACTGCAATATTAAGATATGCGTTCTTGATGACCAATCTTTCTACAGATTGTGCCTCAACACCACTGCCGGAATCATAACCTGTTTTCTCGTCTTCCTCCACATAAGCATACTCCTCATTTGCCATCTCCTGAGGTGCAGCAGCAGGCATTTCCATTTTTATCGGTTCTGAAGAATCCTTCGCCGAAGCACATGCTGTTAACAATAAGGTAGCTATTAATAAGACAATCAGGGTTCTCTTCATTTTGCTTCTCCTATCTTTAAAATTATTTTACTCTTCATCTTAAAGACGTAGGCATCCAGCTTTTGTTCCATGCGACCATTCTTTCATTAAGAATGATATTAGTTCCCCTCTGCCAGCCTGCAAGCATGCATTCTTGGCAACCCTGCCTGTAAAATGCGGGTCTGGACTTCTTCAACATCATAAGCCACACGCCGGAATTCCCATTTATCTAATTCGTTTTCGTAAACAACATATGAGGCCCTTGGGTCACGATCCCTTGGCTGTCCGACGGAGCCGGGGTTAAGAATAAATTTTTCTTTCAGCAAGACCGGATCATTGCATGAAAAAAAATGGAGATTGACCTTGCCAGAAGGCGCTTGTGTGAACACTGCCGGCACATGCGTATGCCCGACCAGGCAACCTTTCGTTTTGAATTCAGAAAAATTGGCTCTGGCAGTATGCAAATCCAGGATATATTCCCAGATGGAATTGCGCGGGCTGCCGTGCACCAAGGTCAGGTCACCCATGGTGATGCATTCATCCAAATTTTCCAGGAATGAGCGACTTGAGCCATCCAACGATTTTTTCTGCCAGGTAAGCGATCGCTTTGCCTCCCCATTGAAGGCATTGATATCAATGCGATCAAGTACAGCCGCATCATGATTTCCCAAGATACAGGTCAATCCCTTGAGGTTTCCCAAGCGTTGCACACATGCATTTGGGTCGGGTCCATATCCCACTACGTCCCCCAAGCACCAGACTTCGCCAACATCTCCGGCATCAGCCAGAACTGCATCCAACGCAGTTAAATTGGAAT
This sequence comes from uncultured Anaerolineaceae bacterium, assembly GCA_964540765.1. Taxonomy (GTDB): domain Bacteria; phylum Chloroflexota; class Anaerolineae; order Anaerolineales; family Anaerolineaceae; genus CAZJLN01. Next base: position 7,032 of record CAZINW010000012.1, on the reverse strand, counting down.
GAATGTCAGAGATGATTAGGGTTCGCACATGTCAGCCTAAGGTAAATAGTTGGTGAAAGTCCAGATTCCATCAGCCACTTTGTCTTCACTATAACTGCCCATGAAAACCATCCAGGAATTTCCTGGATTCAATGGGAACATTTCGCCATTCGGGTAGGTGAACTGGATCGGCGATTGCATGCTGGCAGCTTTCCAAATCACATCATATGCCTGCCCATTCCGAAAAACCACAGCCGGTCGTCCACTTGTATTATCCCAGACACTGATATCATGCAGGGTTGGCGAATACTCTGTGTAATAGGCATACAGAATGATCACATTTGAGAATGCCAGTTGTTCATCGGTGATGCTGTCCACCAGCGGGATCATGGTCAGGTTGTTGGCTGCGTCAGTCTCTTCAATCCAGCGTAGGTATTTTCCAGAGGTTTGGTCATATTTCCACTCACCCTGGTTTATGGAGCCGAAACTTACCACAACATCCTCTCCTGGTTCACCTTCTGCTGGAACTGCCGGATCAAATCGCATTCCATCCAAGTTGGGTTTACTATTTGTTACACCACGTTGCTCTGCAATTTGACTTAAAGCCGCAGAATCACCAAATTTACTGGTCACGATGTTTCGACCATCATCGCAGAACCCCGGGCAGGTATTTTCGGAGCCTGTGATTGCTCGATTTCCAAGAACCTCCAAAATGCGTGAATAAACCCGCTCATCTGCGCTCCAAAACCCTAATATGCCTTGGTACATGGATACAATCTGTGGGTCCACAAATCTACCTGAACGTACGGGACCGATCTTTTCCGAATTCTGACCATAGTAGAGTCCCATAAACCGGTTAACACCCGCCCCGATATAGTATTCAAAAACAATATCCGCAAAGGATAATCCTGCATGTGGTCGACCTACAGCAGGATAATTGGCTACCTTGACCATTACCGGCCTGCGGTCAAGCAGATCAACATCCTCAACGGTCAGTCCTGTCAAAGGGTTCACATTGGCAGGGAAGTTATTAGGGCCACTTGCTTCCACGACTGGCGTCGGGACAATTGTGGCTGTCGCAGTCGCTGTCGGTGGAATCTGGGTGGCTGTCGCTTTTTCCGTTGCAGTGTTCACTGGCGTCTGTGAAAGCTGCACAATGGCATCAAGCGTCTGTGCCACGGCTGTCTGTGCTGAAGGATCAATTTGGGTTGATGTGCTGCAGGCTGAAAGAACCATCGCTGCAATAAGAAATGCCATAATGGTAACTGATATGCGATTTTTCATAGTTTTACCTCAATGCCTCCTATTCTACTCCATTTTAACCGTTATATTCCTCATTTGGGTGACACCTCATTTGGGTGATATATGTACAATAATACAGATTTTGGGCATCAAATTTTAGTCTGTGAGATGATCTCCGCTACCACATCATAACGATTGAATTGGGGCATAAAGTAAATACCCTGTGCAAAGCTACGAATTTCTGCGATCAATTCCGATGCAACTTTAATTCCTTCTTTAGCCCCCTGGTCACTGGCATGTTCCATCCGGGTTTGGATCGCTTGTGGAATGATAATCCCTGGTACTTCATTGTGCAAAAAGCGTGCATGCCTGTCAGATGCCAGCGGCAGTATACCTGCCAGGATGGGGATTTCCAGCTTGCCATATGCGCTTTCATACGCTTTTAAAAAAGCAACTGCCCGCTTTGGATCAAATACTGGCTGGCAAAGGAAGAAATCAACCCCAGCCTCCACCTTTTTTCGAATGATCTTGATCTCACGGGCAATATCTTCAGGGCCAAGATTAAGCGCCCCACCCACAAAGAACGAAGTTGGCTGCCCAATTTCACCACCAGAATGATCAAAACCTGCATTGAAGCCTTCTTTAATTAACCTGATCAATCCCGTTGGCACCAGGTCATAATTATCCATTGCATCCGGGTAATCTCCAATGGCTGTTGGATCCCCCATCACCACAAAGACGTTGCGGATCCCAAGTGCATGGGCTGCCAACAGATCACCCTGCACACGCAGCAGATTGCGTCCCCTAGTGGGGAAATGAAGGGTGGTCTCCACCTTGAATTGATTCTGGATCAGGTGACACACCGCCCACGGGCTCATCCGCATGCGTGCCATCGGGCTGTCAGCCACATCAATCACATCCGCACCGGCATCAGCCAGCAGGCTGGCACCAGCCAGCAATTTGTGAGTCGAAAAACCACGTGGAGGGTCCATTTCTACTGTCATTACGAATTTCCCCGCTGCCAGCTTCTCTGAAAGTTTCGATTTTTCTTCCGAAATCTTTTGCTCTTCCATCGGCGGTAATTCTGCAATGCTGATCTCACTCATCACAACATCCACCGAAGCAGACTTTACTGCATTGCGCAATACTGCAATATGGGCTGGCGTTGTGCCACAGCATCCACCTATCACGCGCGCACCAGCCTTCCAGAAGGCAAGCGCGTAATCCTTAAAATATTCTGCGCCTGCAGGATACATGATCCTTCCGCCAATCTGTTCAGGAAAACCAGCGTTGGGCATGATTGAAAAGCGAACCGCTGGTTCTGCAGCCTGCATCCTTCGCAATATTTGTAATAATTGCAGAGGTCCACCGGAACAGTTCACCCCAATCACATCTGCGCCATAATCATTTATTTCCCTAGCCACTTTTGATGGTTCGTCACCCAGAAGCGTACGTCCGTCACGGGTGAAGGTCATTGAAGCAATGATCGACAATTCAGGTGCGACTTCCCGTGCTGCATTAATCGCCTCACGCACCATGTATAAATCCGTCATTGTTTCGATCAACAATACATCCACACCTGCCTCAGCAAGCGCTTTGATCTGTTCTGAATAGATCTCCCTGGCTTCTTCAGGCTGCACCCGACCAAAAGGCGCCAGCGGAACACCCAATGGACCCAAATCTCCGGCGATCATCACATCTTTGAAAGAAGCATCCACCACCCTTCTCGCCAGGTTGACAGCCGCCATGTTGATCTCGATCACCTTATCTTCCAATCCATGCCGTGCCAGTTTGACTCGATTGGCGCCAAAGGTATTCGTCTTGATCAACTCTGCGCCCGCCTGGATATATTCAGTATGAATCTCAGCCACCAGTGCGGGTTGCTCAAGGTTCAACAAATCAAAACACTCATCAAATGCCACGCCGCGTTCATGCAGCAGCGTGCCCATGGCACCATCCGAAATCAATGGTTTGGGCTCATTATCCAATCGCGTAAGAAATCTATTGTCCATCTTTCTTTCCATTTTTAGTCATGCGGAGTATCAACCTAACAATTGGTCAAGCCGGTTAACGCCTACATTAAAATACTTGGCAGCCGGATGGTGCACAATGATGGCAGCCGTGGATTGCTCAGGGACGAGTTGGTAGGCGGAGGTTAAATGCATGCCAAGTGCATCGCCTGCCGGTAACAGTCTGAAAACCTTTTCGTGATCAGAAAGCTCAGGAATTGCCGGGTATCCCCAGGAGTAACGCAAGCCCTGATCCTCAGGCAGGTTCAATTCCCGCCGGATGTGGGTATGCATGTAAGCGGCAGTCGCTTCCGCCATCTGTACTGCCAATCCATGCAGGAAATAAGCTTCCGAGAAATCTCCTGCCGCTTCCATTTCAGCAAAGCGCAGGGTTGGCACTTCCCCGACAGTAACCACCTGCAATGCCACAACATCCATTTGAGCTGACCCGATGGTTAAAAAATAATCCGCCAATGATAAATTTTCACCACCGCTCTGCCGTGGAAAAGTAAAGCGTTCGATCTCCATGGGTTCGCCGTGCTCAAGCGTGTTCGGGTCAAACAAGACCAGGTCATTTCCTGCTGCCTGTGCAGGCCAATATCCATAAACAGCCTTCGGCTCCAGCCATTTGTTTTGGGTTGCGTCTTTCAGCATCCTCTCCAGGCGCAGGTTGAATTCAGACTCCAGCTTTTCCCATGTGGCACCATGGGCGTTCTTAGCGCCCCACGAAAGTCTGAAGAGTTCATTGTTTGAAAGATGCTGTGCAACTATTGTTAACGGCATCGCCTTGACTACTCGCACGCCCCAAAAAGGAGCTTCTGGGATAAAATCAGCAGATTTTAAGTTTGATCTTATGGTGCTGTTATCAGCGGGAACAGCCACTTTTCGTACAATCCCATGTTCATGGTCTGCCTTTGCCCTGACATCCGCCAGTAATTTTTCCCTCTGCTCAGGCTCAGACAAGGCGTCCATCGTGGATAAGCCTTCAAAAGCATCCTTACAGTAAAAAACACCGGGTTCGTAATATTCGCCATCCTCAGTCTTGAGGATGCGCCATCCAAAACGAGGATTGATGGCTGCACCTCCGATCAAAACCGGCAAGGCTATTTTTCGGCGCGCAAGTTCATTCACGATCAGTGGCATCTGTTTGCTTGTGCTCACCAGCAAGGCACTCAAACCGATGGCGTCCGCCTTCTCCTCAATCGCACGGCTGATAATCGTTTCTGCCGGCACCTGCTTGCCCAGATCAACCACGCTGTAGCCGTTATTGGAAAGGATCGTTTTTACCAGATTCTTACCGATATCATGCACGTCCCCATAGACCGTCGCCAGGACCAATTTACCCTTGCTTATGCCTTCTTTGTGTTCCAAAAAATTTTCCAGGTAAGCAACTGCTTTTTTCATGACTTCCGCAGACCGCAGCACAAATGGAAGGATCAATTCGCCCGCGCCAAATTTATCCCCGACTTCTTTCATCGCCGGCAACAGCACAGTATTCAGGATCATCACAGCTTTATCAGAGCGGCTGGTAAGCAAGTCGCCCTCGAAAATCTCTTCAATGTCATTTTCAACACCAGCCTTAATCCGCCTTAAAATCCTTTGTTTAAGCCTTTCCTCAACTGGCAAACCCTCTAAATCATCCTCGCTGCGCTTCCCCCCAAGGGTGATCTCTTTCACTGTCTCAAAATGAGCGATCAAGCGGCTCAAAGCCGCTTCATGGCGATTAAAAATCAAATCTTCAGCCAATTCTCGTTCTTTTGCATCAATTTCAGCATAAGGTTTGATCTGTGCCACATTTACAAGGGCCATATCCAAACCGGCTTTGACTGCATGATATAAAAACACGCTGTTGATCACCTTGCGTGCACTGCTGGAAAGCCCAAACGAGACATTGCTGACTCCCAGCGATGTTAACACCCCGGGAATTTTTTCCTTGACCTTTTTGATGCCATTGAGCGTTTCAACTGCTGAAAGAGCATATTCCGTATTCCCGGTTGCCAGTGTAAAAGTAAGCACATCAAAAACCAGGTCTTGCGGTCCCATCTGAAAATCATTGACAGCCAGGTTGTAAAACCTTTCAGCAACAGCCAGTTTTCGCTCAGCCGTTTTCGCCATCCCCTTTTCATCAATGGTCAGCATTATCAATGCAGCATTATATTTTTTTGCCAGCCCCATCACCCTGCGCGCTTTTTCCTCGCCAGACTCGAGATTGGTGGAGTTGATCAAACTCCGACCCGGAACTGTTTTCAGCGCAGCCTCTAGCACGTCCAGCTCAGTCGCATCGATGATCAGCGGCACAGGTACCTCAAGTGAAAGCCGTTTGACCAGCTTCTGCATCAGCATCGACTCATCAGAGCGTTCGGTCAATGCCACGCAAACATCCAGCCCATGCGCACCGCTTGCCACCTGTTCCCTGGCAAGCTCCACCATCCCATCGTAATCCTCAGCTATCAGGCATTCCTTGAATTTACGGGAGCCTTGCGCATTCAGCCGCTCGCCGATCAAAAAGGGGGCTGGCTCCTGCTGCATCGACACAGCTTCCACAGCCGATGATAGCCAGGCAGTTCTCGTTATTGATTTTTTCTCTACAGGGCCATTTCCAATTTTTTCCACCAGCAAGCGAATATGTTCTGGAGTGGTGCCACAGCAGCCACCCACAACCCGCACACCAAACTTGCTTACAAATTCGCTGAGTTGGTCAGCAAAAGGCTCTGGTTTCATCGGGTAGACCGCTTCACCGTTCACATTCAGCGGTAGACCAGCATTGGGGATACAGGATATGGGCAGGGCAGCATTTTCACCCAGGTATTTTATGGGTTGGCGCATGTATTCAGGCCCGGTGGAGCAGTTCAGACCAATGACGGCAATGGGCATCCCCTCCAGGATTGCCAGTGTGGCGCTGATATCCGTGCCCAGCAGCATCCTGCCGGTCACGTCCAGGGTCACCTGTGCTTGGATGGGCAAGCGTTCACCCGTCTCTTCAAAAGCCTGCAGTATCCCGGTGATGGCAGCTTTTACTTCCAATATATCCTGCGAGGTCTCGATCAACAACAGGTCAACCCCTCCCTGGATCAGACCCACAGCTTGTTCACAAAAGACCTCTGCCAACGCTTCAAAAGTGATATCTGACATTTGAGGGTCATCTGTTGAGATCAGTTTGCCCGACGGACCGATGGAGCCTGCTACAAAACGTGGTTTCTCCGCTGTTGAATATTGATCTGCCAGTTTACGTGCCAGGGCTGCTGCTTTCTGGTTGATCTCAAGCGTTCTATCAGCCATGCCATAGTCTGCCAGGGTCAGGCGATTGGCACGAAATGTGTTTGTCTCGATGACGTCCGCCCCAACCTCCAGGAACGCAGTATGCACAGCTTCGATAGACTGTGGTGAAGAAAGTACAAGACAGTCGTTGCAGCCAGCCTGCTGTTTACCACCGAAATCTGCATCCTGTAAATTCAAGGCTTGCAGGCTGGTACCCATTGCGCCATCAAAGATCAAAACGCGCTGATCAAGGGCATTCATGTAAGCGCCTCTGGTGTATTCTTTTTGAGTTTGCCTCATCGATCCTACTCCTGTTTGATGACCTTTCGCTTATGTAAAATGCCTCTCTTTTAGAGAGACACATTTAATTTGCTTGCATGTAGCCTCATCTTCCAGAATGCTTTTCCTTGCTTCTGCCGGAATTGGCACCTGCGCATGTACTTGCGGTTGCCGAGGTTTCAACGGGCCGGTCCCTCCACCTCTCTGGATGAGTTAATTGAGAAAAGTTTATCATAGGATGATTGGCAAGGCAATTATCTGTTTG
>CAZINW010000011.1:0-57001 GCA_964540765.1 uncultured Anaerolineaceae bacterium | reverse complement strand
CTTAACCGGTCAGCAAACTTCAGTTGCTTGGTCAGTTTTTCCACCTCAGGGTAAACAATGACCTTAAATCCACTGGATGTAGACGCGTCGCAAAATTCAAAAAATAATTCAAGGATCTTTGGGTGATTTTTCTAAACCAATTGGTTGTTTCACACACAAATTGAACGTGCAATCAGGCCGTACCATTCAAATCACCACAGCCCTTTTACTGCCTGTGCCGTACCAGGGCGCGCACCAGCATCGAAAGCCCCAATCCAATCAGAATGATTGGCCAGACAATATCCCAGCGGTAGATATTCCCCAGCCCGATAGCGAGTAGAATGAATGCCATAAAGAAGGTGCCACCAGCACTCGCACGCAGTCCGGGGAAGATCAGGCGGATAAATCCTTCGAACAGGACGATCACACCTGCCCCCAGGAAGATCATCGTCCAGATTTCATCTTTTATCACATGCCATTCTTCTGGTAACCACAACGGAAATTGCAGGTTTTCCATCCACCCCAGGTTGTCAGCCAAAAAGACGAAGCCTGCCCAGATCAGGATGGCTCCCCATGCCATCAAGCCGATTGGGCCGCGTTTTCCCCCCTCTTCACGTGCCTTACGGTTGTGTTTTTCGATTTCTGTTTCAATTTTTGCCTTTGCCTGTTCTGCGACGCTGTTCTCACTTTCCATGTTATCAACTTTGTCATTTTTGTCTTCTTCCATTTTTCCTCTTTTCATGCCATTAAACGCTTGGTCGTATGCTTACTATAGCATTTTATGCCGTTGAATCCAATAGAAAATATAAGGAATTTGGAACTTTACTATTGATCATAGCGCCAGGGATATGAGGGCAGGGATGAGGTCATCTGGTTTGTCGTAAAAAAGGATCTCTCTTGCCACACCCCGCAGGGAGTTGGATATCTCTGTACCAATCCTGGCGATTACGATGATGGGAATGCCGAATGCAAAGGCGTACCCGGCTTCAATGCCAATGCCAACGCCTTTCTCGCTGGCTTCAATGAGCACCACTTTGCTCTCCCTGATCAACGCAAAGCTGTGCGCCATCATTTCCTGTGCAGTAAAAGTCTTTGTACCCCATGCCTCCACATCCCTCACGATCACGCGCACGTTATAGCCAGCCGTCATCAAACAATTGCACAGCGCATCGATCAAGGCACGGTTGCGATTGTCAGGGTGATACTTGATGGCAAGGAAGGCTTTATTTACGGTCATCGGATGCCTCAGCCTAAGGTTGCCAGGTGCCGATACCCTTCCAGCAGTGGTCAAGGTGTTCTGCCAAAACGCTTTTCAGCTTGCGTTGAATGCGCCGTCGTACCGCCTGCATCAATGGGATGCCACCCATCTCGTAAAGTCGCTTGCCCAAATCCCGTGCTTGCCGGTGATGGCACTGAATGTCATAATCTCCACCCGGGCTCAGAGAGAGGAAATCATCCCCCCTGCCGATGCGAATGAGTTCCGAGATGATTGTTTCGACTTCCTGCTGCTGATGTCCATTCAATTGCCGAATGGCGGGATCTCCAAATAAAAAACTCATGCGGATTTTCCTTTCTTTAACTTCATACAATAATTATAAACCATCCCTGCGCTGAAAAAATATATGGAACAAAAATACCCCTGACGGGTTGGATTAAGGGTGGAAATTTGAGCGCATTCATTTTTAAATGATAGAAACCTGTCATTTAATTTTGATTTTATAAAATAAGGGTTCTGTAAAAAATCTAATTGATAAGGAAGAGGTCTTACTATCGAGCCAGTCTTCAAAGAGAAGGTTGTAAGCAAATTATTTGCCTTGAAATAATGGCAATTGGAACACCTAAAAGCACGAGAGTGGCACCCCATTCAATCTCGAAGGCACCTGTTTCATCAGACAGGCAGCAATATCTGTCAACTCATACATGATTTTTAGCAGGCGGTTGAAGTTATCGCTTTCTTTGTTTATAATAGAGTAGGTAGTAAGGTGGTGCTGGTTGCCCTTAGTGTGTATCCATGGTGTATGGGAGAGGAATATTCAATGAAAGCATTGATCGTTTATGACTCATTTTTTGGCAATACTAAGAAGGTGGCGCAGGAGATTGGCAAGGCGCTGAGCACCCACGGCTTCGTCAGCGTGGTCAAGGCGGACCAGGTTAGCCCGGAGCAGTTGGAAGGCGTTGACCTGCTCATTCTGGGTTCGCCCACGCGTGCCTTCACCTATTCCCCCAACGTCAAAGCCTTCTTGAGGAAATTGAAGGCGGATGCGCTCAAGGGGGTGAAGGTGGCAGCCTTTGATACCCGCTTCCATCCGGAAGAGAAAACCTCCAAGTTCCTTAAAGGGCTGGTCAAGGTGTTTGGCTATGCCGCCGAGCCGATGTTGAAGACAATGGAGAAGAAGGACGGCGCACAGGCTGTCCCTGCTTCCTGGTTCATCGTGAATGGCTCGGAAGGACCTTTGAAGGATGGGGAACTCGAACGCGCCGCTGCCTGGGCGGAAGAGATTTTCGCCGCACTGTAAGATTTTTTTGTCACTCATTTTTTGGCAATGCTGGGAAGGTCGCGCAGGAGATCGGTAAGGTGCTGAGCACCCACGGCTTCGCCAGCATGGTCAAGGTGGATCAGGTCAATCCGGAGCAGTTGGAGGGCATTGACCAGGCCGTGTTGGGCTCGCCCATGCGTGGCTTTACCCCTTCAATCCCAATTTTTGCTCCCCTTGATTGATTTCATGTATGAGTTACTGGAGGTAGATAATGAACGAAACGACAAATAAAAAAAAGTCATCGAAAATCATTGATATAATAATCATTATTATCCTCGTCCTCTCTCCTGGAATACGTGGTTATAGTAACTGGAACTGGTATGAATACATAATTATTCTCATTCCAATTGCAGGGGTAATCTACCATTGGATAAAGGAGTAGCGCATCTGGCCTGCGTGAATGTAGCACCATGGTGCGATCCTTGCTTGCAGTCGGGTGGTCGGGATACCGGGCAGGGTATGTCATCCACCGCGATCACCTCAACAATACCCGACCCATAAAATCGCTCCCATCTGTGAGAAGGCTTTTCAGTCTGGATTTCGGCTACGGGGAAGGACATAACATTCGCTTGCTGGTCAATCCGGTCCAACTGATGCTCCCTCCGGAAAGATGAAGCCCTTTCTCCAGGTAAATGATCTCAAAAGGAACCAATGACAGAAGCAATGATCAAGGAATACTATACAGGAGGTGTTCGCCAGGAATGGAACCGGCTGACAAAGGATGCCTACCATAAACTGGAGTTTGATACCACGCTGCATTATCTTGCCAAGTATCTTCCTCAACAGGGATTGATCTTGGATGCCGGCGGAGGTCCAGGGCGATACACGGTCGCATTGGCTAAAGAGGGTTATGACGTCAACCTGATGGATGTAACCCCGGCGAACTTGGATTTCGCCAAGCGGCAGATCAAGAAAGCCGGTATGCAAAGCCACGTAAAAACACTCACAGTTGGATCCATTGCAGATATGTCGCAATTTACTGACAACCGCTTTGATGCCATCTTGTGTTTGGGGGGACCTTTGTCGCATGTTTTGGATGGCAGTGAGAGAGACAAGGCGATTTTGGAATTGGTGCGGGTTGCCAGGGTGGGTGCCCCCCTCTTTGTTTCTGTGATGAGCCGCCTGAGTGTTTTGATTGAAATACTGAATTTTAGCCAGACTGAAATAGAGCTGCCCCATTTCAAACAACTGGTCGACACTGGAGATTATTTGGGGGGATATGGTTTCACGGCATGTCACTTCTTCCTGCCTGAGGAACTACGGGAAGCATTCAGCAGGGAGGGATTGACGGTTCTGGAGATGGCCGGGTTGGAAGGCATCAGTGCAAATCACCGCAAGGGTCTTAACCAGGTAGCCAAGGACGCAAAGCGCTGGTCAAACTGGCTGGAGGCGCATTACCAGACCTGCACGCATCCATCCGTGGTGGGGTTGAGCGAACACATGCTGATTGTGTGCAGGAAAAACCAAACCTAACATAGGGACATGGCATGCCGTGTCCCTATGTTAGCCAATTCTTCTTCAAAATCAAAAAACATCCCCATAAAATTTGCCAGGGTACTTTTCTATTTTTATGTCATAATTAACCTATAACTTAATCAGGAGCCACAGCACCCATCATGGAATCAAAAACGGTCAAGCACTATTGGAATGGAAATGCTGACGCTTGGACGCGCCTATCGCGTGCCGGCTATGACACCTACCGCGATCACCTCAACACGCCGGCATTCCTAAAAATGCTACCGGACGTCAACGGGCTTTGCGGGCTGGATATCGGCTGCGGTGAGGGGCACAACACGCGCCTGCTGGCAAAGCGCGGTGCCAGGCTAATGGCATTGGACATCTCGCAGGTTTTCGTGCAGCACGCCAGAACGTTTCAAGATCAAACTCATCCCCGCATAGATTACCTGGCTGCCAACGCTGAGCAAATCCCCTTTGCCAAGACAAGCTTTGACTTTGCCACCGGTTTTATGAGCTTCATGGACATCCCCAACACCAAAAATGTGATCGCAGAAACTTATCGCATCCTGAAGCCCGGCGGATTCCTGCAGTTTTCGATCACCCATCCCTGCCTGGATACCCCACACCACCGCAACCTGCGTGGGGAGGACGGACTTACCTATGCCTACGAGGTGGGAGGTTATTTTCACAACATGGAAGGTGAATTGTCAGAGTGGCTCTTTAGCGCTGCTCCGGCAGAGGTTAAGAAAGGGCTGCCCAAATTTAAAGTCCCGCGTTATACGCATACCCTCAGCCAGTGGCTAAACATGCTCATCGAGCAGGGATTTATCATTGAACGGATTGAAGAACCTTGCCCCGACGATGAGACCGTCAAACGCTGCCCCAATATTCAGGATGCGCAGGTGGTGGCTTACTTTTTGCATATCCGTGTGCGCAAGCCGAAGGAAATTTAGGCAAAAATCCAATGGACTGGAAAAAATTCCTCTTGAAGTTGCTGCGCAACCTGCTCATCTTCACCGCAGCTTCAACCATCATCATGGGGGGCATAGGCTATCTCCTGGCAGGCAAGGAAGGGCTGGTAAATAGTTTGATCCTGGGTTTTGTTTTTGGTCTGGTCGGCTCGCTTATGTTCAGCGGTATTCAAGTTTCCGCTGATTTTTGGAGTGGCTATGCAGGAAGGTATGGAGAATGGTATATCAAAAAAGAAACAGAAGGAGATAAGGATCAGAAACGTTCAGATGAGAAGAAGCACGCATAGGATTCCATGAAGGTTTCGTTAAAAATTTATTTAAGAGAACGATCAGCCACCAGGATATCCATTATTTATTGAGTTAACCCCAAATAATTATCCGCTTCTCTGGAACTTGATAGGAATTGAGAGTCTTTATTCGATAGACTCGCCTCCAGATAAATTCTGGAAGGAGTATGTCAATGGAAGTTCCACGGCATTGGAGATTAAAGAAACAACGATACGCGCTGGTGGGCGAGGTCTGCCCCCACTGCGAAGCCAAACTATTCCCCCCGCGAGATGTCTGCCCTGAATGTGGCGGCGAAGCGAAAATTCCTTATGCTTTCAGTGGTCATGGTGAGGTTTATTCCTACACCCACATGGCAAGCGCCCCTGCCGGCTTTGAAGAGCAGGCGCCCTACACCATTGCACTCGTTAAATTGGAGGAAGGCCCGATGGTGACCGCCCAACTGACCGACCTTGGTGACCAGTCAGTCAAAATTGGCATGCCAGTGGAGATGGTGACGCGCAAGATCCGCAATGACGGTGACGAACGCGGGATGATTGTGTATGGGTACAAGTTCCGGCCGGTAATGCAAGGCTAAGTATTTGTATGATCATATACACCCCTGGGGTGCTAGCGGCTATAAATTCAGACCGGTGATGCAAGCTTGAGAATAATTGTTTTCTAAAAATTCAGCACCCCATTCATCTGTTGAGTGGGGTTTGTTTTTTAATAATGGTATCTGGCTTGCAGGAAATCAATCTGATCATCTCGGACAAAATAAACGATGCGATGCTCCTGAGTTAGTCTTCTTGACCATGTCCCGGGAATTAAATATTTGAGAGGTTCGGGTTTGCCGATTCCCTCAAAAGGGTCTCGCAATATGGCTTCAATCAGATCAAATGCCCGGATTGCAAGTTTCCTGTCAGTTTCTACCCAGTAACGCAGGTCTTCAATGAACTCAGATTGGAACACTGCCGTTCGCACCTTTTTACTCAAGATTAACCTCGTGCCGCAAGGCGTCCACAGTTAGAGGTTGTGATTCGTTTTTCAATGCTCGCCCAAGCGCCGAAAGCAGTCGTTCAGCATTTGCAGGTGAACGCAGCAGATAAGCAGTTTCCATCAAGCTTTCCAGTTCTGAGGCGGCGATCATTGCAACTTCTTCTTCGCCCCGACGTTGGATCAAGACCACTTCGCGGTTGTGTGTCACCTGATTCAGTAATTTCGCCAGCCCATCACGAGCTTGAGTATATGTAGTTTGAATTGTCATTTTTGCTCCATTCTGTACAGGTTGACTGTACAGTATTTACTCTGGTTTGTCAAGGATACACCCGATAGATAATAATTGGATCGATATGATTGCACCGCGGACCGAGTCGTATGTATGGGTACAAGTTCAGACCGGTGATGCAGGCATAGCAAAAGAAAACAGAATAATGATAGCGCTCTCCAGACATGGAGGGCGCTTTTTGATTCTGTGGCATAATACAGTAAAATGAATGCCTGAAGAATCAGTAGTTAGCCTACTCCTTCGACAATAAAAACAATTTTTGGAAAAATGCTATGCCACTATTTGAAATCGCCAATCAGAAACTTTCAATGTTAGAGCAATCAAATTTCGTACTTGAAAAAAATTCTAAATCAACAACCCTGCCTGTAAGATGCTCTGTAAGCTTGAATTCACTCAGAACCCAGGGTATCCGAATTGAATGATACTCTCGGCAATAAGCTCCTTGAAGAACTGTTAAGTCACATGAATATTCCTCATATAGAGCAATTATTCGGTTTACTTTCTTACCTTTAATTTCACCAATTCGCTGTAATTACCTCCCACACGGGCAGGCATGTGAATATTGCTGCCATGCTTCGCTTTCCTTTCTTTCCGTCCACTTCATTGGGGCACGGTCAGGGTGTGTGTATTTTTACTTCCCACGGGATACAGCGTGTGCGCTCTTGGCGTTCTTTCCGATCTCGCTGTGCGTCCCTTGGGATTGCAAACTTTCAAGTCACCTTAATACCAGTCCTTCCATAAAACCGGCATCGCTTTCTTGTTTGTTCGACTATCCACTTTTCGACTGCCTGACTATTTACCTACCCAACTCTCCGGCTATTAAACAAAAAAAAGCGGGCGACCGGATTCGAACCGGCGAATGTCAGCTTGGAAGGCTGATGCCTTACCACTTGGCGACGCCCGCAAAGTGACCTCTATTTTATGCGAATCCCATCAGATGGTCAATAGCCATCCCCCCTCTATTTTCCACTCAAAAGTTCCAGCAAGATTTGCCGTGCCATTTTTGGGTCAACTTTGCCACCGGTCTGGCGCATTACCTGCCCCAGGAACCAACCGATCAGGCTCTCCTTGCCCTCCCTGAAGCTGATCACCTCTGCCGGATTTGCTACCATGACGCTCTCCACCACCTTGCGGATCTCCTGGTCGTCCTCCAAAAGTCCCAAACTTTCCTTCTCAACAATTTCACCTGGTGCCTTGCCGCTCTCCTGCACCTTTCTGAGCAAACTTTTGCCGGTGGATGCATTGATCTTGCCTGCATCGATCATCTTGAGGATGTCAGCCAAATACTCCGGAGTCAACCTCAGTTCATCCGCACTCAAGTTCAATTCATTCAGCACCCTCAGCAGGTCATTCATGATCCAGTTCGAAACAACTTTAGCTTCTCCGCCATAAGCGTACACAGCCGTCTCATAATAATCCGAAAGCGTCCTGTCCGTCGTCAGTATCTCAGCATCATACGGTGACAAACCATAAGCCTCCATGAAGCGCTGTCGCCTCGCCAGAGGTAATTCCGGCAGTTCTGCGATGATGGCGTCCACCCATGTTTGGGATAATTGCAGCGGCAGCAGGTCCGGCTCGCGAAAATACCGGTAATCTGCCTCGGTTTCTTTGGAACGCATTTTCTTGAGAGTGCCCTTCGCATCGTCCCAATCCAATGTCCATGACTCAATACACCTGCCTGCATTCACCTCTTTGATCTGGCGCTCAATTTCAAAATTGATGGCATTGCGGACGGCATCAATGGAGTTGATATTCTTGATCTCTGACTTGGGATTCAACACCTGGCTGCCCCTCTCGCGAATGGACACATTGGCGTCACAGCGCAGATGTCCCTTTTCCATATCCGCCTCTGAAACCCCGATCCAGCGCAGTAACTGGCGCAGGCGGATCAAATACTGCGCGGCTTCATCAGCAGTTCGCAGATCAGGTTCCGTCACCATTTCCACCAGCGGTACCCCACAGCGGTTGAAATCGATCAGGCGCTCACCATGTTCATTCTTGGTCTTGCCCGCATCCTCTTCAAGATGCAATTTATGAATGCGCACGTGCGTCACAGTCCCATCGGGCATGGGCAGGTCAAGATAACCACCTTTGCCAATGGATTGGTCAAATTGTGTGATCTGAAACCCCTTTGGCAGGTCGGGGTAGAAATAGTTTTTCCGGTCAAAATAGGAAGTTAGGCGAATTTCTGCATGCATGGCAGCAGCCAGCCTGGTTCCTTTTTCAACAGCAACCTGGTTCAAAACAGGTAAAACACCCGGCATCCCACTGCAGACAGGACAGATATTGCTGTTTGGAAGTGCATCCCATGAGTCAGCCTTGCAACTACAGAAAATCTTGGTTGTGGTATTAAGTTGGATGTGGGTCTCGAGACCAATTACAGCTTCATAGTCAGTCATCATTTAGTCCTCCACATTTATCAGAACCTGAGGTTTTATCTTTCGCCATGCCTCATTGAGGGTCGCTTGTTCATAGGCATGTGCCACCCTCAGGATCAGATCCTCACGGAAATCAGGCCCCAGGAATTGAATGCCAATCGGTAGACCTGCCTGGTCAAAGCCGGCTGGAATGGTGATCCCCGGTATACCGGCATGATTGGCAGTCACAGTAAATTGATCCGCAATCTGCATCAACACTGAGTCGCCATACAGTTCATTCATTTTAAACGCTGTGGTTGGTGTGGGTGATGTTAACAATGCATCAAGACGATAAGAACCCTTTGGGTCAAACGCAGTATCAAAATCATGCCTGATCATGCTGCGCACGCGTAAAGCTCGTTGATAATATTGGGCGCTGTGTTTCGCAGCGCTGACGTACATGCCCATCAGGATGCGCAGCTTGGGCTCCGGTCCAAAACCCTCTGCCCGGTTCAGTCGATATAATTCGTTCAGATTGTTAACATGCTTTTGAGTAAAGTAACCGTATTTCACTCCATCAAAGCGATGGAGATTGGAGGCTGCCTCCACCCGGCTGATCACAAAATACACCGGGATGCCATGCACAGTATTTGGCATGGGGACGTCTTCGATGATCTCCGCCCCCAGGTTTGCCAATACCTCAGCCACGTGCATCACGGCACTTTTGATCTCAGCCTGTATCGGTTTGTACAGCACTTCGCCCGTAGAAAGGTCGGGATAACTGACGCGGAAATAATCCGGTGACAAGCCAATGCGAAGCCCTCGCACGCGCTCCTCAAGCATTGCCAGATAATCGGGCACAGGTCGCATTGAGCTGGTACTGTCCTGCGGGTCATGTCCAGCCATCACCTGCAACATCAGGGCAGCATCCTTCACCGTGCGCGCAATCGGGCCTGGGCAATCCAGTGAGGAACCAAAGGCGATCAAACCATAGCGGGATACCCGACCATAAGTTGGTTTCATCCCGATCACGCCGCTGAATGCTGCCGGCTGCCTGATTGAACCACCTGTGTCTGTCCCTAAAGACAGTGCAGCCTCTCTGGCTGCCACCGATGCAGTGCTGCCACCCGAGGAACCGCCGGGCACATGCTCCGTATTCCAGGGATTGCGTGGGCTGGGTTGGAAGGCGCTGGATTCACTGGATGAGCCATAGGTGAATTCATCCAGGTTGACTTTCCCCAGGATCAAGGCTCCTGCATCCATCAATCGTTTCACCGGTGTTGCTGTATAGGGGGATTTGAAGTTAGCCAGCATGCGCGAACCCGCGGTCGTGAGGATGTTTTGAATGCAAAAGATATCCTTGATCGTGACCGGCACCCCTGCCAGCATGCCAGGGTCTTCGCCCTGAGTGATTTTTTGATTGACAGCTTCAGCTTGTGTATAAGCCAGGTCTTTTGTCAGGTTGATAAAAGCATGCACAGATTTTTTATCAAGCTCGCTGATCTCCCCATGATCCAATTCACCGCTCTGTCCATCCACCGCTTCAATGCGGGCATAAGCAGCATCCACTATCTTGGTGGCAGAAATCTCGCCACTTTTCACCAATTGTGCAATCTCGTCTGCTGTTTTATCAATGATTGCCATGCTTATTCCAGCCCTTCATGTGGAATATCGGGAACCACAATATACCGGTCTTCGCTGACGGGCGCCTGTGAAATGATTTCATCAGCGTTGCCAAAAGCGATGGGGGTGTCTTCCCGCAAAGGTGGTCTGTCATCCGGGGTGTAGCTGATCCCATGCAAAGCCATCGGTGTTGACTCATCCAGCGGGATAGCCATCAGCTCATGGATGGCTGTCAATTGCTTATTAAGCTCAGAGCGCAAATATTCATTTTGGCTCGGATCCAGGGCAATTGCCGCCAGATCTACCAATTTCTCAAAAATTTCAGGTGTTATATGTTCTTGAGACATGCATTTTTCCAATCGTAATACACTTATTGACTACGCCTTGTTTTAATTGAATGAGGTGTCCTGTGTGATTCTTATCTTGCCTGCCAATTATAGCAAGGAATTGTCATTTTTGATGAACTTCGGACATGCTATAATCACCCTGAAAGCCCATTTTAAGAATTATCTCACGCAGATTGACATGGCTCACCTCACAAAACAAGACCTGAGACATATGCTTAAAAAAGTAAACCTGCAAACCTGGCTGTTTTTTGTAGCCATTTTGCTCTACCTAGCAACCCGGTTGATTGGTCTGGCTGATTTTCCTATCTTCTTTTTCACCGATGAAGCCATTCAGTCGGTTGCGGCTGCTGACCTGGTCGCCAATCATCTTCATGATCCTAACGGTATCTTTCTCCCGACTTACTTTGAAAATGGCAGTCAATACAACCTGGGCCTTTCTGTCTACTGGCAGGTTATCCCCCAGCTTCTATTTGGACGTTCAATCCTGGTGACGCGCGGGGCTGCCGTTGTCGCCACTTTGTTGGCAGCTGTCTTTCTTGGTTTAATTTTGCGTGATTTTTTCAAGGTGCAGCATTGGTGGTTGGGACCGCTGCTCCTTGCCGTTACACCAGCCTGGTTCCTGCACTCACGCACTGCCTTTGAAACCACGCTGATGGCTTCCTTGTATGCGGGTTTCCTATATGTTTACCTCTCCTATCGGTATAAAGATCCCAAGTATCTCTATCCCACTTTTATCCTTGGCGCTCTTGCCTTTTATGCCTACAGCCCCGGCCAGGTAGTGATCGTTGTAACTGGTCTTTTCTTGATATTCTCTGACCTGCGTTACCATTGGCAGCAGCGAAAAACAGTCCTTCCCGCCCTTCTTTTTTTGGGGCTGTTGGCAGCGCCCTACTTCCGTTTCAGGCTTACCCAGGGAATTGAGATACAGCATCACCTGCAGCAGTTGCATTCTTACTGGGTGGAACCCATTCCACTGCACGAGAAACTCTGGCAATACCTGCTTCGCTACTTTAAAGGTCTCAATCCGCTTTACTGGTACCTGCCCAACGACGTGGATTTGATCCGCCACCGCATGAAGGACATGGGGCATTTCCTCCTGACAGGTTTCCCCTTCCTGATGGTGGGTCTTTTCCGCTGTTTCAAGTATTTCAAAAAATCGGAATACCGCGCACTCGTCTTTAGCCTGCTGGCGGCGCCTGCCGGGGCAGCGATCGTGGATATTGCCATCACCCGCCTGCTTGTGCTTGTCGTCCCTGCCACACTGCTCACCGCGCTTGGTGTGGAATGGTTCTTGCAGAGACTCATAAAGTACAGATTCCCACTGAAAGTAACCGGCCTGGTCACCTTTGGCTTTCTAGCAGCCACCTGCATTTGGATGTTGCGCGAAGTCTTGGTCAATGGACCCACCTGGTATGATGATTATGGCCTTTATGGCATGCAGTATGGAGGGCAGACGCTTTTTGCTGAGATCAAAGCCATCAATACAGACGAACCTGAACGAAAAATAATTTTGAGCCCTTCCTGGGCAAACGGTGCCGACGTGATTGCACGTTATTTCTTAGGGGATTCCTTACCCATCACCATCGGCACCATCGAAGAATATGCCATGAATCACCTCCCACTCGATCCAGACACTCTTTTCATCATGCTTCCCAATGAATACACCTGGATGCTTGAGACAAAGAAATTTACAGATATTGAAATTGCCAAAACCCTGCCATGTCCTGACGGAACACCCTGTTTTTATTTTGTCAGCCTCGGTTACGTCCCGGAAATCGACCAAATCCTGGCGGAAGAAATAGCCTTACGCCGTCAATTGCAGGAATCCGAGATCCTGCTTTTTGATAAGACCGTCAGGGTGCAGTATCCCTTGCTGGATATCAACCAGGTCGAACAGGCCTTTGATGGGGATGAGGAAACCCTCATCCGTACCTTTGAAGCCAATCCCCTCAGGATCATTCTCACCTTTCCAGAGCCTATAGAAATGCGGGGTCTGGCAGCATCTGTCGGCGGCGCCAGCACGCGCGTGACGGTGAGAATAAATCCACGTGCCAAAGGTGAAACCATTGAGTTTTCAAAGGAAGTGGGTGAATCCAATACCATCCAAATCGTTGATTTGGCATTTGGTTCAAGCTATCAAGTGGAAAGCATGGAGATTGAGGTTTTCAGCATCAATGATCCTGAAATTGCTCATGTGCACCTTTGGGAGATTAAATTCAGGTGATCAAAAGCCCTTCAGCAGCCAAACTCAAGGGCTGTCAAGGGCTGTCAAGGGGGCTGTCAAGGGCAATAGCAAAAATCGCCCTGGTGTATAATAATCTCACCTGTGCGCACTAATTCCGCGGGTAAAAAAATCTTGATTAGTTGAGGAAACAATGACTGATAAATTGGCATGGATCGATGAAGAACTTGAAAATCTGCGTAAAACCGGTTTTTATAATACCATTCGTACGCTCAGCTCACCCCAGGGCGCGTGGTTGATCGTTGATGGCAAAAAAGTACTCAATTTCTGTTCAAATAATTATCTGGGTCTGGCAAATCACCCCAAGATGGTCAAAGCCGCTGAAGAAGCCATGCAAAAATATGGCGTTGGACCTGGTGCTGTTCGTTCCATCGCAGGAACCATGGATTTGCATCTTGAGCTTGAGCGGCGCATGGCAGCATTTAAACGAGTGGATGCTGCCATTACCTTTCAATCCGGTTTTTGTGCCAATGGTGCCACAATCCCTGCGTTGGTTGGCAGAGAAGATGTGATCTTTTCAGATGAGCTCAATCACGCCAGCATCATCGACGGTTCTCGTTTGTCAGGAGCCCGCATCGTCCGCTACGCGCATTGTGATCCTGCCGCCTTGGAAGCAGCCATCCGTGAAAACCGGGGACAATTCCGCCGTGCACTGATCATCACCGATGGTGTTTTCAGCATGGATGGTGACTACGCCCCGTTGGATAAACTGGCGGACGTGGCCGAAGCCTATGGATTGATGTTAATGGTGGATGATGCCCACGGCGAAGGCGTCCTGGGTGAGGGGGGTCGTGGCATTGTCGATCACTTCCATCTGCATGGTCGGGTGGATGTGGAAGTGGGTACTTTCTCCAAAGCCTTTGGGGTTATGGGCGGTGTGGTTGCCGGCAATGCCCGTATCATTGAATGGCTGCGCCAACGTGGACGACCTTTCCTGTTTTCCTCTGCGGTCACCGTCCCTGATACCGCCGCCTGCATTGCAGCTGTGGATTTACTGGAAGAATCAACAGAATTGGTCGATCAGCTCTGGTCCAATGCTGGTTACTTCCAAAAAGAAATGCGTAATCTTGGCTTTGATACCGGTCTGACTCAAACGCCCATCACACCTGTGATGCTCGGTGAGGTCCAACTGGCACGTGAGTTCAGCCGAAGATTATTTGAAGAAGGTGTTTTTGCCATGGCATTGGGCTTCCCCACTGTCCCACAGGGCAAAGCGCGCATCCGCGTGATGATCTCCGCCGCCCATTCACAGGCAGACCTTGACCAGGCATTGGAAGCATTTCACAAGGTTGGAAAAGAACTTGGGATACTTGAGTAAAATGGTGCAACAAGAATCTATAATGAACCTTGCCATCGATCCATACTTTTAACACGGCATATGTTGCTTAAGCTGATCTTTCGACCAAATTATCTTCGACAACTTTTTTACCCATAAAAATTTAAGCGTACAGCGATTCATAACCAGGAAAGAAAATAATATGGAAACAATAATGAAAATTGTAGTAAATGATATGGTATCTCAAACTACGAAATCGCCAGAAGAAATTATCAAACTATTTCATACAAAAGACGTAGATGAATCTTGGTCATTCATAGAGAATAAACCCTCGGACACTGGAAAATGGACACATGGTTACCACAGATACCCCGCTAAATTTATTCCTCAACTAGTTGAGAAATTGATTGATGAATATGTTTCTACTGAAGACGCTCATATAAATGACCCATTTATGGGATGTGGAACTACTATTGTTACTGGAATATCAAGAGGTTATAAATCAAGTGGAACAGATATTAATAAAATTGCATATTTAATAACTAAAGTAAAATCAACCCCTATAGAACCCAAATATCTTAATGAAAAGATTAACCAACTTTTATCCAGATTAACTTATTTAAATGGAACACAAAAATCACTGTTAGATAAAGACATTGAACCATTAATTCCTCAGAAACATATTGATAGGATTAACTACTGGTTTTCCGAAGATAATAAAAATGAGTTGGGGAAAATATTAAGAGTTATTTACGATGAAGAAGATAGAGTTATTAAAGATTTCTTTCTTGTTGCATTTAGCCACATTTTAAAAAATTGTTCAATATGGTTACAGGGTAGCACAAAACCAACAAGAGATTTAAAGAAGATCCCGATAAAGCCTTATGATATCTTACGAAAGCATTTACTGAAAATGCAGAGAGGAAATAATGTTTTTTATAATGTTGTTCCTGTAAAAGTAAGAGAAAATCTAAATGATTATTTAAATATTAAAATTGCTGATGCCAGAGAACAACCTGTATCTGATGATAGTGTGGATCTAATTGTCAGTTCCAGTCCATATGTTACCAGTTACGAGTATGCGGATTTACATCAGTTATCAACAATTTGGTTTGATTTGGCAAACGATTTAACAGAGTATAAAAAAGAATTTATTGGTACATCTTATAAAAAGTATGAGGAAAATAATTTGAGAAGTAAAATCGCTATGGACATAGTTTGTAAAATGTCTACTAAAAGCAAAAAAATGGCAAAGGAAATTGAAGCATTTTTCATTGATATGGAAGAGGTTTTTGATGAAAACTTCAGGATTTTAAAACACGGTGGCAGATGTTGCTATGTCATAGGAGATACGAAGTTGAAAGGTGTTGATATACTCAATGCTGAAGTTTTTGCTGAGAGCTTACAGTACAGTGGTTTTAAACTAGATAGGATAATAAAAAGAGAGATCCCATTAAAAATACTTCCACAAAAAAGGGATGATAAAACAGGCAGATTCGCTAATAACCATGATGCTAATTCAGAGGCTTATCCTACAGAATACATTGTCATGGGTTTAAAGGAGTGAAAAACATGAAATTTGAGGATTTGAAAGAGTTATATCTAGAAAAGAAAAAACAGTATGGTGTAGAAACGTACAAGCACATCTCAGAACTGTTGGAAGAAGCAAAGGAAATTCACAAACGCGATTGGATTAAGAAACCTACTCCAAATGGGGACCATGAACAAAGTTGGAGAGCTTTTAAAGGAAAAAATTTAGAAAAGTTAGTTCAATATATCATCACAGATGAAGTTGAAGAACTTGGCTTGAAAGTTGTTAATGGCAATCAACTGGAAAGATCTTCAAATTTATCTAAAGAGTTGAGTCAGGTTAAGCGAAATTTAGCCATTGACTACGGAGAATTTGGATTGCATTTACCAGATGTTGATATTATCATTTACGATCCACAGAACGACAAGGTTCTGGTCGTTATTTCAAGTAAAGTAACATTGAGAGAAAGAATCACTCAAACAGGTTATTGGAAGCTTAAACTTTTACAAGATGAGGTTACAAAGCACATCAAAGTTTATTTTATCACACCGGATGAAGACAGAACATTAACTCAAAAGGTACCAACCAAAAAGGGTAGAGCAATAGTGGAAGTTGATTTAGATGGTAGTTATGTTTTGACTGAAGAAGAAATTGAAGAGAGCGATAAAGCCAAAATGTTCGGGCATTTTATAGATGACCTGAAGAGGCTATTAAATGAAGATTGATAGACCCAAATTTGAAACGACAACATTATGGGACTTCCCAACTCAAAATTACGGGGACAAGCCACACGGTAACAACAGATATTCTGGCGTAACACCCGCATTTGTCATTTGGCATCTTATTCAAAGATATACAAAAGAAGGCGATTTAGTAGTTGACCCAATGTGTGGGAGTGGAACAACCATCGATGTTTGTAAAGAAGAAAATAGAAATGCTATTGGCTTTGATATAGTCCCTTTTAGAAATGATATAAAACAAGCGGATGCAAGAAAATTACCATTAGAAGATGAAAAGGCAGATTTCATTTTTATTGATTCACCATATTCAGATAACATAAAATACAATGAACATCCAGACAACATTGGAAACATATCTTGTGAAGAACCAAGATTTTTTGAAGAACTCGATAAGGTGGCAAAAGAAATGTACCGTATTTTGAAATATGATAAATATATCGCATGGCTCATTGGAGATCAAGCAAAAAAGAAAAAATTTGTGCCAACAGGGTTTAAGCTGTACTCCATTCTTGAAAATTATTTTAGACCCGTTGATATTGTCTGCGTGACACGTCATAACCAAACATCAAATACTCCAATTTGGCATGAAAGGGCAAAAAGATATAACTTCTATCTAAGAGGTTTCAAGTATTTGATAATAATGCAGAAGGCGAATAGATGAAAATACGAATGACGTTATTGGTCGAACTCAAAAGAATAAAATGTGGCAAGATTCGCAACCTTGTCCTTTGGGTCATATAACACGGGTTTTGTGGCCCGCTCCGTTTGCCCAAATGCTTCGCACTTCGTAAAGCCTGAGGATGTTATATGAAATATTGTCCTCACAAAAAGTTAACTGTTCTTCAAAAAGCGTGGCAGATATGAACTTCAGGGAAGTTTACCATAGTTCGAAGACACTTGGATTGAAGAAAATTATTCCTCACAAAAGCACTCATGGGAAGAGTTGGGTATATGCAACTAAAGATATAGTTATGTCCGCTGTTTTTCTTGGAGATTTGGGCGGCGATTTTACCTGCGCGGTAGGTAGAGATCCCGAAACTGGGAAACCATTTATTTGTGAGAGGTTTAAAGAGGCATTCGATCTCAGGTATGACGAGGTTAAGGGTTCTATTTATGTACTGCCAGGAGAAAGATTTATTGACGCTAAAACTCAGTGGGAAGAAGAAGTTGTTTCTGAGGAAACAGTCGTGCCTTTACGAGAAATACAAGTTAATAATGCAAAGGAATATTTACTTCGATTAGCCGAAGAGCAAAAGTTGATAATCAAGTATTATCCAGAAAAAATCACCGGAATTCCAAGAGACGACGAAGATATTGTTTATCGCGCTGCCATTTGGAGCAGACAATTTGGTAACAAAACCCTTGAACAGGTAAAAAAGTACCATCCAAACTTGCTTGATAGAGTCTTGCGGGCGATACAGGAAAATAAATATTAGATCTTTTACTTATTGGGCAACACTTATATGACAGCGTGTTTGCAGCTATGTTCCACTTCGCCAAAATTGCTTTCGGCAACTTCTTTTATCCGCAAATGCTTGGGAGAAAGAATCACTAAACTATGAGAGGTAATGAAAAATGAAACTATCCGAAGAGAATGTCAGCTTATTCTACAAATTGCACCCTGCTTTGCTATTTTATGCCAATCAGCAAATGAACATAAGTAAAAATGTGTCAAGCATCGATAAGTTAATGCATTTACCACTTAAGGATAAAGTTGAAATTAGAAATGCCCTTTTTGATAATATTAATTTGATTGATTCCTTTATTGAAGAAAACCCTTTTAAGTTTTCAGCAGAGGAAAGAGAAATAGTCAAAGGCTGGAAAAATTCTATTAAGGGAAGGTTCTATTTGCTGCGTTATCTCAAGAAATATGCGGTTTTTCTTGACGAAAGCGCTCCTCCTCATGCTTACGGAGTTGTTGCCATTTTTAATGAATTTGAGGAAATAATTGGTTCAAACCTTCCCATTCTGCTCGAAACTGTTCTTTTACCATTTAAAGGACAGATTATATATGATGGCTGTCTGGCATCTTACAGGATTGCTTTTGGTGGAGGCATACGCCGAAATCTTAATGATGCTTATCAGGAAGCTAAATCAAGGTATGGCATTATTACATCTCTTCCATTTTCAAGAAAAGAAGCAGACGAAAGTGATGCTGAGAGGTTAAAATTTTATCTAAAAAGCGAAAGGAATCGCGAGAGGTACTCTGAAGAAATAGGGGCGTTAATTAACAGAGACTCAAACCTTCTTATGCTTTACCATCAGGAAATGGGTAAAATTCATGCTCGCATGTATGGAAAACAGTTGCGTGAGATTGGTCTTAATGATGTGTGGTTTGGCATACTCCAAGGCATCATCATCGGAAGTGGAAAAACTAAAGCTGAAGTAGAACAAATTTTAGAAAGAATTCTTCCGCCAGAAAAAAAGGACTTTGTTTATATCTTCCATCTAAAATGAGATTATTTAGGCAAGTGGTTGCATAACCCAATAGAGCATACCCGCCCCCGTGCTTTAAAACACTCCGCCCAAAGCAGGCCTGACTGCTGAACTTCAGATGCACCCGGAACGCCAGGAACTATGTGTTCCTTTTATTGATCATGCGCCTGCGTCGCCAGACCAACAGCGGTGCAGCCAACTTTCGGACGTAATACTTGGCAACAATCGCTGAAAACTTGCTACCCCCATTGCGGTAATGCACGCATAACATCTCCGGCCAGCAGCGGTCATCCTCTGCTATTGTTTTGGTATCACCATGCAGACGGAAGCTTGCCCAAAGCTCAGGCACGTACAGCAGTTGGGCTTCCCTTGCCAGGCGCACCCATAGATCGTAATCCATTGCAAAGTAAAAACTTGTGTCCAATGGACCTACCTTGTGCCAGAGATCAGCTCTAAAAAAAGCTGCCTGTTGTGGAATGTGAACATAGCCTCGCTGAAGGCGTTTCAAGTCTGTTTGAGCTGCTGAGAAGTTGCCGATTTTCTCCCCTTCAGCGTTGATGAAGATGGCATCCCCATAGACCATGCCAACCTCAGGATGTGCCTGTAAAAATCTCACTGCTGATGAAACAGCGCCTGGCAGTAAAAGGTCATCAGAATTTAACCATGCCAGGATCTCTCCGCTCGCGCGACCAAACCCTTTATTGATCGCATCGGTTTGACCTTTATCTGCTGTTGATTCCCAATAAGCCAGATGCGCCTCGTACTTCTTGATGATCTCAATGCTGCCATCAGTTGAGCCTCCATCCATCACAATATACTCAATTCGAGGGTAATCCTGCTCAAGCGCTGAGCGCATTGTCTCCTCAAGAAAACGCACCTGGTTGAATGAAGGGGTAATGATGGATACCAGCGGTAAATTATCGCGCCCGACTTGCTGGGTTTTTAAGGTCATTGCTGCCCTCCGGTTAAAGGCAGGGGATCCTTTAAATCAAAGATCACAAACCTTTCGCCTTCCTCAAGGACGGAAAAACCTTCATACAATATTTTTTTGACATCCGCTTGTCGATCCAACTCAGCAAAATTTGTTACAAGGAAAAGATCACGTCCCTCGATTGATTGCAGGAAAAGCGCCTGTGAATCAATTTCCTGCCCGCCCAGTTCACGGTAGGTAATATCTCCGATCGACATCCAATTGATCGTCGGCTTCCATCCCCAATAGGCCAGCCTTGTTCCATAATCTTCTGTAAGAGAGACCACAGAGTAATCTCCCAATTTTTCTCCCAACATTGACCAAAATTTCGGTTCGTCCTGGTATTTGGCATGCTTCAGTGTCATCCTGGCATCCCAGAAGTTGATCGACATCCAAAAGAATAAAACGCCAGCCAGCATTATCAATAAAAACGACTTTTTTCCTTTAAATTGATTGATGAGCGCACCTGTGGCTGCTGCCAACCCAACCGCCACCGCCGGCACGAAGGGCACTTGGTAATAATCATGGGTGATGATGTGATAGGAAAATGTCATGCCATAGAGAAAGTAACCGACCCAGACGCTCAAAAACATCACCCTGGTTGGTTTATGCTTGATCAATAGCACACCCACAAGAGCAGCCAAAAAAAACTCAATCCCCAAGGTTTCATCGATCATATCCTTCCAAGAAAGGTAATGGAAGACATCCCGCCAAAGATTCGGGAAAAACCGCAGACTCATCTGACCTTGGAGGAACCCCGCGATATACATCCCATAAACATGATAAATCGCATAGGGCAAAATGGTGAGCAATGCCAACACCCACACCTGCTTATTGCGCAGGGCTTTGCCAAAACCTTGGTCAGTCAGAATGAGCCCAATCCAGGCTGGTGCGATGAAAAAAACAGCCGGTGACTTTACCAGGATCGCAAAGCCGGCCAACAATCCTGAGATGATCGTCCATTTCCAGCTTTTCTTTTTCACCCATTTCACCATCCCCCACCACGCCCAGATAATGGCAGCAGTCATCAATGGCTCAGGTTGAAAAGAGCGACTGGCATACAAGGCATATGGCAGCACCATGTAATACGCCAGCCCCACTACGACTGCCTGTCCTCCCGTTAGATCTTTGAGAAGAAGGAAAAGACCCAAACCACCCAGTGTCCAGAATGTAATCGATAATACCCGGGGCACCCTCAGGTCGTCTGTTCCAACGAGATGATATCCCCAGGAAGTCAGTCGTTCCATGATGGGTGGCTCAATCACACCTTCTGACTTCCATTGACTGATGGCAATCTCACGTTGATCTTCTGGCGCATTTTCCAAACCCTCATAATACATGCCGCGTGCGATCAACATCGAATGTAACTGGCGTGTGGGATGAAAATCAAGAGGAGCATCACTCAGATCATAAAATCGACCGGTAATGCCAAAGAACATCACCAGGGCAAACATCAGCCATGTCCACCATTGAAAGCCAGGTAGTCTTTTTTGAATGATCTTGCCCAACTTGGTTTTTCTGGATGTCATGGTTTCACCTTCTTCTGAAAGCGTGATTTCTTGTGATTGCGGTAGACCGTTTTAAGACCCTGCAAACCAAAAGGGCTGAAAACCGCATAGAGGATGCGTCGCCAGTCTGGTAACACAGCCGCCGGGTATTGCCAGAACCCCTGCCAATACGCTTTAAGGGCAGCGCGTGGTTGCCCTCCATCCAGCAGGTAAAAAGCGTTCAAGCGATGTGCTCCGGCCCAAATTTTATGCTGCATGCCTTTAATATAAGGAGTAAATTGCGCATCTTCAAGCATCCATTTTGCCAGTCTGTAAGCCTCTCCCCCAAAACCTTCTGCCTGGGCTACATTCTTTGCAGCTGGATGGATGCGCGCAGACGCCCAGACCTGCCCTGGAATATACTGGATGCCTGCCTTTACTCCCATGCGCAGCCATAGATGATGGTCTAATAAATACTGGTAGCTCAAATCAAGATGACCAGCTTGCTCCAATATGGATCGCCGCATGAATACCCCCGGCTGACCGATCATATGAAATGTCACCAATTCGTGCAAGCCCCAATCGCCATACACCATGCGATTGAACACTTCGCCCATAGTGTCTATCGATTCAACATCGCTGAAAACCATGCCAGCATCCGGGAATTGTTGCAGCACAGCCACAGCCGAAGCAATCGCCCCAGGTCGGTACAGGTCATCTGAGTTCAACCAGGCAATCACCTCGCCATTGGCTTTTTGAAATCCTTTATTAATGGCATCAGCCTGCCCACGATCTTTCTCTGAAACCCAACCAGAAAGCCTGTGTGCATATTTATTGATGACCTCGATGCTTTCATCCGTTGAACCTCCATCGATCACCCAGTATTCCAGCCTTGGGTAGTCCTGCCCCAACACCGAGAGCAAGGTTTGCTCCAGGAAGGCAGCCTGGTTGTAAGAAGGTGTAATGATGGTCACCAGCGGTAAATCGCTCATGATTTATTTGAAAAGACTTCCGTAGTCGACCTTTGGGAATATATCCAGCTTACCACCAATAGTGGCATCCAAAACCTGTCTGTCGTCTTCCTCAAAAGCCTTGCGTGCCATACGATACCCAATTTCTGACGTTTCCAAGTCAGGCAGCTGCCAGCGGAATCCTTTTCCAAAATAGGCTCCAGAAAAATGGTTTGGGTCATCCCCGGTTGATACCACGGTTGTGTTTGGCTTGCCCTTTGATGTGAAATTATGGTCCACACCGATTAATATGACTTTCGTAAACCCCATATGGTATGCCAACTGCAACGCCACATTGGTCACGGTGGCTCCTTCCCACACCCTGCCGGTAACATCGCGTGCAAACCGCGCACCTGTATAACTTGTGTAAATAAAATGGATGTCGTCAGCCAGCGTCAGCCAGCGCCGTGAACGCCATGCAAAAAATTTAGGCATCATTAATGCCTGTAGCTCTGCTGCCGATTGTTCGATCATCAGGTCATTGATCGATACCAGGCAGGATGGCACAAAACCCAATTCATCTGCCGCCAGGAAGATGCGATTAAAACCAAATGTAAATTCTCCAACCAGCTTGCTGAGGTCTGTATTGCGCAGGCTGGGACCGTTGCCAATTAAAAAGCAGCGCTCGCCTTTGTGAGCGTCCTTTAGCATCGCCAACTTGCGGATCGACTCTCTTCGCCATGGATGCAGATATGCGCCTGGCAGTTCCGGCAAGCGCTGGATCGCATCGTAAGTATGGCCCAATGCGCCGATCAATTTGGGTGTAAGAACTTTCTTGGCAATTTTTTTCATTTCAATTTATTCTGTGCTCAACCGTGCTGTAGCTCCGCCATCGACGATCATAGCCTGCCCGGTCATAAAGGATGATTGGTCATTGTCAGCCAGGAAGTAGATGCATTTGGCAATTTCTTCAGGCTGACCTACACGTCCATTGACGGTCTTACGTGCCAGGTTCTCCAATCGATCCGTCATGGTTCCGTGTCCAACATGCCCGCGGTCAAGCCCGGCGCGCAGCATGGGCGTGTCCACCGCCCCCGGCAGGATGGCATTCACCCGGATGTTATCGGTTGCAAATTCAATTGCCATGGCACGCGTCAATGCCAAAAGACCACCCTTGCTGGCGGCATAGGCGGCAATATTGGCTGATGTTGCCACGGCATGCACCGAGGAAACATTCACAATGGCGCCGCCTCCCTCAGCTTTCAGCAATGCATGACCCAATTTTGCTCCCAGGAACGACGACCTTAAGTTGGACGCCATCACCATATCCCATTCTTCCACCGTCGTCTCCACCAGGGGTTTGGCAATCTGAACCCCGGCGTTATTGACAATGGCATCCAGGGCTGGTGTAAAATCCGAAACTTTTGCATAAATTGTTTCAAGATCAGCGGGTTCTGAAATATCCGCTTGAATGTAAAGCCCCTCTCGCGGGAAATCAGGATATTTTTCCTTGCGGTCCACACCGATCACAGCCCAACCTGCCTCAGAAAACAACTTGACTGTAGCACGACCAATGCCACCACCCGCCCCTGTGATCAGGACCACACGTTGCTTTTTTTTAGTCATATCTTACCTTCCTATATTAAGAGTATATCCAATTATTTCCTGGGCTCTAAGGCTTTGAGGGCTGCCAAACTCTCCACCGGAATGTCTAATCCTTCCAGAAGGTTGCGGATGGTGTTCCAGTGTACCCGTTCCCAGAAAAATGGGCTTGAATTGGAGTTATGGGGTGCCAGCATGACGTTGCCCATCGTCATTAACGGGCTGTCAGCGGGCAACGGCTCCACTTCAAACACATCCAGCGCTGCGCCTTTGATTTTTCCATTTTGCAGACAGGTGATCAATGCCTGCTCGTCCACAATCGGGCCACGTGCCATGTTGATGATCACGGTATCTGGCTTGCAATAGCCAAGCGTTTGGGCGTTGATCAAATGATATGAGGTCGGGTTCAAGGTACAGTTCACACTGACAAAATCAGACCTGCTCATCAGATCCTGGAGGTTCGTCATCTCCACATCGTATTCCAGCAGGAACTCCGGGGCAATTTCGATAATGTCGTTTCCAAGTAGCGTCATGCCAAAAGCTCTTGCCCGCCTCAAGACTGCCTTGCCAACATTACCCACACCGATCACACCAAGGGTGCATTCACCCAGGGATTTCCCCAGGTACTTGGTCCATTGACCAGCTTTCACTGCATCATCCAGCCAGGGCAATTGCCTGGCAAATGCCAGCATATATCCCATGACGCTTTCAGAAACCGGTACGGTAAAAGCGTTGGGCGTGTTGCAGACTTTCACCCCAAACCTGGCTGCCGCCTCTTGATCGATTGAGTCAATGCCAGTACCCCATTTGGAGATGACCTTCAAGCGTGGCAGGCAAGCTTCAATGACTTCTGCGCTATAACGGTCATCGCCACAAATCGTGCCATCAAATTGACCAGCATATGCGAGGATCTCATCTTCAGAAAAACGTTCATGTACTTCGGGAACAATCAAATTGAAATCGAAATGCTCCAAAACAGGTCTGAAGCGGTTCATGTGTGGGATGATGTAAGGGGCGGTTACTAGAATGGTTTTCATGCTTTCTCTCCGTGGTGAATTGATCAATCACTCTACTTGTGTTTCCAACCGCTTTCTTAACAACAAATCTGCCATCATAAAATCCATTTCCTCATCGATATCCCAGGCTTCATCACGCTCAATTTCAATCATCACTGGGCGTTCTCCAATTCTATTCCTTCGCAATGTCAGCGTTTCGCGCGTAAATAGATAGAGACACGAATTTTCTTCATAGACAGGTGGCAGATCTTGCGTCCTGAGCAGGATGGATGGGTTGTGATTGATGGCTCGCCCCAGTTGATCCCACAGACGGGTCTGCAACCGGGTTACGCCAAACGCGGAATCATAAGCAGGGAATTCCGTTCGGAGCGTTTGAATTGCCTTGGAAATTGTTTCTGCTTTTAATAATGGGTTGGTGCCGTGTGTCTGTAAATACAGATCCGCCTCAACCTGAGCGGTATCATGCATTAATATCTCGTTCGTTGGAACTGTGTCAGCTCTTAAATATTCGGGTCTTTCTAAAGCGATGATGCTGGGAAAGAACTCCCTTAATCCCTGCAGGATGACCGGGCTGTCTGTATCCACCACGATCTGTGAAATCTCGGGGCATGCCAGCAAGGTTGTGAGAATATGATGGAATAACGGTTTTCCCGCCATTTCACGGTAGTTTTTACCAGGTATGCGTACGGATTCATGCCGCATGGGAACTAGTGCAATAATTTTTTCCAGGGTCATCGTTTCTCCTTTTAAATCAACTGGTTAACCCTCAGTCAGTAAAAAATCGCCCTGGTGCAGCAAGCCATTATGGACGGCTTGCATGGTTGAGGAGTTCTCTGGCAGGAGATCCGCCGGTTTGAATTTCTTCAACCTGACGTAGCCATTCCAGACTCCATCCTCCTCAATGTAAGCACCAAAAGGCAGCGATGTACGATAGAGTTGAAAATATAAAAAGCGCCGCGCATTCTCTCGAAAGGCTTCGGGGACTTCAATCTGATCAGCCTCCAGGAATGTTTCAGCCTGTGCACGAAAAGCAGGTAGCGTGTTGGGAAAAAAGACCGTCTCAAGCTGCGTATAGCGGGCTTTACCGGCACACAGCACGGGTTTTCCCATGATGGCAGCCTCCAGCCCGATGGTGGAATTGTAGATCATAATGAATTTTGCCCGCTGTATCATTTCATAAGAGCTAAAAAACTCGTCCGGTCGGATAAATATCACATTTGGTAATTCCGCTACTTTACACCGAACTGCCCAACCCGCCACACTCTCTTCGCTGGCTTTTCCAGGTCTGGCTTCATCCGGGTGTGCACGAATGATGAATAAGGTCTCCATATGATTTTTGGCAATTTCCAATACCATGTCCAGCCATTCAAACATATCGCTAAAGACCACATTGGCATGCGGTTGACTGGTATCAAAAACAACATTGGTAAATACCGGGATGATCTGCTTGAATTTGTCTGCAGACCTTAAGAAGTTATCATCAAGACCGCTCATTTCAGGCCAGAATTGCTGACCTGCCATGGTAAATTTACCCTTAAAACGATTGCTGAGATAAGCATCCAGTTTTTCGTTTTGAGCATCCGTCAAATGAAAGTCGTCTGGGATTGTCACTGGATAAGCAGTCGCCTCTCCTGCTGTAAAGAAGCCACTAAAAGGTGCCATCCCCACCTCATGGCTGAAGGAAGGTATGCCATGCTGGTTTGCCACCCAGCGTACTGTCGCTTCAGGATACATCATGCCATTAAATACCACCACACTTTGTGGCTTAACTTCACGAACCAGGGCTTCAAATGCCTGTTTCACAGACCAGGCAGAGAGAATGTAATCTCTCGTTATTTCAAGTGCTGCATCATCCTGATTGAGATTATGCCGTCGGAGTATCCAACGCGTTGAAGGCAGCACCAATTCACCCAGGGGCACGCCTTGATAGGTAAATTTGGAAAGGGCATCAAGGTCCAATTTTTCGATGGTCCTTTTCAAATCCACATCCCCATGGTAAGCAAACCAGTGCACATCCATATGCTTATATAAAACCCTGGACTGGTGCATACACTCAGTACAGGGCGGTGCCTGCCCAATATCATGACGATTGGTACCAAGCACACAGTGTGCCATCCCCCTGCCACATGCAAATTGAACAACAGGGGTGCCCTGCATTTGCAGCGACCATGCGCTCAGAAGGCTGAACGCTGCATTTAAACTGATTCCTCTCAAACGGGTTGAGGCATTAAAGAAAACAATGGGCGCTTGATCCACTTCCCCTCGCTGACGCGCAACACCTTTCGCCATGCGATCAACCTGCCAGTTCATCTCAGTATGACGAATCCTGGCATTTGCCAGCCTTAAAAAGTGGTTAAATCGCCCGTGCACACATACTCCTAATGACTGAACCGACGCAACTTACTCAAAGAGGATTTCTCGCTGTCATACACACGCTTGATGCCATCGCCAAGTGACATTTCGGTCACACGGATATATTTGACCAGCTTTTCAATTCCCTGTGGCTCCACGGACGCGGATTGATCACTACCCCACATGGCACGGTCAAGGGTGACATGGCGTTCCACCAGGCATGCGCCCATTGCAACTGCCACGGCTGAAGGCACCAGTCCGACTTCATGCCCTGAATAACCGATCGGCACCGCAAACAGGTCACGAAGTGTTTGTATCATGCGTAAATTAAGTTCATCTGGTGGACAGGGATAACTGCTGGTGGTATGCGTGATGATCAGATTTTCGACTCCAATGATCTCAACCGCGGCCTTGATTTCATTCAATGTCGACATGCCGGTGGAGAGAATGATCGGCTTGCCAGTGTCCTTGAGCGCCCTTAGGAGTGTGTGGTCTGTCAGCAATGCGGATGGGACTTTGTGCGCTGGCGGAATAAATGCTTCCAGAAACTCGACCGATGGTATATCCCATGAGGATGCCATCCAGTCCATACCGATTGAATGACAGTACCTGTCAATTTCTTCATAGGCAGCCCGGTCAAACTCAACCTTGTAACGGTAGTCCATGTAGGTAATGTAACCCCAAGGTGTATCCCGCATTTGATCGCGCTGATGCTCAGGGACACACAATTCTGGTGTACGTTTTTGAAATTTAACCGCATCGACGCCAGCATGTTTGGCAGCATCAATTAATTGCTTGGCAATTTCCACGCTACCATTATGGTTAATGCCAATTTCAGCTACAATGTAAACAGGATGACCATCACCAACCAGGCGCTTGCCGATTTTTATCTCTCGATTCATGTTTTTTACTCCTTTATTGTCTCCAGCTGTCAGCCTGCCAGGAAGCTGCCGATCAGCTGCATGTCACACTGCTCAGTGCACTTGATCCCGGGGGTCAGGTCAAAATGATCGTTGCGGAATTTCCGGTATTTCTCCCCATTCCAAATATCAAACAGGAATTCATGGCGGGTATCACCCAAAATGATCTCATTATTGAAGTCCTCAACGCACTCCACGCACTCTCCATTCGACTTGACGGTCATGGATGACCATGGGAACTGGCAGAATTCTATCCAATGGATGGATTGGGTCTGTTGTTTGTTATCTTCATACCATTGCTGATCCTGGCTCTTCAGATAAACATAAACATCACAGCCCTTGAAAGCCTCTTTCAGGCGTTCAAATTCATCTCTTTGCCAGGGCTTGTTGAGATTGATCATGGTGATCACGATCTTTGTTTGGTAATTGCGCTGTGCCTTGATATCCAAAAGTTTGAGGATATTCTTATAAGATTCCGTGAAATTCGATGCCTGACCGCGCACCTCTTTATGGCGCAGGTCATCTACACTCTCAATCGAATATTTGACGTACCCCAGTCCATTGGTAAAAGTTTCGATGGTGCGTTCCATGTTGATATTGGCAGGGTTGCATGAAAAATAACTTTCCAAACCTCTTTCAGTCATCCATTTGACGTATTGAGGCATGTTTCTGTCCAATAGTGGATCCCCATAGCCATGCAGGACGATCACCCGCGGGATCATATAGAGAAAATAATGATTCTCACTCATCTCATCTTTGTGGATGCCATAGTTCTGAACGACGAATTTCTCCCAGCGATTCAATTGTTCAGGGGAGAAGGGTGAGAGTTGGTCAATCACCCTTTTGAACAGATCAGGCTGCATGGTTTCGATCGGTCTTGTCATCATCGTGGTGCGCGGGCACATCTCACAGCGCATGTTGCAGGCGTTGGTGGTTTCAATATTATAGACAACTGGCAGCAGGCTGCGATAAGATTCCAACTTCTCTATCAGGTACTCGCGCGGGAATTTTTCCCCACCCATGATCCGCTTCTTGAGCTCATAAACCTTCATGTAAAATTCAATATCAAACATCAGTTTCTCCAATTTCAAACAGGAAAATCATCCTGGTATTTTTTGTTTAGTAGTTAATCTCCAAATGAGCAAGAATGATATCACAAAGCTCACGCACTGCGCCATGCCCACCGTTCATCGAAAGCACTAGGTCGGCCCTGCGCAAAACCTCGGGATGGGCATCTGCAGGTGCAACCGTATAACCCGCCGCAGAAAATGCCGACAGATCATTTGTGTCATTGCCTGCAAAGATAACAGCGTCAGCGCCCAGTCCGCTATCATTGATCACCTTTCTCAAAGCCTCACCTTTATTCTCCACCGCCCGCAATACAGGGAGATTGAGTTTCTTGCAGCGGGCTGCCACCACCGGGTTGGTCTCTTTCGAAATCACCATTACCTGGATCGCGGTTAATTGCCTCAGTTTTTCGAGCCCAAGGCTGTCAGAACGGTTGGAAGACACGGATTCTTTGCCATATTCATCAACCCACACCCGGTTATCCGTTAATACCCCATCAAAATCCATCACAAGCAGGCTGATATCTTTTGGGAAATGGCGTCTCAAATTGGCGGGGTCTGCCATTTCAAGATCACCATTCTGAACCAACTTCTCGGAAATCTTCCAATCCGAAGGCATATCAATATCCACCGTATAGCGTGGGTCAATCATTAAAGGAAGGATCACGTCCCCGGTTAACGAACCCTTTTCAATGATGGTTTGGGCGCGAATGGCATCAATGTGCCCGGTTTGCCAGTAAACCTGGGGGAGCACCTGCCGGGGAGCATTGTAAGGCTCCTTGATCCCTTCAACACCTATCAGCGGTCTCATCTGTCCTGTCTCACTATCAATCGTCCACATCTTAAAAGGATTTTGACCTGCACTCACCACCCCACGCACGCAATCCGCATCAGGATGATCCAGCAACAATTGGATGGCATCATCAATGCAATTTCTGGGTCGCACAGGCGAAGTCGGTCGCAATTGCACCACCACATCCGGGTAATAACCCTCATTTTCCGCTAACCAATCCAACGCATGGCGTATGACCGGGTAATCAAGCGTGTGATCCTGTGAATATTCAGAAGGGCGGGTAAAAGGCACCTCCGCACCCCATCGCCTGGTAACCTCAACAATGTCCGCATCATCTGTCGAAACGATCACCCGCGTTACCAGCTTCGATTGCTTTGCAGCAACAATACTGTATGCGATCAGGGGATAACCCGCAAAAACTTTGATATTCTTGCGGGGGATCCCCTTTGACCCGCCCCGGGCTGGAATGATCGCCAGCACTTCCACTTTCTCTACCATGCTGTCCAACCTCCATCCACACTCAAGTTTGATCCAGTCATATCGGTACAAATATAGTTCAGCATTTATCTCACCTTGATTTGAGAGCTGTTCTTTGCCGCTGATTCATACACACCCAGCGCAATGATAAGCGCCTGCTTGCCATCTTCCAGAGTGCAGCGGGGAGCTGTCTCATTCCCATGAACCAGTGCCAAAAAGTGTTTCATCTCAGCCAGATAGAGATGATTGCGTTCAAAGCCAGCAGGAGGGACAAGATGTTCTCGCATCCCTCTTTCAGCCAGAATGATTTCAGCAGCCCCGTCAGAATTGTCCCATCGGATAATTCCGTCTGTTGTGACGATCTCAAACCAATGGGAGGCTGGTCGTTGATAATAGTCCAGGTGCACCGTTCCCAAACAACCATTGGCAAAATTCAAAGTAACCTCCGCCTGGTCTTCAACGCCCAGATCAAGATCACTTGTATTGGCAATTGTCGCTGAGAGCGCAGTGACATCTCCAATCAACCAGCGCAGGTAATCAAAAGGATGGCAAAGCGTCAACACCACCCCACCGCCCAGGTCAGATCTGGCTGCATAGCCATTGCGGTAATCCTCCCATGGATGCCAACCTGGCAGATACTCACCCCAATGAGCGTGCACTGAGAGAGGCCTTCCAAGTTCGCCAGAATTCAGCAAAGCTTTGACTTGCATCAATACCGGGTGAAAACGAAATTGAAAGCCCACCAATGCCTGTTTACCATGTGTTTGCATGATTCTAATTAAATCATCCGTACCTTCCAATGTATGTGAGATAGGCTTCTCAAGCAATAGATGGCAGCCAACCCGGGCAGCAGGCAAGGCTGTTGAGAGATGAGCAGCGGTCGGGTTGGAAATAATGGCAGCATCCGGCTGCCAGGCAAGCGCAGCCTCCAGGTCAGTGCTGATTGGCAGCCCATCCAGCTCCTCATCAGGCAGCGTGCTCAGGTGTGTGCGGTATAAAAGGATATCGCTCTCTCCCAAGGCACGTAAATTTCTCAGGTGCCTCCTGCCAATTGAACCCAAACCAGCGATCATGAATTTCATCTCAGGTCCCTTATTCCCTGCCCTCATTAACCAGTTTGTATAGGAAATTGATAACTGCCTGCAATCCATTGCGAATAAAACGACTCCCCGCCAGACCTCGCAGCGGGTTTGACTGTTTTGCCTGCATCACCGGGGTGAAGGAATCCAGCCCATGGCTTTTTGCAATGGCAGCCATTTCCTCGTTAATGGCATTTCCCAAAAGCATCACTGTCTGCTCCAGTGTACACAGGCGCAAATATCCTTTGCCATCCATCAGGTCATCCATTTCAACCATGCGCCCCATCAGTTGATCGCTCCAGCCCTGAGGCAGCATCTCTGCGAATATTGGCAGCATTACCTTTTTTGTTGAAAGAAACTGAAAATGATGTGCAGAAACCCAGGCTTCCAAACCCTTACAGCCGACAATCACATCCTCAATGCCAGCCACTTCGCTTTCGTAACGCTCTTCTGAACGCCCGGTATTATCCATGTATTCTTGTTCCCATTTATCAGGGATGAGCATCCCACGTCTGACAGTCTCAGCCCCCTCCTCGGCAAACTTCAACGTGGCTTCTGAGCTCATGGCAACCCGTTGCTTGATATAAAAACCGGTCACCGCGCCTACATTCGGGAAGGTATCCAACACCTCCAGGTGTGCCTCCAACCAGCCAGGCAGGTGGTATACATCATCGTCTGTATAAGCCACTACCTCGCCCGGCGCAACCTTGAAAATTTGATAAAGGGCATTTAACTTGCCAATATTATGTTTTGAAAGGATCAGCTGGTCTATCCGTCCGGCTTGATAAAGCTCCTGCAAAAACGCAACCATCTCCTGGCAACTGCCATTATCGAAGACCAATAAATTGAAAGGCATCTGTGTGTTTGCCAGGATGCTTCCTATAGTCAAGCGGGTTACATCCAACCGGTTTTGAAAATAACCCACTTTGTGAGGTGCGTATACCAGCACAGCCACAGTGACCCTGGCTGGCTCAAATTGCAGTTCTTTGGATCGGGAGGGGTTGGTGCCAATTCGGGGCATGGTCTTATCCTGCCTTCCGTCGCTGCTTGTAACTTGACAACCAACGTCTGACATCAGCATAGGCACTTTGCGGGTGGAACAACGCAAAGGAGATATTCGTTAAGAAATTTGATTTCAGGGTGATCATTGGGAATATCTCGACTTCCCGCCAAAACTTTTTCCAACTCAAGCTGGCATGTTTAACCTTGCGACCGTTAAACACAAAATCAGCGTCCTCAAGGGTAAAAACCGTGTGTTTGCCTCCTGCCAGTCTGACGTTTTCATCAGTTTCCGGTAACTTGTGATGGGGCTGCCCCCCCGGCAGGTGGCTGTAATCATGCTTTTGATGTACAATCCGGATGGCTTCCGTGGCATCAATCACCCCCCAGTGCTCTTTCCGCGCGTGATAGATCATCCAGTTATCCCATCCAGCCCGTCCCACTGCAAATTCAGGAATATTCAAAAAACAAGTCCTTGGGTAAATAAAATAATCACTGCCAGCTTTGGCATGTAGTTCTCCACGAGCCTTAATGGATCTGGTTAAATCGTTCTGCCAAACTTTTTCAAAATCCATTGCCTCGGTGATATCCAGGTCCCAGCGCTGACCAATGACCAGGAATTCTGATTTCTGTTCTGCGATCTTTCTCAATGCTTCAAGCATGCCTGAAAGGATAAGAATATCCGTATTGACATATGCCAGGAATGGGCTCTCGCTGACGTTCCTGGCAAGCACAAAAATGGAGCTGAGCAAGGGGGTGCCATAGGCATTTGTTTTCACATTGGGCAAATACCGAATGCCTAATTCTTCCGCAACTTCTGCCATGCCATTCTCATCCCCAACCATCACCACTTCCACCTGATCTCCCAATGCCAGCCATGATTTCAACGCATTGCGCTGGATCATGTCAATGTGTGGATTAACAAAAGGTTTTGGGGCAGTGAACAGGGTCAGGTAGGTCATCTGAGATCACCTTGCCTGGGGTTCAGTGGGCAACCAGGCCAGACCTGGCACAACTTTTTGCATAATTTTCCTGTAAAACATACCTGTACTGCGTTTCAATCTTACCAGGCTTTCAGGTTTAACAGATTGTAAAGTGGGTGTGTCTCCTACCGGTTTTGCCAGGATGGTTAGATACAATTTCAAAATTTTTGAGCGGGGAAAGCCATGCTTTTCTTCTCTGACAACCTGGTACCCTGCCTGACGAACCATTTCACGCAGGCTGTGGGGTGTAAAACAGGTCAGATGAGCCAGTTCATAGCTGTCATGCGCATAAAAATTGGGCACTTCAATCAGCAAGTGACCCTCTTCAGTCAGCAATGACTCTCTCAATATGATCAATGTCTCCAGAGGGTCCGCCAGGTGTTCCAATACATGCATCAGACTGATCAGGTCAAAACGCTCAGGTTTTGCTTCGAGCAGGTCTTCAAGAGATGCCACCATTTCCAGCCCTTTTGCCTCTGCAAACTGGCGGTAAACCCTGCCGGGTTCAATACCCACAGTCTGGGCATTAAAGCTTGACCCAATTGTGTCTAAAAGCACCCCGGTCGATGCACCCACATCCAGTGCTCGTCTCACACCCTTGACACCAAATTGCTTTAATCTCCGCACCTGGTTCAATGCACGTTGCTGCTGGATTTTAAGATCTTTGGGGGTCGGTGCCTCACTGGACTGATAAACTTTTCGGTAAGTTTCCTCGTAGAATGTCGGCCCAGAAGTCTGGCTTTCTGCTGCTGATTGGAAAACCAAACCGCAATTGCTGCATTGATAATAGATCAAGGCAAATCCAAAGGATTTGGTGCGCTCAAAAGCGGAATTATGTTCACTTTTGCACAACGGGCAAATTCGTTGGTTATCCATTTACTTTCGCATCCTCTTCATCATCGACTGTTGGCTCAAGTTTCTTTAAGATTCTATCATGCTTCATGGCTCAGCCCTGGGCACCGCTGATTTCACGTTCGTCGACATCAAGAAAGGATTTATGCTGTACTTCCGAGGTCATCATGTGCCATTCAGGGTGTTGTCTGCTCATTTCCAATAATTCCGTCAATTCAAACCCATCATCGTTATTAAATGCCGCATAAATCTGTCTTATGGCTGCCAGATCTTCAGGTGTGTCCACAGTCCACCGCAGATGACCGTAGTCTGGCTCCATGTCCACAACCAGGACCTTAAATCTCCCGGGCTCATCATATAAATAGGGCATCACATGCTCCCGTTCATACTTTGCCCTGGCTCCTTTCCAGGCTTTTTCAAGTGCATCGAAAGTACAGACTTCCGTATCCAGACCGATCGGTGTAGTTCGGGCAAGGGGCGGAGGTAAGCGGTTGGCAGCAAAGTCAGCGCCGGCATCTAAAAAAGCAGTCACTGTCCTGTCAATCTCGCCAGGATCAATTACGGGGCAATCCGCTGTCAGCCGCACAATCACCTTTGCCTCAAAAAGTTTGGCTGCCTGGTAATACCGGTCCAACACATCGTAAAGATCACCACGGAAACAGGGAAAACCTCTCTCTCTACAAAAATCGGTGATTGGATCATCGCTGGGATCAACTGTGGTAGCCACCACCACCTGGTCAAGCGTGCGTGCCCGGCGTGCCCGCATCACCACGCGCGCCAGCATGGGCTGCCCGCCAATATCCTGCAGCACCTTTCCCGGCAGCCGGGATGAACTCATGCGGCCTTGCACAATGGCAATAATGGGTCTTTGCATTTCCAGGTTTGTCAAAGCTACTCCTCCAAAGGGATTGAGATCACCTTAAAGGTTGCCACACTTGCCTCAAACTCAGAGAGTTGGGTTTGCATCTGATCAGGCGTTGTAATAAAGATGATCAGCCACAATAAAGACTTATCTTTAAGGGCATAAATCGCCTCGCTGGATTCTTTTTGATTTAAAGTTAACCTCACAACATCATACTCGCCCAGCGTCAATTTCTCTGTATCAAACTGATCCTCAGGTATATCAAACAGGGTTTCAATGGATGAGCTGATCAGGACAAGGGGTACATTCGCCATGACCTTATTCTTAAGGATCAGCAGCCTGGTTGATCCCGTAGCATTTACATCACCATTGATCGCCCACATGACTTCATTTTTCAGTATTTCATTAACCAGATTTTCGACGGAAATCCCCGCAGTTGTTTCTCCAAAGAATTGTAAGGCACCGGAAATTAATGGAACATCTTCCCGGATATCCCTCAATTGGTAGGTATCTGGCAGCATGATCTCCACGATGCCATTATTGTACATTGCCTGCCCTGGTGGCAGGACAAAGGCTTCTTCTTCAGGCTCATCCTGGAGGAATGGTAATTTACATGCCA
This sequence comes from uncultured Anaerolineaceae bacterium, assembly GCA_964540765.1. Lineage (GTDB taxonomy): Bacteria > Chloroflexota > Anaerolineae > Anaerolineales > Anaerolineaceae > CAZJLN01. The sequence goes on along the minus strand of CAZINW010000011.1, from coordinate 20,924 downwards.
AAGCCGGGACAATCAATATGAATAAAAGTATCCAGAAATTTTTTTTATCATTTTTCATTTTGTCCTCCCAAAAGGCTTTGGTAAGCATTTAATAATTTTGGGAAATTGGCGCTCCAATTGGCGTCCTCTTCAATCTTAGCCCTGGCAGTCAATCCCATTTCATCTAATTGGCTGCTTCTGCAGGATTCCAAAATGCACGCTACCAGTCCGTCCACATCACCATCTTTGAAAACCCAGCCATGCTTTCCGTTTGTGATCCATTCGCAATTACCTGGAATATCTGACACGATGGATGGCAGTTCACACGCCATGGCTTCCAACAGGGAAACCGATGACCCATCCACATGCGCTGGGCTGACGTAGACATCTGCGGCACAATAATAGCCTGGGAGCTCATCCAACGTCATCCTACCACCAAAATGAACCCCCCCGGACATCTTCCCTTCCCGTAGAATGCACATGATTGCCCTCTCTTGCGATCCACTTCCCAACAATAAGAGCCGCAATTGGGATTCCTGCCGTGCAGCCCTGACAAAAGCTTCTGCCAGCAAATCCATGCCATACTGAGGTTCCCAGGAGCGCAGTCCCAAAACCACAAAGTTTGCTTCCCATCCCATGTCTTTACGCCATTCCCGCGCCGCCATCTCTCCATTACGCCTTGAAAAATGGGCAAGATCAACCCCCCAGGGGAAGACAATCATTTTTTCGCGTGGATACCCAAAGGTGACTGCTTTTTCAACCACAGCCTGGCAGTCCGCAGCCAACCGATCACTGTGTTTCAGTGTGTAAGCAGTGATCCACCGTTGCAGCCAATTTTTATCAACATCCCTCATCATGTCAAAACCCCATGACATGCTCACAAGGGGTTTAAAACCAGTAACTGCCACCAGAAAGGCAACATCCTGGATTGGCCCGGCATGCACCACATCCGGTTTCAAATCGTTCAGAATCCGTTTCAGGCGGGGCACCAGGTAAAAGAGGTCTGCCAGTTTGAAATGACCTTTGCACCCCTGCCATTCGACCTCATGCACACCTTCAGGAGTTTGAGGGGCAGACCCGTGTGTCTCAAGGCGCAGGGCATGAATTTCATAACCGCTTGTTACCAGCGCCTTTAAGAAACGCTGATCATGCGGCGAATCTGAACGGGTGAAATATAGAATGCGCAACTACAACTTCCTTTTCCAGTCCAACCAGGTTCGATCAACCCAGATCCGTCCAGCGTAGCTCCTCGCCGGCAGCCAGGTCAGCCAGGGCACGTGTGCCAATCACATTCTCGATCTCATAAGGCTGAATGCCACCCACAATGGCAGGTCGCAAAACGTCGATCATCTCACGGGTCAAAACCTCACCAGCGTGAATATCCCGCGCAGCCCGCAGGCAGCGCCGCTGAATGATGACCGTCTGTTTTTCATTCTCGCTCACGAATTTATCGCCTGACCCCATGGCACGTTCCAACTGGCGCGTATTTGCCACCATGTCAGCCCAGGTTTCAGGGCTCATCGCAAAGGGATGATCGGGTCCCTCCCTGTTATTGTCATCGGTGAAATGCTTTTCAATCACGCGTGCCCCCAGGGTCACCGCACCCAATACAGTGGCATGCCCCTGGGTATGATCTGATAATCCAAGCACCACGTCAGGGAACATTTGTTTATAAGTCTTCAATACATTCAAGTGGATATGGTCAAAATTAGCAGGATCGATTGTGTAATTGGTATTGCATTGCATCAGTATCAGGGCGGGGTTGATCCTTAAAATGGCATGCACTGCCCGCTGCACATCGCCAATATCCGAGGCACCCGTGGCAAGCAGGATTGGCTTGTTTTTTCGAGCCATGCGTTCGCAAGCCTCGATCCAGGTGATATCACCCGATCCAATTTTATAGGCAGGCACGTAGGCGTCCAACATATCGGTGGCGTCAGGATCATAGGGTGAGGAAAAATAGGCAATGCCGACTTCATCACAGGTTTCTTTCAAAATGGGAGACCATTCAAAAGGTACAGAGGCACCAGCATAGACTTCGACAACTGATTTCTTCCACGTTGCCTGGTGGGAAACCTGCGCATTCATATGAGAAAAGCCATAATCCGAAACAATTTTCGTCGCACGGAAGTTTTGAAATTTGGCAGCATCCGCGCCACATTCTTTTGCCAGGCGGATGAGCATTTTTGCCCGTTCCAGGCTGCCGTCATGATTTGCAGCAATTTCAGCAATAAAATATGTTGGATGGTTATCGCCTATTGATTTATTTCCAATTTTGATGTCCATCATTCCTCCGAATTGCTTTGTTTATCAAAAATGTATTCTCAAAGACAGGCTTTGAGTGTGTCCGGCAATCCTGCCTGCCAGGATTGATAAAAAGCCTCCAGGGCTGTCGTCTGGTCAGGCATTGATCTTCCCAGGGCTGCCTGCAATTTATCTGTGCGCAATGTGAGCTTGGGCGAACGCGCTGCGCTCAGACCTGCGTCCTGCACAGATGCCGGGGTGATCAAACTTTCGTCAAAGCCAAATTTCCGTGCAATCGATACACCAAAATCATGTTTGCTCATTTTTTCCGGGCTGACTACATGATACAAACCGCTGAGACCTCTCTCAACCATCTCCAGGAGGATCTCCGCCAGGTGCCCCACATATAAAGGGCAAAAGAAAGCATCTGTAAATCCTTTTATGGGAATTCCCTCTCGCAAATGGTTGAAAAAAAATTCAGCCAGGCTGCGTTCACCCGAAAGGCTCCATCCATAAAAGTTGACCCGTGCTATGATGGCATCGGGGTTGACCTCTTCCACAGCCCACTCGCCGGCAAGCTTGCTTTTGGCATAAATATTAATCGGCGAGGGAATGTCTTCTTCGTTGTAGTCGCCTTTTGTGCCATCAAATACCGCATCCGTGGATATATGCACCATGTGAATTGAATTTTTGGTCGCCACCCTGGCAATCTCACTGGCAGCCAGTGCATTGACCCGATCTGCCAGGTCAGGGTTGGCTTCAGCGGTCTCCAGGTTCGCCACAGCCGCACAGTGTATGATCAAATCCGGTGCAACGGTCTCGATTTTTGCCTCAACCGTATCCAGATCCAACAGATCCACCGATTCAACTGGGAAGGGTGCATGTCTCAATGCTTTGGTATTCAACCAACCAATCACCTCATGATTGCTCTTCAGCGCAATCAAAGAGAGGTTCAACCCGAGCAAACCGCTGGCACCAGTTATAAGAATACGCATATTTCTTCCCTATTTAGGTTTTTCACCTTCTTCAAACGGGGCAATGATCTCCTGGATCTGCCTGACATTCAGCCATCGGGTATTGGCATTGCTGATGTAAGTGAAGCCTTCAGGTAATGGCTTCCCTTGTTTTTCCCAGGCATAGCCAAACCAGAGGGCAGCTGCTGGCTGTACCACATACATGTCATCCAGTTCCACAGTTGTGCGGGCTTCATCTTCTGAGATCAGCACCTCATGCAATTTTTCGCCTGGTCTGATCCCAATGATCTCAACCTCAGCCTCAGGTGCGATCGCCTTTGCCAGGTCCAACATGGTCATGCTGGGGATCTTGGGTACGAACACTTCACCACCTTGCATCTGCTCCACACAGCGGATCACAAATCGTACACCCTGCTCAAGAGAGATCCAAAACCTTGTCATGCGTTCATCGGTAATGGTGAGTTTCCCGCTTGCGCGTTGTCTCAGGAATAATGGAACCACGCTTCCCCGCGAACCAACCACGTTCCCATATCGCACGCAACTGATCCTTGTCTTTCGTCCGCCTGCATAAGCATTGCTCTGGATCAGCAATTTTTCAGCCGCCAACTTGGTGGCACCATATAAGTTAACAGGATTAACCGCTTTATCGGTACTCAGTGCCAAAACTTTTTCAACCCCATTTTCCAAGGCTGCATCCACCACATTACTTGAGCCCAAAATATTGGTCTTGATGGCTTCCATGGGATTATATTCACAGGCAGGCACCTGCTTTAAAGCCGCGGCATGAATGACGATGTCCACCCCATACGACGCCCGGAACATGCGCTCACGATCCCTGACATCCCCAATAAAATAACGGATGTTGGGTTGGTTGAAACCGCTCACTCGCATCTCATGCTGTTTGAGTTCATCCCGGCTGAAAACAATGATCTTTGCAGGGTTGTATTCCTTCAGCAAAATCTCAATGAATTTCTTGCCAAATGACCCGGTTCCACCGGTCACCAACACTACCTTGTCAGTCCAATCCATGTCTAACTCCTGTCATCCAAATAATTAACCTGCCATTATGCCTTTGGGGTATCTGGTTTTTCAATCACAATAATGGGGTATTGCCCATTCTCGCCAAAAAACCTGGGAAACAATTCTTCGAGTCTGTAAAGCACCTTAAGCCAGAACTTTCCACCCAACTCCGGATGGATGACACCCCGCAGGAATTTCACAGAGACGCTCCTCCAGACCAAAATTTTAAAGGCGACCCTGTTCTCCATTTCTTTGCGAAACCATTTTGCAGATGTCTTTAAAACATAAGTCCCTACCGGTTCCTTTGCGTTATTATTTAGAGGTTCAGCGTTGGTGGTGCCTGGTGTTGGTTCAGGCGCATCAGATCCTTCACTCTTGATCTTTCCCATCCACCTTCTGACCCTGTTGGCAGCGTGGATCGAAAACTCCATCATGCCAGTAAGGGGTACATGTGTCCACCCATCCACGGTTACCATGCTGCGCCCGGGTTTCAGGCAGCGGTAAAGTCCCTCGTACACACTTATTTTTTCTTCGACCGGCACATGGTGAATAGTATGTAAAGAAACAATTCCATCGAACACCGCAGGCTTAAAGGGTAGCCTGGCAATATCTGCCACCACGTATATTCCTTTTTCACCAAGGCGTTTCTTCGCCTCTTTCAGGGCTACGATTGATAAATCCATACATACCCGGTAACGATAATCTTCTGAATAGGTCAGGTATTCGTCATATTGCACCGGTCCCGAACCGGCATCCAGAAGGTAATCCCCTGATGCAACAATGTGCCGTTTTACCCGCATGTGGCAGCGGTGAATATATTCACTGGAAATCGGTCGCAAGTCCTCATAGCGGGCATTCTGGTAAAAACCTTCAGCTTCCTTTTGCCAGCCAATCTGATCGTAAAATTGACGGACCTGACCTTTTAATTCCTCTTCTTGCATAAGCGCCTTTTCACTAATTAATGAGAATCAGATACATCATTAGTTGACCAATCCAGTTTTTCACCGGCCAGGTATGCAAAAGTTCTGCCGTACAACTGCTGACCTTCCTCACCCAGGACAGACGCCATATCATGAGCCTGATAATCTTTTGCCGCCGTGAGGATATGCCAGGGAAAAGGCAGCGGAAACTCAAAAAAGAATAAATAGGCATAACGGTATGCCAGTTCAAGTTGATCTTCATTTAACCGCTGTCTGTCAGGTGCTGCCAGGATGGATTGCAGCGTTTCAAAATAGTCTTCCCAGGTTTCAGGATCATGCGTGAAGCCGCGTTTTCTGTAGTGGGCACTCCCAGCCACCACCACCGGTAAACCCGACATGGCCATTTCAAGACCCACCGTTGTCGTGTATACCAGGCCCAGGTCAGCAATTGCCACCACATCATAGGTATTGATTTTTTCCTTGGGTTCGATCAGGTGAATATGTTCAGGCAATTCAGGGACTGCCTCTCTGGCAACATCTGTCATCGAAGTGCCGGATGCAAAAACTTCACCCGGGTGCACGCGAATGACCAGTTGCACATCAGGTCTTTCATTGAAGTATTGCACAGTTTTTGTCAGCCAATCCGCCATGGTTTTGCTGAACACCTGGCGACCAAGGGTGAGACTGTCGCCCAACACGTTTGTTGCCAGGATCACCACAGGGCGATCATCCAGCCCAAGTGTTTCCCGTATTTGTGAGGTTCCCTGGGAGGGTTCCTTCTGCCATCGCCGGGTCAGCTTCCCCCACAATTGCGCATTCTTGCGTGCAGAGAACATCTGGTTCAGCTTTTCCCTGTTCGATTCAGTCAGCGGTTTACCGCCCAAACCAGCCCACATCTTGCTGGTATCATGCCGCATGATTTCATCATTTTGCGCCAGCCAGATGCGTTCTGCCTGATCGCCAAATTCAAAAGTGACCGTCTCAATCTCAAGCAGCCTGGCTACACGGTAGGCAACGCCCATTTCCTGGATGGTGCCATTGGGAATGACAACCACATCCGCTTTATGCTCATTCAGGTAGGTAAACAACGCCCGTGCTGCCTGCATGTTGCGTGCATAACGCAGTTGATACATCGCATCCCTCTCATCCACTTCTTCCACCTGCAATGTATACTGCGCATCGAAATCTGATACTTCCTTGACGATTTTTAGTAGATCCTCATTCACTTCTCCTGAGGATGGCTTCACATCAAGCAGAGACAGCACGTGCATCACATCTCTGGCGGGTTCCAATACCTGGTGGGTATAGAGAGATTGTTTTCTCAGGTCAAATTTCGAGATTTCTTTATCCCATTCCGCGTATGGCTGGAACGCAAATGTGACCTTGTGCCCCTTTCCAGCCAGTGCCAGTGCCATCATGCTGGTGTAATCGATCCAATAATGGAGTGATGCAAAAAGAAAGATTTGCTTTCCCTTGGGAGCTTCTGCAGCATAATATTTGACCTGGCTGATTGCATCTTTCAATCGTTCGCGCAGACCCTCAAGCTGGTAATGAGCTGTCCAAGGCTTGTGCTTTGACAATAAATACCAGTAAAGCTCAACCGTGAAGGGAAGGTCGCCCAGCATATTTTTAAATGATTCATTAAACGCAGATTTAAAACCCATCTCGTTCAATCTCCCATTTAAATTCAGGTCGCACAGCCCCCGGTCTCGGCTCAGGCCATTGCGTGCCAGGTGCCCCGGTGGCATCAACCGTAAAAGTTAACACTTGTTCATCCTGAAAATATCGTCGGATGCGGTAGGAACTGGCGTTCATGCCGATCACAAAACGACCTTCATTCATTAAATTGGCTGGGATGTGGCATATGCTGACATATTTGCCTGCATCACGATTGGTGTAAGTGGCAAATTTATCAGGTGCATCTGTATCAAAGGTCGTGAAAACAGGTTCCCCGCGGGTTGTTGTCATGTACAACCCAACTCGTAGTCCTGTCACCGGCTCTGTGAGCTGGTAGGTCACCTCAATATCAAATCCATCCACACTGCGGACGGTATCAGCAACCTTGCCTTCAAGGTCTAAAATGCGGACTGCAATTGGCATGAATGGCGCTGAATCCAGGGGAATTTCATCCTGATCCCAAACACGTTCGCCCTGCTTTGAACGTCCCAAGTTGAGATAGTAATCCACTGCTGATGCGGTCTCGCCCCGCATGAGTATTTTCCCTTTTTCAAGCACCAATGTTTCCTGCGTTAGGCGTAAAATGGCGGACATGTTGTGGCTGACAAACAGCACGGTTCGTCCTTGTTGCGCCACATCGCCCATTTTTCCAAGGCACTTGCGCTGGAACTCCGCATCCCCAACTGCCAGTACCTCATCCACAACAAGGATCTCTGGTTCAAGATGGGCAGCTACAGAAAATGCCAGCCGCAGATACATCCCGCTGGAATAACGCTTGACTGGGGTATCAATGAATTTCTCAACCTCAGAAAAAGCCACAATTTCATCAAATTTGGTTTCTATTTCCTTGCGGTGCATGCCCAATATGGCACCGTTCAAGTAAATATTTTCCCTTCCAGTCAATTCAGGGTGAAAACCAGTGCCCACTTCCAGTAGCGAGCCCACCCGCCCATGAATTTCTCCATAACCTTCAGTCGGGTCGGTAACACGCGAAAGGATTTTCAACAGCGTACTTTTACCGGCACCATTGCGTCCAACAATACCCAACACTTGCCCCTTTTGCACTTCAAACGAGACATCTTTGAGTGCCCAGATCGCATTTTCAGCATTTAACAACTGACGTTGCTTTCGTGAAAAGATGCGCCTGGTTTTCTGAAGGTTTGAAGTGATCAAGTCACGCAGGGTGTCAGGTCTATCCTGAGTCGCACCGATCCTGTAAAGTTTGCCAATTCCTTCAACTTTAATGGCTGTATCAGTCATCATCACCTACACAATATCCGCAAAAGTTTTTTCCATGTGGCGGAAATAAAATAGACCCGAGATAAATAAGGCAATAACCACGATAACCGATACCAGCAGGGTGAGATCCGGCGGTGCACCTCCAAACAATGCCCATCGAAAGCCTTGTATCACGCCAACCATTGGGTTTAGACCATAAAGTGTGCGCCAGATGCCTTCCGGAATGGTTTCGATTGGGTAAACAATGGGGGATGCATACATCCAGATTTGCACCAGAAATGGCACCATATGCTGCACATCCCGGTACTGCACATTCAATGCAGAAAGCCATAAACCCACTGCCAAAGCAGTTAAGATCGCCATCAAGGTCAGCGGTATGATCCAAAAGATCTGCCATGATGGATATATCTTATAAATGAACATCATCACGATCAGGATACAAAATGAGATCGCAAAATCCACGAGTACTGCCAGTACAGACGAGACTGGGATGATCAATCGCGGAAAATAAATTTTTGTCAAAAGATTGGCATTGCCCACCAGGCTGATGCTTGACTTTTGCAAAGAGGTGGAAAAAAGCTGCCATGGCATCAAAGCGGACATCACAAATATCGGGTAAGGCAAGCCATCTGAACTTACCTTTAATAATATGCCAAAAACAACCGTTGAGATCAGCGTGGTCAATATAGGCTGTAACAGAGCCCAGGCAATGCCCAAAACCGCCTGTTTATAGCGCACTTTGATATCGCGCCAGGTAAGAAAATAGATCAATTCCCGGTAGCGCCACAACTCTTTGACATCAAGACCCAGCCATTTCTTTGCCGGTCTTAAGATCACAGTTGGCATTTCTAATTGTGATGCCATGCTTTACAGTTTCCTGTTTTGTACATACCAGTTAATGGTGCGCTGCAGCCCGGTTTCAAAATCGGTTGCGGCTTTAAACCCGAACCAGGCTTCTGCACGGCTCGTATCCAATTTACGACGTGGCTGCCCATTCGGCTTGCTGGTATCCCAGACGATTTCGCCTTCAAAACCAGTCATGCGCGCGATTTTCTCAAGCAGATCCTTAATGCTGATCTCAAAACTCGAGCCAATATTGACGGGTTCACTCTCATCATAATGTATAGTTGCCAAGGCAATCCCCTCAGCCGCGTCCTCCACATAGATGAACTCCCGCGTAGGAGATCCGTCTCCCCAGGCAATGATCTTATTTTCCTTCCGATCTTTAGCTTCGAGGCATTTCCGGATCAATGCTGGGATGACATGCGAACTGGCGGGATTAAAATTATCGCCCGGTCCATATAAATTGACAGGCAGCAAAAAGATGCTGTTAAACCCATACTGCTGGCGATAAGCCTGGGATTGCACCAACAGCATTTTCTTCGCCAGTCCGTAAGGTGCATTGGTCTCTTCAGGATACCCATCCCAGAGATGCTCCTCTTTAAAAGGAATAGGAGTGAACTTCGGATAAGCACAAATGGTCCCGATCGCTACAAATTTTTCCACGCCAAAGCGCCAGGATTCATGCATCAGTTGCACACCCATCATCAAATTGTCATAAAAAAACTCTGCTGGCTTTTCCATATTGGCGCCAATCCCCCCCACGTGCGCCGCCAGGTGAATGATCACATCTGGTTGGGCAGTCTCCAGCATGTGTTTGATACCTGCCTGTTTGACCAGGTCATATTCCTCGATGGTGGGAACGGTGATATCTTTGGCTCCACGGTTTTGTAGATTCCTGATCAAATGTGTGCCCAAAAATCCTGCACCGCCTGTAACACAAATTCGTTTTTTCGAAAGATCCAATACCATTTGTTAACTCACTTTCATTGTAAACTGCAAAATTTTGTCATTCATACACCTATTAGATTTCCGGGCATATTCAAAAAAACCTTCAATCCGTCAATGGTGATACAGGGCACATCATCGGTATCAACAACTGCAATGTTTCTTTCAAGGCATGTCAGGCGACACACTTCAGCAATTTCGTCATCTCCCGCAATACGGACCGCATGAAATCCCATGCTTTCAAGCTCGTCCAATGTCCGCAAAGCCCTTTCACGCGTCAGGCGGTAGAGATGGAAGGAATTGCGTACATAATCCACTGTCAAGCGAGCACGCAGAGCGACACCCTCAGGTGTGATGATATAGCGCAATTTTTTGCGTTGCGCCCGCTTGACCTTGACGTAGCCTTTTTCAACCATGCGTTTGAGATGCCAATTAATCGTCCCAACAGCAACGCCCAATTCTTGTGCCAGGCTTGCCTGGGAAATATCTGGGTTCTGCTCAATTTGACTGAGCAGGTCCAACTCTCGTATTTCTTCTACTTGCATCCCATTTGTATTCATATATTCAATTGCTGAATTATAGCCTTTTGCTGATGAGAGTCAAGGGTATGGGAGTTTAACACTGCACCCGTTCAGAGAAAAACCGACGTTTTCTTGCTGAATTTGATTTACTGCCCGACCTCGGGTGGCTGGTCTTTTTTCTTCTTTTGGGATCGATCCCAGAACCATCCTCCCGCTACCACTGCCAGGCTCAGTATAAGGATTAAAGCGATCATCTGCCAGAATGGGAGTTTGCTGAAAATATTGTAGTACCTGCCTAAATACCAGTGGGTGAAGAAAAGCAGGAAAATTCCTTCCACAATCAATAAGCGCCCCAGCCAGCGGTCTTTTTGCTCCCTTGCCCACACGATCCCCCATGCAGCCGCAATCAACATCCAGGGCAAAAAGATGGTGCGGTAACGCGGATTATCCCATTGATCCCCCCCTGCGCGGATGGATGCCAGCAATATCCAACCCCAAACAGCAAATATCAACCATATCAGCAGTCTCTTTTTATTCTTATCACCGATTTTCCACACCCTGAAGCCCGTATAAGCCAGGAAAGGCAGTATTGCGAACCACCCTACCCCGCGCAGGATCCCAACCACCCGCCAAATCCATGGTGCCGGGTCGGCAATGGCTGCTGGCAAAAGCGGCTGGAAAATACCATAGATAATAATGAAAGGCGTTCGTACCCAAAGGGGTAAATTCTCAAAAAGATATTGCATCCATCCGGAAGCAACATAAGTCTGTACCAGGTCCCAATGCATAGCAGAGCGCAACCAACCCCAGGACGCCGTCACAATGCCAATCAGACTCAGACCAACAGCCACCCAAAAAATAATCAGGGATTTTTTTTGGGTGATCCTGCTGTGCCATTCCAGGCATGCCCAGATCAGCAAAACTCCCAAAACCGGGATTGCCACGCGGAAGGATATCAAAGCCAATCCTAAAACTCCCACAACCATGCCGGCAATTGTCTTCCAGTTGATTTGCCGATCAAGCCCGCGCAGCATGCTCCAAAAACTGATGGCGAACAGAGTGATTAGGAAAGGCTCACGCATCTGTGAAGCTCCCAGGATTAAGCTCTCCGGATGCAAAGCCAGGATCCAGGCACTGATCCAGGCTACCCTGCTGCCAAATCGCTTCCTGGCTGCACTCAAGAAAAAAGGTATCCCGGCTGCAGCAGCACCTGCACTCACGATCACCATTAATAACGGCCTGTGGGTATCCGGACTGAAAACGCGGTAAACCAGGGCGCTCAATGCCAGCAATCCACCATATTGATCCGCCATGAATTCATTCCCAAAAGCCTTCAGTAGTGACTCACCACTGCTGGCAAGTTGCCAGGCATAGCCGTCCCGCGTAAAGGCATCTGCGAAAAAATAACCGCTGAGTTGCACTTCTTCCTCATACCCAAATCGGGGCAAACCCCAGGCAAAGAAAACCCCCAGCACCAAACGTAAGAAAAAGGCTGTTATCATCAACCAGAGCAACTGCCTGCCGCCGCCAGCTTCATGCCAGATTCCATATAGTACAACGAGGATCAGTCCACTCAGTAAAAATGTTGAGAGAAAAGCGTTGCCGAACTTTCCTGCTGGCTGGATCCATAGAATAATTAATCCAATCAGCACTGCAACCACCAGGATGGCTGCAACATGTGGGATGGTTCTCTGAAAATTTTTGCTCATTCTCTACCCTTTATTAAGGTAAACTGTTCTGCTCGCTCACAATATCAGTTGAACATGGCTAAAAGTTTGCCAGGATCTTTCGACACCGGTCAATCCACGAATAGCTGTTTGCATCCATTTTAGCCTGGTTTCCCAAAGAAGTCCGCAATGCCGGGCTCGAGATAACCTGGTGAATGGCATTTTCCCACGAGATGACGTCACCGGCAGGGCAAAAGATCGCATTCTGATTGGTCAGCACCTCATGTAATACTGGTAGATCGCTGCTGATGATCGGTCGCCCGGATGCCAGGTATTCAAATACTTTCATGGGACTGGAAACACTTGAAATATCATCACCACCCGACCCACTAATGCTGTCCTCATAAGGGATCATTAAAAAGTCTGCGGCAGCCTGGTAGAGCGGAACGATTTCATTGGGTTTGAAGCCTGTAAAAATCACATTGGACAAACTGCTTTCTTCAGCCTGTACTTGCCAATGTCTGACCTCACTTTCTCGCCCGCCCACCCAGACAAATTGCACTTCAGGGAGCCTTTTTGCCAGGTTAAGAAAGTGAGCCATCCCTCTCCCGGCGTACAGGTGACCGGTGCAAACACCCGTTATTACATTCCTCAAAGCCAATTGCCTGCGGGCGTCCTCTGGTTCCGGTAACGAGGCAAAGCGTTCAAGGTCCACACCACTGGGTGCCACCACCAGGTTGGCTGGAGCAAACTCCATTTGATATTTCTTAAGCAATTGCTGCTTTAGGGAGTGCGTGATTATCACCAGGCGTTTATGCCCGTTCAACTTCAAAAACAAGTGGAACCAAACCGGGCCAAAACGACCTGAAGGCATTTGGTGCAATTCCAGGATAACCGAATGGTGCTGTAGTAAGCCGATCACAGCCGGCGGGATGGAGCGTGCATAGATCAGATCCGCATTGCTGGAACGCGCCAACCGTACAGCCTGAACATCAAAAATCCGTCGTTGCCACCCCTTGTTAATAGCTAGATATTGGATCTCAAAACGGGATTTCAAACCATAATGCTTTGATAACATTTCCCAATCTTGATCTTCTGGTCGCTTTCCAGAATCCCCCGGCAGGATCAGCACCACATCATGTCCAAGTTGGGTCATTGCCTGGCACATTTTCATCACCTGGATGCTGTTTGCCCGGTCTGATGGAACCTGCACGGTGGAAATATAGGCGATCTTCATGATCTCAATCCTGAGGCATTGTATACATTCACCGTTTCAGCGGCAATCCTGGTCCATTCAAAATTTTCGATGACATATGCCCGTGCCCTTTTTCCCATCGTCTTACGCAGGTCAGGTGATTGTGCCATGCGAATGATCGCATTGGCAAATGCAGTAATGCGCTCTTCAGGCAGGGACAAAGGGGCATTGTAGTCCGAATCCACCCTGTCAAACAACTTTACCAACAATCCGCGTTCCTCCCCGCTTCCCAGCATATCCTGGTAAGTTGATAGATTGCTTGCAACGATCCCCTTTTCACAGGACATGGCTTCGAGGCATGCCAGGCTGGTCGATTCAGCACTGGAAGGGAACACAATGACGTCTGCCTTCTGGTAATAGGAAGCGGTCAGCCCATGTGGCACAATGCCAATAAAGCGAAAATAATCTTCAATCCCCAAATCTTTTACTCGCTGACGCACATAAGCCTCCAACTTACCCTCTCCCGCCACCCAAAATTCAATATATGGAATGGCAGCGATGACTTTTGGGGCTGCCTCTGCCAGGTATTGCACGCCGTTCTTGGGTGCCAGCCGTCGCATGGTGAGGACGATCGCAGGTTTTTGCTCATCGATCTCAACAGGGGTGAAAGTTTCCGTGTTGACGCCATTTGGGATGATCACGATCTTCTTTTCCGGTGCAAAGCGCAGCGCCACATTTTTCATCTCTTCACTGGTCGCAATGATGGCAGTGGCATTTTTAAGTGAGACATACCGATAAAACCGAAACAGAATTGATTTTTTCACCGATGAATCCAGCGTGCCCAAACCGTGCAGCGTGACCGCGCTTCTTTTTCCCATCAAGCGCGCCAACACGGTGCCCAGCATCGCCATCATAAAGGAATAGTGACAATGCACATAATCCACTCTGCGAATGAAACTGATCAACTGAGGTAAAGCCTTTGGCAGTCCCAAAAGTGCCCGCCAGTTACCCCCCACCAGACCTGGCAGGCGCGTGACAGGGAATTCGTCCTCGAATTTTTCTTTTCCTGCTCCCACCGCGGTACAGATACTGATCTCAAAACCCAGCTTATTAAGAGCCCGGCTCAATTCGAGCACATGAATTTCTGCGCCACCAATAATGGGCAGATAAGTATCCACGAGCATGCCGACCTTCATCTTCGCTTCGCTCAAGCCTGCGCTCCTTCATTTAAATCTTCAAGCTTTTCTTCATGGCGCAACCTTCCACAGGCTCTATATACGACCAGGCTGTTGCCCAAAACATTTCCAATGGTCATGATCAATGCCGCCCCTAAATGTCCCATGCTTGGCAGCAATAATATATATCCTATTACGGAAACAACTGTTACCAGCAAGTTTACTTTGGTGGCATATTCAGCCAGACCAAATGAAAGCAAAGCCGAGCGAGCCCAATAGACTGTATTGGCAAACACGATCCCTATTAACATGATCAACAAGCTGACATAAGAGGGAAGAAACTCTGGCCCATAAAGCAGGCTGATCAAAGGTTTCCCGAACACGACAAGACCAAGCGCGACGAGAATGGAATAGCCACCAGCAATGCGTGATCCCTGCTTTAATATGTAGCGGAATTCATCCCATTTCTTGCGTGCCACAGCCCGAGCCAGTTCCGGGTAGGTGGCTTGCGGCATGGGCGCCATTGGGATCTGGATATAGTTAGCCAGTGCCAATGCTAGCTTGAAATAACCCACCTGTTCGGGATTTGAAAAGTACGATACCCACAAAACACTGCTGTCACGGGTAATGAGCGTGAGTGTGTTATTGATATTGGTACTCACGGCAAATCGACCTAATTCTCGGCTTTCTGGCTTTAAGATTTTGAGGGGTGTTTTCCACCAATTGTTTCCCCACTCATTTTTAGCAACCGTAATCGCTGCAATCGAAAGACCGATGGCATGGATCGCTTTTCCCACCAGATATGCCACCAAAATACCCAAAAGACCATCATCCTGCCACCATGCCAGGATGATCAAACCAAGCGTCACCACGCTTTGGACGATATTCAACCATGCCATGCTGCGGAACCTGTCAAATAGTTGCAACAGCCCCGTTGAGGCTTCTGAAAACATATTCGCTAGGATCACCAGACCATAAATGACAAACCAGTTTGCCAGGCTGGCATCTTTGGTAAAATACTCTGCTCCCAGTGGTGCCAAAAGCCAGATCAGACCAAAAGCCAGCAGTGAAGCCATAAATTCAATCAGGGCGGCTGCTTTGAAAGTTGCTGCTGCTTTTTCCTGCTTGCCGGTTTCATGATAAAGACCAACATACTTGATCACCAATTCGCCCATGCGAAAGGAAGTGATCTTATTAACGGTTGTCGCAAAAACTGTGATCGTCCCCAACTGACCAAACCCGGCAACACCCAGCAGCCTGACCGAGAAAATTCCCTGTACCATGCTCAATGCAGAGGCAATAATACTGCTGCTGAAAAGATAACCAAAGTTACGGGCAATTTTCCGCAGGATTGGGTTTTTGTTTAGAAAATGCTTTATTCTTTGAACTAAACTCATGCAGCCAGTGCCTTATCGTGCCAGTTTGACCATCAAGGTGTGGCAATATCCTGAGCCCACACTCGTTCCTCGAGATACCAGTTGACCAGTCGGGTAACACCTTCCTCAAGACCAAACTGGGGTTCCCAGCCTAATAGCCTCCCGGCTTTATTGACATCCGCTACATTTTCCAAGACATCAGCAGGGTGAAAGGGAATATATTTGATGCGGGCTTTTTGTCCCAAACGTTGCTCAAACATATCGATCAATCGATTAATGCTGGCAATCTCATGCCCGCCTAGGTTGATGACTTCATAACCAAGCGGCTTGAGACCAAGGATTGTTCCCCGGGCTATATCATCCAGGTAGGTAAAGCCACGCGATTGTTTGCCATCACCAGTCACAGCCACTTCACGTCCCTCTGCAATCCATTGGCACAAGCGGAACATGACCATATCCGGTCTGCCGGCTGGTCCATAGACCGTGAAATACCGAAGAATAGTCACATCAATCTCATACAAGTGATGATAGGCGTACCCCATCACCTCGGCGCCTTTTTTACTGGCTGCATAAGGCTGAAGGGGATGATTGGTATCAGCTTCCTCCGTATGGGGTGGCTTGCTCTGGTTGCCATACAGGCTCGATGTAGAGGCTAGCACGATCTTTTTGACATGATTCTGCCGGCAAAACTCCAGCATATTTAAAGCACCTATGGTATTGGTGGCAACATACCCCCATGGGTCTTCCACGCTGCTGCGAACGCCAGCTACTGCCGCAAGATTGATAACCCCATCAATTTGCGGTGCAAACACTGTCAATTGGGTCAGGTTTTCTTTTAAGGCAATGTCAAGCTTGATAAAATGAAAACCAGGGAGTTGCAATAACCTGCCCAGCCGGTACTCCTTCATGCGTACGTCATATGCCTGGCTCATATTATCCACGCCATAGACAATATGACCATCCGCCAAAAGCATTTCAATTACACGCGAGGCAATAAAGCCTGCAGCCCCTGTTACCAGATAATTAGCCACTATAACCTCACTACTTTGGGATGATCTTTCCCTGCTTTGTCAAGGGCATTGCGGGTATCCACGATCAACTTTGCCTGCTCAAGTACCGCCGCATAATCAATAACTTTGTGATTGGTGATGATTGCCACGCAGTCCGCATTGGCAACCTCTGCAAGCAAATCCGGTACAGATACCAGGTTGATCGCTTCATGATGGAGAACAGGTACATAGGGGTCATAATAACTGACATTAGCGCCTTTTTCCTGCAGCAGGTGGATCACATCCAATGCAGGCGACTCTCGCAGGTCATCGATATCGGGCTTGTAAGACACGCCCAAAACAAGTACCTTGCTGCCGTTTAATGGTTTTTGCTGGGTATTGAGCGCATCCTGTATTTTACCGACTGCATAACGGGGCATATTTGCATTGATCTCCGATGCCAACTCGATAAACCGCGCTGTATAGTTCAAGGATTTCAACTTCCATGAAAGATACAATGGATCGATCGGGATACAATGTCCACCCAGTCCTGGACCGGGTGTAAACTTCATGAATCCAAATGGCTTCGTTGCCGCGGCATCAATCACTTCCCAGACATCGATCTTCAGTCGGTCACACATGATTGCCAGTTCATTTACCATGGCAATATTGATCATCCGGAACGTGTTTTCGAGCAGTTTTGTCATCTCTGCCACTTCACAGGTCGAAACAGGTACAATCGTTTTTAAAGCCTGGGCATACCAGGCGGCAGCAACCTCACCACAATTGGCTGTCAGCCCCCCAATGATTTTGGGCGTATTGTAAGTGGTCCAATCAGTCCTTCCCGGGTCGACGCGCTCTGGAGAGAATGCCAGGAAGAAATCCTCGCCCACTGTCAAACTGTTGTGACGACAGAGCGCTGGCAATACCATTTCACGTGTTGTTCCAGGATACGTGCTGGATTCCAGAACCACGATCATGCCTTTGTGTATATAAGGTGCCAGGGATTCGCTGGCTGAAACAATAAATGAAAGGTCAGGGTCACCTGTTTTCCGCAGAGGTGTCGGTACGCAGATGGAAACAGCATCCAAATCCTTTAGTACAGAATAGTCAGTGGTCGCAGACAATCTGCCAGCTTCGACATGCTTCTTCAAATGTTCAGAAGGCACATCCATGATATAGCTCTCACCACAGTTGATCATCTCGACCTTTTCTTCAATCGGATCGATGCCCACCACCTCAAAGCCAGCATCAGCAAATGTGACTGCCAGGGGTAGCCCCACATAACCCACGCCAATAATGCCAATTTTTGCTTTTTTAGACTTCAACAAATCAATAAGTTCTTCTTTTATTATCATTTTTTTCTCTCTCTGGGTTAAACCTATCCTTTTTATTTTTTTGTTTTATTTCTATTCCATTTTTTGAGTCAATCTCATTCAAACAGACTTAATTGTTGAGCCTGTTCTTTTTTAGGTTCTTCTTCAATCTCTGCTGCCTTCGTGGTCGAAGTTTGTGATTTCGTTTCTGAATAAGAAATATTGTCCTTTTTATCCAGTAATGCAGGTAATCGGCTGAAGTCCTCCAAAAGGACATTACGCAGGTCAGGTTGATGCAAAGCCGCCGCAGGATGATACATGGGGACGATCAAACGTCCATTGATCATTCGGGAATGCCCATGAATAAAACTGATCTTTCCGTTTTCGATGAAATTCGCCATCGAAAACCTCCCCAAGGTCACGATCACCTTGGGGTCGATTGCAGTGATCTGGGCTTCAAGATAAGGGCGGCAGGCATCCAGCTCTTCCACTTCGGGTTCGCGGTTGGCTGGCGGGCGGCATTTTACCACATTGGTGATGAAAACATTTTCACGCTTCAAACCGGCTTTTTCCAGGAGGGTATCAAGGAACTGACCGGCAGCCCCCACAAAAGGTTTTCCTTGCTCATTTTCATGGAAACCAGGAGCTTCCCCAATGAACATGATTTCACAATTCACCGGGCCTTCTCCCGGAACAATCTTATTGCGCGATAGGTAAAGCTTGCACTTTGTGCAGGTTGCGATCTGTTTTCTGATCTCCAGGATTTCTTTTTCGCTTTCCATGTGTCACGCTCCATATCTTGAAATAGAATAAACCTATTATATACGTAAGTTTATGCGCAAACAGGATCTTTTTCGGGTTGAGTTTTATGTCGTTGCAAGCAGCATTAATTTGTCTTCATCTAATTTTTTGAGTGTCATTAAAAGAGCATCTTCGTGATTATCGGGATAGTAACCAGAGCGCAATCCCACCACCTCGAAACCCAATCCATAATAGAGATGCTGCGCATGGATGTTGGAAATCCGCACCTCCAAAAGGGATTTTTGAGCCCCTGCCTGGCAACTCTCAAGCAACGCAGTCGCCAGCAGTCGCCTGCCAACACCCCCTCCCCGAAATTTGGGTTTAACAGCCAGGGTACCGATATGGGCTTCATCCACGATCAACCAGACCACCACAAAACCAACGATCACTTTTTGGTCATTTTCATCATCAACTTCTGCCACCCAGCAGATTGAATGCTCATTTTCTTTGAGTTCGTAAAGGAATGCGTCCCTGGGCCAGGGATCGTTAAACGTTTCACGATCAACACATTGAACTTGTGCCAGGTCGTCCAGGGTCATCGGACGAAGCTGCACACGCAGAGAGTGATTCGCGCTCATAAATTGGGAACATTGCTGAGTGTATGGACATAGATTGGAGAGAGGCTCTCAACATCATCTGGCTGATTGTTTTGTAACCGCTGCCAGACCAGTTCAGCAAATACCACCGGTCGGCGCATGCACATGGATGCAGGTGCAACCCTGGCAGTCTTCCACTTACGCCCCAGGATCTGTCGCTCTTGCGCGTCCATCTCACCGCAAATGTAAATGGAGGCATCAATCGTTTGTGCCAGCTTATGTGCATCACTCACCATCAGTTCACTGGTGTTTATCCATCCATTCTCTTGGTGTTGGTACCGCGTGGATGCCAGCCTGCCCCGTCCGAGATGCAGAATTGCAAGCATTGGGATCTCCATCGGGGGTTGGCAGGCAGCCAGAATATCAAGCGAAGGGATCCCCACAATTGGCAAACTTGACGCCAGTGCCATTCCTTTTATCACTGATAAACCAATCCGCAAACTGGTAAAAGAACCTGGACCCAAGGCAATTCCCAGACCTGTCAGATCTTTGGTTTGAATCTTCGATTGTTTGAACATCTTTTCAATGGCAGGCACCAATTCAACCGTATGGTGATTTTGGCTCCGCCAGATTTGCTCCGCAATAACCTGTACCCCATCAAAGAGGCACATACCGACCGATTCAGTGGAAGTGTCAATCACAAATAACATCAGATCGCTCCATATAAATGTTTCCGCATGCGTTGCATCAAACCAACATAGCGTTTTCCTGTGGGTGTCATCAGGAGATGGCGTTGCTCAACACTCATCCATTGCATCTGGATCCATAATTGATCCCTGGGTAATATGGCTTTTATCCGCTCAGGCCATTCAATCACGATTATGCCGTTTGAAAGCAAGCGCTCAAAATCCAACATTTCTGCATCCAATGCATTGGATAGACGGTAGGCATCTAGGTGGAAAAGTCGGTTTCCATCAGGATGGCGATATTCATTGACGATGACGTATGACGGACTGGTCACAGGATCAGGCGATCCCCATCCCTGAGCAATCCCCTGCACGAGCGTGGTTTTGCCTGAACCCAGCTCACCTTGAAGGCAGATCACATCGCCGCTTGCAAGCAGGCTTCCCATGCGGATACCAACCCGACGGGTCTGTTCAGGACTGTGGCTAAAGAATTCCAGACTGTTACTATCAAGAATCGGCATAATCAAGATCCAGTAGAAAAAAAACAACATTCAAAAGATAATGCATAATCCCGGGAATAAGAGAAGGTAAACCATTCTCCGTCGCCCAGCAGGCTTGAGAGTCATCGCCCTGATCATTATGCCTTTGTTAAAATTATACCTTAACAATATCTTAGCAACATAGAGAGAGTCAATAGAGAGAGTCATATGCACCCAAGGGAATCGCAAAGTCTGAAACCTTTATGACTTGCCCCCACCTTGATAGATCCTGAGTTTATCATTTACCCCAATTATCAGTAATTTTGATCTCAATTTATGAAA
>CAZINW010000010.1:0-59103 GCA_964540765.1 uncultured Anaerolineaceae bacterium | reverse complement strand
TGAAAACCTTGCTAAATCACCTTGCTCCAGGACACTAGAATGATAAACTCAGGTAATATTGAGGCTGAATCCACATAAACATTAAGGATAGTTCATGATCAAAACACAGGACCTCACCAAAGTCTTTAAACTTGGTAAAAAAGGGGATCAGGAGATCACTGCTGTTGACTCACTGACACTGAGCGTCAGTGAGGGTGAAGTCTTTGGTTTCCTTGGCCCCAATGGCGCCGGCAAGACCACCACGGTGCGCATGCTGACCAGCCTGATCGGTCCCACACGTGGCAGCGCTACTGTCAATGGGCTCACGCTTGGCAAAGAAGATATTCAAATCCGCAGGTCTGTCGGAATACTGACCGAGACACCAGGCATGTATGAACGCCTTTCGGCGGAAAAGAACCTGAGCATCTTTGCCAAACTGTACGATGTGGCGGACGTGCCGGGTGCGGTCAAAAAATACCTGCAAATGCTGGGGCTTTACGATCGCCGTTCTGATCCGGTTGGCAGTTTTTCCAAAGGCATGCGCCAGAAACTGGCGATTGCACGCGCCATTCTGCACGAACCCAAAGTACTCTTCCTGGATGAACCCACAAGCGGGCTTGACCCTGAAGCTGCCAAGGTGGTACGGGATTTTATTGAAGAATTAAAGGAACGCGGGCGCACGATCTTCATGTGCACCCACAACCTGGATGAGGCTGACCGCCTGTGCGACCGCATCGGGATCTTCAAACAGCAATTGATCGCAATTGACACGCCTCAAGCGCTGCGTCAGCAGCTTTATGGTCGCAAAGTGGTCTTGCATTTGCGTGAGTTGAACGAAGCCTGGCTGCCTTTGATACTGGCACTCCCTTTCGTCAATAATGCAGAAGAGGTCAACGGTAAGCTGGTTATCAGCCTGGATCACCCTGAGCACGATAATCCTGAGGTCATCCGCACCTTGGTGAATGCCGGCGCAGATATCCTCTATGTTGGCGAATTGCGCCACTCCCTTGAGCAGATCTACCTTGAAATGCTGCACGCCGGTGAGAAAGAGAGGCATGCATGAATCACATCCGCACCATCATCGAAAAAGAATGGGCTGAGGTCTTTAAAAACCGCATGGTGATCTTAACGCTCACCTTGCTGCCCATGCTTTTCACCCTGCTGCCGCTGGTAATGCTCTCCGTGATGGGCAACGCCATGGGAGACATGAGCGCTGGCACTGCTGACGTCCCGGCAGGTTTTTTGGAAGCCTGTGTCGGTCTCAATGCCGGTGAGTGCATGCAGATCTACCTGGTCAACGAGTTCCTGATCATGTTCATGCTGATGCCAATCATGATCCCGATCACGATTGCAGCATACAGCATCGTGGGAGAAAAAACCACCCGCAGTCTGGAACCCCTACTCGCCACGCCCATCAGCACTGTGGAATTGCTGGCAGGCAAGTGCCTGGCTGCTGCCATCCCTGCCATCCTGGTCAGTTGGGCGGCATTTGGAGTTTTCCTGCTGGCTCTGCCCCTCATCGGCGTTTCAGACGGAGTGCGCGCCTATATCGGAGGACCCACCTGGCTGCTTGGCATCCTGGTGGCTGCCCCCCTGATGGCTGTGGCGGCAGTCAATTTTTCGCTTTATGTGTCCTCACGTGTCAATGACCCGCGCGTTGCGGAACAGATTTCCTCTGTCATCATCGTGCCATTGATGGCGGTTCTGTTTGCCCAGCTTGCTGGCGTGATTGTGATCAATATTAACTTCATGCTGATCACCATTGCTGCGCTGATCCTGATCGACATCGGCATGATCTACCTTGGCGCAAGCATTTTTGAGCGCGAAGCCATCCTCACGCGCTGGAAGTGAGATAATTCATGCTTAAATTCAGAAATCTCTTGACCAGTTTGTTGCTTGGATTGGCTCTGATCCTCACAAATGTGCATGTGGTTGCCGCACAAGACGATGAAGGTTACCGCGTCTCGCTGCGGCGTGATTTTGGCTATGGGGCAGGCAGCAACGTGCGTGGCACCATGAGCATCAGCCTGGTTGGCGATGAAACCCAGGTGCAGCAGGTCATTTTCCTGATTGGTGGTGAGGAAATGGCAACTGTGAATCAGGCGCCTTTTAAATTTCAATTCGATACTGATCAGCAAGGCGCGGGCTGGCATGATCTGAGCGCCAACGTGCTGATGAAAGACGGCACATCCATCACCACGGATGCCATCCGTTATAACTTCGTCACACAGGAAGAGCAAAACAGCGGCATGAAAAACATCCTCGTGCCCATCGGTGTGGTAGTGATCGCAGCGATCGGCATCAGTACGCTCGTCCAGATGATCGGTCGACCAAAAAAACCGACAGACACTGGCAAGCCGCGCGACTATGGACCCTTAGGGGGCACCATCTGCCCCAAATGCGGGCATCCTTTTCCGCGCTCGCGGCTGGGCATGAACCTGGTGGTTGGCAGGCTGGAGCGCTGTGAATCCTGTAAGAGGTTTGTCATGACCAGGCGTGCCACCCCCGCAGAACTGGCATCCGCCGAGGCTGCGGAAAGGGTCGGCTCGGTCAAACCTGCCGAGCCAATTTTGACAGAAGAACAGGAGAGAGACCAACTGGATGAGTCAAAATATATTGACCAGCTTTAACCCAAACCTAGCAGTTGTGTCTAAAAAAATCGTCCTGGCAGCAAGTACTGCCAGGACTTTTTTCTAACCTTTTGATTTTTTTAGTGCTTCCAGGCGTGTTTCAATCCAACTCTTCTGCTGTTCCAAGTATTTCTCTTCATCCTCGGATGAGAAGAGCCCTGTTTGAAACCATCCTGCCCCGCGCCCGCCCCTGCGCATCCCCCAACCCTCAAAGAAGCCTCTAGATCCTCCGCCGCAAGGGCCAAGACCTCTTCCATTTGGACCTGTTCCGGTGGGTCCAGTTTCATCAAAACCAGGCATATTTTACCTCCTTTAGTAAACTTGTATTGCCTTTCAAATTATTCATTGCATCCCTATTATTTCAACAGATCCGCAATGATCTGCTGCACTTTCTGCAGCTCATCGCGCCAGTTGTCCAGGGCTGATTCGCCATTGGATGTCAGGCTGTAAGTCCTGCGCGGTGGTCCCTGGGTCTGATCGGTATCCCATTGGGATGCGATCCACCCCAGAGCTTCCAACTCATGCAGAGTGCGGTACACCACGCCGGGTTGGATGGTGCCCATTTTGATCGCCTCAAGATCTGCCAGCAGGCTGTAGCCATGGCGCGGGTGCTGTTTGATCATAAAGAGTAAAACCGGCTCCAGCAGCGATACGATCACTGGAGAATGGGTTATTTCAACATTCTCAAGATGGTGCATTGCCCATCCTCTGTGATGTCTTGGCATTTGCCTGTACCTCCGATCGTTATTCTTTCTATAATATAACAAACTAATCATTATTTGTCAATAGATAAATAGTGAATATTCGCAGATACTTCAATTTTTTATATGTAAAATCATATGATTATTGATTTAACCGGATCTATTTACTATATTATTAGGATGTTATGGTATACTATTGGCTTAACGTTCTTAAAGCTAGTGTCATTCAGACTCTGTGCAAGTTTGAGATACTTCCATCAAAGGACGAATTATTAAATATTGAATTACTGATGACAATAAACAAAGGCATTGCTGATAATTTAGGCGAAATTTTCCCGGCAGAGCTGCTTGTTGGCAACAATTTACGGGAGCTGCGTACAAGGCAAGGATTCTCCCTGCGAGCCCTGGCAGAATCCAGCGGTTTAAATATCAACACTTTAAGCATGATCGAAAATGGGAAAACCTCCCCATCTGTCAGCACCCTGCAGCAATTGGCATTAGCCCTGAAGGTACCGCTGTCGGCATTTTTTGAGACAGAGGTCATCGAAAAACAGGTGGTGTTTACACCTGCCGATGACCGCCCTCAAGTAAGCATTGGATCCACGGTATTAGAAAGTTTGGGGAAAGAGCTGGCGGGAAATGCAGTGCAGCCTTTCATTGTCAGTCTGAACCCAGGCATGAGCAGCGGCAACCGACCTGTCGTTCACACCGGGCATGAGTTTGTCTACTGCCTATGCGGAACCATTCGATACCAGATAGAAGATGACAGTTACGTCATGCATGTGGGTGACAGCCTGGTATTTCAGGCGCACCTGCCGCATTGTTGGGAAAATACCGGGGAAGAACTCGCCCGGATTTTACTTGTTTTTTACCCATCCGACGAAAATGAAACACCGGATGGTCATCATTTTTCACTACAAACTATGAGAAAGGAATTTAATATGAAAATTGCAGTGATTACAGACAACGGAAAAACCATCAGTCAGCATTTTGGACGTGCACCGTATTACCTCGTGCTTACCATTGAAGAGGGGAAGGTCATTGAGCGTGAAATGCGCGATAAAATGGGGCATTCTCAATTTGCCGCACAACATGGTGAGCATGGCGATCACGAAATAGATCATGGCATGGACGCCAGTTCGCACGGCAAACACCTCAGTATGGCAGAGACCATCGCGGATTGTAAAGCATTGATCTGCGGCGGCATGGGGATGGGTGCCTATAACAGCATGAGAAGCCTCAATATCCAGCCGGTCGTGACCGACCTGGTGAGTATTGACGAAGCTGTTAAAGCACTCATCGACGGCAAGTTGGTTGATCATAAGGAATTACTGCATTGATCCGGAGAGATGATCCTACCTGTCTTATTTCAAGGACCTCATTTTAGTCATGTGAAATGATCTTTACAATAGATTGGTGCTTCCGTAACATTTGCCCTTAACCCTTTCCGGTGGTAGAATCGGTGTACATAAAATATTAGTATCGGAGGTTGTATGGAACAGCAAATTGCTGGTTTTGCTGTCAAGAAAGGTCTTGCACAGATGTTAAAAGGGGGTGTGATCATGGATGTGGTCACGCCTGAACATGCCCGCATCGCGGAAGATGCCGGCGCAGTTGCCGTGATGGCTTTGGAACGCGTTCCTGCGGATATCCGCGCGGATGGCGGGGTGGCGCGCATGTCGGACCCTGAATTGATTCTCAAGATCATGGAGACGGTCAGCATCCCGGTGATGGCAAAATGCCGTATCGGTCATTTCGTCGAAGCGCAGATTTTGGAAGCATTGGGAGTTGATTACATTGACGAGTCAGAGGTGCTTACCCCGGCTGATGAAGCCCATCACATTTACAAACATGACTTCAAAGTGCCTTTTGTGTGCGGCTGCCGCAACCTGGGCGAAGCCCTGCGCCGCATCGGCGAAGGCGCTGCCATGATCCGCACCAAGGGCGAAGCCGGTACCGGTGATGTGGTTGAAGCCGTCCGGCATGCCCGCACGGTGCTCGGTGAGATACGTACCCTTCAGAATATGCCCACAGAGGAGTGGATGGCTTATGCCAAAAACATCGGCGCGCCCTATGAACTTGTTGTGGATGTACACAGCACAGGCAAATTGCCCGTGGTCAATTTTGCTGCGGGCGGAATTGCCACCCCTGCAGACGCAGCCCTGATGATGCAGCTCGGTGTGGATGGCGTTTTCGTCGGGTCAGGCATCTTCAAATCCGGCGATCCAGCCAGGCGGGCATCTGCCATCGTCAAAGCCACCACCCACTACAAGGATGCCAAATTGCTGGCAGAGATCAGCCGCAACCTAGGTGAACCCATGTTCGGGCGCCAGGTCTCAAGCATTCCCGATCAGGAATTGATCGCCGGACGCGGTTGGTAACCTTCCTACAGGAAGTAATCTTGTGAAAATCGGTGTGCTTGCCCTTCAGGGTGATTTTGTTGAACATTTGATCATCCTGGATAAGTTGGGTGTGATTGGCTCTGAAGTGCGCCTTCCGTATCAGTTGGACGATCTGGATGGTTTGATCATTCCTGGTGGCGAATCCACCACCATCGGTAAAATGGCAGTGGATTACAAACTGATGGAGCCCTTACAAAAGTTCGGTCAAGCAAAAGCCATTTGGGGCACCTGTGCTGGTGCCATTTTTCTATCCAAAGATGCACGCCGCAAACAACCCCTGCTCAATTTGATGGACATGACGGTGGAACGCAATGCCTTTGGGCGCCAGGTGGATTCCTTTGAGATCGACTTGGAGGTTCCTTTCCTGGTTCACCGTGGGGAAGAGGATTTTCCCTACCATGCCGTCTTCATCCGCGCCCCCATCATTGAGAGCGTTTTTGGTCGCACACACACCCTGTTAACCCTGCCCGATGGACGCATTGTTGCCGCCCAACAGGGACATTTGCTGGCAACTTCCTTCCACCCTGAGTTGACAGAGGACGTGCGTTTTCACCGGTTTTTCATGGAGATGGTCCAATCGCAATCCGTCCCTTAGCCTGGCATGACCTGCCAGCCCTGTTTCAGTCCTCCTCAAGGTTTGTCAGCCTCGACAGCATTCAGCGTATCACCCGCGGCAGTCCCCTCACGTTTACCAATCTTCTCTCTGTCATTAACCCTGCCTTTGACCAGTTGACTGTCGTCTGTGAGCCTGCAGGAGAGCAGAAACCCATGGTTGGACAGGTATCCCATCAGCTCGGCTCGCAATCTGCCCAACTGATTTACCTCCTCGCAGGGGAAGACGATGACCTCAGCAATGTGACAGAACTGCTTGAGGAGATGACGCGGGCAAGCGCAACCTGGGGTGCTTTCAGCCTGATGTGCGAACTCGACACGCTCTCACCTTTTTTGGAAGCCTTCCGCCGCATTGATTTCAACGTCTGGGCGAAACAACGCTTCTGGCAATTGGATCCTGCCAGGATTACTTCCGAAAAATCCGAACACTGCTGGCGGGTCTGGAACAGCTGCGATATTAACGCCATGCGTGCATTGCATCAAAGCCTTGTGCCAAAAATCTTCCACAACCTGGAACCACTTACGCGGCGTGCCATGCTCGGGCTGGTTTACACAGATGCCCATGGTGACCTGAAAGGTTATGTTGATCTGGTTTACGGTCCAAAAGGCATTTGGGCACTGCCCATTATTCATCCCGGCACCGCAGACGATCCACAGGTCATCAGTGATATGCTGGCATGCCTGCCATCACCTGGCAAACGACCTGTGTCCATCTGCGTACGTTCCTATCAACCCTGGCTGGATGACCTCATGCAGCAGTTGGATGCAACTTGCAGCCCAGAGCAGGTGTTAATGGTCAAATATATGGCGCTGCGACAAAAGGTCAGCAATGCCCTGGAGTTACCCGATTTGAAAAACAGCAGGGCAGACACAAGTTTGCCTGTAGCCCATATTGAACAAAAATCAACTTCAAACCCATCCGGGCTACAGCAATAACTCCATTCCATGCCTTAAAACCTACGATGGATGAATTTCCTTACCACAAGGCACCTGATTTGGGATAAAATCAAGATGGAGACATTTGTCTTCAAAAATAAAAGAAGCAAGGTAAGCATATTCTTAGAAAATGACGCAAACTCAAAAAATAACAGATGACCTTGAGGCACTGTTGAATGTATTGCCCCCATCTGTAGCTCAAAAAGTACTTGAACTTGATGACAGCGACAATCTCCTGGAAGTGATCCTGGACCTGGGGCGCTATCCTACCGCGCGCTTTGTGGGGCGCGAGGTGATCCTCTTCGAAAAGGAAGCAATCCAGGAAGACTTGGCGTATGTGACTGATCGCATCAGTGATTTTGACGCTGACAACCGCGCGGGTCTTGAACGCACACTCCACCGCATTTCAGCCATCCGTAATCGCCGCGGTCATATCGTCGGGCTCACCTGCCGCGTTGGTCGTGCTGTCTATGGCACCATCGACATCATCCAGGATCTGATCAAATCCGGTCAGAGCATTCTCATCCTAGGTCGACCCGGTGTGGGAAAAACCACCATGCTGCGTGAGGCAGCCAGGATTCTGGCATCATCACGCCGGGTGGTGATTGTGGATACCTCCAACGAAATTGGTGGCGATGGCGATGTGCCGCACCCGGCTGTCGGCGCTGCCCGCCGCATGCAGGTGGCGCGACCTTCACTGCAACATGAAGTCATGATCGAAGCGGTTGAAAACCACAATCCGGAAGTGATCGTGATTGACGAAATCGGGCGTGAATTAGAAGCCCAGGCAGCCCGCACCATTGCCGAGCGTGGCGTTCAGTTGATCGGTACAGCGCATGGCAATACCCTTGAAAATATCCTGCTCAACCCCACCCTTTCCGACCTGATTGGCGGGATTGAATCGGTCACTCTTTCCGATGATGAAGCGCGTCGACGCGGTACCCAAAAAACCGTGCTTGAACGGCGTGCCCCACCTACGTTTGCGGTGCTGGTGGAGATCCAGGATCGCCATCGCATTGCTGTGCATGCTGACATCGCTGCCTCAGTGGATGCCCTTTTGAGGGGTTATCCGCTGCCGCCTGAAATTCGCTTCCGAGATGCAGAAAACAAGATCCATATCCAAAAAGCCGTGATCCCGGCTGCAGCGACTGCCTCACAGACCCTCAAACACAGCAATGGCATGGAAAAGTCACCTTTCCAAAGGGGAAATGGTGACAGTCGCCAGAAACAAAGGTACGAAACAGTCATTGAAGACTTGCCGGGAAGCTCTGAAAAACAAACCAGCACCAAACAAAAAAGTTTGTATGCTTACGGTGTGGCACGCAACCGGTTGATTCAGACTATCAAATACCTGGGTGTGCCGGCACGGGTGGTGCGCAACCTCGAAGATGCGGACACCTTCGTCACCCTGCGGCGCTATTACCGTGAACGCCAGCAGCCAATCATCGAAGCAGAGGAGCGCGGTATTCCAGTCTTCGTGCTTAAAGCCAACACCATCCAGCAGATGGAGCAATTCCTGGCAGACATGTTCAATGTGGGCATCCCGGAAGACCACAATCCTTATCCCATGGACGCAGGCGATCAGACCCAGGCAGCCATCAGCTCTGTTTTGAACGGTGAGAAATTCATTGACCTTCCGCCGGCGGCTGCCACCATCCGCCGCCTTCAGCACGACATGGCACGCGATGCCAACCTTGTCTCACAGTCATTCGGCAAGGAGCCCAACCGCCATGTCAGGATTTACAGGGATTAAGACGTATGTTCATCACCCTTGAAGGTCCTGAAGGAAGCGGCAAAACTAGTCAGATGCCCATATTGGCGGATTTTCTGCGCCAGCAGGGTTATGAAGTCATCACCACGCGAGAGCCTGGTGGAACACCCATCAGTGACCAGATCCGCGATGTGCTCATCAATTTAAAAAATACTGAGCTGGTTCCGCGTACAGAAATTCTGCTCTTCCTGGCTGCACGGGCTCAACTGGTGGATCAGGTCATCAAACCTGCCCTTCAGGCAGGCAAGGTGGTGCTCTGCGACCGTTACGGCGATTCTACCCTGGCTTACCAGGGCTACGGACATCAACTGGATCTGGAGACACTTAAGCGCATGCTGGCGTTTGCCACGGACGGTCTCAAACCTGACCTGACCATCTATCTTGACATCGACGTGGAAGCCGGTCTGCAGCGCAAGATCAAAAAGGATGAATGGAACAGGCTGGACGCGTATGAGGTTGCTTTCCACCAACGGGTCAGGCAGGGTTATCATTACCTGATCGCCGAAGAACCACAGCGCTGGGTACTACTTGACGCCAGCCAGCCAATGGATATCGTTCAAAAGCAAATGCAAGAAACAGTTTTAACCCGCCTGGCTAATTCTTAATGTTTAATTGTTGAAATTACAGTAAATCCCAATGCATGTTTCTCCCAAGTCATGGATGGACATGCAATAAATATGAAAGGTACAATATGACACTTAAAAGAAGTATGTTTGTAATCTTACTAGTAAGCCTGACTCTGACTGCGTGTGCGCCAAAAACTGAAACCACCCCAACTGAAGAAGCTACATCAGTACCAACTGCCCAAAATACAGCGGACCTGACCCAGGCTACTGTAGACCTGGGAACGATCGTTCCAACAGAGCCCCTGCCCATCAAAGATGAGGATGGCAAAATGGTCTGTGAAGTCGTGCCAGGGTTATTATCTCCTGAGAATGAAGAGAGTATTAAGAACTATGAAATCATCGGTCCTGTAACAGAGAGCGACAACATTAAAGGACCGGACGATGCAAAGCTGACGATCATTGAATACAGTGATTTTCAGTGCCCTTATTGTAGTGGTGCCTGGACTGCAATCGAACAATTGGTTGAAGCTTTTCCTGGCGAAGTCCGCGTCGTATTCCGACATTTACCACTCAAATCGCTCCACCCCAATGCGACGCTGGCGGCGCAAGCAGCCGAAGCAGCCGGCAATCAGGGGAAATTCTGGGAAATGGGAGGACTGCTTTTTACCAATCAATCCGTCTGGTCCTCTTACGAAACTGCTGCCCTTCAGACCTGGCTTGAAGAACAAGCTGATGCATTAGAGTTGGATGTGGATCAATTCAAGGCGGATCTGAATTCAGACACAGTTGTCCAGAAAGTTCAAGCGAGCTATGATAAAGCCGCAGTTGTCGGTTTGCAGACCACACCCACTCTGTTCGTCAATGGCATCTATGTGGGAAATATGGATTTCTACTCCCTCTCCGGTCTGATGAAGGTATATGATCATGGAGATAATCTGTATACGGAGTGCCCTCCCTTTGTGATCGACACGGAAAAGTCCTACACAGCAACCATCGAGACTGAAAAAGGTGATATTGTGCTTGAACTGTATGCAGATAAAGCGCCCCTTGCAGTCAATTCCTTTGTATTCCTGGCAGAGGATGGTTACTTTGACGATATTTCTTTCCACCGCGTCATGTACGACTTCGTGGCGCAAACCGGCGATCCCACTGGCACCGGCTGGGCTGACCCTGGCTACCAGTTCCGCGATGAGATCAATGCTGATCTTCTCTTTGATGCGGCAGGGATCCTGGGTATGGCTAATTCCGGCGCAGATACCAATGGCAGCCAATTCTTCATCACCTATGCCGAGGCATCAGATTTAGACGGGAGTTATACCATTTTCGGGAAAGTCCTGGAAGGTATGGATGTGTTGAACAAGCTGACAGAACGAGATACATCAGTTGACCCAACTCAAGCAGAAGGGGACCGCATTATCACTATTACCATTGAGGAAAAATGAGTTATTCCGGAAGTGGGGCTGACCTGACCACCGCAAAAAAGAGCAATTGGCGCTCCGTTTTGCAGGCAGTACTGAGCTTTATTGCCAGTATCTTCCTTTTTGGACTGGCAGCCCTGTTTCTGGGTTTGTGGGCATGGGGTGGACCATCTCAAAATGCTGTTGTCAGCGATAGGGGGATGTTCTTTACGCTTGCATTGGTTTTCTTAACGCTTGGATTGTTGACCCTGCCCTCCGCAATCAGTTCGCTTTACCGCATAAAAAATCGTGCACTTCCTGCCTGGCTCGATACCAACTCCCCACGCATGCATACTTGGATGCGCTATTCCATCCTGGCGCTGCCGTTCATCCTGGGATTGGGATGGTTGGCAGGCAAGAACCCTGACATTTCCGGGATTCTCCTGCCCTTGCTTGGGATTTTAGCCATCTGCCTGCCGCTGCTCTGGCTGGTTCATTTTGGATGCTGGGATCTCGAAGGAGGAAGTCCACAGCGCAAATGGGGATTGCTTGGACTGGGGCTCACCGGCACCCCCCTGTTGATCATATTTGTGGAAGTGATTGCCCTCATCATTGGCCTGGCTGTATTTGCCATCTGGGCATCCTCCAGGCCTGAGGTGATGGATTTGTTGACCCGCCTTGGCATGCAATTTACCACGGCAGGTACTGATCTGGATGCCATTCTCGAAAGTTTGCAGCCTTACCTGACCCAACCCTCTGTCATCTTCTGGATCATGGTGGTTGTGGCTGTTATTACACCGCTCATTGAGGAGACGTTAAAACCCCTCGGCGTCTGGCTGCTGGCGGGGCGCCAATTGAGCCCGTCGGAAGGCTATGTGGCTGGTTTGATTTCAGGTGCCGGTTTTGCCCTTATTGAGGGTCTCTTCAACCTGATCAATGCAACCGATGGGCAGACCTGGATCTTCCTGACCATTGGCAGGGTGGGAGGCAGTCTTCTGCATATCTTTACAGGGGGTCTGACCGGCTGGGGATTGGCATCA
Source organism: uncultured Anaerolineaceae bacterium (assembly GCA_964540765.1). Taxonomy (GTDB): domain Bacteria; phylum Chloroflexota; class Anaerolineae; order Anaerolineales; family Anaerolineaceae; genus CAZJLN01. The sequence goes on along the minus strand of CAZINW010000010.1, from coordinate 47,069 downwards.
ACCTGGCGTCAGGGTAAACCGTTGAAATTTCTTGGCACCTTCTCGCTTTCAGTTTTTATTCATGGTCTTTGGAACGCCTTTGCACTGGCAGCCGCTTTGCTGCCATTCATCCTCCAGCCTGATAAAACACCGAACGATTTTGAATCGCTTTTGTATTACCTGCCTGTACTGATCCTCGGGCTGTTGATCCTGGCGGCGTATATCAGCTTTACCTTATTGCTGCGCAGACAAAGCCAAGACGTGGAGATGGTCAAATGAAAAGAAGACAAGTTATGTCCGCTGTCCGTTTTATTGCCAAGGCAATTGTCAACCTCAAAGTGATCGATTATGACAAGGTCCCCCAGACGGGGGGTTTTTTACTAACGACCAGCCATATCAGTCGGCTTGATACACCCTTCCTGATGCTTTCAACCCCGCGCCATGATGTGATCCCCGTCGTTGCACGTGAGTACCAGCAACATGCATTCTTTCGCTGGTTTCTGAGTTCACTCGGTGTGATCTGGATGAGCCGTGACGAAAGCGATTTTGGAGCATTCCGGGAAGTCATTTCATATCTCAATAAAGGCTGGATCGTCGGGATTGCCCCTGAAGGAACCCGCTCCAGAACCCAGACCTTGCAGGAGGGCAAATCAGGTGCCACCTTCCTGGCAGAAAAAGCCAGGGCACCAATCGTACCTGCTGTTGTCATGGGCTCTGCCGATATGGTCAGCCGTCTTACCCACTTCAAAAGAATGGATGTGACAGTACGTTTTGGCGAAGCCTATCATTTACCCCCTTTGGAAAAGGATAATCACAAGGAATGGTTGGTCAATTCGACAGATGAGATCATGTGCCGGATTGCCGCCCTGTTACCTGAAGAGAAACGGGGTTTTTATCGTGATCACCCGCGCCTGAAAGCTTTATTGGCAGCTAAAAACCAACCAGCCCAAAGCATTATATGATGATGCCAAAGTTACAAGTATGAACGGATGATGGAAGAGCGAGATGATCTTGAAAAATCCTGATTGATCCGTAAAAAAACAGGTCATTGCATGCCAGAGCCATCATCACCACCGCACAAGAATCCAAAAGAGATCGTCATCCCCAAATTCATGCCATTTTTCTGGCTATCAATTGCCCTCCTGGCGGGAATTCTTACTGCTGCGTACCTTGTCAAACTCTCCCGGATGATATGGCTTGTTGCGTCTGGAGTGAGCTTAATTACTACGCTTACATCTGTCGTGGTAAAACGTAATCACAACAGTCCACGCCATCTGCCATTTCTTTTTCTGATTTTGTTTTTCTTTATCGGCGGTCTACGCTACCAGGCAGGGCAGCCTTCCATCACGCCATCTCACAGTGCTTTTTACAATGAACGGGGAATTGTGGAAATGATCGGGGTGGTCACGTCCCCACCTGAGGTTTATGACAGCAATATCAATTTGACGGTTCGGGTGGAGTCGCTCACACCGCTCAGCTCCGACGAACCTTTGGCAGCGCCTGATGCGGTCCAGGGACGCCTGATCTTGCAGGTGATGCCAGGCAGCACCTATCACTATGGCGATCGGCTTTCCATGCGTGGGAAGCTTCAAACCCCACCGGATAGTGGAGACTTCTCCTACCAGGATTACCTTGCCAACAAAGGCATCTACAGCGTGGTTTCCTTTGCCCAGGTAGAAGTTATTGATAGTGGGAATCTCAATCCTGTGCTTGCAGCGCTCTACCGTCTCAAAGAACATGCCCAGTTGGTGTTGCAGGATATTTTCCCCTCCCCTGAGTCCGAACTTCTCTCAGGCATCCTTTTGGGAAATGACAATGGGCTCTCCAAGGAACTTAAATCTGCCTACCAGGTCACAGGAACTGCCCACATCATCGCCATTTCAGGCTTCAATATTGCACTGCTGGCAGGCTTGGTGACCACCTATACGAACCGCTGGCTGGGTCCCCGGCGTGGCACCCTGACTGCCCTGCTGGTTCTCACAGGATATACCCTGCTGGTGGGTGCTGATGCATCCGTAGTGCGCGCGGTTGTGATGGGAAGCTTTGGCATGCTGGGGGCGTTGATCGGGCAGCGGGGCAACGGTCTCAATACCCTTGGGCTGGCTGCCTTCCTGATGTGCCTGATCAACCCCAACCTGCCTTGGGATGTCGGATTCCAACTCTCCTTCTTTGCTACATTGGGATTGGTGCTCTATGCAAGTCCCCTCCAGGCTCGTCTGAAGGATTTTCTTGCCCGGCATTTGAATGAAGAGACTGCCAGCAGCCTGGCGGGACCCTTTAGCGAATATTTTATATTCACGCTGGTCGCCCAGGCACTCACCCTGCCATTGATCGCCTGGCATTTCGGCGACCTTTCCTGGCTCTTCCTGCTGGCAAACCCACTTATTCTCCCTGTACAACCCCCTGTGATGTTGCTTGGCGGATTGGCGCTGGCAGGCGGATTGATTGCGCCTGACATTGGTCGTGCCCTGGCATGGCTGGCATGGCCATTTGCAGCTTACACCAACCGGGTGGTATCCTGGCTGGCAGATCTTGCACCGGTCACGCTTCATTTTGGGCACTTCCCCCTTGCCTGGGTCGTCATTTACTATGTCATTTTCTTTACCCTGACACTTACCAAAGATCGCAACGCTTTGTTCAAACGCCTGGCAACGCCAAACACAATGTTGCTCGTTTTGGGCTGCGGCGCAGTAGTCACCTGGTCCATTGTGCTATCTGCGCCGGATGGCAAATTGAGCCTGAATTTACTGCCAGACAGCGATAACCCGGTGGCATTGATTGAAACCCCCGGCGGACGTTACGTGCTGATCAATGGTTCAGTGAAGGCATCTTCCCTGCGTGAGGAAACAGGCAAAACCTTGCCATTCGGCAGGCAGGAGTTGGATATGCTGGTGATCCCGCTTTGCCGCAAGGATGACGTCAGCGCGCTGATCGATTTGCAGGACCATTTTAAGATTGACAAGGTGGTTTGGGCATGCGACCCGGATGTGATCCAGACCACCAGGCAGCTTTACCAATCCTACCAGGAAGCACAAGTATCGCAAACCTTACTTTCAAATGGCGCCTGGTTGGAGCTGGGAAATGATGCAAAACTGACTTTGCTTGAAGGCGGGAAGGACGCCAGCACCTTCAGCCTGGAGTGGGAACGCTACAATGCCCTCCTGGTGTTCGGTGATCCAGAAAAACTTAAGCTAAATATCCCTGTCACCTCGCCCGTGATGATCCTGCCAGGTTCCAGCAGCCTGGAAGAAGCTGACCTGTTTGCAGGATCAAGCCCACAGCTTGTGCTGTTGTCAGTGAATGAGAACAGCCTGCCGCTGGATGGTGACCTGCCCCTGGCAGGAGTATTTAGCGGGGTGCCTCTCCTGCGTACTGACCAGGCGGGTTCCATTCGTCTCAGCACGGATGGGGAACAATTATGGATCGATGCAGACAGGCAGCCGTGAAAACGAGACCTGATGACCTGTTAGAGCTGGTTATTTTTTGGAATATGATCACATGTGATAAAAGGTCAATCCTGAAGAGCCTGCTGGTTCATCCATGCGTCTTTAAGCCTTGCCCAACGTAAATATACATCCATTTCATCGGTGCGAGATGCGGTCATTCCCATGCTAAAAGCCAGATTGTAAGCAGCATTCAATTGCTGCCAACGCTCTTCATACGAGGAATTTCTTCTTTCCTGGATATGGAAAACCTCGGCTGCTCTTTTTCCCTGGATGTAAGCCTTCACCTGTTTCGCATCCATCTATTAATTATAGCATGTCCCTTTTTATATATTCTTTACCACATTTGATGTTGCAGACATTTCTGTATAAAGGATTATCATACAGCAAGGGATAAAGATCATACTTCGTTCGGGAATAAAAAGCGAATGGAGGGTCAAGTTCGCAAAGTTCGCACACGCTGTGTCCCTTTGGGAAGCCAAAATACGCCGGTCACCCCTACGATTCAATTCGCAATAAATATACCGTTGCGCCATTTACAAGCCGAAATACGCCAGATCTTGTTTGACCTCCAGTCGGGCTACAAAACTGATTCTCCACATACAAAGTCCGGGATAAAGATTCATTAGTACTACTCCCATTATTACTTCTTACTTTCCAGGTAACCGTATTATCACCTATAGTCGGTGTCCAGGCTCTATAAGTGGTTGTCCCAACACTAACCCAGTTCAATAAATCACAAGTGCTATCAGACATGACACAAACCTCATATTTATTACTGTTTGTTGGACAACCAACACCCCAATTACTAATTGCATCCCAATCCAAAGTTACCGCCGAATTAACATTCACAATAGTCCCACTAGCCGGAGCAGACAAAACGGGAGCGTTGGGAGTTGTAACAGTACAACATGGTTCCGTCGCCGGACAATTAATTGTCGAACAACCACATCCGACTCTACTTCCCTCAAGTGTTCCGCCACCATAACCGCAATTGGTAGGACAATTAGCTAAAGTATTACCGTCACAGTTCACCGGACACTCCTCAAAATTATCTCCACTACAACTACCACAATCATCAGGATCACAAGTACAAGTACGATCCCTAATACAACCAGCCCAATTTGGATAACATGGGCTCCAAGATCCCCATGAACAAGTACACCACGTACAGGTCTGATCCGGCACCGGACAATAACCAACATCACAGTCGTAAGATGCAGCATTCGTACATGAAAATTCATTTGAAAGACCCGAACAACTCATAAAAGTACCCATCACCCCAGTACAACCACAAGTACAAGTACCAGCATTACCTGAGCCACAAGCCTCCCCCTGCGCATTACATGATCCCAATATGGAACATAAACAATCAATAGCTTTACAACTTACTGTACCCGAACAAGCCGCATATACAACTTTCACTAAACTTAATTTTCTTTCACTAATAAGTTTTATAAACTTACCCAAATTAATTTTATCTTTCCATTTAATAAAATCATCCACTTTAATATCACAAAATTTAGAAGAAGAATTATTCTCAATTGTCCAACAAAGATAACGCATAAGTTTACGATCAAGTTGGCTTTTTTCATTATAAAGTTGCATAAAAATATCATTTCGAAGATGAACTACAATTATAGTTGTAGATCCTGTCTGACCAATACTCATGCTCGATAACACACTCCCATCTACCACATCAAGACTCTTAAATAATTCCTGTTCTTTTTGTGTAAATATAAATTTAACTCGTTTAACTTTTCCCAATTTTTTTGATTTGATTAAAAACAAATTACCTACAACAGACGACACTTTAATATTTTGATTATTAAATTTACCTTCTGTTTCAAAACGAACCATCAGAATCGAAACAATTCCTATAAATAAAATAACTAATATCAATAAAGCCAAATACCAATTTTTAAAATACCTCATCTACAAAATACTATAACAAATTATTTATGGCTGTACAATTTCAAACAAAGGAGTATCTCTTTTTCCATTGTAAAAATCCAACTCCTTCTCACCAATATCACCTCTCCAAGTATTAAATATTTCTTGATACCTTGAAAGCGCACAACCGTTTTTCAAGGTTTCATTAATTAAACACAAATTATTTATAGAAATATTATCAATAATATCAAATAATGCATCTTTTACCATCATTGATAGTGCTACTCCTTTTGGATAATCAAAACTTTTGTATAAACTTACTTCTGAAGAAGGCAAATATTCCATCACCATAAATTTTTCAAAACTACTACCAATATAGTAACTTGATGTATACAATTCCATTGGTAAATCTCTATCTGTCCAAGCAAAGGAAAAACCATTTCGTGGGTCAATTAAAGTAACTTCAGGTACTTCTTGATCAGGTTTACTTTCATCGTAAGTGGCAATTTCCAATTTTCCTTCACCTTTTGCCACCAAATCTAAGTATTGCTCATAAGTAACATCAGAATGATCCATCAGCTGAGTATATCGCCAAAAACACATATGCATAAAATAGTCTCCAACCTTATCCACCATATCTTCTGCGATGTAAATTTCAGTAATTGGCTCATCGGGCCGATTCATTACCCAATGAGTTAATCCGATATCAATCGGAATCTCCATGCCTCCAACGTTGGCAGTGTAACCCTCGCTCCATTTGACCGGATATTTTTCTGAAAAAGTAACACTGGTTGGTTCCACCGTCGGTGTTGGCTCGGGGGTCTCTGTAGCTGTTGCTGTCGGCTCGGGGGTCAGGGTTATGGTTGGCATTTCCGTTGCCACTTCTGTTGGCGATACCAAAGTCAATTCCTGCGTCGCCGGATTTTCCACTGTTGGGGTTAATTCGTAATTTACTCCTTCTGTTGAAGTGGGTGTCTCGGAAATTAAAATGCACGAGCTCAGCATACTGGCGATTAAGAGACCCGCGATAAGAGAGTGTGAGGCTTTCCGTATTAATAGTGATGATATGTTCATATTGTCTCCCATGAGTATTTTATGAACTCAGTCTAATTTTACACCGATATATGTAAGATCGAAACATCCTTACTTGGTCATGAAAATGGGGAAGGTCGCCGCCCCATCCTAATCCTGATTTTCCGCATCCTTTTCCCAATTCAATGGATTGGTTATGGTGTAGTCAGCGATGGATTGCATCTCTTGCTCATTGCGGATGATATGCTCGTAGTAATTCCGCTGCCAAATAGGGGTTGCAGGGGTTTGACGTAGTTGGTTTATGCTCGTAACGGAGGATTTGTACCCACGGATGATGGCACCGATTCCAATACCTGGTGAATGAAATGATTGGGTGGGTAGGGGCGTATTGCGATACGCCCCTACGGTATCCGTGATCCAAATAATGCCGTGAATGTGATTGGGCATGACGATGAATTCGTCTTCTAATAGTTTGACATAGAGGCGCAAACGTGAAGTGCGGAACCATTCGTCTTGAGCAATCTTACCCAGGGCATTGAGATGCATTTCGTCATTCTTTACCTCACCAAACAAGGGCTTGCGATCATAAGTCACAATCGTTACAAAATAAGCGCCAGCTTGGGAGTAATCATACCCTGGTAAACGAATGCTACGACGAGAAGGTGAAGACCCTTTTTGGCTCATGATCTAATCTTTTTGGACCTAAATTATTATTTGTATTATATTTTGAAAGTTGATTTTAAAGGTCAGAAACAGGTCATGATAAAATTTTCTTGAAAGGAAATCGCATATGATCGAACTCCCAGAAGCCAATACCCTTGCTAAGCAGATCAATGACACCCTTGTTGGCAAAATCATTACATCTGTCGTTGCAGCACAATCGCCCCATAAATTTGCCTGGTATTTTGGCGACCCAACAGAGTACCCTGCTCGCCTGATGAACAATGCGATCCAAAGTGCATCTGCCCACGGTATGTTCGTCGAAATCAACCTATCACATTCAACCCTGCTTTTTAGCGATGGCGTCAATCTACGTTGGCATCCGGCTGCTGGTCCTAGTCCTCAAAAGCACCGGATCATTCCACGCTGACCACCTTTCGGCAAAGAAATGCTGGAGCAAATCGTGCAGGAAGCAATGCTGCGCGGGGTAAAATTTGGCAGCATTCAGATCATCGCCCCTAGGTAAAGTGCGAACTCCAAAACAGTATTACTGGAGCTACGCTAAGCACAAATGCAAACTGGGGTGGGTACAACGTAAAAACTGCTTCCACATCTTGTCAGAATCCGACAGGAATAACCACTTTAAGATTGTGGACGACACATATGCAATGGATCAATGCCACTGAGTATGTTTTCTACGACACTCGCCCGTAACACGTCAACTAATTCATAAACCGTAAACATGCCTAAATGACCATGGGTGTTACAGTTTGGTAACACCGGCAAAAAGAGGTTTGCCTATGGCACTTTATTGTTGTTACCGATTCGTAAAACAAAGGACAGTTTCTCTAAGCTATACTCTGCAGAAGAGGTTTTATGAATTATAAACTACTCTCCACGACCAGCGTTTTTTGGAGGCACTATGAACTACCGAACTAAAATTACATTGTGCAGCATCGCCATCTTAATCTTGTCTCTGGCGGCCTGTTCAAGCAAGGCTGCGACGGCGATTCCAACAGCCACCTTGCTGCCGCCTAATCCATTCGAACAAAGTAATTCTTCATCCGGAGGGGTGGGAGCTTATTCAGTCAACCCCATCGGTTTCAATCCAATGACAGATACTTTCACCTATGATGGGCAGCCCATTGAGTTTACTTTTGAAATTGTCGGGTTAGGTACCGAGACTGAATTGGGGTTTATGTTTTTTTTGGATGGCGTCCTACAGCCTTACCAAATCGTTAAGACAACTCAGACAGAAAACGATCCACCTGCCATCGAGCAGGAGATGACCCTCAGCACGCACCGAATGAGAGCAAATGAGACTGTTGAGTTTACAGTTTCCTTCATCCCGGTTACGGGAAAAGCAGGTGAAACCTTAGGACTGGAAAGGATATTTCTCTTCAAACCATCTTTTATACCGGAGAGTGAAACCCAATCATTTGGAATATACCAGGATGGGGATCTCCAGGAAATGCCCCCCGTAGTCATGAAGCGTGATGCTCCTCAGGCAAGCAGCAGTACGTTCGTCGAAGTTATGACGAAACCCATTCCTGAATCTGAAAAGCAGCCGACCGCTAATAACCCCACAGGAAGAGTCGAACATCCCAACTTTCGATTGACTGAGGGGAAAACCTCCTATCCAAACGTTCTCCACTCAAGCAATGGTCAAGTTGAGCTTACAGCCAGCATCTGGGGCGGGGTAGAAGCGGATTACCGGGTGACGCTCCTTGTTAACCATCAATCAGTCAAAATAAATGGACAGCCAGATTTTATGATGAGGGTCCCGTACGATAAGGTTGCCAGTTATACCTTTTCCATAGATACCCGTGGATTTGCACGTTTCAACTCGCTCTATGCAGTGATCCTGCCTGTCGGGGAAAGTTTTCAAAATGCTGAATTATGGGGTACAAAAACGAAATCCATCCTACTGATCAACGATTCGGAGCAAGGCGATAACGCAACATCAGATCCGGCAGCCGGGGTTACACCTGAAGTTGAAAAGACTCCAACTCAGGCGGAGGGTGCGTTAGGATTGCTGCCGGAGGGGGATCTTGATCTGAGCTCGTGGCTGATTGAGAATAATGTAAGCGGGGAGATAGACCGATACAACTCTGGCAATTACTTTCATCTGTTTGATGATGGCAAATTACTCATAGCTACCGAGGAGTCAGCAGCTTATCTGTTTGACACCCAGAGTGGTCAGCTTTTATCTATGGAGAATCTGATTTCCGAAGAGATAGATCCCACTCGGTTTAAAATTTATTATTCAAAGGATGTTATCGGAGTTTTTCCTGAAGGACCTCAGGATAACACTACCTCCTTCTTCGGTCGATATAATAATCTTTTGGAAAAAGTCGATTCACCCGTATTGGCTGAATTGTTTGGTTTCCCGCAAGACCACATCTCAAATTGCGCACTTTCCCAAAACGGGGATAAAGTAGCCTGCACTATCTATACGAATGATGGAAACAATCAGATACTGATCGGCGATCTACGGACGAAAGAAAAGAAAATCGCCTTTGACTTCAGTCGGAGTGAAATAGGTAAAGATTACCCATCGGTCACATCGTTAGCCTTTGCAGGAAACGATAGCTACTTGGCTTTTAGTGCCCGCTTAAGCTTTGCAGATCTCTTCTTCAGTGCGAGTACGGGTTTCGGGGTTATAGATTTGGAGCAGGGAAAATTGTTGAATTTTACACAATGGGATGCTTTAAATGAAGAATTAATTCAGGTAACCGATGAAGGGATTTACTTTAGCGAAAGGCATGGTGTAACGGATCATTCAGAGGGAAAAATCATCCGGGTTGACCTGGAAACAATGCAAAATCAGGACATTCCTTTTACAAACGGCACATCATGGGGGCGAGAAAGTTTTAATATCAACGTTTCTCCTCATGGTCAATACTTTGTCGGAATAGAGGATAAAACTCTTCCCGGTATGGATGCCAGCGTGTTCACATTGAGGGTTTATGATGTGAAGACGATGCAGGCACTGCGGGAAATAAACATTGAGAATGGTTATCCATTTGTTGCTGTTGATGAGGCAAACCGCTATGTGTATGTGTGTTATTCTGTTGATGGAAAACTGAAACTTGGACGATACACATTTTAGACAAACTCTCGTGAAAAGATTGTAATAAACTTTCTGGAAGGATGATGATAGAAAATCATGCTTGAACTCAAGGATTTACAAAAGAAATATGGCAAACAGTTTGCTGTCAATCACCTCTCTTTTACTTTTTCAAAAGGAATTTATGGCATTCTCGGTCCGAACGGTGCTGGAAAGACCACACTCCTTGGGATGATTATGGGAACACTCCGTCCGGATGGAGGAGAAATTATTTTCGAGAATGTTCCGCTTGAAAAGAACCGTGATATTTTTGCATCCAAAGTCGGGTATTTACCGCAAAGTCCCATCTTTTATAAAGATTTCCGGGCGGACGAATTCCTGGACTATATTTGTGAGTTAAAGGGCATTCCGAAATCAATGCGTCAGTACGAAATCCATCACGCATTAGAAGAAGTAAATCTGACAGACGCAGCAAAAAAAAGAATAGGGGCATATTCCGGTGGGATGCGGCAACGCTTAGGTATCGCACAGGCATTGTTGGGGGAGCCGGAAATTCTGATCTTTGATGAACCCACAGCCGGACTTGACCCCATTGAACGCATTCGCTTCCGGAATACGATATCGCGGCTTTCTGGTGAGCGGACCATTATCATTGCCACCCATATTGTGCCGGATGTTGAATCTATTGCCCAATCCATTGTTTTGATGGATCGCGGCAGGATTGTTCTCTCTGGAAGTCCGGATGAATTGATCAGAAAGATTCAAGGGCATGTTTGGACCCTGGAAGTTTCACCTAAGGATATAGACCGTTTTATCGGGAATTATAAGATCAGCAATATACAACTGACGGATGATGTATATTCATTGCGAATAGTGAGCGATTCTTCCCCAGATGAACATTCCGAACCCACAAAACCTAAATTGGAAGAGGCTTATATTTATTATACGGAAGGCGCTGCAAATGAGCCTGCTTAAATTTGAATTTAGGAAATTTGTAATTAAGCCATATGTTTTAATCCTGATCATCGTATGTACAGCCGTAGATATGGTTGGGGTTTATTTCAGCTGCGACGAATACAAAAATTGGTATGACCAGGATAATTTCCAGAAAGTATACAACAGCAAATTGGCAGGAGAATTGACTGAGGATAAGATCGATTATGTCATTGCAGAAGACGAAAGATTGACCAACATAATACAGGTTGGAACTTTCAGCCAAGAGTATGATCCAGCTACAATCACCGGATACATCTTCGGTGATTGGGTATTGTTTCATGACAATATAAAGCCGAAAATGGAGTACGCAGTTGGATATGCATATGATATTAATCGAATTGTCGGAAACGCAACAGAGAATCTTGCATTCTTTGAAGAACAGAAAGCCCCATATGAACTAAAAAAAAACCAACAGATCCTATCGCTCTATTCCAACCGCTCCATTCATGAATTCTATGACCTGATGGGAATGAAGTATTATTTGCATTATGACTTTTCAAGTTTGCTCGTATTGCTATTGTGCATTTTGATTATTGTGCCTGTTTTTGTGGGGGAAAAGGAAACCAAAATGGATCAGCTTTTACCTGCCTATAAGAATGGGCGGAAGAAACTGGTAAGGACAAAAATTATTTTTACATATACGATTGTACTTTTCTTATCTCTGTGGTTTTTAATCTGGGATCTGATTGGATTCGCGTTGTTTTCTCCGTTTCGCGGCTTTGGTGCCCCACTTTATGCTGTACAGGTTTTCGGTTACACGCCACTCAATCTAAAAATCTGGCAATATATCTTGCTCAGTTTCCTATTACGCACACTTGGAATGAGTTCACTGGCAGGGTTGATTTTGTTAGCCTCAAAAATCTTTAGCAAAACCATGTATGCATTTACCATCAGTACAGGAGCGATCCTTATCCCATTTATGTCGCAGTTTGTAGCCAAGGATCAGTTTACATTCCTGGAGTTGACTAATCCAGCCTTACTGATCAAGAACCGGTATCTTTTTATGGAATACACGGCCCAAAAATTCTTTGGAAACCCGATCAGTGCTGCCATTCCAGCTGTGATTGCTAACATTGTCTGGATTAGTATCGGCGTGGTTTTAGTTTTACAGCTTTCAACTGACAGCAAATCTTTAAGAATTGATTTCTCAAAGGCAAGGCGATGGACCTTTTTTCTTTTGAACTGAATAAAACGATTGTAAAAAACAATGGGATTCTGCTCATCATCCTTGCAGTGATGATAAAAATGGTTACTTTAGGTTTGGAAGTAAGAAACTCAAACAACTTGCCCCCAGAAAATCGTGCTGAATATCTTTCCATTGTCAATCCGTATTCAGGGAAAATTACGAAGGCTGTTTCATCCAAAATTGATGACGATTATCAGCAAGTCAATCAAGCAAACGAGAATCTGCTTGAATTGCGAAAAAGATACAATCAAAGGGAAATTACAGATGAGGAATATCGGCAGACCTCCCGGGAACTGGAAAAACTTATCAACAACAGAGAATTGTTTCTAAATTTTTACAGCCAGTTTGTGTACGCGCAGGAGGAGCCAGAAGAGCGTTATTTACTTTACAGCGAGGGATGGAACGCGCTTCTTGGCAGAGAAAGAGTGGATTGGGCATTTGTCTTGTTAGTTGTGCTTTTTTCGGCTTCCATCTACGGCCGGGAGTATGACACGAACATGAGAAGTTTGTTAATCTCAACTAAAAGGGGGGATAAACCGCTGATCCGCGCCAAAATATTCAGCATTTTCATGGCTGTAATTCTGTTAAGTGCTCTTTCATCAGCCTTGGAATACGCATTCTTCCAGGCGAAGTTTGGCCTGCCGCATAGTAATTTTCCACTGCAAAGTTTGCCTTACTTTCAAAACTCTAGCTTGAATTTATCGCTTGGGCAAACTTTTCTGGCTATTTCCGCTTATCGCGGGTATGGGTTGCTGCTGCTCGCAGGACTAACGATGTTCATCTCAGTGCTATCGCAGAATATGATAGCCGCACTTTCGACCGGGCTGATGAGTGTAATAATCCCATACGCACTGCCGGTCAGTTCCTCGGTGAAATATTTGCTGCCTAGTCCTCTGGGTTTTATTCTTGGGCAAGGCTTTTTCAGGGGAACGGAGATGGGGGATTTGAACCAAGCCCAACAGGTGCTTTTCCGGGAAATCAGCCCCGGCACACAACTTTGGTTGATCCTGGCATGGTTCCTGGCTTTGATTTTCATGCTTGCCGTGATCAGACGCAGGTTTGGCGACGCCAGGCGCCCTCGTAAAGGCGTTTTGGCAGTGAGCGTAATTCTCCTGTCAATTCTTTGCTTCAGCGGATGCACGATGCCAGGTCCTATCCAAACAACGTCCGATTACAATGCGCGTAATAATTCACAATACACCCTGGTAGATGATAAAGTGGTTATGCTCTACCCGACTTTTCTGACAGAAGATCTACACACGCACACGCTTAGAGCTGTTATTCATGATCCTTTCCTAGATCGGAATTATATAGATACCCACATAGCTTCCGTCTACAGCCGGGAGGGCAAGCTTTACTATGCCACCAAGACAGATCTTCAGATCAGAATTACAGAGATTGATTTTAACTCCTGGGAGTCAAAAATCATTTACTCGGAGGACATGCCAGTTGATCCATCCCTGCTTAACGAAGATCTTGAAGTGCACAGCTGGTTTGCCGGTAAAGAATCTTTACCCTTTTTTATCTACGGAAACGATCTTTACATGCTCTCGAGGGATTCGGAATTACAAAGGGTGCATCTGCCACACGGTCAAAAGGAAGTGATCATAAAAAACATCCTTGGCAGTTGTTGCCTTGCCTCCAACGGCGAAAAGATCTTCTACACCAGCAACATTTACGAACTTCGAGCTTATGATCTTACTACAGGGAATGATGAAACACTTGGGGAAATGCGGGCATATAATCAAATTTATGTAAGAGGGGATTTGCTTTATTTTTCCAATCTTGACAAGGAAGGCAGGGTTTATGTTCTGGACCTGAATACCAGGGAACAAAAAAAGGTTCTACAGATTCCAACATATAACTTTGCCTGCGATGATGAATACATTTATTTTCTAAACAGTCAAGACAATAACTATCTATACAGGGCTGATCTTAAGAATGGCACACCGAAGCTGCTTATCCCCCTAAGTTTTGGGACGAACATTCAGATACTGGAAGGAACCCCTTATGTTTACTTCCGAGCCGCGGTCCCGGAGGATTGGCATACCGAGACTTATCGGATTAACAAGGAAACCTGGACTTATGAAAGAATTGAAGCTTATGACGCATACAATCAATGAAATAATTCGAAAACTCTTCTGGGATGGAGAAGAGAAACTTACGGGAAAAGAATAGTGTTCTCTAACAGTTGGCAATAACAAATAATGAAGCACTCATACTTCTGAGTTTTAAAGGGGTTTACAAGTGTTGCCCAACAAAATGCAACCAGATTAGTACCCGACTTGCTCATTTTAGTGTCCCCGATACAACCTTTTTAGCACCTCTGATACAGGCTCTGGGACTATCGATTCAGCCAGAATCTCTTTTCCATTGAACATCACGATACTTGAACGGATTGGCCGAAGCAGTTTTACAAACTGTTTAATGCTGATCCCGGTCTTTCGCTCAATGTTTTTGCTGATCGCCAATGCCGCGAAAACAATGGTGAGATGCGCCTCAATAGCCTCCCGTGTCTGATGCGATTTCAGCCATGCGCACACGTTTACCCTTCCCTCTCCTCGGCATTGACTCAGACAACGGCAGTGAATTCATCAACGACATGCTTTACCGCTACTGCCTGGCGGAAAAGGTTACCTTTACCCGTTCGCGTGCCTATCAAAAGAATGATCAAGCCCATGTCGAACAGAAGGATTGGTCTGTGGTGCGTCGAACAGTCGGTTATGATCGCCTTGAAACGCAGGAGGAACAAATTCTACTGGATGCTATTTATGCTGACCTGCGTCTTTATGTGAATTTCTTCCAACCCGTTCTCAAGCTCGTTGATAAAGTCCACATTGACGGAAAATTGATCATGCGAAGCACGCAAAGTGAAAGTATGATCAGGCTGCAACACCTTACCGCCGGGTTCTTGCTTCGGATAACATATCATTTGAGGATAAGGCAAAGTTGATGAATAGCTATGTTCAACTCAATCCCGTGATCCTTCGCAATCTAATAGACACGAATGTAGGTAAACTGTGGAAGATCATAAAGTAACATTCTTATTTGAGCCAACGATACCAGCAAAGTAACATTTTATTTTGAGGCATTACGTAATTCCACATTTGATGCTGCAGAAACATTGACATATATTTCCTCCAATTTATATTTAAATCGCAGGTGTTTTTTTATTGTGTTATTATTTCAGCATTAATTATTGCTTACGGCAGGATTATGACAAACTTTTCCAAACCCCGCGTTGCACTGGTGCGCTGCAGCTCTTATGACCCCACCGAACTGGACTCTGCGGTAAAATCCGGCTTTGACTTGCTGGGCGACGCCCAGTCATTCTTCTCGCCGGGTGAAATGCTTCTGCTTAAACCCAACATCCTCATTGGCGATCCCCCTGAGAAAAGCACCGCCACGCACCCAGCCATTCTCCATGCCGTTGGCAAAACCTTGCTGGCTGCCGGTGCCAGGTTGACCTATGGGGACTCGCCTGCCTTTGGCCCCCCCTCCATCTCCGCCAGTCTGAGCGGTCTGGCAGGCGCAGCCGAAAGCCTCTCCATTCCGCTGGCGGACTTTGTACACGGTGAGATGGTTGCCTTTCCGCAAGGAATGCTCATCAAGCAGTTCCTGATTGCCAAGGGAGCGCTTGCTGCGGATGGCATTGTCTGCCTGCCAAAATTCAAAACCCACGCGCTCATGCGCGTCAGCGGTGCTGTCAAGAACCTCTTTGGCTGCATACCCGGCATGGTCAAGTCCGAATTCCACGCCACCCTTAAAGATAAAACCCAGTTTGGCATGATGCTGTATGACCTCAGCCGGCTGCTGCAGCCGCGCCTGTGCGTGATGGATGCTGTCATCGGAATGGAAGGCAACGGTCCGCGCAATGGCACTTCCCGCAGGATCGGTCTGCTGCTCTTCTCTGATGATGCCACTGCCATGGACGCAGTCATGGTGCGCTTGATGGCATTGGAGCCCCGGCTTGTCCCCACCCTGGTTGCCGCTGAAAACCTCTCCCCTGGCATCCTGGATCATATCGAACTATTGGGAGAGCCATTGGAAGACTTGATCATGCCAAATTTCCAGGTCAACCGCTTACACGGCAGCATTGCCCTTAAAAAGGGTCTCCTGAACAAAGTATTGCACCAATGGTCCTCACCCCGACCCGTGATTGACCCGGAAAAATGCACCACCTGCGGCACCTGTGTTGATATGTGCCCACTAAAACCCAAAGCGCTCTCCTTTGAGGGAGGTGCTCACAAATCACCGCCTGTTTACGATTATGAGCTGTGCATTCGCTGTTACTGCTGCCAGGAAACCTGCCCATCCGAAGCCATTAGTGTGAAAACCCCGCTTTTAGGCAAAATATTACGCTGATCCAGAGAAACTTATGCAGGGAACCATCCAAACCATCTTACATCCGAGCTTTTCCATAAAGATTGGCTCAAGCCCCCTTTATTTGGGGACTGGTATTTCAAAGTTATGGATGCGCGCCTGTTCCACCAACCAGGCTGGGGTGATCCGCTTTCCCATTTCAAGAATTCCTATTACACCGGGAAATTCGCAGCCATGAAAATTATTTTTTGTGTTATAAACAGAATTTGTCATCATGCTGACACTATAATTGCATCATCGGGCAAACACGTATCCGTTCTGCTTTTTTCGTGCTTAAATATTTGATCACGTTTTGCATGGCTTCAGCTCATTAATATTTATCAGGCACATAAATTAGGAGTTAATCATGGATAGAAAAGTCGATAGGGCTACCAGAAAATCCCGCTGGTCCTGGTATTTTTATGATTTTGGGAATTCCGCCTACGCTTCAGTTGTTCTTCTGGCTGTCTATTCCGCCTATTTTAAAAATGTTGTTGTGGGTGGCGCTGAAGGTACGCGCCTGTGGGGTATCTCGGTTGGAGTAGCCGCCGTCATTGTCGCCATCATCTCACCAATCCTGGGTACGATCGCAGATTTCACCAAAGCCAAAAAGAAATTCCTTCTGGTCTTCACCGGGATTTCCATTATCTTTACTGCGCTGCTCTTCTTTGTAGGTAAAGGCGATGTGTTCACAGGCATGCTCTTTTTCATCTTGGCAGAGATGGGCTACCGTGCTGCCCAGGTTTTCTACGACGCACTGCTCACGGACGTTTCCACGCCCGAATCCATTGGCTTTGTCTCAGGCAAGGGTTGGGCGGTTGGCATGATTGGCGGTATCATTGCCCTTCTCCTTGTGCTGCTGCCCATCCAATTGATCGGGAATCAGATGATCCCCTATGCGTTTTTGATCACTGCTGTTTTCTACCTGCTATCTTCCATTCCAACCTTCCTCTGGGTTGAAGAAAGGCACGCTCCGGAAGAAATTCCGGCGGGTGAAAACACCATCAGCCGGGCATTCAAAAAACTGGCACACACTTTCCGTTCCATTAAAAACTATAAAGAGTTCGTCAAGTACATGGTCTCCTTTCTGATCTACAACGATGGCATCATGATGCTGATGGACTTTGCTGCCATCATTGGCGCCACGCTTTTCGGGATGGAGCAGACCCAACTGATCATCTTTGTGATTGTCATCCAGACCACCGGCACTTTTGGTGCTTTGCTTTTCGGTCACATTTCAGACAAGAAAAGCAGCAAGGAAGCCATCGTCTTTTCCCTGCTCATGTTGATCGCCTCGGTTACAGGTCTGTTCTTTGTAAAAGATCTCACATGGTTTTATGTGGTCGGTGCCCTGGCAGGCTTTTCGCTTTCTGGTGCACAGGCTGTCAGTCGCACCATGGTCAGTCAGCTTGCCCCAGCCGCGAAAACTGCAGAGTTTTACGGATTCCTCTCCGTTGCCGGGCGCACCTCCACCTTTGTCGGTCCATTGGTTTTCGGAACAATTTCCTACCGTGCCAATAACTGGTATGTCAATCATGGGTTTGACGCACTTGTGGCGGAACAAAATGGCCTTCTCTGGGCTGTAGGATCCATTATCCTTTTCCTGGTGGTTGGCTTGCTTGTCCTGCTTCTGGTGAGGCGTGTTACCGCCAAAGATCCCATCCAGTATTGAACGATACTGAAGGGTGCAAATGGATATGCGGGCATGGCACGTCATGCCCCTGCCAGGCGGCGGTTTGTTTGTTCCGCGGGTGCGTTCACATGCTTGATGATCCTGGACTCAAATAGACCACGCATCCGCCCCTGTTGATGAAGAACAGCTCGACCAGGACTACGCCTGATCAACAGAGAGCATTAAAAATCTGCTTTGAAAATAACAGCCCGCAGGATGATAAAGACGAAGTACATCGCCATCAAATAAATGCTCTCTTTTTTACCGAGCCTGCCCTTGTTGAACCAAAGAATGAGCCATAAAATCGCGCCGGTGAGGGCTTCCCAGGGCAGATCCCACAGGATGAGGGGCCTGGGTACGGCATAGGTTGAGATAAGCGCACCGCCGCCAATGCCAATGAGGGGGTTGGTGATATTGCTCCCAACCAGCGTGCCAAGCGAAATGCCATGTTCCTTATGGCGCGCGCCAGCAAGTGCCGTGGTAAGCTCAGGCAGGGCAGATGCCAGCCCGAGGGTCACCACCCCGATCATGGAACCGCTGACGCCAGTGCGGTTGACGATGATCTCGGTGACGCTGAGCACCAGGGAGGCTACCATGACTGTGATTGCCAGCATGAGGATCGAAACGCCAGCATCCACACGCAACTGCTTTTTATTCTTCGGAATGTTATCCGAAACCTTTTCATCTTCGGGGATATTATCTTCCTTCTGATAGTGCTTGCGCTCATCAAAATAAAGGTACAGGCTGTAAGCGATGAATGATCCGAAGAGGATGAAGCCATCAAGCCTGGAGTAAGTGCCATCGATGCCCAACACGATGCACATGATCGTGGATGCGATCATCGGGATCATACTCTTCCATAAGAAGTAGCGGCGGAAGTACAACTCACCGCTCAGGAGCACCACCAGACCTAATATAAAGGTTTGCTGGACGACATCCGAGCCGATATTGGAACCCAGAACGATGGCAGAGCCGATGTGATAGTCGAGTGAACCGGTCAGAATGTTGGTTGAGGCAGTGAAATGGGCTGTGATTTCGGGTATGGAGGTTGCCAACGAAACCACCGTCATCCCCATGAAAGTGCTGGATAGGTTGAAATATGCAGCAATGCCAATCAGTTTTTTAACCGCCAAGTTGGCAGCCAGAACCAATACGGCTAGTGAAGCGACGCCTACGACGATGATTGGGAGCATTGCCCAGTTTTCCATGATGACCTCAACAATTCCTTTGTTAACAAATAATCAGAAAATTAAACGAAGAGGATTATAGTCTATTTTTATACCAGCATACTGCTCCAACACCGATTTAACACGGAATTAACAATTCAGAGTTTTTGAATCGATGGAATATTGTCGGTACCCGAAATCAAGGTTGAATGAGGGGCGGTGGGAACCTTTCGCAAGCGAGTTTGCATGCTTGTTGATCCTGAACTCAAAAAGCCCACAAACCCGCCCTCAAGAGATTGCTTCACTTCGTACCAGAAAAGAACTGGCATGGTATTCAAAATGACAAAAGTTAGGTTGCGGGCATGCCCGAATCAGATATATTCTAAATGCAAACAAATACACCCATTGCACTTGCCCACACCCACCCCGCAACCTATATTGATCCAATCAAAAGTTAAGCGATTTATGATTCCCCTGCAAAAAGGATTGGACAAAAAGGTAAAAGTTTAATATAGAGGAAATCCTGGAACAAAGAAGAGCGCACCATTGGATACTGGCTGAGATAAACCAAGATAAAGATCAAGACAACCGGCAGCACTTTAGCAGAGACCAGTGAATCGCCAGCTTTGGCTTGGGCACGGTTGCGGGCAATCAGGATTTGTTGGACACGGCTAGAAATATCCGTGAGAACTCCGGTATAGGCGCGTCCACCTGCCTCGGTGTATCCTTCCAGTAATTGAGCAAGATTGGACAGGGACACCGAAGGACTGCAAGACGCAAGACTTCGGAGCGCTTCTACCCGGGCCTTAATGCGCATTTCTGAAGCGGTGAGAACAAATTCAGGTGTGAGCGGATTGGTTTTTTCCAGCTCCAACGACTCTCCAACTTGCTGAAGGACATCCGGCACGGAACCACCTGCCAGCAGCCCGGCAGCAGTGCGGCCAATGGCAATGGGAAATAGTTGATCGATGTTTCGTCCACGACTTTTTACCCGATCATCAAGCCAGGCTCCAGGAATGTAGAAAAGGATGCCGCCGATGACAATCGCCGGCAGTCCGGGTAGAAAGAGCCAAGCGACAACCATTCCGCACACGCCAGCTGCAATGCGCAATAAGCGAAAGGTAATGGGCTTTATGTTCAACCCGGAGGCCAAAGGTTTGTACTCCAGCGATTTCGGATCCAGGGAAGACAATGAGCGTGCAGAATCAACCGTGTAAAGAGCAGCCAACCTGCCTGTTTTGATCTGTTTCGGATACCACAGTAAAAGGAATAACGTGGTGCATAAAATACCCACCACCGGAATTAATATCGTCATGCATCCTCCACGTAAGTTTTAAATACAAAAGCCGGACACTCGTGCTCGCGCACCTTTTATGTGCGCATCCAGCAGGCAGTGTCCGGCCAACGATTGAAAGAATAGGTTATTCGGTTGTCAGATTAATTTGAGTATAGCAAGGAAAAAGGGCTTATCCTAGGGGGACAAAGTAGTCATTTGTATTGCGATATGAGTCAGATCGAAAATCGATTGAAATTGCCACTTTCTAGAACAATATCTGAACCTAATGATAGTTCACAAGTGAATCCACCGTATATAACTGTATTCCTTCGGCCCCAGCTTTTTCTTCCAAGGCGGGTGTAAAGCCAATACGCGCAAATAATGCGAATTGTACTTTCTGAATTCCATAATCCTTTATCAATACTTGCGATTTTTGTTTGAGGTCGTCCAAAACATTAGTTCCTACTAGATTGACAGACCATTTACACTCTCCGACGAGGGCAGCTTTCTCTGTTTGATTAATGGCCAGGACGTCGATCTCTGCATCTCGGTTCCACCACCCCCCAATCCGTTCGGGGAGAAAGGTTAACCCACCTGTTTGTGCTAATCGGGCCGTGAAAGCTATTGCAGCCTCCTCAAATGCAGTAGATACAAAATGATCCAGATCTGGCAAAATGCGTTGTTTCAGAATTGCATCAGCTAGACCAAGGTCTAGCCCACTTTGATTGGGTTGAATATACCGAAACCAAAATCGTAAGAAATGATCGTCGATTTGGTAAATCCCTTTTTTACTCTTTTCGGGTTGGTTCTCAGTTGCAGGCACACTCCGGGTGATCAAACGCATCTGTTGAAGGATATCCAAATAGCGGGCTACGGTGGTTACTTCCCCTACCCCAGATGCTTGCGCGATTTCATTCAAACGAGTTCGCCCTTGAGCAACAGTACGCAAAATTGAGAAGTAATTGCGTGGTTCCCGCAGTTCTTCCATCAACAGCAAGCGCGGTTCATTGAAAAGGGCACCTGTTTGTGCGTCTAAAATATGCTGGCGGATATTGGAAAAAATATTTTGATTGTCGCTAAAAGTACGCAGATAATAAGGCATTCCACCTAAAATTGCCCAAGCTAAAAATTGCTCTTCATGGGAATAATGCGGAAAGAATAGCGAAGATGAAGGCAAATCTAAAGGTCGAAGAAGAGTGCTGGCTGTTCGCCGGCCATACAAGGGTGCCTGGTATCCTAATACCTCTGTTTCCATCATACCAATATAGGAACCACACAACACCAGCATAAGCTTGGTGTTTTTTAGCTTTTCATCCCATACTTTTTGCAAAATTGAAGGAATGGCTTTATTGCCACTGATCAGGTAAGTGAATTCATCCAGGATAATTATGGGTCTTGGCTGCATAGGGAAATCAGCTAGTACTTGGAACGCTGCGTCCCAGGAAGGGAATGTAAAACCAGCGGGAACTTCAGAATGACTGAATCCATAGATCTGCTGGGAAAAAGTAGCCAATTGCTCTGAATCACTGCTTAATGTGGCTATAAAAAAGATGTGTGGTTTGTCTGCGCAAAATGCATGTAACAATTCAGTTTTTCCCACCCGCCGTCGACCATAAAGGACAAATAACTCGGCACGATCTGAACTGTATAGATGGCTCAATTGCTCTAATTCAGCGTTTCGGTTGATGAACATAAATACCTCCCACAGCTTGTTAAACGGGTGTTATCTTGTTTATACTAATCATAATTATTATAATCGTGATTAGTATAAATTTCAACACACGAGTAACGCAAGCAGTTAATTATGCCGCAAGTATCCTTTGATTTACCCAGATTATTCACAAGAGAAACTCAATCATCTCAAGGATTGATATTACGATCCCAGCGGCCTGTGGAGGTGGAGGCTGTATTCGGTCGACTGAAACATGAGTGGGGGTTCAGGCGATTTCTACTGCGAGGAATTGATAATGTAGCCACTAAATGGGGAATCCTTTGTATTGCTCATAACATATTTTGATAAATCTTTACGACAGAATACCGGCTGTAAATGAAAAAAGCGGGTTTGGTTAAACTTTAGAACCAGAACGGTGATCAAGGCTACTCGTAAATTGGTCGGGGAGTCTAATCCAGTTTTGGCAATTTTATTGCGCGTCTGCGCCGACCTATGGAAAACACCCTCCCCATTCTACTCAGCTGGACCGGGGAAATCCACAGGTGGGATTTGATGTTTTATTGTTTTTCAGGGGATTGACAAAAAAAGATAATCGTTCTATAATGATTTAAGCGCACCAGCTATATAGTGTGCTAATCCACTTAAGAATTGCATCAGCCCATTAACAACCCCTGCATTTTTTCAAATCGACCTGATAGAAGAAGGATGTCATGCAAATCAACAATACCGAGAATACTCTTGAAGCTGATCAGAAGCAGTCACAATCACAGCAGTTGTTCGAACCAAAAAGATTGTACAGCTCGGTCATAAAACCTTGCCGGTCGGGCTGTTATCCGGGCTTTCCCCAGCCATGCACACGACATTAAAAGAGGAGTAAGAGGTCTTCTTATGAAACGGTTTATTTCTCTGGTTTTTGGTTCACTATTATTTTCCCTGCTGCTGGCAGGCTGCCAAACGGCAGTACCTTCTCCGGTCCCGACCAGCGTTGAGTCCAATGCGTCACCGGAAGTTACGTCTTCCAGTCCGCCCACCCAACCGGCTGTCGAAAATTCTAGAGAAATAACCCCCACCAGTTTGGGAATTTCGTATACCAAAGCTAATCCGCTGACGGATCCCGCTGAAATTCAACAAATTCTCGATCAACTTCAGGAGCATCAACTGACCTGGTTCTCTCGTCCCGGATGGCTGCATTACACACGCAATACGGCAGATGTCAGCGATTTCACCCGGATTGAACACTTTTGGGTGCATGTCACCGACAGGAACCTGGGATGCGGGGAGCAATTTTCCTATTTTGAGCACGAGGGAGAAATTTTGCCTTACACCATCCGCCTGGCAGATGGGGTTACAGGTTCTATCCACCCGGTACTGGGAGGAAAGTTTAATGCTGATTTTATTTATGAGACCAGTCCTGTCTGCACATTAAAAAGTGACTGGATCATCACATTTAGCGAAAGAGAAGATAATTATGACTTCATTATTCATGATGAAGCCGGTCGGTTTCGAACCTTCATAAACCAGGACGTTCCTGGCATTGAGAAACACGTGCAGGCCTGGACGGAAGAGGCAGATGGTAAACAAACCTTCGTAATTGAATATGAAAAGAACTATACAGACCCATCAATGGCAGGCATGGTCTACGACGCGCGTGCAGGAACGTTCAATTTGCCAGCTCGGGAACTGATGTGGATTTCCGTTGATCCTGAAAGTGGTTTGCTCGTTCGAACACAGGGAGAACTTTATGATCAGAATGGGCAGCAATTGAACATCTGGCGCTCGGGTACGAATATCGGTGTTTTCTATTTTTATGAATTCTACGAAGAACTCCCGCAGCCTGTCGCTCAAGTTTACGATCAGACCGCACAGGCGCTGGAAACATTTATTCAGGAAGGAACGCAATGAGGATTGTTCCGACATTCACACGCTGTCTCTGCTGTCTGATACTGGTGGTAATGACCGCTTGCCAACAGACACCCGCTTCTGCCCCGGAATCCGATCTTGCTGCGGTTACGCCGAGGGAGACCGCGCTGTTTCAAGAACCAACGCTTACCCAGAAAGCTGCGCCAATCCAGACGCCGGAAATGAGCACGGAGATACAGCCGGACATTTTGGACATTCCCTACACCGAAGATAACCCGCTGACCGATGCGGATGAAATCCTCAAAATACTGGATATGCTGGTGCAAAAACACATTGCGTGGCTGTCCCGTCCCGGCTGGTACCTGTACTGGGAACATATCCAGGGAGAGAGCATTGCTGAACAATATGCAGAGAGCATCGATGAACAGTATGTACAAGGTGTTCATTTTATCAATGAGTTCGGCGAATGTGATGAACAGTTTTTCTTCATCATCCGGGAAGGGCAGATACTGCCGCGCCAAATTCAATTAAAAGATGGCACAATGGCGAAGTTATATGATCAAAGAGAACCCTCCTCACGCCACCTGAAGAGGGTCGTTCATGTGAAATGGGAGACGCAGGTCATGTATACGAACTCCTTTACGAAAGAGAAATCATCACGCGCTTTTTGGAAGAAACCAAAAATAGTGGTCTCGAAACTTATGAACTGCAGTTGTGGGAAGAGGTCGTGAACGGCAGGCAAATGATTATTTTGCAGGAAGACGTGATGCCATTAAAACCCGGCCTCTATCGCCAGCGGGATGGAAGCTGGGTATCCACCGGCAGACAGATCGACAGGACTTATTTCGACCTTTTGAGTGGGGGAATTGCCGGACATCAGGGGACGTCGTATACAGCCGATGGCGAATTGCTGTATGGCGGTCAGTATGATGGCTGGGAACCACCATCGCTCCTTTTCCTTGACCAACTCCCCGCGGAGATTGCCCAGGCTTATACGGAATCAACCGCTGAGATAACGGAATATATCCA
The DNA here is from genome assembly GCA_964540765.1 of uncultured Anaerolineaceae bacterium. Taxonomy (GTDB): domain Bacteria; phylum Chloroflexota; class Anaerolineae; order Anaerolineales; family Anaerolineaceae; genus CAZJLN01. The sequence continues at coordinate 21,773 of CAZINW010000010.1, read as the reverse complement.
AAGACAGGAAGAGTAAGCGGAAACCAATGGTACACATTGAAACTGATGTGTTAGGAAAACCATCATTCAAAAAATTATGATTAATCGAGAGGAAAACATGCAAATGAATAACGACACCATCCTATCTGCCAAGAACATCCGCAAGCAGTTCGGTTCAAAAGTCGTTCTGGACGGGCTGGACTTCGAAATGCCGGCCGGACAGATCTACGCCATTTGCGGCGTTAACGGCTCGGGCAAGAGCGTCTTCTTGCGCATTCTGGTCGGACTGATGCTCCCCACGAACGGGCAGGTGGCGGTCTTCGGGCAGCGCATCGGCAGCGAGGTGGAATTCCCGGCTGAAACGGGTGCATTGATCGACCACCCCGGCTTTTTGCAGAACGAAAGCGGCAAGCGCAACCTGCTGCTGCTGGCAAAAATCAGCGGCAAGGCCACACCAGAGAAGATCAACGAGACGCTGCGTTTCGTCGGGCTTGACCCTGACGACCGCAAGCCGTTCAAAACGTACTCGGTGGGGATGCGCCAGCGTTTGGGACTGGCTCAAGCCCTCATGGAAGACCCCCAACTGCTCATCCTGGATGAACCCACGGCTGGGTTGGACTTCGATGGACAGCGCGAGATTTACGATTACCTGATTGAGTTGCGTAAACAGGGAAAAACGATCTTAATCACCAGTCACAGCCAAGGAGAAATTAAACTGCTCTGCGATAAGGCTTTCATGATGAGCGAGGGCAAGTTAGAAGTTATGAAAGAGGTCAAAATAGAGGATTCCCCGGAGGAGGCCAATGGCGTCCGAGTTTGATCCCAACCAACCGATTTATTTACAAATCATCCAACGCATTTGTGCACAGATTTTACGCGGGGATTACCATCCCGGTGACAAACTGCCTTCCCTGGTGGATGCCGGCCTGCAGTTCAATGTTAATCACAATACCATCGCACGCGTTTATATGGAAATGGCCCGCCAGGGAATCGTGGAAGCCCGGCGCGGGGAAGGTACCTTTATTACCGAGGACCGTTCCGTGCTGGAAGCGCTGCACCATTCCATGCGCGATAGCCTGATGGAAAACTTCTTTACCGAAATGGGACGCCTGGGCTATTCGACTGAAGAAATGAACGCTTCCTTTCAGGAATACATCCGGCGCAAATCACAGACAGCCAATCTACCCAAGGAGAATCATTCATGAAAAGAATCCTTAGTGAAGAGCTGGAGCGGGCTTTTCGCAATCCACGCTTTATTATTGTTATCGCATTGGCACTGGCGAGCTTTTTTATAGGCAGCTACCGATCCCCTGTTCCTTCCTTTTCCTCCAATATCGCTCTCAGCCCGGTCAACCGGCTTGTTTCAAATCTCTATTATGGCGATTTTGGTTTTTTGGCAGCGTTGCTGGCTACCCTCCCTTTTTCAGATTCCTTTCTGGATGATCTTAACCAGGGGTTTCTGCGCCTGATTGTCCAACGGGTGCCCTATCGCAAGTATTTGGCCTCCAAAATTCTGGTCGTTGCGCTTGCGGGCGGATTTAGCCTGCTCCTGGCGGAGCTGGTCATTTTCCTGGCAGGGTTGACCAGTCCAAGCGATTGGAACGCCATGCCCCATACTGCAGGCGGACTTTTTGTCTCTGGGGAACCGAAGGGACTTCTCGGTGGGTTGTATTCTCTCAATCCGCTTTATTACCTGCTTTATCTGCTGGCATCGGCTTTCGGGTTTGGGGCCGTCTATGCCTTAATGGGACTTGCCATCTCTACCCTCATTCACAATCGTTACGTGGGGCTGGCTGCGCCGCTGGTATTCGTGCAGGTATTGAGTTTTCTGGAAGAACGCGCACTCCATCTGAAGCCTGTTCTTAACCCGCTCAATAGCTTGTTGCCGTTTAATGTAAACACCTTTCAGGGAGGTTTCTCCCTGGGCAATCAACTGGCACAGTTCGGGGTAGTGATGGTCATTTCCATACTCACTTTCTTGATTCTGGCACACAAATCGCGTGCCGCACTTTAAAAACTGGAAAAAAGAGGTCTATGATGCGTTTTCTATCTTTCATCAATTACCAGTTGCGCTGGCAGCTTTTGCGCAGGCGCTGGCTTTTGCCCATCCCGCTGCTGCTGTTCCTTGCCTATCGCAGTTTTAACTACCTTACGAAACCTCAGATGTTTGCAATGCAGCCTACCAACGCCTGGGATATGCTCTTTGTGATTTTTGGCAACCGAACCAATATTTATTTTGCTTTTGGGCTGCTCTACCTCTACCTGGTGTGTGACCTGTTGCCCGAAACCAGTTTGGGCCAACTTGTACTGCTGCGGCTGCGCTCTCGTAAAGCCTGGTGGGCCGGCAAGACGCTGACCTTGCTACTGCTTACCTTGCTCTACGTATTGGGTTCAGCGGGCATCCTGGCCGGGCTGGCTGGCGTGGCGCTGCCCTGGCAAGCCGGCTATTCTCAGCAGGCACAATTTATGCCCGATTCCGTTAATTTACCCATGAATTTCTTTCAGCCCGGACCACCCGTATCTCCTGTGGTTTTCTTTTTTCAGGAACTGGCACTGTTGACACTGGGGTTATTCAGCTTTGGGCTGGTGATAATGGTGGTCAACCAGTTAACCGGGCGTTATTACTACGGGCTGCTGGCTGGCTGCGTAGTGCTCTTCAGCGGCTTGGTCAGCATCGGGCTGAGCGGTCCGCCCCCCTGGGCGGTTTGGCTGCCCGGCTATCATCTGACCTACCTGGCAATGATCCCAGTCCGGATAGTCCCGTTATGGCGTTCCTTTGCATACTGGACTATCTGGATATTCATCCTATGGCTGATTGGTTTTGTCATTAGTCAGAGACAAGATCACGCTTCAGCACAGGAATAAAAGGATAAAAAATGAAGATAAACAAAAAAATATGGATGTTCCTGTTGTTGTTTGCCCTGAGCGGATGTGCAAAAACAGCAGAGACCGCCGTTACAGCTGCCCTCCCACTTAACGGTACCGCTCCATTGCCAGCACCCAGTCAGCAAGCAGCGCAGGTGACTGCACAGCCAACCACGAGCGCAGCATCCGATCCATCTGGCGTTACCGTTTTGGAACTGGATCTCGAAAAAAGGCAATAAACGCAAAGCTTATATCATCGGTGTGGCTTTCTGGGCAGTGATGATGTGTGCGTTGATCCTGGTGAAACCTGAAACACCCTTGTGGATATTGATGATCATGTGTGTGCTGGCAGGGATTGGCTTGAGCGCTGCGCAGGTGCTCCCCTGGGCGATCATTTCAGATGCCATTGAATGGGATGAGTATCAGACCGGCGAACGCCATGAAGGCGTTTTTTACAGCCTGATCACCCTGCTCGGCAAGATCGCCAACTCCATCGCAGTGCCGCTCTCTCTGCTTCTGCCCGAGTTCACTGGTTATGTTTCCAATGCTGAGGTGCAGCCCAAAAGTGCCCTGCTCGGGCTGAAGATCGTGATCGGTCCCATCCCGGCTTTGCTACTCATCACCGGCATTCTGTTTGCCACCTTCTACCCCCTCAGCCGTGAGAAATATGCCCACATCGTCACCGAGCTTGAGAAGAGACGTGAACAAAAGAGGATCCTTCGCGACAAGCAGAAACAGGACCCTGAAATAATTGGAGCATGATCAAAAAGAGTGAGACCGCGGGCGCAAATTCAGCGGTCTTTTTTAATAACGGTTGGTCCATTGAAACTATGAGACTCTTACCCCCCACTTTAATTCAGCCCCCTCAAACACCCTGGTTTAAGATATACTGGTAAAAATGCCCAGCTTGGTTTGAACAGGTTGGACCATTCCAAAGGAGCAGTCCATGAAAATTCTCATCACCGGCGGTGCGGGTTACATCGGCAGCACCATCGCTTCAGCCCTGAAGGACAGCGGTCACACACCCATCATTCTTGATTCGCTTGTCACCGGGCGCAGGGAGTTCACCAGGGGGCATATCTTCTACGAAGCAGATATTGCCGACAGGAGCGCTGTGGTGCAGGTCTTCGGCGATCACCCCGATATTTTTGCCACCATTCACTGTGCCGCGCTGATCGTCGTACCCGAATCCGTCAGCATGCCCTATGAATACTACCGTGAGAACGTGGTTAAATCCATGGATTTCTTTATGCAGCTTGCACAGCTTGGCTACCCAAGGCTGGTGTTCAGCTCCTCAGCCGCCATTTACGATGTGGTGCCCGGCTTTATGGTGACGGAAGAATCACCCCTCAAACCTCTCAGCCCCTATTCCCGCACCAAGTACATGATGGAAATGATGCTGCGTGATTTCAGCCATTCCTACAATCTCAAGGGCATTGCTCTGCGTTATTTCAATCCCATCGGGGCGGACCCGCAGATGCGCTCAGGTATTCACGTCAAAAACCCCACACATGTACTCGGGAAGATGGTCGAGGTGGCGATGGGGAAGGAGCCGGTATTCAACATCACCGGTGTGGATTGGCCTACCCGTGACGGTTCTGGCATCCGGGACTACATCCACGTCTGGGACCTGGCTTTGGCCCATATCAAAGCCGTCGAGCGCTTTGACGAAGTCATTGAGAAGACAGGGGAGCCCAACACACCCTATGCCGTGATCAACCTGGGCACAGGCAACGGTATCACCGTCAAGGAGTTCCTGGCTGCCTTTGAGCAGGTTTACGGTAAAAAACTACCTATAGCGATTCAGCCGCCAAGACCCGGTGATGTGGCGGGTGCTTATGCCAATGCCGACAAGGCTTGGGAGCTGCTGGGTTGGAAAGCCGAGCGACCCATTACGCAGGGGATTGCTGACGCCCTCAAATGGGGCAAGCTGCGCGAGGCGATCCTGATTTTCTAAAATTTCATTTGATTCTATTGCGGAACAAGGAGATAACTATGCGAGATCGTTTACAAGAAGCAATAAAAATTCATGATGTAGAATACGTCGATATCCGCATTGAGGACAAGCTGAATACCTGGGTCAATTTTCGTGGTCCGGACCTGGATACCATCGGCTCAGCACGCACCATGGGGGGGATTGTACGTGCCCTCTACAAGGGCGGTTGGGGGATAGCCACCTTCAATGACCTTGAAGACCTGCCCAAACGCGTGAGCGAAGCCTGCGTCACTGCCCGGCTGGTTGGTACTGGCACTACCTATTTTGCACCTACAGAGCCGGTGGTCGATTCCATCAAAGCCGAATTGATCAAGGATTTCCGCCAGATAGTGCTGGCTGATAAAAAGTCGCTCGCAGAAGAATACAACCAGATCATTCTCGGGCACCACAAAAACATTCAGACTTCTTCTGTACGTTATGCCGACAGCTTCAAAACCATCTGGTATGCCAACTCAGAGGGCACTTATATCGAAGAAGAGGTTCCTGATGTCAATCTGTCGGTTAGTGCCATTGCCCGCGATGGGGATATCGTGCAGAATGCCTTTGAGAACGGCGGCGGGATTAATGGATACCAAAGCGTTGAAGGTTTCCATGAGCATGCCAGGGCAGTGGCTCAAAAAGCCATTGATTTGCTGGCTGCCCCTCCGGTGAGCGGTGGCAAGTATCCTGTCATTACTGACCAGATCCTCACCGGTGTTTTCACCCACGAAGCCTTTGGGCACCTGAGCGAGTCCGACTTCGTTTATGAAAACCCCAAAATGCAGGATCTCATGCAACTGGGAAAGCGTTTTGGCGTGGATGGATTGAACATCATCGATGACGGTTCCCTGCCCGGCGGTTTGGGTACCCACCGTTATGACTATGAAGGCGTGCCGATGCGCAAGAACTACCTCATCAAAAATGGCATTCTCGTCGGTCGGCTGCATTCGCGTGAGACAGCCGCCAAAATGGGTGAAGCACCTTCCGGCAATGCCCGCGCGGTACACTTCCAACACCCACCCATCGTACGCATGACCAATACTTGTATTGAACAGGGACATACGCCCTTCGAGGAGATGATCAAAGATATTGACCTTGGCGTTTACGCTGTCAGGGCAATTGGCGGGCAAACTGCCATGGAGATGTTCACCTTCAGTGCAGCCTATGGCTACATGATCCGCAATGGTCAGGTGGCTGAGTTGGTGCGCGATGTGGTCCTGACGGGGAATGTCTTTGAAACCTTGCATAATATCGAGTGCATCGGAAATGATCTTGCCTGGGAACCCAACGGACCGGGCGGTTGTGGCAAAGGGGATCAGTCCCCCTTGCGGGTCGGTCTTGGTGGTCCCCATATTCGCATCCAGAATTGTGTGGTAGGAGGTCAACAATGATCGTCGAACAAATTGTCACCAAGGCATTACAGAAAGCACAGGCTGCCCAGGCAGCCATGCTGACACAGGAAACCAGCTCAGTCGACTTTGATAACGACCGCTTGAAATCTGCCGAGTCTTCCCAACGCACCCAGATCGATGTCAAAGTGATTGTCGATGGCAAAGTCGGCACGTCCAGCACCACCGATCCACTGGATGTGGAAGGCGTGGTGGGGCGCGCACTCGCAGCGGCTGAATTTGGCAGCCCGGCTCACTTTGAATTCCCCGAACCGCAGCTCCTCGAGCCTGTCCAGATTTTCGATCCGGCTTTGCTGCCGCTTGAAAAACCCGAGATGATCCGTATGGGTCAGCAGATGATGGATATGATCAAAACCTACAACCCGGAGATCCTGGCTGGCGCTGCCGTGCAAAAAGTGGTCTATAAAGTGGATTACGCCAACTCCAAAGGTGCCAGTTACAGCTCTGATCATACCGAGTTCAATGTCGGAGCTGGAGGGCAATTGGTGCGAGGCACAGATATTCTCTTTGCCAGCCAAGGCGTGGGGCAGAAACAACGCACGGTTGATACTGAAGAGATTGCCACGCAGGCGATCGAGTATTTCCGCATGGCAGAGAACCTTGCCCCCATTGAATCAGGCGAAATGCCAGTAATATTTACGCCCTCCGGGTTGATCGCGCTGTTGCTCTCCCTGGGTCTGGCAATTGACGGGAAGAATGTTCTCCTGGGTGCCTCTCCGTTGCGTGACAAGCTCGGTCAGCAAATCGCCTCCCCCAGCCTCACCATGGTCGATGACCCCACGATTGCCTATGGCGCCCGCACCAGTGCCTTCGATAATGAGGGTATGCCACGCCGGGTGACTCCGCTGATCGAGAACGGCGTGCTGCGCAACTTCATCTATGACCTTGACACAGCCGGGCGTGCAGGCGTCCGACCCACCGGGCATGGCTCCTCCCGCCAGCTCACCAACCTGGTGATCAATCCGGGCACCACCCCTTATGAAACCATGCTGCGCGGCATCGAAAAAGGGCTCCTCGTACATGAGTTCCTCGGGCTTGGGCAGGGCAACCCCATCAATGGGGAGTTCTCACTTAACGTTTCGCTTGGTTACAAAATTGAAAATGGCAAATTGGTGGGGCGCGTCAAAGATGTCATGCTGGCAGGCAATGCCTTCACCGCGCTCAAGAATATCACTGCCATCAGCCAGGAGAGCGAGTGGGTCAGCGGTCCATGGGCATATATCAGCGGACTGATGCCCTACATCCAGGTTGGCAAATTGAGTGTGACTGCCAAGTAGTACGAATTTAATAAGCGCTCTTTAAAACAAAGCGGGGCGGATCCAATTTGGATTCGCCCCGGAACTTTCATATGATCACTATTGCGTAACAGTGGCAGGATTACGGCCCTTGCGGAAGAGCAAACCAATGAGAGCGCCGAAAACAAAACCGCCAATATGAGCCCAGACAGCCACTCCGCCTACATTTGCTGCCCCCAGGCTCAAAACCCCTTCAAAGAATTGCAGCAAGAACCACACGACCAGCACAATGGCAGCCAGCAGCATCCTCAGGCTCATAAAGAACCCCAGCGGGATAAAGGTTGCCACCCTGCTTTGCGGGTAAAGCACCAGGTATGCTCCCAATACGGCTGCAATGGCACCGCTGGCACCCACGGTTGGGATCTGCGAAGCCGGGTTGATGAAAATATGTGCCACTGAGGCAGCCACTCCGCCCACCAGGTAAAACAGCAGGTATTTAAAGTGTCCCATGCGGTCTTCCACGTTATCGCCAAAAATCCACAGGTAAAGCATATTCCCTGCCAGGTGAACCAGTCCAGCATGCATAAACATGCTGGTAAAGATATCCCTGATGTCAGCGGCATCAATGCCTGATGAAAAGGAAGAGGGGATCAAGGCAAATTCATATACCAGGGCTTCCTCGTTTGCACCTGCTAGCGATTGCAGCACGAAAACCAGGATGTTGGCAGCAATCAGCAGGTAATTGATGATGGGCGCACGCCGGGTTGGGATATGGTCTCGAATGGGGATCATGGGCACTCTCCTTGAATAATTTAATCAATCATTAAACAAATTATAACCCGCCAGGCATGTTGCTTTCAATATTTTCAGCCTATACAGTTGCCGGCAGATAGCCCCTCAACCTTGTCAGCTGCTGCCTGACCTGGTCAGGGTTTTCCCTGAAATATTCCAGTGTGAGCCACTGCGGGCTCTTACGCTTCAATACCCAGCCCAGCAGTGTGTAATCTACCTCCTCGAGGGATTCATGCGCATCATACAACCTGCCATCTTTGCTGCGCGCGCCAGCCAGGTGGAACTGCACTGTATGCTCAAGCGGCAGGGCAGATAAATATTCCTCACCGGACATGCCGCGTACTTCAGCAGCAATGCGCGCATGTGCCAGGTCCAGCAGCAATTGGCACCCCGTTTCCTCCAACACACGGCGGATCACCTCTGGCTCACTTTCAAAGCGATATTTTTGCGGGTGCAAGGCAGGCATGTTCTCCAGGATCACTGGTGTTTTGAATTGGATCTTCAATTCTTTTACCTGCCTGATAAATCGCTGAATACACTTCTCTTCATCAGGTTCCGGAAGGTAAAGCTGCCACTGCAGTGCCGGCGCGGTGATAAAAAACGATAGTGGTGCCAGGTGAATGGAAATAAAAGGGGATTGCGGGCACAGAGCCAGATATTTGGCTAATCGTGCCACACCTTTGCGGGTAAAGTGCATCCTGCCTTGATGGAAATGGAAATTAATCCCTGGTAATGCCTCACGTGCAGTTTCAATTTCAGCAAGACTGAGCTTATCCACCACCTCCACCGCGTCCACCTGGACTTCACCGGCATGGACAAGCGCAATCATCGCCCTGGAATGGTTGACGGATAATTTCATCTCACTCATCGGCTCCGATGGATAATTGCTGCCTCAATTGATGTGCCAGGTCAGTGTATGTCGTTGTATAACGTAATTCTTCCGACCGCGGACGGGGAAGATTAACAGGCAGATCCAGGCATATCCTGGCAGGTCGCCGGGTCAGTACCAGCACCCGGTCTGAAAGGTAGAGTGCCTCTGAAATGGAATGTGTGACCATCAGCACAGTTTTTTGTTTTGCCTGCCAGATTCGCATCAGTTCCTCGCCCATGCGCTCACGCGTGAGCGCATCCAGTTGACCAAAAGGTTCATCCAGCAAAAGAATATCAGGATCATGCACCAGTGAGCGGGCAATCGCCACCCGTTGCGCCATGCCACCTGAAAGTTCATGCGGCAGGCTCTTCTCAAAACCAGTCAACCCTACCAGTTTAATCATTTGGATGGCTGAATCTTGAGCTTGTGCAACTGACCAATCAGCCAATTCCAGCGGCAGGGTGATATTTTGCATCACATTGCGCCACGGCATCAGGTTGGCTGTTTGAAAGACCATGCCAATTTTGGGTTGACTGCCAGCCTGCTGACCGCCAAAAGAAATCTCACCCGAGTTTGGCTTTACCAGCCCAGCCAGGACCCTCAGAAGGGTGCTTTTCCCACCCCCGGAAGGCCCAACGATGCTGACAAAGGCAGAAGATGCCACAGAAAAGGAAAGGTCATCCAACACTTCCAGGCTGCCATCGCTTTCGATGAAGCTTACCCTCAGGTTGGTAACCTTTAGCGCTGGCTCATTCAACAAAGTCATTGCTAAATGCCTCTTTTAACTCAACGGGAGCCTTCATCAAGCCTATCTCCAATAATAAGGACTGCATATTCCCCCAGTTCTCATAGGGGCTATACCCCGGTTTGTCAGTCTGCCACAGATCAATGGAAGCTGCCAGGATGGCTTTTTGCGTCTGTTCATCTGCATTGACCAAATTTTCCACATAAGCCTTGCTGATCTCAAACGCCTCATCCGGCTCTGCCGCACAATCGAGGATGCCCTTCAACAAGGCGTCCACCACTGATTGCACCAGTTCTGGATCATTTTTGATGGTCTCTTCATTCGTCACCAATCCATTTCCGACCAGATCCAGGTAATCCGACACACGCAGCACGTTCACCTCATACCCCAGGCTGCTTAGAACAATTGGTTCATTGGCGACGTAGATCACAACTGCATCCGCCATATGGCTTGTCAGGGATTCCACTTGCGTATACCCGATCGAATTGAGCGTCAGGTCTGCTTCTTCCAGTCCGGCAACCTTGCGTAAAGCTTCAAACCCGATGTAATTGGCACCATACAGCCCAGGAATGCCAACTGTCTTTCCGGCAAGGTCCTGCGGGGTTTTGATTCCTGCGTCCATGAGGGAAACCACACCCACCGGGTAGTCTTTATACCAGGCAGCCACATAGACCAGCGGCAATCCTTGTGCCCGACTCAAGAGTACCTGCTCACCCGATGCGATCATAAATCGCTGATCACCTGCGCCAACCAATGCCATCAAGTCAGCCTCATTACCATAGTTGAGGCTGACATCCAGGCCTGCATCAGCGAAATAGCCATTCTCGATGGCTACATACAACGGTGCAAACTGAATATTGGGGATATAGGTCAGGTTAATTTTGATCGGGTAAAGCTCCTCTGTTGCCTGTTCAGGCTGCTTGCGGCAGCCGGGAATGCCCGCTGTCATCAGCATCAAAACAAGCAAAGTCAGGTGAAATTTCTTCATAAATTTGCCTCTTGTGTCATTTATTCCCCTTTTTTGCGCCAGGTTTGCCAGGCAAGCGTGCGCGATTCGATCAGCAGCACCAGCCCGTACAAACCGGATGCCATCAGGATCAAGGCAATCACCGCCACGAATACCAGGGCTGTGTCATACTGCCCGCGCCCCACGTTGATCAAAAAGCCCAGACCGCGGTCAGAGCCGACCAGTTCGCCCACGATGGCGCCGATCACGGAGAGCGTGGCACCCACACGCAGCCCTCCCAGGAAAATTGGCAGGGTTGAGGGGATTTCCAGGTAGCGCAGCGTCTGCCAACGTGTGGCATGCAAGGATTGCATCAGGTTACGCAGGTCCTGTGGGACTTCCCGCAGACCCACCAGCGTGTTGATCAGCACCGGGAAGAATACGATCAGGGCACAGATAAGCACTTTTGAGAGCAACCCGGGACCGAACCAGATCACGATCAGCGGGGCAATCGCGACTGTAGGGATGGACTGGCTCGCAACCAGGTAGGGGGAGACCATTTTCTCAACAGCCGGCGATTTTGCCAGCAGATATGCGACGATCACGGCGAGGATGCTGCCTGCTGCCAGGCCGAGGATCACCTCTAGCAGCGTATGGAATAAGTGCCGCTGGATCAGACCTTCCTTGATGGCTGAGAGCATGCGCGCGCCCACCTGTATCGGGCTAGGCAGAATAAATGCCGGCAGGTCAAAGAGCAATACGATCGCCTGCCAGAGCGCCAGCCCAATCAGCAGGGAAATGCCAAAGAACAGCAGTCGGTTTTTACGAAGCGCGGGTTTGTTTGTAGTCATTGGCTATATTATAAACGGGGTCGGAGATATAAAAGATTTTGAAAAACATTTGTGATTGCGATCTTTACGAACTTGCATGAAAATAAAGGGGAGGGTTTACGTCAGGATGAATGTAACTATTGGGCACATCGTACCCTCTGGGCACATCGTACCCTCTGGGCACAAACCCTCCCGCCGATTTTTCTTTAAACGTTCAGCTTTGAACTTTCAGCTCTATTGCCTCATCGCCTGGTCAAGGTCATCAATGAGATCTTCTACGTCCTCAATCCCGACGGAGAGGCGCACGAGCCCATCGCTGATGCCGGCTGCCAGCCTCACGTCGCGCGGAGTGTTGCGATGCGTCATGCTGGCAGGGTGTTGGATGAGCGTATCCACATTGCCTAAACTGACCGCCAGGGTGGCAACCCGCACCTGATCCATCATGCGTTCGCCGGCTTGCAAGCCACCTTTGAGCTCAAATGAAAGCATGCCGCCAAATCCCAGCATCTGGCGCTTTGCCAGCGCATGGTCAGGGTGGCTTTCAAGCCCGGGGTAATACACATTGGCGACCTGGGGGTGTGCTTCCAGAAAACGGGCAACCTGCATGGCATTTTCACAGTGGCGCTGCATGCGCAAAGGGAAGGTCTTCAAGCCAATATTGGTCAGCCAGGCATCAAATGGGCTCGGCACCGCACCTAAAGTCTTGAATACCTGCTTCAGCTCGCCTGCCACCCAAGCCAGGTCACGGCTGATGACAGCACCGCCGACCACAGTGCCATGCCCGGAAAGGTACTTGGTGGTGGAATGGATGACCACATCCGCACCCAGGCTGAGCGGGCGCTGACAGTAAGGCGTGCCAAAGGTGTTATCCACAATGACGCTGGCTCCGTGCTTGTGGGCGATCCCGGAGACGGCGGCGATATCCACCAACCCCATGGCAGGGTTGATGGGTGTCTCAACATACGCCAGGCGCGCTTGCGGGTTGGCTGCAAAAGCCTGTTCCCATGCTTCAATAAGCCTGCCATCCACCCAGATCACCTTAATGCCGTACCTGGGTGCGAGTTCCTTGAAGAAAATAAAGGTGCCATCATAAAGCCCGTTTTGGGTGATGACCGTCTCGCCAGCATGCACATGAGCAAGAATGGCATTGGTGAGGGCTGCCATGCCTGAGGCAAAGAGCAATCCCTGGGCAAGCTGCGCGGGTTCTTTTTCAGGGTTGGCTTTGATCAGATCCCAGGCTTCCAGAGCAGCCAGTTTGCGTGCCAATTGGGCAAAATTCGGGTTGCCCAAGCGCGTGTAGTAATAGCCTGGTTGCTGCCCGGCTGCAACAGCAGCGCCACTGGCAGCATCTTTAAACCCAAAGGTAGAAGTTTGAAAGATTGGTGCCACATGCGCATGTTCAGGGTTGTCGCCCTCGCCATAATGATTGACCAGTGTATTCATATCCTTAAACTTTGAAATTTTATCCATGATAGCCTCCTGGGCGATGTATTTTTTTGTCTTGCATGATTGTACCTGATTCAAACCCGTTACTCAGGATTGGTTTCTGGTTTATGCTACCATATTAGCTGAAAGCTCAAAGAAAGCTCATAGCCGATAGCTCATAGCTGATAATGTCACATTGGTAGCCCTCCACCCCAGGGGAAGCGCAAAGTCTGAAACCTTTATGACTTGCCCCCACCTTGATAGATTTATTGTCGTTATATGAGTGGATTTGTCCCATGAAATATTAAATTCTTTGAGTAAAAGGAAATCCATCTCCCTCTTTCTTTGAGTTTGCGATTGCCCTGCCCTCCACCCCACCTACTTGCTGGCGCTGTTCAATTTACAGCTATAATTAGGGGATGATGACAACCCAACAAAAATGCCCTGAACGGATCATGGTGCTCGCCAACGCCGCCATACCCAAAGCCTGCCAGCTTTCAGATGAAGTCAGCCAGTTCCTGCTGTCGCTAAGTGCCTGCGTGGAAAAAAATCAAATGAATTTTGATGCAGATGGGGACACCCTGGACCTGTCAGGGTTTGATCTTTTGATCGCGCTGGGCGGGGATGGCACCATGCTGCGGGCAGGTCACCTGTGTGCCCCGCAGGATATCCCCCTACTGGGGATCAATGCCGGCAGGTTTGGCTTCCTGGCGGAGCTCGGCGCTGAGAACTGGCGCGATAGTCTCCCCCGCCTGATCTCGGGCGAGTACCGCCTGGAAAAACGCATGATGCTCAGGGTGAATTTCAAGCAAAGCGGCAGTTTGGCGGGCAATTGGGATGTGATCAACGAACTGGTGGTCTGCCGCGGGCAATATGTACGCCCGATCGAAGTGAAAGTGGAGATCAACGAAGGCTATCTCACCAGCTATATTGCAGATGGCTTGATCACCGCCACCGCCACCGGCTCAACCGCATATGCCCTGGCAGTTGGGGGACCAATCCTGCCGCCCGAGCTGCGCAACGTGTTGCTGATACCGATTGCGCCCCATCTCTCGCTTGACAGGGCTGTGATCCTGGCGGAAGGCGCTTCTGTTTGCATCCACGTGCAAACCAGCCATGAAGCTGTCTTCAGCGTGGATGGGCATGACTCCATCCCGATGCATAACGGGGACCTGTTGCAAGTGACCGCCAACCAGAAATCCTTGAAAATGGTGCGCTTCCAGGATCCTGCCTATTTTTACAAGAACCTGACCTCCTATATGGAAAACAATCCGGTGATAAAGACGAAAAATGACGCATGAATTAAACCACAACAACGAAACCTTCAATATGGACGAGGAGATCACGCTGCGCTGCAATCGCTGCGGCACCCCCATCACCCCGGAGACAGCTGTCCTCACCCCCACCGGCTACCGCTGCAAGAACTGTGTACGCAGCCAGCAAAAGGTCTTTGATAGCGCCAGACCGCTGGATGCCTTCGTGGCATTCATCATTTCTGCCGTGATTGCGTTTGCAGGCGCCTGGCTTTCATCCCTGATCGGTTTCTTTACCGTGCTGCTGGCACCGGCAGTCGGGACGCTGATTGCAACGGTTGTGCGTTGGGCAGTGCATAAAAGGCGCAGCAAACTCGTCTTCAAAATGGTGCTGTGGGGAAGCATCCTTGGCAGCCTGCCATTCGTGCTGATCCCTTTGCTTGGTCTGCTGCAAGGCGGGTTCGGTCTCCTGCTGTCGCTTATCTGGCGGGTGGCCTTTACCGCCCTGTGCGCCACATCTGCTTATTATCAAATTTCCGGCATGTGGCTGCGTTGAGGGGAACATGCTGAGCGAACTTCACATACAAAATTTTGCCATCATCCACGAACTGGCGCTGGCACTTGACGATGGTTTGGTGATCTTTACCGGTGAGACTGGCGCCGGCAAGTCAATCATCCTGGACGCTCTGGAAGCCGTGCTGGGCGGCAGGGTGGATGCCACCTCGATCCGTACGGGCGAAGAGCGCGCCATTGTGGAAGCCACCTTTAAGCTGAAGGCAGGCGTCAAAGAGAAAGTGACTGCCCTATTGGAGGCTGAAGCCCTGTTGGACGAGCCTGATTACGTCACATTGACGCGCGAGATCCGCCTGGAAGGGCGCAACATTGCCCGTATCAATGGGCGCAGCGTGAGCGTGGCGCTGCAGCGTGAGGTGGGAGCGCTGTTGGTGGACATTCACGGGCAATCCGAGCATTTGTCACTGCTGAAAGTGCGCAACCACCTTGACCTGCTTGACCAGTATGCCGACACAGCCCCTGAGCTGACAGACTATCGTGAGAGTTACACTGAATACCGCAATCAGCAAAAAGAATTGGAGGAGTTGCGCCAACTTGAGAGGGATGCCGCCCGCCGCACGGACATGCTCACCTACCAGATCAACGAGATCGAAGCCGCACGGCTGCAACCTGATGAAGAAGATGCATTGCACCAGGAACGCACGCGCCTCTCCAATGTGGAAAATTTAAGCAATTTAAGTCAGCAGGCGCTGATGTTGCTGGACGAAGGCACACCTGAAGCTGCCCCCATCACCGATCTGCTGGGAGAGGTTGTGAATGCCCTGGCTGACCTTGAGCGCATTGACGGCAGCGTGGCACCCCTGTATGAGCGCGCGGATGCCGGGTTGAGTTCACTTTCCGACCTAAGCCATGACCTGCGCCATTATGCTGAAGGAATCGAGTTCAACCCACGCCGGTTGGATCAGATCGAAGAACGCATAGACCTGATCAATCGTTTGAAACGCAAATTTGGCAACAGCATTGACGAGGTTTTGTCATTCCTGGAGCGCACACGTGTTGAGTTGGATAATATCAACCATGTTGAAGAGAGGATAGGTGATCTAGAGACATATTTATCTGAGTTAACGGAAGTGATTACTAAAAAAGGTTTACTTCTTTCAGATAAAAGAAGGAAAGCAGCCCTTGTGCTTGCGGTAGAGGTGGAAGCGCAGTTGAATGACCTCAGCATGCTGAATGCCCGCTTTGCGGTGGACCTGAGTCTGAAGCTTCAGCCAGGGGGGGTGAAGATGCCTGATGGCAGCCATGCGGCATTTGATGCCAGCGGGTTTGACCAGGCTGAATTCCTGGTGGAACCCAATCCTGGCGAGGGTTTGAAACCGTTGGTAAAGATCGCCTCAGGGGGTGAAACCTCCCGCCTGATGCTGGCGCTCAAGAACGTGCTTGCCAGCGCTGATGCGATCCCCGTGCTTGTCTTTGATGAGATTGACCAGGGGATTGGCGGCAGGGTCGGCTTGACCGTCGGTGAGAAACTCTGGCAGCTCGCGCACCAGCACCAGGTGATGTGCGTGACGCACCTGCCGCAACTGGCTGCCTATGGAGACCAGCATTTCCACGTCAACAAAGTGGTTGAGGATGGGCGCACCCAGACGGTGGTGGAGGAATTATCGGCAGAGACGCGTCAAAAGGAACTGGCGCAGATGATGGGACCCGTCAGCGACGGCACACTGCAATCCGCCAGGGAAATACTTGCCCTGATTGCGCAAAGCAAGGGTAAAATTAGTTAAACAGGGTGAATGCGCCCTCATATATTATTTTCATGCAACTTAACAACCTGGTTGTCAATTGGTAATTTTCGATCGCATGCGCATCATATTAATTGGGTTTATTATGTGCACAGAAAGGGTTAGGTCAATATGCCCGGTATGAATGATGTTTTAGCAGTAATTCTCGGCGGCGGTCAGGGAAAACGTCTCTTCCCCCTGACGGTCATGCGTTCCAAACCGGCGGTTCCCATCGCTGGTAATTACCGCCTGATCGATATTCCCATCAGCAATTGCATCAACTCCAATATTTACCGGATTGCCGTCTTGACCCAGTTCAACTCAGTTTCGCTGAACCGGCACATTGCACGCACCTATGTGTTTGATTCCTTTCACCACGGCTGGGTACAAATCTGGGCGGCGGAACAGACCATGGAGCACACCGAATGGTACCAGGGGACAGCAGATGCGGTGCGCAAACAGATCATGGAGATCCAATCAGCACGCTGCAAGTATGTGCTCATTTTGGCGGGTGACCATCTCTACCGCATGAACTACGCCAAGATGGCTGAATTCCACTGGGAGACGGGCGCGGACATCACCGTGGCTGTCCAGCCAGTGCCAAAGACTGAAGCATCCCGCTTTGGCATTCTCAAGCGCCACAGTGACTATCGCATCAGCGATTTTGCCGAAAAACCGAAAGACCCCCAGAAGCTTGCCAGCCTTGTCAGCCGGGATGACCCTGAAATGCCTTATCTTGGCTCAATGGGTATCTACCTTTTCAATCTTAAAACACTGGTGGACATCCTTAGCCTCAACACACAGGATGAAAAAATGGACGACTTCGGCGGCGAGGTCATCCCCTATTTCATTCGACAGGGCGCCAAAGTTTACGGCTATGACTTTACCGGCTACTGGCGGGATATTGGAACCATCCGATCATTTTATGAAGCCAACCTGGAATTGACTGAATCCAGTCCGGCGTTCAACCTGTTTGATCAAGCCAACCCAATCTACACACATGCCCGTTTTTTGCCCGGTTCATGTGTGAATGCCTGTAATATGAAAAATGTGCTTCTTGCCGATGGCTGCCGTATCGAAGAGGCGGATATTGAACATTCTGTGATAGGTTTGCGTAGCCAGATCAGGGCGCGGACGCACATCAAGGACACCATCATAATGGGGGCAGACTATTATGACGACCGCCATGATGCACCCATTGGTATTGGCAGCAACTGCGATATTGAATGTGCCATCATCGACAAGAATGCCAGCATTGGTGACAACGTCATCATTCGCCCCTTCCCGCCCGATGTCAATCAGGACCATTATCTTTACGCGGTGCGCGATGGGATCGTTGTCATTCCCAAAAACAAGGTTATCCCTCCCGGCACCATCATCCGACCCAGGGATTGATCAGACCAATCTCTTTTCACCTGCATTGCAAAGGCGGACGGCATTGTTCGCCTTTTTGTTTCAATGGATATCAGGGACGGGTCAGCCAGTAGGCGGCAATGCCAAAGGCGACGGCTGCATTCAAGGATTCCTTCTCGCCGCGCATCGGGATGGCGAGGACATGCTCACAAAGCGTCAATAACGCTGGATCCACGCCGGCGGTCTCACTCCCAACAATCAATACCACACGCTGAGCCTCTTGCGCGTTCATCTCGAAGTCGTACAAAGTGCAGGCATTGGGGGCACATTCAAGTGCAATCAACTTTGCGTCTTGCGCCTTCAATGCCAAAGCCAGGTCAAGAGCGTTACGATGATGACTCCATGCGATCGAGTTTTGCGCGCCCAACGCTGTCTTGGCGATTGATCCATTTTCATCAGGGCTGGGTGTGATCCCACAGAGGTAGAGGTGCGCCAGACCTGCTCCATCTGCGATGCGAAAGATCGAGCCCACATTTAGGCTGCTGCGGATGTTATCCAACAGACCTTTGAGTTGCAACGAGCCTGTCTTAAGAGCCGGGGTGCATGAATGCTCGTCAAAGATCTGTGCCACCGGCTCTGCCAATGCACCGCAGCGGGGGCAGTAATTGCCGCTGTGGGTTAGCGGGTCAAGCGGAAAGCGCAAATGACAGTCCGGGTTGGTACACTCGCACATCTGGAATTTAAGCTTTTTTAGGAACATTTCTCACAAAGCATGAATGGTTGATTTAAAATGCTAGACGCCTGGGTGAGGGGGGCACCCAAACGTCTAACGCTATCACTATAGCATATTTATTGCAAATTTGAAAGGGTATCTTCATGGGAAATCCCAAAATTTTACAAAACATTAACATATGCGGTCGATGGAATGTCATACTCTCAGGGATAGGCGATCACCTGACCGTCAGCGGTACAGAGTGACGGGAAGGAGTAGCCTCTCAGGGTCAGTTCATGCAGGACCAAGCCCAACCCTTTGACCGTTTCCCCCCGGTCCTTGGGGCCATCATGCATCAAGATGATCGAGCCCGGTTTCACACCCTGCAAAACCGTATCCAAAATCTCTTTTGCAGAGATCCCAGACCAATCCATTGTATCCAGGCTCCAAAAGGAGACATCATAATGCATGCGGTAGGCAAAGGTATACACGTCTGGAGTCACCTCTCCATAAGGTGGACGCATGCATTCTGCTACCTGGGTAAGGAGTTCTGGTTTATCTGCCAGGGCATCACGGATCGCCTGGTTCGTATCACCCAGTTCCAGGTAAAAATCAGTCCAACCCAGGTCAGCCAGGCTGATATGGTTGTAGGCATGGTTGCCGATCATCTGCCCTGCTTCTGCTACAGACAAAATGGTCTGGGGTTCGCTCCTGGCGCTGCGTCCAATCACGAAAAAAGTGGCTTTGGCATGGTGACGTGCCAGTTGCTCCAGAACCAGCGGGGTCCATTGGGGATCAGGCCCATCATCAAAGGTCAGGTAAACAACCTTGTTGTTAGCATTCCCGCCGGGTTCAATTATATAGGTTTCGTCGGTCCATGCGGCAAAGAGTTGGTCGAATTGCTGCAGCCTGCTGACCAGGGGAAATGCTTCTTCAACTTCAACGGATTGAACAGACCGGTGAGCACGCACAGTCCCCGGCAAAAGAAGACTTGAACCCATGATCATCATCAGCAGCAAGTAGCGTAATTTCATAAGTTTTTTACCTGATCTCACAAAAATGATTATACATGCTTTATTAATGGAACTGTAAATAGCTTTAGACCCTATCGGTCGCATGTTTTAAACCAGGTATGGTCTTTTCATAAAAATCAGCTTAAACTTGCACAATCTGCGCGAATGAACGCAAAATGCCTTTGTCAGAAATAACAAAGGCATTTTAGATAGTGTTCTTACCAGATTAGTTGTGTCGCAGCAAGCGCAGAATGAGCAGCAGGATCACAGCGCCCACAAAAGCAGCGACGATAGCATTGACGATCTCACCGCCTATTACTATGCCGAGCAGACCAAATATCCAGCCGCCCAAGAGCCCGCCCAAGATACCAATGATGATCTTTCCTAACAAGCCTAAATTGATGCCTTTGATCACCCAATCCGCCAAAAAACCTGCAATGGCACCTACCAATATCCATATTAACCAATTCATAATTAACTCCTTTTCTAATAGAACAATTGACAATTAATTATATCTTAATTTTGTATAAATTCCGGCAGGCAGCAATGAGAGCTATTCACATATATGGCAGCAGATAACCCGGTCTCTGGATCCTACCTGACAGCATGATCACTCTTATCCGCCGCCATCACTCTCATCAAGGGTCGCAGGCAGACGCTCCCAGGTGACGCCACCATCCACTGTCTGATAAAGATGCTTCACACTGTAATCCTCCGGGTCCGGGGAAGTCAGCAGCCAGGCGATCTCAGCGCTGATGCTGTCAACCTGAAGCAACATTTCACCAGCAGGCAGGCTGGCGATCAGATCCTGCCAGGTGTTTGCGCCATCTGTGGTAATGTACAGAGTTTCACCGCTGCTGATCCAGCCAGTGCTTGCGTCACTAAAATCGTAGGCTGGCAGATATATCCCCACTGGAATGGTTGAAACATAGGTCCAGGTCCCACCGGCATCAGTTGTACGGCAGAAAAGCAGGGGATAAGGCTCAGCGGCCCCATAGGCGCGGATGGGCAGGAAGCCTGTGACGGCGTCCACAAATATGGGAGGCTGCGCCTCAAGGAAGCTTCCACTTACCTCATCTGGCATTGTACAAGATGCCTCTTCCCAATTTATACCACCATTTCTGGTTCGGAATAAGTAAATGAAATCTTCTACAGGCTCATTTCCTGTAATCCAACCATTGGTGTCATCCACAAACGCGATACCGCTCTTGAGCCCACTGCTGGGGAGATCTTTTTCAACCCCGGGTTCGTGCGTGAAGCGCTGTTCCCAGGTGAGACCTCTGTCAGCAGTGTGATAGAGCGCCACGTATTGTGAGCCGGCTCCAACCCCCAGGCTGCTCAAGAGATATCCGTTGCTGGCATCCCGGAAGTCCATGGACCCGCCGGGAAAGGCCAGGGCAGTTTCGCTCCAGGTAAGTCCGGCATCCGTTGTGAGGAAGAGGGTGCTGGTCTCATAATCTGAAAGCAAGTACCAGGCTGTTTGACCATCCCAATAGGCAGTTGAAAGACCAGGGCCACTTTCGCCCTCAGGGATCTGGGGCGAAGATGGGGTGACTTTGCGCCAGTTCATGCCCCCATCCTCGGTGTGCAGCAGGTCATAGCGACCAGTCAGTCCCCATCCCTGCAGGTCGGGGAACATTTTGATGGACTGGAGCATTACAGACTCACCTGGCGTCGGTTCAGGCGTGCCTGTTTCTTCCACCGGATATTGCGTGGCGACGGATGTAGGCTTCTGGGCTGGCTCTTCAGTCACAGGATAGGTTGTCTCTTGTGAGACTGGATAATCGGTGATGTTCGGGGTTGGCTCTTTCGCTGTTGGAGATGCGGTTGGGGTTTGATCACAACCCGCACTGAGCACAAGCAAAATGATCATTGTTAAGAGGATGAAGGATTTTTTGATCATGGTGAACCTCCTTTAGAGGCTGCCTACACTTGTATGGGCAACCACACCCTTATATTAACACCCTGATGGGGATGTGTCAATTGCAGCGGGTTTAGGGAAAAGAAGCTGGTGGTTAGAAGAATGCCCTCGGCGCGAGTCGAATACCATCCCCTTCCGGGGGCCAAACAACCTGA
>CAZINW010000009.1:0-67697 GCA_964540765.1 uncultured Anaerolineaceae bacterium | reverse complement strand
GCCCGTGTAAAGTTTATAGATCAAGGGAATTCTCTTCAGGTGAATGCAGCCAGACAAAGAAGGTGCTTCCTTTCCCACGTGTGCTTTCCACCCGGATGCGACCGCCAAAAAGTTTTTTATCAAGAGAATATCATGTAAATTTGGATAGACAACTTATAGACGACTTATTGACCTACTGATGGCAAATATCTGCATAAAACTGGACTAAATTATTTTTTCATTTATCCATTTATTCAATGGGCGGATCAATGTTTTGGGTATCTTGCAGAATTGCTTGTACACTGGATACCATCGTTGCGAAATCATCCAGGATGCCTTCCTCACGAAGCAGCTCCAAGTTGGCATAGGTTCCAGATGCGGTCAGTTCCAAGCCAAGGGGTTGAAGCCATATTACAGCAAAAGCAATGACCTGTATCTCCGATGAATTTGGGTCCACAACAGAGTAAATCTTGGCTTGGGGAAAGATCTCCAGTAAAGTGAACTGGATTCCACTGTTTTCCCACCTCTCTTCGATGCTCTTCGTCCAGCCGTTCAGGGATTGATCTTGTTCAAATAACTCAAATTGTTGCATTATCCCCTCTGAACTCTGCTCACCCATTACTTTATAATTGATAATTCGAAACTCCAGTTGGTCCTCTGGACTCTCTGGATTAGAAAATGTGTAAGACCGACACTCAGACGCCGAGATTTTCCATGCTGCAGGGCGCAGAATGTGGTAACCGCACAATCCATCCGACTGCCAGATAAAGCGATCAACCACAGAACTGGATGGTGTAGGAGGCTGTCTTATTTCTGTCTGTTCAAAAGATTCAACAATATCATCTGCGATGCCAATAATATCATCCGAAAGTTCAAAAGCCTCATAATCAGAGGTCAAAGGATCCAGGCTTAACGTAAAAACTAAATCTGCAACTGGGATCTCTGTTGCCAGGTTATAAAGCACCAATTTTTCTTTACCTTCATACTGCAACATATATTTCGTAACTTCCTTATTTAAGAACACAACCTGACCATTTTTAAAATCAGTCCCTGCCGGAACCCCTGTCCGCTGAATATAGTTCCCTCCAATAAATGGATCACTGCCCACTTCAGAGGCACTGCGAAAACCAATTTGCAGAACGACAAGATGGGAAGCGTTACAAACGTGAACGAAATGATCTCCATTTTTCTTTAGTGTCCAATCTTCAGGGAATGAGAATGAAAACCCATAGTCCTCATGGGTGTATTGACGCCAGCCGGCATGTTCTCCGGATTGGATGATGGGTAATTCTTCAATTGCAGGCAGGCAATACTTATCAAAATAATCTGGCACGGAAACCCCTGGAGTTTCTGTTTCCCCAAATGTGGGTGTTGTAATTTCAGTAGGAGTACTTTCAGGTAAAATGGGTGATTCCTCAGGAATTGTATTACATCCGGTTGATGCCAGTATCAGAACCACAGATATGATTAACCCCTTAGAAAACAGCCCGAAATATTTTACGGGTTTGTAAGTTTGCCCTTTCATTTAATCCTCCATTATTACAATGGGTTCATTTCCTCGTGTTTTATTGCGAAAGGTTTTTAACAAGAATTACTTCTTAACTCCTTTTGCCTTTGCGGCATGCTGTCTTGTCATATAACCTGTCAAATTAAGTAGGGTAGTATTCAAATTGATCTTTTACCTCCTAACACTTGATTTTGGTGCTCATTTAAATTCACTCTAACACAATTGGTGTTAAGCCCGTGTAAAGCCAGTGTTAAATTTATAAGTCAGGATTAATTTCTGGCGACAAAGGCAGCCAGACAAAGAAGATGCTTCCTTTCCCGGGGGTGCTTTCCACCTGGATGCGACCGCCAAGCAGTTGTATGCTGTGCGCGGCTATAGCCAATCCCAATCCAGAGCCACCCTGGTGGCGAGCGCGCGAGCGCTCTACGCGATAAAAACGCTCAAAGATATGAGGGAGCTCTTCAGTCGTTATCCCAATACCGGTATCCTCTATCTGGATAACCACCCCATTTCCTTGAACTTGTGCACTGGTTGTCACTGAACCGCCAGGGTGATTGTAGTGGATCCCATTCTCAATCAAATTACTGACCGCTCGGGTTAATATTTGGTTATCAGCCAGGATGATGACTTCCCCGGCGATTTTGAGCTCAAGAGTGATTTGATTGGATTGAGCCAATGGTTTTAGTGCTTGTGCTACTTCGGTCAGGAGCACCTCAAGGTTGATCGGTTCATTGTGCAGCTCTTTTTCTCCCCGGGCAAGGAGCAATAGATCTTCTGTCAGTTGTTCCATGCGCTCCAGCGTCCGCATGAGTGTGACGCTCATTTCCTGATAATCGGTCAGAGTGGCATTTGGGTCCTCTTGGATCACCTCAAGGTTGGTCCGTAAAGTTGCCAGGGGGGTACGCAGTTCGTGCGCAGCGTCTGCAACGAACCTTCCCTGCTGCTCGAATGCCTCTTCCAACCGCTCCAGCGTATTATCAAAGGCATCCGCCAGTTCCTTGACTTCATCAGAAGGACCATCCAACGCCAGTCGCTGGTCAAGCGTATCCGCCTTGATTTCCTTCACCATGCGGCTGAGTTGTTTCACAGGCTGCAAAGCTTGTTGGGCAATCCAGTAAGCGCCGATGACGCCGATCAACGCAAAAACTCCCGCCAGGATAAGCGAAATCGAGCGTATATCCCGAAGGACGGATTCCTGGATAGCTTGCACAGGTAAAGTCTCTGTTGCGTCGGGGGATGACAGCGTTGTTTGATCCAAAGAGTCAGGGATTGGTTCAGTGGGCGCAATTTGAGTTGCTGAGAGCATCACCTCTTCAATCGTTTTCGGTACATAAATATCTGTGAGCCCGCTGACGAACAACGCTTGTGCGAAACCCAATATGATCAGCAACCCGGCCGTCAAGAGCATCAAGCGCCGGCTTAACGTCAACGATTGGGTGAGACGCCGCCAGATTTGCGCGATTGGTTTCATCACACATCCGCCTTTTGTGAAATCAGCAGGTACCCTTGCCCAATAATGGTCTCGATATAGCGCGGGTTATCTGTTGTATCACCCAATTTACGCCGCAGGGAATGAATGTGGACGCGCACGGATGCGGTGAACAAATTGACTTCCTCGTCCCATACATGCTCGATGATCTCCTCCTGGCTGACAACCTCCCCAGGGCGGCGCATCAAGTACTCCAGGATGGCAAACTCTTTGAAGGTGAGCTCCAACCTTCGTTTCCTTTGCCAGGCTGTATGGCTGGCTGGGTCCAGTTTTAAATCACCTACGATCAGGATTGGCTCACGCACGCGCAAATCACGTCTCAACAGCGCCCTGATGCGTGCTGCCAGTTCTTCAAAGCGGAATGGCTTGACCAGGTAATCATCCGCTCCCATATCCAGGCCGACGACTCGATCTTTAACCCGGCTGCGCGCTGTTACGATAATAATGAGCAGATCGGACCTGCTGGATCGCAGGCTGTGGCACACTTCCAGCCCGTCCATTTCTGGAAGGTTGAGATCCAGGATCACCAGGTCATACGGATAAACCTGACCCATATACAGCCCCTGCTCACCGTTTTCGGCAATATCAACTGCGTAACCTTGTTGTCGAAGTCCTCGTGCCAGGGCATTTGCCAGGTCAAGTTCATCTTCAACGATTAGAATTCGCATTGCTTATCCTACATGGATCAGTAGAAGGGATCCTTCCGCTGCCCAACATCAAACAATAACTACGATTGTAATCTACCATTTCATTATAATAAACATGAGGTTAAATCAGTGTAAAGATTTTTTATTGGCGTAGCTGGGATAAAGGGCAGAAATTAATGATCGCTTTCAAGATGCACGGGTTATAACGCATTTAGGCATGCCCGCAACCCAACACCATCAATGTTGGGTCTCTATCCATCTTTATGGTTGCAGCAGCGCCAGCGCCATTGCGGTTTGGTATGATATTTCCTTGAATTTGCCATGAACAACGGCAGTCTCAACCTCTTTTCGGCTTAAGAAGAGCATCTGTTGTTCTTCAAGGTCATCTGAATCGATTTCAGTCACTTTATGTGCAGCGCAAGCAAGAAAGAGATAACCAGTGGCTTTCCCTCGATTGGCATCCACGATGTACTTCCCCATGGAATTCCATATAGAGGCTTCATAACCGGTCTCTTCACGTAATTCCCGCTTGGCAGCCACCAGGGGATCTTCACCTTCTTTTATGTATCCCCCAACCGGAGCAAGGGTGATACCACCTATTGCATACTTCACCTGCCTGAAGCAAAGCCATTTTCCCTCATCCGTGATCGCCACGATAATAACAAAATCCGGTGTGATCACCCAGGTCCAATCATCAATAATACGCCCATCCGGTAATTGGATTTGGTGCTCTTCCACCACCAGGTATGGGCTGCGATCCAAAATTGTTTTACGTGAAAGGGTTTTCCAGGTTTGCATTTTCTTCCTTTGTTTTGTCAAGAGAACTAAGCTACCCTTACTGTGTTAGGGTGTGTGTATTTTTGATTGCGATCTCGCGCTACGTCCTTGGGATTGCGTTCTTTGCGAAGTTTGCGAACTTGTGATGTGTATAGATTGATATTTGATTTTTTCTCTGCATTTTGGCGCTCTTTGCATGAGAAAATACGGTATGGCGAACAACATTAATCAGCAGGAACAATATTCATATCTTGCGGGCTGATGACCAGGTTGCTGAAATTCTCAAAGGTGAGGTCGCTGAAGGGCAGTGCCAGGTCGGCTTTCAATTGGCGAAAGATATCGGCATAACTACGATTGATCCGCGCAGACCAATTCAGCCCGAATCTGGCTGCTGTTTCCTGGATCTGTGCTGCCCGGAGTCCTTCGATCTCGCTGAACGTGCCGTAAGGCATCTCATCGATGGTGATGAGCAGGTCATCCATGGCATAAGTCTGTCGGTATTTTTCATAGGTCAGGATCACTTCATACCCAAGCGCTTCCAGAAAATGCCGGGCAGCAGTGAAATCGCTGAGGGTGAACTCAATCTCCTGCCGCGTCAGTACATCATCGATGATCTGACCGGGACCTTTATAGGTCAGGTGCGCTTCCGTATCCTGGCGCAGGCGCAGGACCCTGGCACCTGCTGAAAGCTCCAGTTTGGGAGTGTCGTAGCGCAAGTTGACCTCAAAAACACGGGGTTGGACCAATACAGCGCCTGCCCGTTCAAGGGATGCGAACAACCGGGCGGGATTGGAGAGGTAGAATTTCACTTCAGTTTCTTTTTCAGACATGGCAGTATCCTTCAAGGGTCATCATGTTTCAGCTTGGTTTTATAAGCGTTATTCAGGTACTGACGGCTGGCAGCCAATGAGAAAGACAGGAAGAGCAATCCCAACCAGAGGACGGTTAGGATGAGCATGAAAGCCCAGTTCCTGGCGCTCTGCCCGGTCTCCCAGAGGGTGAGCCGTTCAATCCAATGTAAGGCGAGCACTGTGCAAACGCCCAGCCAGGATGCGGTGGGCGCCCAGGAATACCTGCGCCGCAACGCCCAGAGGGCAGGCAGGCAAACAAGCCCTGCCAGCAAACCGCTGAGGATGAGATACCACTGCAGAGTAGGGGGAAAGCCAATTTCGCCAAGAAATGCCTTGTTCTGCAGGGCAGCAATGAACCGCAGCCATCCAAAGATCGCGACAGCAAACAGGGAAAGGCTCACCAACCTGAGCAGGAAGGGACGGCGTGTGTGTGGTTTTTGCATATCTTGCGTCATTGCCAGATCCCGGTCAGTCATTTTTGAACATCAGCCAGATATCCCTGCCTGGCAAGCGCTGAAAGTACTTTATCGATTGCATTTTCATGAACGATGATGGACACCGGTCCCAATGGTTCACCCAAAAAACGGTTGGCAGGGGACTCACGCAGAGCTGCCAATATCTCAGGTGAAGCCACTCGCAGCACACACAATGGTTCGATAAACGCTTCACGCCCCGCCTCTTCCCACCGTTTGATGGCGTTGACCAGGGATGGCGGCGGTGCAGACTTACCGTATTTACGTAAAAGGCTGATGAGATGCGAAGTTTTCAAACCCTGCTCGCGTGCTGATTTTAAGGATTGCGGTGTGAGCCGGTAGCGATACTGCCCGTCCTGCTCAGATACCCATTCACAAAAGCGCGATACCTGGTAACGGACGATGCGCGCTGTTGTGTTTGACATTTCAATTAGACCGCTGGAGGAGATCAGGACAGGGGACATTTCATTCTCAAGATCATCCGGTGGCTGACCCGCCATTAATTTCTCAAACCAGGCAGCAGTGCGAAAGGCAATGACCGACGTGCCATTCTGTGTCGTTGCCAGGTCAAGAAGCCCCAGGGCGTGCATGGGCTCAGAAATGAGATAGCGGATAAGTGCACCTTCCACATCATCCCAGTTGGAAAGCCCGAGCAGCAAGCCGCTGGTCTCTGCAGAACGGATCAACCAGGTATCATATTCGCCTGCGCTTCTCTGAAAATCAGGAAATGCCTGGTGGATATCCTTGATGAAGGCTTCAAGGGACCACCATTGCCCTGCAGGAACCTGACGGATGAGATCAAGGATGGCAGCGCGAACTTTACGCGGTTTATTTTGCCACGCCCCTTCACATTTTAACGAAGGCACCAGGCGCAGTTCATTGAAGGTCTCACTTTTAATCCAGCCTTCGACCAGAAAGAGAAGGGCATTTCTACGGTTGGCTTCCAAAAAAGGGCGGGCGTAGTCAGCATCTGGCAAGCCATCTTTATTGATCAAGGAAAGGGATTTCACCAGGCTGAGAAGGTGGTCCTTGGGCAGAATCCAATCGTTTGACCCCGGCAGGAGGGAGGGCTGTGAACGACGCTGTGCAGCCAGAAGGGTACAGGTGGCATCAAGGATTTGATCGCTGGCTGGGTGAATGATATCGGTCTCTGTGAGGGATGCGGGCTCTCCCGTAACCGATGCAGAGGTTTGGATTTTAGTAGCAGGTAACCAGGCTATAAATTCATCAGGGATATAAGCGCACTCCTGCAGAGTGCCCGCATGTTCCAAAAAATCCCTGCCGATCATGGCGCGATACCAGAGGGTTTCTGTGGCGGAGATGGGGCTGCGATGCGGCTTTTCACGGTCACGTTTTGCAGCGCCCATGCTGCGTAATTCACCGAAATCTCTGGTGAAATGGGGCCATGGCATCCTGCCATTGTTTGCCTTCAAAGTGAGGAGGGCTTGAGAGGCTGATCGCGGCAATGCTGCCACCATCTCCTCAAACAAAAATCGGTCATGCATGCCTGCAATGAGCGGGGTGAGGGTACTACGGGCATCCGGTGCATCAACGTCAAGCCCCCAGAGTTCGGCGATGATATTTAAAAAGCCTATATCTTGCAGGTGCAGGCAATGTGTGAGGTCTGGCATATCATTCTCGAGTATACAATATATTTATCCAAGGTAGACGAAATATATGGCAGGATGCCAAGGCAGATCCAATTGTGATGAAATCCCGTGGGGATCCAGGTCACCATTCGGATTAAGTGATGAGTAAACAAAATCGGCATTAACCTAAGCGATCAACCTATGAATAATGTAAAAAATCATTCAATTTTGAGGCTGCGAATGCCCTCAATGCTTGAGATTGCCTGGGTGAGGTCTTCCATTTTTTCGCCCTTGTTAACCCGCGCCACAATTTGGATGCGGATGCGCTTGTTCTTTACATTTTTTTGAACAGAAAACGAATCAATCTGTTCAGCCAATTTGGTGGACGTCTTACGAACAGTTTTCACCAGGCCCTCATGGTCTTCTGCTACGATACTGATACTTCGGATGATGTTGGTACGAACCCAGCGTTTTTCGATGGCATTAAGCAGGGTGAGCGTGATCAACATGATCACAGTGATGACAATACCAATTAAATAATAGCCATAACCGACTGTCAAACCGACAATTGCCATGGACCAGAGGGTCGTAGCAGTGGTGAGCCCCTTGACGTTGAAACCAATACGCAAAATGGCGCCGGCACCGAGAAAACCGATGCCTGAGATCACCTGGGCTGCCAGACGGGCAGGATCGCCGCCATATTTGACTGCAAGATTTATTGAGAGGCACATGGCAAGGGCTGCACCAATAACGAGGATTATATGGGTACGTAAACCGGCTGGTTGGCTATCGCGTTCACGCTCAAAGCCAACTGCAGCGCCCAAAACAGCTGCCACCAATACTCGGATAATGATTTCCAATTCGCTGATTTCAGCCATAAGCGTTTCCATTCCAAAAGAGCGTCAGATTTGTGAAGTGAGATCACTTCACCCCACGAAAAGCTGTTCTTTTGCTTTTGGTGAGTGTTGATCTTCATTTTTTCCCCTTTATGATATAAGCAGATTAGTGCTAAGGGAAATTAATACGATCCACCCCTTTATTTTATCATAATCTTTGGGGAGACGTTTTGATCAGTCTTGAGGTTTTTGATCCCCGGCGCGGGAAAGGAAGGATTTTAACCGCCTTGCCAATTCGCGCCTTGAAAGCAGGACACGATGCTGGCATTTCAAGCAGACCAAACCAATATCGGCTCCGATGCGTACAACTTCCCAATCATATCCACCGCAAGGATGAGGCTTACGCAGCCTGACTTTATCACCGATTTGATATTCTTCCAGCATAGAGGCGATTATACCACCCCATGATATAATGACTCCGGACCCTAAAAAGCATCGTTGCAGCCGTTTAACATGGATTTAATTCTCTCCATCAGGAATAGAAAGCCTTCATATGTTCAATCTTGATCTACCGACCATAATCTCCCGCATCATCACTCTGATAATTGCATTCACGCTGCATGAATTTTCTCATGCTGCCACTGCTGATGCCCTGGGCGATGATACACCAAGGCTGGCAGGTCGACTGACCCTCAACCCAATTGCCCACCTGGATCTTCTTGGCACCCTGTTACTGATCTTTGCTGGATTTGGCTGGGCAAAACCAGTGCCCATAAATCCTTATGCGTTACGCCGCAAGACACGCGCAGGTGTGATGCTGGTGTCGATTGCCGGTCCACTTTCCAACCTGGTTATGGCACTACTGGCGGCGCTGCCACTGCGTTTTGCGCTGGTTCCTTACACCACGAATGCCAATTCTTTTTTACCAACGCCGGGTCAGTTCCTATTGGAATTTGTCTTCATCAACCTCACCCTTTTTATGTTCAATCTTATCCCGCTGGCACCGTTGGATGGAGAGAAGGTGCTGGCGTATTTCCTGCCCCTTACATGGGAGGATACTTACGATCGTATCAAGATTTACGGGCCCTATGTACTGCTCGTGATTGCCGTCATTGGCCCCAGGCTTGGATTTGACTTGTTAGGAATTATTATTCGTGAACCGGTGATCAATCTGACGCGCTTCTTATTGGGCTGGAGTTGACCGTGGCTTTTTATGTGTACATCCTGAAATGTGCCAATGAAGCTTTTTATACAGGTTGGAGTACAGACCCATTGAGAAGGCTGAAACAGCACAACAACGGTCATGGAGCCAGGTATACTCGCGTGAATGGCCCGGCGACCCTGGTATATTTTGAGGAGCAGCCCGATCGTGCCAGTGCTCAAAGGCGTGAAGCTGAGATCAAGAGGTGGGACCATGCCCGCAAGCAAAATTTGATTGCGGGCAACCCTGTTAATGCGCATGGAGATTGAGTATAAATGCTTAATGCCATTAACGATAAACCCATAAGAGCCATTCTTGCGCCGGGCAGGGTTAATCTGCTTGGTGAACATGTGGATTACAACGGCGGTATCGTTCTGCCTGCTGCCATTGATCGTTATGTCAGGCTTGACTTCCGGGAGTTGGCTGAACCAATCATCCGGTTAAATGCAGTGGACCTGCGCCAACACATTACCATATCCCTTGAGCACATTGAAGAAAAACGTGATACGGAAGGTGGACTTCTGCCTGCTTTTGCATATTATCCCGCTGGTGTAGCCTGGTCATTGATGCAGGCTGGATTAGAGGTCAAAGGCATTGAGGCGGTTTATTCATCAAGCGTCCCAATAGGTTCCGGTCTCAGTTCATCAGCAGCAATTCAGGTTGCATTTGCTGCAGCCTGGCAGAATCTTGCCGGTTGGGAAATTGACCGCATGGATCTCGCACTGCTCTGCAAACAAGCTGAGAATAAATATATTGGCGTTCAATCCGGTTTGATGGATCAATTTGCCAGTATTTTTGGCGTGGCGGGGCATGCCTTATATCTGGATACCCGCAACCTGGATTGGAAGCCGATCCCTTTACCCCAAAACACAGCCATTGTCATTGCTGATTCGCGAGTGCCCCGCTCCCTGGCGGGATCAGCATACAATGAAAGGCGCAGTGACTGTGAGCAAGCGGTTAAGATACTCCAGCAGCACCTGCCTGGCATTAAAAACCTGAGAGACATAGGCCCTGACCAGTTTGCGCTGCTTGCCCATCATTTACCTGATAGGCAACAAAAACGCGCTCGATTTGTGATTGAGGAAATATCAAGGGTTTCATTGGCTGTCGACTATCTTGAAAGCGGAAATGCCCATGATTTTGGAGAACTTATGTTTCAATGTCATGAAGGTCTGCGCGATCTTTATGAGGTCAGTTGTCCGGAGCTGGATACCCTGGTTGAAATCGCTGCCAGATTGCCGGGCTGCCTGGGTGCACGGTTGACAGGGGCTGGTTTTGGAGGCTGCACGGTCAACCTGGTTTTGGAAGAATTCGTTGAATCTTTTATCGATGAAATGCTGCGATGCTATCAGCAGCTTAGCGGGAAAACAGCCAGTGTTTATCTCTGTCACGCTGCTGATGGCGCTGCAGTCGTGGGGTAGCATTCATCCATATGTGTCTTCGGGCTTGCGTATTTTCAATGGAGGCGGGAAGAACTTACGATCAGAAGGATCAATCCAAGAACGCTGACAGCAATCAATCCAACCCCCAAATATTTAGAATCACCGGAGAAAATTCGTGACAGGATTCCAGGACCTTTATCCGGTTCTGGCGTGGCTGTGGGTGTTTGATAAGGGGTCAGGCTGGGACGCGGTGTGTTTGAAGGCTTAATTGTCGGGGCGGGTGTTGTTGTGGTGGTGGTTTCAGTGGTGGCGGTTGCTTCGGGTGTGGTTGCCAGACGGATGATAAGGGTATCCCCGGGATAGATTGCAGTGTCAAGCGTCAGATTGTTCAGTTGCAGAAGTTCATCCAGCGTAATATTGTATGCTGCTGCAATATTGATCAGAAATTCATTTTCCCTGACGACATGCAAAATGCCACCATCCGCTCTGGGCGTTGAGGTTTGAAGCGGTGGGTTGTAAGGTGCCTGGGTTTGAATGGTTGACGCCGTCGGTTGGGGGAGGGGTGCGCTTCCACTGACATGACCAAAATTGACCACGTAGGTAACCTGGTTGCTGGCACTGATGCTGACGCCTGCGCCTACCTCATTGTGCAAAGTGTGCAGCATGTTCCCCATATGGTCAGAGTCATTCCAACTGGCGTAAATGCAGTCATAAGCCGAGAGGTTGTATCCCCTTGCCCAATTCTCGTTAACAAAAACCGCAGCACCCCCGCCATAGCCGGCAGCAACAGCCCGGTCAACAGCCAGGCTGCCCCCGATGCCGACATGCCCCCCCTGACCAGTTTCGGTGATCCAATCCGCATGTGCCTGTGCAGATGCCATCAAAGCAGCATTGATGCTGAAGGGCGCCAACCCTGAAGCTGCCCGCAGTTCATTGATGCCATTGATCAAGTCGTAGGGGTCGCCAGCCTGTGCCAAACTGGGTTTGGGGAGGGCAAAACCATTAATCAGTAAGATCAGGAGAGTCATCAGTAAAATCAATTTGATTTTCATCTTGAATGCCAACAAGCAACCATAGAAAAGTCCGAATGGACTCCAATCATAACTCAAAAATGTGAATTTGGAAATTTAATTGTAAATAAATCCAGGTGGAACAAAGCGGCGTCAATTTTCGTTAACACTAAAGTCAGCCAGTCGAATTATTCAGATAAATCGAACCTGACAAGAAACTTAACCAGAAAGTGACCTTCCATAATGAACCACATGGTAAAAGCGACCATGAGTGATGAAGTATAATCGAGGCAAATGAAGATGACATCCAATGTTAAAACCAGAACTTTTTACCCTTTCCACATCCAACTGATCTTGGCGATTGTGATCGGATTGGTATTATTCGGTATTATTGGATGTGCTGTTCTACTACGTTTCGAGGTAAATCAGCGTGATCGTATTCATTCTGGCTTAAGTATGACTGGCGTTGATCTTTCCGATATGACCATCAGCGAAGCGGCTGCAGCCATCCAACAGAATCTCACGTATCCTGATACAGGTCGTCTCCTGATCGTGGATGAGGAAAAATCCTGGCTGGTCTCACCAGCTCAGCTTGGTTTTCAGATTGATGCAATGGCAAGCGCAAAAAACGCGTATGCATATGGGCGGGATGGGGGAGTGATTAACAAACTTCGTGCTCAAATGAACGCAAGTGAACAAAGTGTTTCTTTATCACCCGTAGTTGTCTACGATCAGCGGGTTGCTTATGAATTTCTACAAAATATCGCCAATCAAATTGACACCCCGGTTATTGAAGCCAGCCTTGGAGTTAACGGCGTAGAAGTTGTGGTTAATTCGGGGCAGATCGGGCGACAATTGGATATTGAAAGCAGCCTGAAGCAGATTGATAAGATATTGATGGCGCTGCAGGATGGGGCGATTACCCTGGACGTTGTGGAAACAGCGCCTGTCATATTGGATGTCACTGACGCTGCTGAACAAGCAAAGAATATTCTCAAAGAGCCCCTGGTATTAAAATTGCCGGAAGAAATAAAAAATGCTGGTCCATGGACGATCACCACGGAGGAATTGGCAAAATTTCTGGTGATTGAACGCCAGGAAAATGGAAATTCTACTGAATTCAAGGTCAGCCTGGATCGTAATTTGTTGATCATCTACCTTTCCAGCCTGGCACCAACCCTGAAAACGGGAGCAATCAATGCACGTTACATCTTCAATGATGATACACGCCTGCTGGAGGTGATCGAACCGGCAGTGATTGGGCATACGCTGAATGTGGAAGCGAGCCTGAAGGAGATTGTAGCGCGGGTCATGGCTGGGGAACATCAGATCATGCTGCAAATGGATCTGGATGAGCCTGATGCAAAAGATGATACAACTGGTGAGGAATTGGGCATCACCGAACTGGTGCATGCTCAAACCTCATATTTTTATGGTTCCGACCCTGGACGCGTGCAAAATATTGCTGCCGCTGCCAAGAGTTTTCATGGTCTTTTGATACCGCCTGGAGCCACATTTTCAATGGCATCTGCATTGGGAAATATCAGCCTTGACAATGGTTATGCAGAGGCGTTGATTATTGTTGGAGATCAAACCATCAAAGGCGTTGGTGGCGGTGTCTGCCAGGTTAGTACCACGCTCTTCAGGACGGCATTTTTTGCAGGCTACCCCATTGTGGAGCGCAATGCGCACGCTTATCGCGTTGGATATTATGAACAACGCCCGGATGGTTCGCGCGATCCAAGCCTGGCTGGGCTGGATGCCACCGTTTATGTGCCCCTGGTGGATCTGCGTTTTACCAACGACACGCCTTACTGGCTGCTCATGGAAACTTATATGGGTAATTACTCCCTGACATGGAAGTTCTATTCCACCAAAGATGGGCGCACCATGGAGTGGGATTCAACCGGCGCAACCGATATTGTTGAAGCGCCTGAACCGCTTTACCGTGAGAATCCTGAACTGGAACAGGGTGAGATCAAGCAAGTGGATTATGCGGCAGATGGGGCTTATGTGAGTGTCACGCGTACAGTTTATAAAAGCGGCGAGGTTTATTTTCAGGACACCTTCACCACCCAATATCGCCCCTGGCAGGCAGTCTTTGAATATGGTCCGGGTACGGAAGGCATTCCAACCCCCACCCCCACGCCTTAGGGATTCATTTTTTACATATATGATAGAATAAACTCGCTGACTTAAAGAAAGATATCGATTGATGATTAACTATTGGAGGACCGAATTATGGTCAAACAAGAATTGCTAGACATATTGCGATGCCCTTCCTGCGTACAGGAAAAAGAGGGCATGCTTGAATACTACCGTGAAAGCTGGCTTATCTGCCAGGATTGCGGGCGAAAATATCCCATTGTCGAAGATATCCCTGTGATGTTGATCGATGAAGGCGATAAATGGCAGACAACTCCGAAGGAAGACCTGCCTGTTCCACCGCCACCGATGGACTGAATTGTGCCGCTTAATGAGAACTGATTGAATATTATCTGACCCTTTTATGTATAGGATTAACTTACAGGCAGTTGAATGAATTTTTTAGAGAGACTTAAACGGGTTTTACCGTCCAAAAAAAGTACACGCATTACTTTACTCATTTTTGCTGTGATCGCCCTGGCTGGCTCCATATGGGCGGGGATATTTGTAAGCAATTTTGTATCTTCCATGACCATTATGAACCTCCCCGGAGAACCGGTGGAGAAAGATACCTCATCTTCGGAAACTGAACCTGGAAAGGAAAACGATGTCAGCATTAGTGACCTTCCTGTGGACAGCGTGAAAATGCCGGATCCATGGGATGGTAAAAGCCGCGTTAATCTGCTCTTTATGGGACTGGATTATCGGGATTGGGAAGCAGGTGAAGTACCCAAAACAGACACCATGATCCTTTTTTCTTTCGATCCGATTAGTAATTCTTTAGGGATGGTCTCCATTCCCCGTGATTTATGGATTTCCATTCCCGGTTTTGAATATAACAAAATCAACATGGCATACTTCTTTGGAGAATCATGGAAAATGCCAGGCGGCGGACCTGAACTTGCCAAAAAAACCGTTGAAGAACTTTTGGGTGTACCCATCCAATATTATGCGCAACTGGATTTTTCTGCTTTCGTCAGTTTCATTGATCATATTGATGGCGTCAAGATCACCATTCCAGAGGAGATCACGGTGTATCGGCTTGGCCATAATAGCGAAGTCACACTGGAACCGGGCACGGTCACTCTGCCGGGTGATCTGGCGCTGGCATATGCACGTGCCCGCAATACTGAAGGAGTGGATTTTGATAGGGCGCGGCGTCAGCAACAGATCATCATAGGCGTTTTAGATCGCATCACCGAATTCCAGATGATGCCCAAACTGGTAGCAAATGCAGATGAGCTCTATAATGATCTTTCAGCAGGCATCAGCACAAATTTAAGCCTGAATGAAGGCATCCGTTTAGCTTTGAAGGTGCTGGAAATCCCGAAAGACAATATCAAAAATACAGTTATCGGCGGTGAGTACGTCACCATCGAAAAATCCCCCAATCAATTGGATATCCTCAGACCGATACCCGATAAAATACGTTTGCTGCGTGACGAGTTCTTTTCAGGTGGTATTGCTGTCGGTCCAGCGGCTGTTGCCAGCGACCTGATTGAACTTGCCAAGCTTGAAAATGCATCCATTGCTGTTTACAATGGCTCATCCCATGATGAATTGGCTAGCAAAACAGCCGAATACTTAAAATCCCAGGGGTTGACCGTGGTTGAAGAATCAAATACTGATTACACTGTCTATTCACAAGTTTACCTGATGGGCAGTAAGCCTTACACACTTAAGTACCTGGCTGAAATGGTGACCATTCCATCCAACCGCATCTATAATCGCTATGACCCCAATGCCCAGGTCGAAATCCAGCTTATACTGGGGGATGATTGGGCAGCCAATAATCTTTTGCCATAACAATTAAAAAAAACGAAGAGAAAATTCCCCGTCGTTTTTTGTTTTTTTTCTGAATCAGAGATAAGGCAGCTAATTGGATGGGGTTTGCAAGGAAGGGGGGCTTTCAAGTTGTAACGCAGTTGCCAGTGACGCCAGTAATTGTGCTTCAATTTCCCCTGCAGTGGTTCCAAGCGAACGTTGTGCCTGTGCAGAAAGGGCTTGAATGGGATCAGGATCTGCCAGTAAAGCCAGGCGACTGCTGGCTCTCAGCAGGTCAGGGTTGGCATGATAAGCTTCTGCGATAAGCAGACGGTAGGCATTTTTTTGTGCTGCTGTCAGCAAATCTGGTGACGCTTCGGTGTTTAGTTGGGGCGAGA
This sequence comes from uncultured Anaerolineaceae bacterium, assembly GCA_964540765.1. Taxonomy (GTDB): domain Bacteria; phylum Chloroflexota; class Anaerolineae; order Anaerolineales; family Anaerolineaceae; genus CAZJLN01. Next base: position 51,649 of record CAZINW010000009.1, on the reverse strand, counting down.
ATACCTGTGAAATAATGAACCCTAACACAAAGCCAAGGATCAGACCAGTCAACAAGTACCAGGGAGATTTCTGCGTTTCCATTTTTCAAGTCTCCCCTCTCACTCTTTAGAGCTGGAGAATGATAGGGCTCCAGCCAATGCAGAGATCGTGCCCAAGTCAGTTTGGGAATAACCAATGGTTTGCCCATAGAGATGGGCATCATCCACGATTGTCTCCCAATCAGGTCCCAACAAGGATAAACTGCCCTCTGCTTTTGACAGATTGCCTTCAACCAGGTAAACCTCAGCGACCATCAAGACATAATCTGCCTTATAGTCCATGCGTAGATCTGAGATCTCTATTTGCCGGGTTTTTGATGGCATTAACAACCAACCATAAGCGAGACCTGCCAGAATTCCGATCACCATCACGAGGATGAAGAAAACAAGCCGTCTTTTTCTCTGCATTACACCTCAACTGCCCTTTAACATCGGTACCCTGACGCCATGTTCCCTGGCAAATTTAATGGCTTCCGGGTAGCCTGCATCCACGTGTCTGACCACGCCCATCCCAGGATCACCCGTCAAAACACGCTCAAGGCGGAGGGCTGCTTCAGGTGTGCCATCTGCTACGATGACCTGACCAGCATGCTGGCTGAAGCCTATGCCAACCCCGCCACCATGATGAAATGAAACCCAGGTGGCGCCATTGACTGCGTTCAATAGTGCATTCAGGATAGGCCAATCACTGACGGCATCGGTGCCATCAAGCATGGCTTCTGTTTCGCGATTGGGTGAAGCCACTGAACCGGCATCCAAGTGATCGCGACCAATGACGATGGGCGCACTGACCACACCATCTGCCACCAACTGGTTAAATGCCAGCCCGGCTCTGGCACGTTCGCCATAGCCGAGCCAACAGATACGCGCTGGCAACCCCTGGAAAGGCACTTTTTCACGCGCCATTTTAAGCCAGCGCTGCAAATGGGCATCTTCCGGGAAAAGGCTGGCAACAACCTCATCCGTTTTGTAAATATCCTCAGGATCGCCGGAGAGTGCCACCCAGCGGAAGGGTCCTTTACCCTCACAGAAGAGGGGACGGATGTAAGCAGGCACAAAGCCCGGGAAGGCAAAGGCATCCTTGACGCCATAATCAAAAGCACGCTGTCTTATGTTGTTTCCATAGTCGAAAACTTCTGATCCCTTGCGTTGGAATTCCAGCATGGCTTCCACCTGTTTTGCCATGGATGCCTGAGATGAATGCTCATATTTTTTGGGATCGTTGCGACGTAACGCCAAAGCCTGGTCCAGGTTTATGCCGGCAGGAATATAACTCATGAGGTCATGCGCTGGGGTTTGGTCGGTTACCACATCCGGTACAACGCCGCGCAGGACCAACTCAGGAAAGATCTCAGCGGCATTGCCGATCAGACCAATGGATTTGGGTTCTTCTTTAATAATGGCTTCTTCCACCATGGTCATGGCATCTTCCAGATCGTCTGTGACTGCGTTCACATAACCGATCTCAAGCCGCCTGCGGGCACGCTCAGGGTCCACTTCCACGATCAAGCCGACACCCTCGTTCATGGTAATTGCAAGGGGTTGGGCACCACCCATGCCACCCAGACCAGCCGTGAGGACAAATTTGCCTTTTAAAGAAGACCAGCCTCGATGGGCAGCGAGTGAACCCAGGGTTTCATAAGTGCCCTGTAAAATTCCCTGTGTCCCGATGTAAATCCATGAGCCTGCGGTCATCTGACCATACATGATCAACCCTTTGGCAGCGAGGGCATCGAAATGCTCCTGGGTTGCCCAATGCGGAACCAGGTTGGAGTTGGCAATCAATACGCGGGGCGCATCGGTGTGAGTTTTGAAGATGGCAACAGGTTTACCGGATTGCACCAAGAGAGTCTCATCGGCTTCGAGGTTGATCAGGGATTCCAGAATGGCATCAAAGGCTTCCCAACTACGGGCAGCCTGCCCCCTTCCGCCGTAGACGACCAATTCATCCGGGTTTTCAGCCACCTGGGGGTCAAGGTTGTTCTGGATCATGCGATAGGCTGCTTCAGTCAGCCAGTTTTTACAGGTAAGTTGCGTTCCACGCGGGGCACGCACTGTTCGGGCGCCAGACATAAATGAAATCCTCCTATATAAAATCCTATTTTAAGATGATTATACGATAAACCAGATATTCTCTATTGAATTAATTTTCTTAAGTGGATAATAATTCTTAAATTTCCCCTGCGAGCTTGAGAATAAGTGATTTTCAGTAAAAAAATAGAAAACAGGGACGACTGCCTGGTCGTCCCTGTTGTATTTAAGGGAGTCACTCAAATCAATGATCACTTATCCAATAGATCAACCCATTTTTGTGCGACTTTACGGTTGCGCTTTTCAAGCACCAGCATCATCTGTTTCAGCTTGGCAAGGATATCACTCTTCAACCAGCCGCGGTCTGAGATGGTTTTTAATACAGCGGTTTTGAGGTCCTCCGTCAGACGGGACTGGGTAAGCATATCCACCAGACGCCACTCCGAATGTGCCCTGCTGATCTCGTTAATGGTTTCAAGTTCAAGTTGGCGCAGGGCATCTGCCATCAACTGCCTGCCAATCTCAGGGTCGCTGGATTCCACGTAGATGCGGTTGATCGGTTCGGTGCCCGAGGCGCGCACGCGTAAATAGTGCTTGTCGTTACCACTGGCATCCCTTAACTGCATCTCTACCAGGTCATAGCGGATGCCGCCGAGGTATTCTATCTCAAGCCCTGCCACTTTGACATCTTCCGGTTTGGCATTCAAAGGCAGATCCAGGTAGTAATTAATGAAAGCCTCTTTTGCTTCCAGGGGCGCGTCCACATCCGAGCGACCGGCCATGGAATGCGGGTCACTGGAAGTTCCGTATGATTCCCACAATCCATCCATTTTGACGGTATCGTCCCAGATCTCTTTAATGGTTGTAAGGGGATTATGAGTGCGGGTGCCGAAGTATGCCAGCATGTCCATGACAAGTATGTTTGCCCAGGCGCCGTCCTTATCCGTGACATGCCCCCGTGTGGTCAGACCGGAAGATTCTTCGCCACCAATGAGGATGCGGTCACGCCAATCTTTAGGTAGTTCTTTGAGGTTGTTGTAGGATGAGTCCGTACGGCGGATCTCTTCAATGTATTTAATCCCAACCGGCACCAAAAAGGCATGTTTAAGGGCACGGGATTGAATATCACCGGTGCGGCATTTGTAAAATGCCTGACCAACATAGCCGGGAAGTGCCCCCGCTGAGGGCTTATTGGCTGCATTACCCGGGATCATGCCAGCCAGCTCTTCATTCAGCGGTGAGCCAGTCTGGGTGGCAATGACCCGACCTGTAATTTTTCGTTCCACCCCCAGGTAGCGCACCAAAATTGGAAGGATCTGGTTGGGGCGATAATAAGTACCACTCTTGTCCACAATGCCATAACGATCCGCATCGGTGTCCATGCCCATGCCGAGATGGGCATCCGTTTCCCTTACACGTTGTTTGAGCAAATCATTGAAGGGTTCTTCAGGGTTGGCGTAATCCTGTCCTCCGAGTTCGGGGTCGCGTTCTGCATGCAGGACAGAGTAGCGTACGCCGGCTTCACCGAGGAGACGGGTCAGGTAACCGCGCCCCGAACCATGCATCTCATCCACGATGACGTGCTTATCCGCGAAGAATTGGCGGATGCGGTCAAAGTCGATCGGGATACGCGCATTATTGATGCCGTTGGATTTAATCCATTTGATATAATTGTCGAGGGGATCAAAACCGCGCACCTTGCCGCGCAGCCGGGCTTCTTCGACATCAACTACACCACCGCTTTCATCGATCAACTGCAATTCATTGATGCGCCAGGCAATAAAATCTGTCACATTGGTTGGTGCCGGATACCCCAAGCGCGGGTTGAATTTAATGCCCTGCCATTCAGGCGGGTTGTGGCTGGCGGTGCAGATGATTAATCCAGCAACTTCCTCAGCGGGCAGCACTTCGGTTTCGTAAAAAACCAGGGCAGGGGTAGGCGTATCCCTGTTGTTTATGTCCACCGTAAAGCCATTTGCCAGGCAGGTCTCCGCCACCCAATTTGCCACTTTGTCAGCATTTCGGCGGGTGTCATAGCCAATGACAATGCGTTTGCCAGCCAGGTTTTCCCTGCCGACAAAATCGGGTATATTGCGGTCGTTTAAGAAGTCACAGATGGCCTGTACCACCTGGCGGGAGCGTCTGTCGGTGAAATCATCCTGCCAGCGCCCACGCACACCGGAGGTGCCGAAGCGCAGATATTTGCGGTCATAGATCTCACGCAGCAAGCCAAGCCTGTCCGGGCTGCCGATCAGAACTGCATCATTTGTACGCAGGCGGAAGGCATACAAACGTTCATAGATATTGCCGATCTGGATCACGCGGAAGGGCATGAAACGATCCGGGTCAAGTTCAAAGTCCATTGAATCCAGCAGGGGCAGGATCTCATGGAAAATATCCTGTGAAAGTGAGGTAAAAGCTGGATTCTGCAGATATTTCTTTGCCAGGGTAATGGCTTTACGGCGGAGGATGCCGGTTTGCGGAATGTATTCTGTATCAATGCGTCTGCGCAAAACCTGACCAGCTTCATTTTTAGCCTTGTACTGTTCGAGTCTGTACTGCGTTCCAGTGGCGCTCAAGGTGAGCAGCATGCTGAAGGCACGCGATGAGTCAGCAATTTTCTCAGAAACAACGCATGGTTGGGAGATGACCAGGTTATCCAAGGTGTCAAGAAATGCATGCATGGCTTGAACAGCCGGTTGCCAGCTTTCGGGATATTCTGCGACCAGCAATGCCCGATTGAGTTTATTAAAAGTTGAACCCAAATTGGAAAGATCAGATTCGATCGATTTTTTCATTGAAATGTGATTCTCCTTTTTTACTTAAATTAAAGCACGATAAACAATGGAATCTAGCAGGGATTGGATGGTTTTGCCAACAAGCCACCGCTGGTCACGTTTAGAACTTCCACCGTGGCACCTTTGGGTGTCTGGGAGGCGGATTGGATAAACTCGCAGACAGCCCAGGCTCTTGAAGCCAACTCCTGAATATTGTGACGATTATCCGCTTCCAACATGAGCCTGAATTTCGGTTCAGTGCCTGAATAACGGGCATTCATTCGCACTATTCCAGGGAGTTCTTCCCGGATTGATGCCAACAAGGTAGTTAAACCTTCCATTGTCTCCAACTCCGGTTTGTTGGCAACATTACAAGAAGCCACCAGTTGAGGGTATTTTTGAATGCTGGCAGACAGTGCCGCCAGCGATGCCTGGTTACTCTCCAGGAATGCCTTGATCACATAGAGTGCTGTACGAATGCCATCCCCTGTGCGGTGCAGTTCATCCATGAGGATGATATGACCGGACTGTTCTCCACCCAACCCAAACTGCTCCTGGTTTTCGCCTAGAGCCTGCAACCTGACAAGCTCTTCCATCACATACTTGTCACCGACGGGTGTTTCAATGAAACGCATATTTCTTTTATCAAAGTAATTGATCAAAGCGCCGTTTGCCATCGTGGTTGATACGATGGTATCCCCAAGCAATTTGTCGTGTTTATGCAGATAATCAGCCAGGATGGCGAGCATGTGATCACCATCAACAAGATCCCCATTTTCATCCACAAAAATGACCCGATCAGCATCGCCATCAAAGACAATGCCGAAATTGGCACCATACTGGCGGATCAGGGCTGCCAGGTTACCCGGATGTGAGCGGACGTGCTCTGAGCCAGCCATGTTATTGATGTTTGTTCCCGTGGGTGAGGCATTGATCGCAACGATGGTGGCACCCAACCTTGAAAAAACCTCAGGGGCATACCAGGAGGCAGCTCCATTGGCGCAATCCAGCACCAGGCTCAATTGATCCAATTTCAAACCATTTTGTTCGTCCACAAGGTCATCAACATAGAGCTCGCGCATATCCGTGCCATCAATGCTGCGACCGAAATCTGCTGAATGCATTTGTGAGAGCACCATTTCACCATCGATAAGGGTCTCCATGCCTAGTTCAACATCTTCATTGAGTTTCATACCGCCAGGATTGAAGAATTTAATGCCATTTTCATCGACAGGATTATGTGATGCAGAAATGACAACGCCGGCATCTGCGTTCAATTTTCTAGCCATGAACGCAACACCCGGTGTGGTGATCACCCCCAGGTCAATGACTGTGGCGCCACTGGCAAGCATGCCGGCAGTCAATGCACTTTGCAGCATCTGACCAGATTGGCGGGTATCCCTGCCAACCAAAAAGGTTGGATGCGCTTTTGTGGCATTTCCCAGTACTTTACCGGAAGCATAGCCTAATCTAAGTACAAAATCTGGAACCAAAGGATGGTTGCCCACTTTGCCCCTGATACCATCTGTGCCGAAATAGCGTGTTTTTCCCATATTATTATCTCTGACCTGAGTTTAGAGCAATAAAATCTGGTCAGCAATCCTTCCATTAATTAATATTGATATCGGCTACAACAGGCAAATGATCCGAGACCTGATGTGCCAGCTTTTGGTTTTCGATCCAACACTCATAACTGACCAGGCGACCCACTGGGGCAAAGAAGATATGATCGACCATACCGGCTTGCGGGTGGGTTGCAATTGGATTGTGTGGTTCCAGGCGTACAAACCCCATCTCTTTTTCCAGGTATTCCTTGATGGTATATTCATCAGGATTGGCATTGAAATCCCCCATCAGTATCAGCGGGTGACCCAAATCCAGGATATGACGCTGCACCAGTTCAAGGATCCTGCTCAACTGTTGTTGGCGGGTGAGACGGGCTGCATCAATCACATCCGACCAGGCGGAAGATCCACGCTCTCCCACGAGGGTGGTCAGATGCAGGTTAACAATGTATGGAAAGGGAGGTTGTTTAACGCGTCCCAGGATGACATAACGCGGGTCAGTATCGCGGCTGCCTTCGTATGAAAGCGGTTGAAAAATAGGGACATTGCGCGGGGTACCTTCCCTGGTTTCATCTCCCAAGCGTGCGAAGGGATAGCGAGAAAAAATCGCGTTGCCTTTTGACCAGTCCAACCAATCGTTAAAAAGCCCGTCCACCATTTTATCTTTCTTGACCTGCATGTGGTGTCTCATTGAAAGGGTTTCACCGTACAAAAAATGGGGGTATTCCCAAGCCTCACGGATATGATCCATCATACTGTGCAATAATCCATCCGCATCAATAAATTGGGTCACTTCCTGAATGCAAAGGATATCAGCCTGCATTTTGGCGATGAGAGAGGTCATTGCCCGGTGTTTTTCTGCAGACATGCTATCAACCGCACCCTCATACTGCTTCATGCCCCCGCCAATATTCAGGGTCATAAGCCTAAAATGATTCGTTTCAAGGTTCATAACTAAACCCTTTTTGCTGAAGAATTTGTAATGCATCTATTCATATGTGCTACGCCGCATACACCAACTAAAATTCTTTACCTGACAGGTATTATACCAACCAAAAACCCATTATGGGATCAGGCAGGAAATCATCTTTCGCCAGGATAAGATATTTTTTGATGGATATTATAAGGTTTTTCCTCACCGATTTTACAACCTTCATGTAAAATATTGTTAAGGCGATTAAGTATGAAGAAAACAAATGATAAGACCAGTTTGAAGGATGAGATCACGCCAAAGCATCTGTATCAGGCGAGACGCCAATTTATCAAGTCTATGGGGACTGTATCAGCTGCGGCGGTGTTGGCTGCATGTGCGCCGGCTATGAAGCCGTTGAATGGAGAAACCACCCCCGAACTGGATATTCTAACCGCTTACGAAGCCGCCACAGGATACATCAATTATTATGAATTCAGTCTTTCGAAGGACGGTGTGAACGAAGTTGCCAAAGACTTCACCACTGATCCCTGGCAGATTGAGATCAGTGGTCTGGTGAAAAAACCCGTCACATTAAGCATGGATGATGTAATAAGAGCTTACCAGCAGGAAGAACGCATCTATCGTATGCGCTGTGTTGAAGGATGGTCAATGGTATTGCCATGGATCGGATTCCCCTTTTGGAAACTGTTGAAGGATGTGGAACCCCTGCCTGAAGCAAAATATGTGGGTTTTGAAACTGTATTTCGTCCCAAGGAAATGCCACAGCAGGAATTATCTGTCTTTCCATGGCCCTACCTGGAAGGATTAAGACTGGACGAAGCCATGCATGATCTCACCATTTTGGCAACCGGTCTTTATGAAGAGTCCCTGCAGCCACAAAATGGCGCGCCAATCAGGCTGGTGATACCGTGGAAGTATGGTTTTAAAAGCATTAAATCCATTGTCAAGATCGAGCTTGTATCAGATCAGCCAGTTACCATGTGGAATTCCATTGCGCCAGAGGAATATGGTTTTTATGCCAACGTGAACCCAGCAGTGGACCACCCACGTTGGTCACAAGCGACCGAACGACGTATCGGAGAGCCTGGACGCAGACCAACCCTGCTTCATAACGGTTACGCTGATGAAGTAGGTAACCTGTATGAAGGCATGAATCTGGCAGTAAATTATTAGACACCATGGAAGGTAACAGTACTCACGTTAGGTCCAACAATACGCCGCTTTGGCTGAACATACTTGTGCATGGCGGTGCTGCTGTTCCACTATTAATATTGGTGGTGGGTGCTCTGACTGGCCGCTTGGGTTTTAATCCCTCTCAAACAGCTCTGCACCTGACTGGTCGGGCTGCTCTCGTGTTTTTACTGCTATCATTGGCCGTAACACCAATTTGTCAAATATTTAAACTGAAGGGACTTTCATCAATACGACGTGACCTTGGCCTTTATGCTTTTAAATATGCTTTATTGCATTTATTGATTTACATTGTTTGGGATTACAGGCTTGATTGGACTGCAATCTGGCAAACTTTTCGTCAAAATCATTTCATACAGATCGGTTTGATTGCGTTTTTTATTCTTTTGCTGCTTACACTAACTTCATTTAATTTTTGGATTGCAAAATTGGGTAAAGGATGGAAATACCTTCACAGTCTGGTCTATATATCAGCTATCCTGATCATAATTCACTTTGCCTGGGCAGGGAAGGGCAATATCTTATTGCTGCAGGGTGATGTCGTGGAGCCGCTGATTGCAGCTCTTGTGCTTGTGGTTTTATTGATGATCAGATTATTCTTTGCATTAAGACGATAAAACGGTTGCAGACTGATCTTACTTGTTGGTTCGCTCCTCCCAAGCCTGTTGGATTGCCCAGATGGCGAGCGGTCGCATATAGCTGATCGCTCTGACGGTGTTGTCTACGCTCAAAGCTTCAGGGGTTTGGAACCACAGACCGAATTTCTCATAAACCATCTCGTAGATCCCTCTTGCGGTAGTAAAGGCTTCTTTTATCATACCTGCCTGCAACATGGCTGCTGCTACGGCAAAGGTGGTGCCGCTCCAAATCTCACTGGACTGGGTGCAGGTGCGATCCACTTGACCATCCGGGCGCATGCCATTCATGGCACCGAGAGTTTTCTCCTGGTAACCATTCACATTCAAGACATAGGTTTTTTCCAGTGCCGAACGTGCATGTTTATCAGGCACAATCCCACCCAGACCGCAGGCAATCGCATACCAGTGACCTGCTAACTGATCCGCCATGATGCTGTCTTTATGCCTGCTATTGCTGCTTTCATAATTATAATAACTGCCATTCCAGAGTTGGTCCTCAAATACCCGCTGTCCCATCTCATAACGCTTGAGATAATCCAGTGCCAGGTCTTTTTCTCCCATCAACATCGCCAACTTGCTGGCAGATTTTAGACAGGCGAGCCACAACCCTCCGCTATAAGCGCTGGGACCTCTGGCGGTCCATGCGTCATAGGTCTGGTCCGGGAAGCCCTCATTTTCGATCATGCCATCTCCATCCCGGTCAAACTGCTGCAGATAGCCAACAGCCTGCTTAACTGCGGGCCACACCTCTACAAGAAATTGTTTGTCATGGGTCAGGCTATAATCCCTCATCACCAGCAAGACAAACTTGGCATTCAAATCTTTCCAGCGGGACACATCTTGGGCATTGTAAGCATTCACCAAACGCCATGGATCTTCTGTGGGTGCGCCCAAGTCATGTGGAACAGCCCCACAGACTTTCCTGGGACCTCTGGCACCTGAGAGGAAAAAATGAACCTCTCCAGGGTGTTCAACAAAGACTGAGTTGGCAAAATCTCTCTGCAGGCTCAAATCCAGTTCAGGGAAGAGCTTAGCCAATGCAAATGATGCATAGAAATGCACATCATAGGTGTTCAACATGCGATATCCGTGGCTTTCCAGGTAGCCAAAATGCCCAATCTCTGGTTCGGGAAGGTATTGCGCTTCATCCATTTCATCTTCGACGCGGCCGTTTGTCCAGATGGTACCCCCATCCACAAGGTAGTAGGTCTCATTGAAAAGCATTGACTTATACCAATCCGGAAGGGAAGGATCTTCAAGAATAGGTTTCTGCCATTTCTTGATGGCTTTATCCCACCCCTGCCAACCAGTGAGTGCCACTTTGATCAATTTCGGTGCGGCTTTTCCATCATTCCCCATGAATTTTGTGTAGCGTCGATACCAGGCAGTACCCAGACCAAAGCGTGCCTTTGGCATGTCCCATGCCAGGGCAAAGACAATCTCGCGTTTATGTCCTGCTGGCACACATACTTTGGCTGCCAATGCGGCGCCAATGGCAGCGCCTGAAGAAGAGGCTTTATCATTTTCATAATTGTCCAGCTCACCATCTGTCTCAAAATCCGCCCAGACATCCAGACCTTGAGAGGTGGTCAGAAAACGGGTAAGGTAACTCACCTTCACATCCCGGTTTGCCAATGCTGCGATTGCCAATGTCAGGCTGTCCTCAAACTCATGCTGTTCCGCCAGGGTCTGCCCCTTTTCAAGAGGTTTTGGCATGCGAAGGGTATGTGCCAGGTCAACCTCAACAATTTCTCCACCTTGAACTTTCTGTCTGACCAGGTGATTGCCATACCCGCCTTTAAGGTCATTATCCGTGCCAATGCCATTTTGAAATGTGAACATTAGGCTGATCTCAGCCTCTATGCTGCCGGTGTTCTCAATCTTCCAAACGAAAACGCTGACGGGGTAGCTGCTTTCCTGATAATTCCCTGGGATAAATGGAGAGACCTGTTTACAGGTCAGACGAACGCCCGACACGGGCTCCTCATACACAGTCCAGGCACGCGGGAAAAGCGCTTCATAGCTGGCTCTGGCAGGATCCAACCCCCAATGCCAGCTTTGCAGGTAATCCCCTTCTGGTTTTGCAGAATTCAGTACCAGTGCCTGGATTTTTTCATTTTTTCTTGCCACCCGCACTGAGAATTGATCTGCGTCTACCGTATGGTAAAGGTAAATGCCGGGGTGCATTTGCCAGCGCGTGAAGTCTCCCCGCCAACCCCTGGTGATGGTTCCACCGCCCAAACCGCCCAATGGGACGCCATGCACAGGGATGACAGGATAGCCACTCTTTACCGCATCAAAAAATGGGCGGCGTCCCTGTTTCTTTAAATTTTTCTCAAGCTTCAAAATGCGTCCAAGTACGGGAAGCATCTCCACGATCAATTTTGGCGTGATCTTTATGGGTTGGATGGGCTGCGGGGAAGGGGCATCAAATTTGCGCTTCCAGGCATATTTTCGGGCGAGTGAGTGACTGGTCATGGGTACCTTTATTAAATGCAACATGAAGACGTCAAGGTAATGAGCACTTATCCTCAGGGCAGGGATAACCTGCTTAAGTATAGCATTTTATGAACGATCCAATTTTATGCAGCCATACTCATTAATAAGGATCACGAAATTGAAAGTAAACAGGACGACCATGCCTGGAGGAACTGACAGGTCAGCCCTATTTATTGGATTAAATAAAAGATCATCTTGCGAGCCGAATGCTTGAGTGAAAGCCTCAGGGTGTTTTTTTACATCTCTAAAATCCACGCTGGCGTATATGCCAGATGACCTTACCCAACACATCTTTTAACGGAACCAGACCAAAAAAGCGACTGTCAATGCTTTCCACCAATGACCCGCGCACATCCAGTCCATGCGAAGATACCTTTGATACCCGCTTGATCATCATGCCATATTGAGGCTGATTGAAAACGATGATATCCCCGGGCTTGACTTTATTGAATGGCAATGGAGACTTTGCCACCAACACAAAGTCTCCATTGCGATAATCTGGATAAAGGCTTTCACCTTTTACCTTCATAAACCTGAGCATTATAGAACGGGATAGACCACTTCTTCAGCCGGGGCATAAGGTGCTTTGGTTTTTTTGGTTTGAATTCCCTTGATCTCCCAGAAGATCTCTGCGAAGCGGTTTACGGCAGCCAATAATTCCAATGCCAGTTGACGATCCGCTGTCTGACGGGCTTTGGAACCAAGCTTCATAATCTTATCAACCAGGGCAGTGAGTTCAGGGAACTTTTCAGCGTGCTCGGGTTTCATAAAATCACCCCAAATGATGCGAACTTCGTGTTTGACCATTTCAGCATGCTCTTCCTTGACCGCGATGTAGCGGCTCATGCTGTTATGCCAAGTCAGATCCTTTTCGGGGTGATCTTTTTCCAGACCAGCCATCAGGTCGATCATACGAATGACAGTGAGAGCTCCCAACTGGGCATGGTGCGGATCATAGATGCCACAGGGAATATCACAATGCGCCTTGGCGCTATCAAAATGAACTATTTTATCAACGGACTCAAGCATTTGATGAAACATTTTACCTCCTCAGGATTCACATAAAATTAGATAATAATATAAACGAAACCAGAGATAAAATCAAATTATTGTACATCGCGATTAGCAAAGGATTGCATATTGATATATGGAAGATATGTTTGATATAGAGCAAAGAATTGCCAAGATAGAGGACGAGTTATCAAATCTGAATGATCGTCAAAACCAGTTGCTGGATGAAATAGCCTTGTTACGCCAACGATTAATTTGTGGAAATATCCCCGCTCAAATGCCATTGCATTTCCAGGGTTCATTGATCAACAACCAATCCTCTCAAGAGGGAAAAATCCGACTATTCCGTTCTTTATTTAAAGGGCGTGAGGATGTGTTCCCGCTCAGGTTTGTAAATACCAAAACTGGTAAGTCTGGTTACGCACCTGCCTGCCGGAATGAATGGCAAGCAGGTGTTTGCCAGAAGCCAAAGATATCCTGCCAGGAATGCAATTTTCGCGCGTTCATACCGGTCAGCGATGCGATCATCCGTAATCATCTCAAAGGAAATAACCCAAATGACCGCACAACAGGCAGAGATTTTACCATTGGGGTTTATCCTTTATTGACAGATGAATCGTGCTGGTTTTTGGCTGTGGATTTCGATAAATCCACATGGGCTGAAGATGCCAGAGCTTTTCTGGAAACCTGTCTTAGTTACCAGGTTCCGGCGGCTATGGAACGATCTAGATCCGGAAAAGGCGGGCATGTATGGATTTTCTTCGAATCACCCGTACCCGCAATTTTAGCGCGTAAACTCGGAACGATGCTACTCACAAACACAATGAGCCGCCGTCCTGAAATTGGCATGGATTCTTATGATCGTATTTTTCCTAGCCAGGATACTTTACCCAAAGGCGGTTTTGGTAATTTGATTGCCTTACCATTACAGAAAAAGCCACGAGAACAAAACAACAGTGTCTTTGTTGATTTGGAATTAATTCCTTATCCTGACCAATGGGCATTCTTGTCATCAATCCAAAAAATGACACACTCTGAATCGGAAGATATCTTAAGGGATGTACAGGACGAGAGTGAAATTACTGGAGTGCGTGCAGTTGTTTTAGATGAAAACGAAAATGAACCTTGGAAACTAACCCCATCGCGAAAACATAAGGAAATCCCAATACCCGGACCTCTACCGGAACAGCTTAACCTGGTTATTGGTAATCAAATATATTTAGAAAAAGATAAGCTTCCCGCTCCTTTACGAAATCGTATCATTCGTTTGGCTGCTTTTCAAAATCCTGAGTTTTACAGAGCCCAAGCCATGCACCTGTCGACATTTGGAAAACCCCGAATTATCAGTTGCTGTGAGGAATATCCCAAACATCTCGCTCTGCCAAGAGGATGTTTTGATGAATTAAACAAATTGCTTGGTGAATTACAAATAAAAACAAATTTGCAGGATGAACGGATAAATGGATATCCTATTTTGCTGGTATTTCAAGGGGCTTTACGACCTGAACAGCAACTTGCAGTGAATCAACTAATCAAACATGATATTGGTGTTCTTTCGGCATCAACGGCATTTGGTAAAACGGTCATTGGTGCATGGTTGGTTTCCCAAAGAAAAGTGAACACCCTTATTATTGTTCACCGAAGACAATTGATGGAACAATGGGTGGATTGTCTCCAAACCTTTTTAGGTATAGGGAAAAAAGAAATCGGACAACTTGGGGGTGGTAAACATAAAATAACCGGGATCATTGATGTGGCCATGATCCAAAGTCTGGTTAATAAGGGTACAGTCAATGATCTGGTGGAAAATTACGGTCAAATTATCGTTGACGAGTGTCACCACATCTCTGCCGCCAGTTTTGAACAGGTGATCCGCCAGGCAAAGGCCAGATATATTACTGGCTTATCCGCAACAGTTACCCGGCAGGATGGCCATCACCCAATCATATTCATGCAGTGTGGTCCAATCCGGCATCGTGTGGACGACCGTCAGCAAGCTGCAAAACGTTCATTTCTCCACAAAGTGATTGCTCGCAGAACTATGTTTTCATTGCCAATTGTATCAGGTGAAAGTTTACCACCCAGTATTCAGGAAATTTATAAACTGTTGGCAAATAATCCGGTACGAAATCAAATGATTGTTACGGATGTTCTTACTGCAATTGCTTCTGGCCGATCACCTGTTTTATTGACTGAGCGAAGAGAACATCTTGATTATTTTACCAAGGCTTTTTCAGGAAAGGTTAAAAACTTACTTATATTATTTGGCGGAATGAGCAGGAAACAACAGACCTCGATCATGGAACAATTGAAGAATATTCCACGGGAAGAGGAACGATTGATCATTGCTACTGGTCGTTATTTAGGAGAAGGTTTTGATGACGCCCGATTAGATACATTATTCCTTGCTTTGCCTATTGCTTGGCGTGGAACGGTTGCTCAATATGCCGGTCGTCTTCACCGCAGTTATGAAGACAAGAACGAAGTGATCATTTATGATTATGTCGATGACCTGGTGCCAGTGTTGGCTGGAATGTTTGGCAAGCGAAAAAAAGGTTATAAATTGATAGGATATGAAGTGAGTTAAGGAGCAATAAAAAATCGCCGGTTGGGGTAGTAAACCAGGGATTCCAATTATCTGTTGCGGACTCTACATCACCGGTCTAATTGTTAAAAAGAAGGATTCGCCCTTCGGGGCATTGAAACTGGTGGTATTTGATGATAATACTTTTCGTAATCTGTGCAAAGCAGGTGCAGGGGCGGGACATCTTCGATGATATCGGGATAGCGACCAGGGGCTTGAAGGAAGCGGTTGTCCGAACTGTCATCATTGATGAGAGAGACTTCACCCACCAGGACCCTCCCTTCGCTCCAGAATGCGTGATAACAATAGGGTGCGAGGGTGATGCTTTCTCCCGGTGCAAGGCTGACGATCTCACCCGGGGTAAGAGTCTTTCGGCTTGAGTCAATGCTTACCTGCAAGGTATTTATATTGTCCAATTCTTCATTTGCTGTGGCATTGAAGAGCTGAATAACCAGTTTGCCACCGCCCCGATTGATGATATCCTCCATTTTTGTCCAGTGAAAATGCATTGGCGTGATCTGTCCATCCTCCACTACCATGATTTTTTCTGCATAGAGTTTGCCGGAGCGGGTATCCCAATTGGAAGGTTTGCCATTCCTCAATGTGAATAAGAACAGACCACATTGCTGGAAATTACCACTGCCAAAGTCGGTGATGTCCCAGCCCAGGCGGGTGGTGACAATCTCTTCAACTTCCGCGCCTTTACTTTGCCAGTCTTCGGGTGTCCAATAAGCAAAGGGGGGCAGGTGAAAGCCTTGCGAGCGGATGAATTTATCCGCCGCCAGCATGATGGCATTGATCTCAGAGCGTTTCATTTTTTACTCCTCTTCTTTTGATGTGTTTTTCATCATTAAACATCTATTGGGTTTATTCATACAATCCATGAATGGCAGCAGCCACGGCTCCCAGTAGAGCAGTTTCGTAGCCAAGATGGCTAAGTTCCACAATTGGAGCGGGTACAATTTGCAGGTGCTGGCGCATCACCGCTGCTGCCTGTTGAATAAAAGCTTCTCCACCGCCAACTGCTACCCCCCCACCTAAACGGATCAGATCCGGTGCATAGAAGGTGACGGCATTGCGCAAGCCCTGACCCAGGTTGTATGCGACTTCCTCCCACTCAGCTGGCAGCAAGCTTTCAGCAGGTTTTCCATAAATGCGCCGAATGCCATTGCCGGATATGAGGGCTTCAAGACAATCGGGAACTCCGCATTCACATCGAATTGCTGCGGGATTCATACAATGATAAGCCACAGCCTGATGCCCCACTTCAGGGTGAGCGCCAGCCATTCCGCGGAATATCTTGCCATCCACAAGAAATCCACCCCCCATGCCCGTGCTTAGCGTGATATACAAGAAACGACGGACAGCGATACCAGAGGCATAGTATTCACCAAAAGCAGCAACATTGGTGTCCACATCCACAAAGAAGGGACAATTCCAATGTGATTCCATGATCTTTTTAAGCGGCACATTACACCAGGCAGGCTGATGTAAAGGGGAAACGATCCCTTTTTGCCAATCAAGCGGACCACCAATGGCAGCACCCATCCCTAAAATCCTTTCACCGTTGGCAACTTCGCTAATCATGTGGTCAAGGCTATGCAGACCTTGTTCGAGGTCATCGGGTGTGGCTGCCCTGACTTTGCGTAAAATGGAACCTTCGGCATCTGCTGCTGCCACCATCAACTTTGTGCCACCAATGTCGAGACCAATATAAATCGCCATTGAATACCTCGTCTAATAAGAACTGTATTGCAATCCCAAAACCTGGCTCAGGATCTCAAAATCATGCTTATGATCACCGTAAATGACAATTACATGATCGCGGGAGACATCCTCAAAGAACTTGGGAAGATGCTCAATCTCCAGCAGTGCGCTTGACTCACAGTGGGGCATTCCCGCATGACGCGTGGTTTCAGCAACATGTCCGCCGGTGACCATCAAACACTTTGCATCAAAAGTCAGTGAAAAGACAGTGATGCGCTCTCCAGCCACCAAATCGCCATCCACACCGCAACCACGTCCATCGCGTTTGATCTCATAGGTACCTCCCCAATCGCTCAATCTGACAAAGCCTTTTGAAGTCATCTCTGGTGAGATGATGCCTACATATCCGCAATGCGCGAGGCGACCAAGGTTCTGCCATTTTTCTTGTGGGTAAGTGGAGCCTGGCGAGAGTGGATCACCAAAGTGAGAGGTCAGCGCACCCGCATAACGGATGGGGTAAAGGTTGGAAGTCATGCAAGGTTTATCGAGGAAAAAGCTGCCAAGCGTCATTCCCGTCATGGCAATGAAATCCCCATCACAGGCAGCAATAAAACCCTCTTCCCGCAGAAGCAGCTGGGCAAGGCAGGGAACATCACGACCGCCATGAATGATCAGGTCTCCAAAACAATTAACACCAAACCCAATGGCTTGTTCTTCCTGAAGTATGGTACGGATGGCAAGAGCGGTACGGACTGCCTGCACCCGGTCTTCAAAGGAAACGTCTTGATCGTTGTATCGTTGATTTTTCCTGGTCGTCCAATATTGGGCAACCTCAGCATCTGACATATGTTGATAAAGTGCTCTAAAATCCTCTATCGATCGGACAATGATTTTTAAGCCCAGGCTCCGGGTAACCCGGTCACCGACTGCATGGGCATTCCAGGGGAAATTTTGATCGCCAAAGACCACCAGCCTGGATGTTCTCAAAAATCGGCGCATGGCAAGCGCTTTAACCAATGATGCACCTTCAGCATTGTTATGAACAATATAGACTTCTGCCCCCAGGGTTCTTAGCAAATCATGGGCAGCGAAACGCCAAAAATCAGGCTCGTCATGCTCCATTAAAGACCAAAACAGGATGGGTAACCCTCGTTCCACCAAGGGTTTGGGATCTGAATTCCAAAATTCCGTTGGATAAGCCGGGTTGCTGAGGGGAAGTATTGCGTCCACTGAATCATCCAGATTGGTGATGATTTTTTCCCAGTGAGTGGCAGATTGTACGGTTACCATGGGGTTGATATTCGCCACATCACCCAGAATAAGCTTTAATTTTTGCAGATCCACACTAGGTGTTCCTGGACGCGCCAGGATTGGCATTAAAGAGGTGGCTGGCATTTGCAGGAAATCAGCAGAAGGCTCAAAAAGGTATCGTTTTGTATCTTGATAAATTGACATAAAAATACTCCTTAAAACACCTTGACATTAACAGCTAATAAATGATATATTAACATAGTTGATTGCGGAAAGCAACTAACTAGCACATTATTCACTATCAGGCTTGATAAGGAGTAGGCTATGCCCATTTTATCCCACAATGGTGGAGACCAGACATTACTGCGAAAAGTGAATTTAACTGCAGTATTGAACAATCTGCGCCAATTTAATCCCATGTCTCGCACAGATCTGGCAGATATGACACACCTCAATAAAGCCACCATAACGCGCCTGGTGCGGGAGTTGCTTGAACATAGGCTGGTGAAGGAAGTGGGAACACGATCATCAGTGATGGGAAGTCCTTCAATTCTCCTTGAATTGGATCCGAATGCTGGTTATATTATTGGCATACGGCTTGATGTCGATTACAGTGCTGTCATTTTAACCGATTTTGCTGCGAAAATCATCTGGCATAGTGAAAAGAAGCATAATCCGAATGACAGTCAGGAGCTCATTCAGTCACATCTCTTGGAATTAATTAATGCAGCGATAAATCATGTTCCTTACCCAGAGCGACCAATCCTGGGGCTGGGTTTAAGTGTGCCTGGTTTGGTCGATGAGGATAAAGGCACGTTGCTGTTTGCTCCCAATTTAGGGTGGCATGATGTTCCCTTGCGCAGTTGGTTGAATACCTATTTTAAATTCCCAATTTATGCAGATAACGAGGCGAATCTTGCTGCCCTGGGTGAGACATTCTTTGGCGCAGGTCGGGATTGCGATTATGTCTTATATATCAATATCACCTATGGAGTCGGATCTGGCATCGTGCTTGGACAAGAAATTTTGGGCGGCAATAACGGCGTGGCAGGCGAAGTTGGGCATATGACTGTGGATCCCAATGGCCCCCTCTGTAAATGTGGCAATCAGGGATGCTGGGAAACGTTGATCAGCACGCCAGCCATATTTCGGCGGATTCGAAATCTGATTGAAGAGGGACATCCATCCAGCTTGACAGATGGTGATTTGACGAATTTTAGTCATCTTTCCATCCCACTTGTTGTGAAAGCAGCACAGGCTGGGGATCCAGTGGCAGTCCAGGTGTTGCATGAAACTGCACAGTATATTGGACTTGGATTGGCAAATTTGATCAATATCCTTAATCCCAAAAGGGTTATTTTAGGTGGATATTTGCGACCAGCTTATCCGATAATGCTTCCCGAAATTCTAGAGGCTGTAACAAGACACGCATTGAAATGGTCACGTGATAATACCGATATTGTCATAGCACACCAAGGTAATGAAGCGTCTTTGATGGGAACAATAGCAATGATTTACAACCACGTCCTAACGTACCCGGTGGAAACACTTGCACGCAGCGGGGAAAATGGACCGAGTCAAAGGAGGTGATAAGGAAGTGATCAAGAGGAGATCACATTGTAATGAGTGATCTCCGGAAACAAAAGGAAAAAGTCTATTGTGTCAATTCAAATTAGTCAATGAGGAGAAAAACTAATGAAAAGAAAATCTATAATTTGGCAGGTGTTAGTTGTCATAATGGTCTTTAGCATGGTGGTTTCTTGTGCACCAAAAGAAGTCATAGTGACAAAGGAAGTTATTAAGGAGGTTACGAAGGAAGTGGAAGTAGAAGTGGAGAAGTTTGTTGAAGTGACCCCTACTCCTGAGCTGGGAGACGTGCAATTGAATCCTGAAGTCTCTGGAGAGTTGGAACTTTGGCATTTCTGGGCTTCTCCTGTACGCAGGAATGCTGTTAAACGCGTTATTGCCATTTGCGAAACCAAACTTCCCAATATCAAAGTTACTGATGTCGTCAAGCCCTGGGGTGATATTTGGACTGCAAATATTGCAGCCGTGGCTGCTGGATCAGGCATGCCCGACATCATTGTGTCTGATCGCCCGACTCTGTCAAAAGATGCGGGAGATGGTATTTACATGGATCTGATGACCTGGGCAGAGCGCGATGGCATAAATCGGGATATGTTCTATGGCTGGGCTTGGGATCAGGCTCTTTATGAAGGTGGTCTCTACGGTCTGCCGCATGAGACGGACGTGAGCGTGCTGTTCTACAATAAGACTATGTTCGCGGATGTCGGTCTTGACCCTAACAAACCACCAACGACCTGGGAAGAAGTCTGGGAATATGCAGATAAACTCGACATTGAGAATGAAGATGGTACCTATTCTCGAATAGGGTTCTTCCCCCTGTGGGACCGTGGCGCGGATGTCTGGCAGTATACCAACGATGCAGAGATGATCGCTGCTGACGGAACCCCCCAAATTAACAATGGGAAGATGGTCGAAACGGTTGAATGGTTAAAGAGTTGGGTTGACCGCTACGGTGGTTGGGATGCGGTTCAAACCTTCAAGGCACAATTTGGAGCACCGCCAAATGACGATTTCATGAGCGGTGGTATTGCCATGCGTGTGGATATTTTTGGATATAATAGCGCGCTGGAATTCTATAGACCAAACACGCTTCTATCTAATGGTTCCAGTACACGAACTGATTGGGGCATTGCCCTTCTACCTGGAAATCCAGATAGTGGCACATGGAGCGGTGGTTTCTCACTTTCCATTCCAACAGGCAGTGAAAATGCTGAGGCAGCTTGGGAGTTTATCAAGTGCGCCACAGCCGCTGAAGCGCAGACTTCATGGGCTCGTGATACACAGGCACAACCAACCAATATCATTGCTGCGCAGGATCCTGTTTTGAATGCAATGCCACTTTGGGGTATTATAGACACAGCACTCTCTACCTCAACGGGTGGGGTTTATGTTCCCAAATATCCAAATTGGATAGAGCAGTTGAATTTACGCTGGGAATCGGTCTGGAAAGGTGATCTTACACCACAGCAGGCATTGGATGAGGCGCAACAAGCTGTGCTTGACGTTGTTAAGTAGAGGAATTAGTTTGCTTACGAGATGGTCGACGCATTTTCAGGACGCGTCGACCACTCTTCTTGTGATAAGAAGGAATAACAATGACTACCGCATTAGTCGTCAAGCGTCGATCTAAGTTGAGCTTGGCGAAAAGAGAATCGCTGACTGGCTGGCTTTTCGCATCCCCGTGGATTTTTGGATTTTTATTATTCACTGTTGTTCCCATGCTTTTTTCGTTATATACGAGTTTTACAAAATACAACATTATTAAATCCCCTCAATGGATTGGTGTTGAAAATTATTACAATATCCTTTTTGAAGACCCCATGTTCATAAAGTCAATGAGTAATACTTTGTGGATGGTGGTTATTAAAACTCCCCTGGTCGTGATTTTTTCGATAGGTATAGCATTGTTACTCAATGTGAAAATGCCTGGTGAAAAATTCTTTAGGGGGATCATCTACCTTCCCAATGTGTTATCAGGCATTGCAGCAGTTTTTCTCTGGCAATGGATCCTGGCGCCAAATGGCCTCTTTAACCGTTTTTTGGAGATATTTGGAATTAACGGACCCAGCTGGTTTGTGGATCCGGTCTGGACAAAACCTGGAATGGTGGTAATGGGTATGTGGTGGATTGGGGGAAATGTAATCATTTACCTGGCTGGGATCAAGGGTATACCGGTGTCTCTTTATGAAGCTGCTGAAATGGATGGCGCTTCTGCATGGCAAAAAACCAGGAAAATTACTTTACCTTTATTGACACCCACCATCTTTTTTCAAGTTATCACCGGCATTATCGGGGCATTCCAGATATTTCAAACTGCATTGATCCTCTCTGGTCAAAATTCCGCCCTTGGCGGCCCTGGACAGTCCATGCTATTCTATGTACTTTACCTGTACAATCGTGCATTTGGCAGGGTTGGTGTGGGTGGACTGCAAATGGGGTATGCTTCTGCATTGGCATGGATCCTTTTCTTAATCATTTTGGCGATTACTGGCATTCAGTTATGGTTATCAAAGAAATGGGTTTACTATGAGACAGGAGATTAAGGAGATAATCGCATGGCAACCGTAAATTCTTCCTATAATAAGAAAACCCGCTGGCAAAAGATTTTTAATATACATCATTGGACACCAGGAAGGGTGGCTGCATTTGTATTGATGACGACCATCGCCATTGCCTTTGTCGTACCATTTTTATGGATGATTTCCACTTCGCTGAAAGAACCATCAGATTTGATGAGTACAAACTGGATCCCAACCAGGTTTGCATGGGAAAACTTTAAAGATGCCTTCAGTTTCGGCATGTGGCCGCAATGGACTATAAATACCGTGATCATCACAGTCTTAAACGTGATTGGGCAAGTGTTTTCCTCTTCACTGGTGGCATACTCTTTTTCGCGACTGCGTTGGAAAGGAAGGGATGTGCTCTTTTCTATTGTGCTGGCGACAATGATGCTCCCGAGTGTAGTCCTCATGATCCCACAATTTGTGTTATTTTCCAAACTACCGGCTTTTGGTATCCAAGGCTCGAGGGTTTGGACGAATACATTTCTACCATTGATAGTGCCAGCCTTCACAGGCAGTGCTTTTTATATTTTTCTGTTGAGGCAATTCATGCGGGCAATTCCCACGGAACTTTCTGAAGCCGCAAAGATTGAGGGCGCCAGTGAATTACGCATCTGGTGGAGCATTGTTATGCCTTTAACCAAACCAGCATTGGCGACTGTAGCGATTTTTACCTTTAATGGTGTCTGGCAGGACTTCATGGGTCCACTGCTCTACCTGCAGAGTGAGCGCTTATATACGATCCAATTGGGACTACGCCAGTTTGAAGCAGCAGCAGGTGGTTCACCTGCCTGGCACTGGCTAATGGCTGCAAGCCTGATCACAATTTTGCCAGTTCTATTAATTTACATTATCTTCCAGCAATACTTTATTGAAGGCATCTCCTTCAGCGGCATGGGAGGTCGGTAACGATTGTGTTAAGGTATGAAGGAGAGACTTATCGGCTGATTTTTCTTGATGACCGCCCCTTTGTTCGTGTTTACAGCGATTCGGTTGATAGAATTGTTGATCTGTTTGTCTTGTCCTCAGTGCATCCATTGGAAGGACGGGATGACACGACCGGCATTGAAGATTGGAAGGTGAGTCAATCGGGTAAGGAAACGATATTCAAACTACGAGCCACAAGTTCTGTCTGGAGCGCAAAAGAATATCGCTTTCGCTGTTCCCCTAAACGCTTTGTCTATGAGATTGAAGTGGAAGGGAACGGTCCCCTGGCTGAGGCGAATTATTTTGGGGGTTATTACTCAGGTCAAATGCGGTGGGGATCCGGATTTTTCTGGTCAGGTCAGGCTTTTAACTTTGGTTTTAATCCAGAACCCAACAGCCAGGAAAAAATCTATTTTAAACTTGATGGAAATGCCCGGATAGACCTAATGGGAGTTCCACTTCCTGCACGCGGGGATTGGTTTTTCACACCTCCTCCGTTTTGTTTTGCGATGGCATATGATGTTGGTTGGATAGGCATGGGTGTGGAAGCGCAGCAGGGAGATAATCGTTTTACGGAATACAGTTATCACGGTGCATCTGACGCATTTTTTCTCAGCCTTGCTTATGAAGGATATACCCGGGTTCAAGGAAGGGCTGTCCTGCCTGCCATTGGATTTGACTTTTCCAAAGATGCATATGATGTGCTCAGCGTTTATGTGCAGGCATTAAAGGAGAAGAAATTGGTTCCAGAAGGATACCTGCCTGAGAAACCGGACTGGTGGCAAAGTCCAATTTTCTGCGGTTGGGGTGCGCAAAATCATCTAGCCAGGCAAACCAATGGCGCCGCTGCAGATTTTTCCCGACAGAATCACTATGAAGACTTCCTGAAAATTTTGGAGAAGAATAATTGCAATCCAGGCATTGTCGTCCTGGATGACAAATGGCAGTCAACCTATGGTAGAAATGAAGTTGATGCGGAAAAATGGCCTGATCTGCGAGGTTTTATTGACCAGCAACATGGCTTGGGTCGAAAAGTATTGCTGTGGTTAAAAGCATGGGATCCTGAAGGATTACCGATCGATGAATGCATCACAAATGCAAGTGGCAGGGTGGTGGCGTTTGATCCCACCAATCCCAAATGCGAACGACGTCTGATAGAATCAGTGCAGCATATGTTAGGAATTGATGGCTATAATGCTGACGGATTTAAAGTGGATTTTACCGCGCGAATCCCTTCCGGACCTGGTATGCACCTTTTTGGCAATGTTTGGGGGCTTGAACTGATGAAAGCCTACCTGGAAATATTGTACCGAGAGGCGAAAAGGATCAGGGAGGATGCACTGATCATATCGCATACACCAAATCCATACCTGGCAGATGTGATCGATATGATCAGATTGAACGATATAAACACTACCAGTCCGGTTAATCCAGCGATGGTGCATAGGGCGAAAGTGGCATGGATTGCCTGCCCAAACGCGCTCATCGATACTGACAATTGGCCAATGCCGGATAAAGCCAGCTGGCGCAATTATCTTTACCTGCAATCTGAACTTGGCGTTCCCTCATTATATTATGCCAGCCATATCGATGCCACCGGTGAAGCGCTGGATGCGGAAGATTATGCATTGATCAGGAAAATATGGAAGCAGGCAGACCCGGTATCACAGGAAAAGAAACCATGAATAAACCAATTATAAAAATAATTGATAAAACCATGCATGTTGGGGATGTTGAAATACCATTGTTAAGCGGCGAAGTTCATTATTGGCGTCTTGATCCAGAAAGATGGTTGCAGGTCTTGCGTCGCGTGCGTGAAATGGGTCTGAATGTGATTGCGACGTATGCCTGTTGGGATTTTCATGAATTGGAGCCAGGCAGGTTTGACTTTACAGGAAGAACTGATCCACATCGTAATCTTGTGAGTTTCCTGGAATTGCTGCGTAGTGAAGGATTTTGGGTTATATTCCGCCCTGGGCCCTATATTTACAGTGAATGGCACAATAATGGTGTACCTGATTATGCAGCCCGCTATCACCGATTAGATCCAGCCTTCCAAGCAGCGGCTTTACCATATATGCAGGCAGTTACAGATGTGGCATTACCTTTTCTGGCTTCCAAAGGAGGCAACATCATCCTCTGGCAGGCGGATAATGAAATTGATCCCTGGTCGCACTGGTACACGGAGCAGTTGGGTTTGGGAAATACTGCCGGCTTATTCCAAGAATTTCTAAAGACCCGGTATAGTGAAATTCAACGCCTGAACCAGGCATGGGATGTGAAATATACGAACTTTGAAGAAGCCAGGGCTGTTACAGCACTCTTCCATTCAGAACCCAGTTTGATCAGCCGCTACCTCGATTACGTGCGATTCGAACATGATTATGTCACAAAGGTTGCAGAGTGGGCTGTAGGGGTTTACAGACAACTCGGCGTAGATATGCCCATGTATTTAAACACTTATTCTGGTGTTTCAACCCAGCCCTGGAATGAGCTGGAAGCCGTCGGGGATCTGAGCGGCCCTGACATTTATCCTTCCAACGAACTGGATGGGCGTCCAAATGAACATCGTGCTCTTTTGGAAGCAGTACGTTACACCCGCACTTACTCAAAACTACCTTACATTCCTGAATTTGAGGCAGGCATCTGGCACGATTGGCTGCCGGAGGTCGATGTATTAACCCCCAATCATTACCGGTTGATCTGCTTATCAGCTCTGCAGGCAGGTGCTGCAGGTTGGAATTGGTATATGCTGGTGGATCGCGATAACTGGTATCAATCGCCCATAAATCTGTGGGGACGCACGCGTCCTGATCTGTTTGCGGCTTTTAAAGATATTGTCTCCCTTTATAATGAAGTACATCCAAAAGATTTGGTCAAATTAACGAGTACGGCTGTGACCTTTGATCCACTTCAGCGTGCTTCGATTCGCCCTGGTCAGGAATTATTGCAAGCCTTCTATGATGCGGATGTGGATTATGAATTTTTTGACCTTGATCATGGCAGCTGTTCAAAACCGATTGCTTTTTATGCGGGCGGCAACTGGCTTTCAGCGAACGGGCAGAAACGTTTACAAGCGTTTGTGATTGAAGGCGGGCATCTGGTATGCATGGGTGCTTTTCCCTATTTGGATGATGCCATGCAATCGCTCAATCTTCTGAATATCATACCTGCTGCGGGCATTATCAAAGGCATGCCTCAGCTTGGGCTTGAATTATCTCTGGGAGTATCCGTAAACACGCCCTGGATTTACACTTATGCAGGTGTGCCCGGGGAGCCTATCACTGCACGTCGTGCAACCCCGGCTGGGCTGACCATGGAAGAAAACGCTTTGCAATGGGGTCTGCAAAATGGCAACCAATACACAATTGGGTATACTCAGCCCGTTGGTAAAGGCAGGCTGACAATGCTGGGAATACAGCCTTCAGCCAGCCTGGTGCTGGCTGTTCATCATCATTTTAATATTCCCATTTGCTCCCGCTCCTTGGATGAACATGTAAAGACAGCTCTCTTTGAAGACCATGAAGGCTTTATAATCATCGCTACCAACAACTCCAAAGAGGCAAGAACTGCACAGGTGGAATTTGATCCTGAATTTGCAAAGGGACAGTGGGAAAGTTTTAATCTGTCAACTGGAAGAAATGAAGTTGAACCATTCCTGGTCAGCGTTGCGGGTAAGGATGGCACTATTTTACAGATCCGAAGGTCTCAAAAATGATTAAGCTGGCAATAATCCACACCACGATCACGACAGTTGATCCGCTTAAATCCCTGGCTTTGGAATTGATACCTGATTGTGACGTGATCAATTTTGTAGATGATTCCATACTGCCACAATTATTGATGAACGATGGAAATCTGGTTCAAGTACAGGAAAGACTGGTTGCATATACGCGTTTTGCTCAGGAGGTCGGCTCAAATCTGATCCTGGAAGCCTGTTCTTCTGTTGGAGAGCTGGTTCCACTGATGCAATCCGCCGTAAATATTCCTGTCGTACGAATAGATAATGCCATGGCAGATGCTGCGATCAAACTTTCAGGCAATATCGGGGTAGCTGCCACCCTGCCCACAACTTTGGCTCCAACCGCGCGCTTGCTTTCTGCTAAGTCCAAAAAGGCTGGGAAGTCGATCAAACTGCAATCAGTCCTTGTGGAGGATGCTTTTGAATGTCTATCCAAAGGTGATCGGGACGGTCACGACAGGTTGCTGATAAAAGCCTTAAATGCATTGGCGGCACGAGTAGAACTGGTGGTATTGGCGCAAGCATCCATGGCACGGGTGGTACCGCAGTTATCCGTTGATGTGCAGCATAAATTCCTTTCAAGTTCACGCCTTGCGGTGGAAGAGGTTTGGCAGGTCGCCGAAAAATTGCGTGATTGCAGGTCGAAAAAAGCTGATTAAGCCTAGTTTACCCGGGACAATGTTATGACTTTGATTGCAATTGATATCGGAACAACCCATTGTAAAGCAGGATTGTTCAATGAAGATGGTGTGGCGGTCAGAATAGCCAATCGACCGATGATCACCCATCAATCACCAGAGGGATGGACTTATTATGATCCATTGCAAGTGCTTGAGATTGTCAAGACCATCTTGTATGAAATTACGCTTGATCAACAAGAGCCGGTTGCAGCCATTGGAATTGCCAGCATGGCAGAAACAGGCCTGCTTGTTGAGCGAGATTCTGGTAATCCCAGTTCGCCACTTTTACCATGGTTTGAGACCAGCTCACAGACGAGTGCTGACTTGATCCTCGAAAGATGCAGTTCCCTTGAGTGTTATCTAAAATTTGGTCTCAAAGTTAACTTTAAATCGAGCCTGGCAAAAATTCTGTGGCTTAGCCAAGACAAAGGATGGTCGTTAACAAACAAACTCTGGTTGTCAGCTGCAGATTTTGTTGCGTATTATCTAACTGGGAATTATGGTACTGATTACTCACTTGCAAGCAGAACTTTGGCATTTCGATTGGATCGCAAGGAATGGGATTCTGAATGGCTGCTGAATTGGGGTATCCCGGAAGATATCTTTCCACCAGCCTATCCCAGCGGCAAACCCATTGGAAAATTATCAAGGGATTTTTCAGGCATCAAGGCAGGCACAGCGGTTTCCATTTGTGGTCATGATCATGTCTGTGCAGCCCTGGCGATGGGTGCCATCACGCCCGGCATTGTTTTTGATTCAATGGG
Source organism: uncultured Anaerolineaceae bacterium (assembly GCA_964540765.1). Lineage (GTDB taxonomy): Bacteria > Chloroflexota > Anaerolineae > Anaerolineales > Anaerolineaceae > CAZJLN01. The sequence continues at coordinate 23,161 of CAZINW010000009.1, read as the reverse complement.
CACAGCAGAAACCTTGATCGGCATGCTTCCGGAGAGACTGCTGACAGAGGATGATTATCTTCTCGGGTTGCAGTATGGCTGTCATGTCGCACAAGGGTTGGGATATTGGATGGGCGGCAATTCCACCTCTGGTGGATCCTTGGAATGGATGCGTGGAGTGGTCTCTCCCACCCCACTTTCATATATTGAACTGGAAAATCTCATTGACCTTGCCAATTCAGGTCCGACTGGCATACTTTACTATCCTTACCTCTTGGGGAGTGGTTCACCGCATACAAACTCCAGGACTCGTGCGGCATTTATCGGGATCACCATGTCGCATAAATCTGAAGATATATTTAAAGCTGTACTGGAAGGTGTGGCTTATGAAATGGAATTTATTCGCCGGTCTGGAGAAAAAATGTCCGGGCAGGCGATATGCTCGCTGGTGGCGGCGGGGGGCGGTTCCCGCTATCTGGCTTGGATGCAAATCAAGGCAGATATAAGTGGCTGTGAGATCATTGCGCCAACCCAACCAGAAGCAACCTTATTGGGTGCGGCTCTGGCGGCAGGGATTGGTTGCGGCCTGTATCGGGATGCCACAGAGGCACTGGCAAGGCTGGCTCCTCAAAAGGTGGATACTTTTTATCCTGATGCGGAAAATCATGCCATCTATAAAAGATTATTTGATCAAGGATACCTGATGTTTCAGGAACCTTTGCGCAATTATTCTCAATCTTTCAATAATTTTCAGGAGTGATCAAATGACGAGTCAATTACGTGCCCCAAGCTTGAATGAAGTCTTACCATCAGCTGAAAGAGGGGGATACGCGGTAGGCTCTTTCTCACCGCGATGCATTGCCATGATCTGTCCAATCTTAAGGGCTGGTCAGATAGCCCAGTCACCAATCATTGTTCAAATCTCTCAAAAAGAACTGAACAGGTATCAGGTCACCTTGAAACAATTTGCTGAAGAATTTTTTACTGAGATGGAAAAACAACAGGTCACCATTCCCACGGTCTTGCATCTTGATCATACAAAATCATTCAATGTGATTGAGACGGCCATTTCAGTTGGTTTTTCGTCCGTGATGATTGATGCCTCTGATAAACCGCTGGAAGAAAATATAGCCATCACCTGCCATGTGGTGGAATATGCCCATGCCTATGATATTTCTGTTGAAGCTGAACTGGGGAAGATTGGGACTGCCGATTTTATTGAGACTGGATCAGATGAAGAACTATATACACGTCCAGATGAGGCTCAAAGGTTCGTTGAGGAGACGGGGGTGGATGCATTGGCAGTCTCTGTTGGAACTGCACATGGTGTCTATAGCGTTCGTCAACCGAAGGTGGATTTGGAACGCCTGCGGCAAATTCGCAAACTAACCCCAGTTCACCTGGTTTTACATGGAGGGTCAGGAGTTCCTTCTGAAATGATCCAAGATTCCATGCACCTGCCCGGCGGGGGAATCTCCAAGGTGAATGTTGCCACCGACCTGGAATTGGCAGCTTTGGGCGCATTGGGTCGCAAGGAATATTTAACCAGCGCCGAGATGAGCGCCTTACCTGCAGAGAAATTGGCTCAAGCACAGGCTGCAGTGGAAATGATAGTAATGGATAAAATTAAAAATTTCCTTGGCAGTTTTAACCGGGCTTAACAGGATCATTGTGATGAATAAAATGACTCACTTTGAAATTCGGGGGGTTATAGAAGGATTTTATGGCTATTTTTATACCTTTCCTGAGCGCATCAAACTGATTGAATTTCTTTCAAAGCATAGGTATAACCATTACGTGTATGCTCCCAAGAGCGATCGCTACCATCGATCTCGATGGCGTGACCCATATCCGCCAAGAACGCTCGCAAATTTCGCAGAGACAATCAAAATCTGCCAAGCGCTTGGAATAAGCTTCTGCTATGCAATCAGCCCGGGACAGACAATTTGCTATCAATCCTGGCAGGATTTTGACCTGCTTAAAGATAAATTGAAACTGTTTTTTAACATGGGCGTGCGGAGTTTCAGTCTCCTTTTGGATGACATTCATACTAATTTTGTGCATGAGGTTGATGCAGAGAGCCATATCTCGTTTGCACACGCCCACGCAAATTTATGCAATCGGGTATATGGCTGGCTGTGTAAACTACACCCTGCCTGCACTCTCTCCATGTGTCCCACAGATTATTGCGGCAGTGCGCCTTTCGGCGATTATCTGCATGAACTGGGGGAAAAATTACACCCAGCAGTTAATGTGATGTATACAGGTCCGCAGGTTTGCAGCCGGGAAATTAAAGTGGCGCATGTCAGGGATTTTGGAGAAGCAGTTTCCCGACCTCCGTTGCTCTGGGATAATTACCCGGTCAATGATGGCGAAATGGCAGCTGAAATGCATATTGGACCTATACAAGGACGGGACGGAGGGCTCTCTCAATTTGTGCGGGGTATCCTGGTCAATCCGATGAATCAAGCAGAGGCTTCCAGAATTGCGCTGGCAACCTATGCTGATTACTTTGAAGATCCTGCAGAATATGACCCACAACAATCCTGGGAAAAAGCATTGTGTGAGGTGGCAGGTAAGGAAAGCACTTCCAGTTTGCAGCTGTTTGCTCAGAATTCACTGCATTCTTGTTTGGATGAGAACGATGCAGCGCTTCTGAAATCTCTGACCGAAGCGACTGTACTTGCCATCCAATCCGGGGAAAAACCATCCACCTGCCTTGAGTTTGAGCAATTGGACAGCTACCTTGATCAACTTGGCGATGCCAGCTATCATTTGGTTAACGAAATGGGGAATCTGACTCTGCGGGCTGAATTGATCCCCTGGCTGGAACTACTGGATGAATGGCGGTGCGCAGGCAAGATTGCACTGGACTTGTTGCGTGCCAATGAGAAAGGCACAGGGAACACAGAAAATTGTAAAACGCTGATCCGGCTGAAGCATGTGATTGAGGCTTACCCCAAGCGCCTCAGCAGTGGTGCATTGATGCCCTTGATTGATTTGTCTTTGGAGTTGTGTCATGCAGTTTGAGCAGTTGATGGTTGCTAAAAGCCTGGCTGAGCAAATTCTCCTGGCACATGAAAATCCGTTGGGTGTGCTTGGTTTGGGCACAGATTTGCAGGCAGGTCTGTGCAATAGAAAATATGACCTCAGGATTGGGACTGATGGCAACCGCAGGGTGGCGTCCTTTATTCCGCAAGCAGAATGGAGACCAGTATGGATCAAATGACAGCGCGTGAGCGCATGCTGATTGCAATGTCCAATGGCAAGCCGGATCGTGTACCAGTTGCCCCAGACATTTCCAATATGATCCCATGTCGATTGACAGGGAAACCTTTTTGGGAGGTTTACTATTTTGCCAATCCGCCTTTGTGGAAGGCGTATCTGGACGCATTGGATTACTTCAAATTTGACGGATGGTTTACTGATGGTTCCATGCAGTATCAATGGCCTGGCGAACGCATGTCAGTTGTGGAAAATATTCATAAAAACGATGAGCGCTGGCAGGTGAGAACACGTCATCGCCTGGATTCCATCGAATATCAGGTTGAGACAACCTATCCACGATCAGATTCACCGACCCGTACTTTGCGTCCTTTTAAAGACATTGAAAATGATTGGCTGGCATTGGAAAAACTTTTTCAACCTCCTGTCGGTTACAATGCCTTCTTATTTCATCGGCAGAGGGAAGAACTGGGTGAGCGCGGTGCCTTTGGTGTATCCATTGGATACCCAGGCTTTCATGCATGGTTTGATCTTTTCACAGGTGGTTTGGATTCTCTCAGTGAGTGGTATTACTTCAAACATGATTCCATTGAAGCGCTGCGTAAATTGCATCATCAACAAGCCATCGTGCAGATGGAAATGATCTTGGCTGAAAGGCCTGACTTTGTGCTTTTGAGTGCTTCCGGTACGTTAACATTGGCATCCCCGAAAATAGCCCGAGATCTTTGCCTGCCCACCATCAAAGAATTAACAAAGATGGCTAAGCAGGCAGGCATACCCACGATGCTTCATTCCTGTGGTAAAGAGCGCCTGCTGGTGCAATGGTGCGCCGAAGAAACTGATCTGAACTGCATCAATCCATTGGAAATTCCGCCGATGGGAGATTGTGACCTGGCAAAGATTAAGCAAACCTATGGTGAGAGGATCGCTTTGATGGGGAATCTGCACACCACCGATATCATGCTGCTGGGTTCTCCTGCTGATGTGGAAAAAGCTGCAAAGGAAGCAATTGAAGCCGCAGGGGCGGGCGGTGGTTTTATCCTTTCCACTGGTGATCAGTGTGGGCGTGACACCCCGAATGAAAATCTCTTTGCTTTGATCAAAGCATCCCAGACCTATGGGAGGTACATTTAAACGATGAATACCGACCCGGATAAGATGACAACTCAATCAGGATCATTCAGAATGAAACAACTCGATGCGAATTTTTTTGTTTTCAAAGACACCTGCAATGTGTACCTGATACACGCGGGCGATCATTCTGTTTTGATCGATTTTGGCTCAGGTGAGGTGCTCAAACTGCTGCCTGGGATGGGGGTTTCACGAGTTGACGCAATCCTGATGACGCATCATCACAGGGATCAAGGGCAGGGTTTGCGAAAAGCCGTTGCTGCAAACATCCCAATATTTGTGCCCCACATGGAGCAGGATTTATTCTCCCAGACAGAAAGTTTTTGGCAGGGAAGGCAAATTCTTAATAATTACAACGTTCGGCAAGATCGCTTTTCTCTGCGGATGCCTGTCAGAATTACAGGTACACTTCACGATTATGAAAATCTGAATTACGGTGCGCTGAATTTTTCTGTCGTACCCACCCCTGGTCATACACCTGGATCACTCAGCCTGATGACCACTTTGAATGACGAACGGCTTGTCTTTAGCGGTGATTTGATCCATAGCAGTGGAAAATTGTGGAGTCTGTCAGCAACGCAATGGACTTATAACGGCGCTGAAGGTGCGCCTGCGACGATTGCATCATTGCTGGATCTCAAGGAACGTCAGCCAGATGTACTTTTGCCGTCCCATGGGAATCCAATTTATAACCCGGCGGATGCCATTGATCAACTCGTAAAACGGTTATGGCACTTGCTGCGTATGCGGGGAGAGAATCCGCGCTTGTTTGAGCTGAGAGAAAAGCCTTATGAGGCGATATTACCACATTTGCTGAGGCATCGTGCCAGCATGGCGAACGCTTATGTCTTGCTCTCTGACCGTGGCAAAGCCTTGATGATTGATTTTGGTTATGACTTCATGACCGGCGTTCCGGAAGGTACTGATCGGGCAGCCCGGCGACCCTGGCTCTACACTTTGCCTGCCTTAAAGAAACAATTTGGTGTTTCCCATGTGGATGTAGTCCTGCCAACACACTATCACGATGATCATGTGGCAGGCATGAACCTGTTGCGGGATGTTGAGGGAACGCAAACATGGGTGCCTGAAAATTTTTCAGATATTTTACAGGATCCATATGTCTATGATCTGCCATGCCTCTGGTACGATCCGATTGCAGTGGATCGGGTGCTGCCACTGGGAGAACCCATAAAATGGGAGGAGTATACCCTGAGGGTTTACAAATTGCCTGGCCACACGCTTTATGCAGCTGCTATCATGGTTGAAGTGGATGGCAAGCGCGTGATGGCTGTCGGGGATCAGTATCAAGGTGATGATGGTCTGCAGTGGAATTATGTTTACCAAAATCGTTATCAAATAGGGGACTATCAGGCGACAGCCAGGCTCTATCAACAGCTCAATCCAGAACTTATCCTGCCTGGTCACTGGCAACCCTTTTATGTTAAACCTGATTATTTTGAGAAGTTAGCTGACCAAGCGCAAGAAATGGAAGATTTGCAGCGTTCTCTCCTGCCAGGGGAACCTGAAATGGGTGCGGAAGGTTTTATTGCCCGTTTCAAGCCATATCAGGTATTTACGAGTTCTGGAAAGGCTTTTAACCTGGCAGTTGAGGTAAGAAATCCCTATCGGGAAGCTCAAAAGACAGAAATCCGGTTGGTAACACCCGAGGGATGGCAGGTTGATCCCTCCCTTCAACATGTAAAGATAGTAGATTCCGCCATTATCTCTTTTAAGGTAACCCCAATTCAGGCTGTACCTGTTCGACGGATGCGCATTACTGCAGATATAACCATGGGTGAGCAATGCTTTGGGGAACAAGCAGAAGCATTGGTGACTGTGGATTGAAGCATTGAAATAAACCCTAAAGCAAATGATAAGGATGAAGCCCATGAAGAGTAAAAAATTACATATGATCGGCAATGCCCATTTGGATCCTGTCTGGTTGTGGCGATGGCAGGAAGGCTTTCACGAAGTTAAAGCCACATTCCGTTCTGCGTTGGATCGCATGAAGAAGTATGATGATTTCATCTTCGTATCCAGTTCAGCTGTTTTTTACGAATGGGTGGAACAATCTGATCCAGATCTTTTCGCTGAAATCAAACAAAGGGTCAAAGAAGGTCGCTGGGTGATCGTTGGGGGTTGGTGGGTGGAGCCGGACTGTAACATCCCTTGCGGAGAATCTTTCGTGAGGCAGGGTTTGTATGGACAGCATTACTTTCGATCCCGTTTCGGTGTCATTGCGAAAACTGGCTATAACATTGACAGCTTTGGTCATGGTGGGGGTATGCCTCAAATCCTAAAAAAAAGTGGTCTGGACTTTTATATCTTTCTGCGACCCATGCCGCACGAGCGCGGATTACCGTCCCGCCTGTTTTGGTGGGAATCTGATGATGGATCACGCTTGTTAGCATTTCGGATTGCTTTTGAGTATCTCTCCTGGGGCAAAGATGTTGAAGCCCATGCATTAAGATGTGCTGAAGAGATGAAGGATCCAATGGATGAGTTTATGTGTTTCTATGGGGTGGGCAATCACGGCGGGGGACCAACAATCGAAAACCTGGAGAGCCTGCACCGTCTGGATGCAGATGAAAATTTCCCTGCAACACTGATGTGTTCATCGCCGGATGCCTTTTTTGCATCTGTATTAAAGAAGGGCTGGCAAATTCCGGTGGTTCATGATGAACTGCAAAACCATGCCAAGGGTTGCTACGCAGCTCATTCGAGCATTAAGCGCTGGAATCGCCTGGCAGAGAATCGCTTGATGGCTGCTGAAAAATGGGCGCTTCTCGCCAGCCAGGTCAATGAACAAAGCTACCCGGCAGATTTTGCTCATGCCTGGAAGCAGGTGCTCTTCAATCAGGATCATGATATTCTTGCCGGTACTTCGCTGGAATCAGCCTATGAAGATGCGAGGGATCTGTATGGTGAAGCAATGGCAATTGCTGATCGTAATTTTAACCTTGCAATCCAATCTTTTGCCTGGAAGATTGCCATCCCGCAGGAAGAAAACGTGCACCCACTGGTTGTGTTCAACCCGCTTACCTGGGCAGTTGAAACCAACGTGGAAATTGAAACCTGTCCCTGGCAGCCAGGCTCAACCCTGGTGGATGACACAGGCAAAGTTGTTCCTCATCAAGAGGTACAATCCAACGCTGCCGCCGGGAGAGCCCGTCTCAGTTTCAATCCAAAGTTACCATCTTTGGGATATCGTACCTACAGGTTAATACCCCCTGAGGCTGCACTTGAAAACTCTCAGACTTTCCGAACCATAGAAGCCAGCGATCAGACGCTGGAAAATGAACGCTTCCGATTGGAGTTCAACCCCAAAACCGGTGCAATGGCCAGCCTGAGAGATAAACAATCTGGCGTTGAAATCTTCAGCGATGAAGCTGCCAGGGCGGTTGTGTTGGATGATCCATCCGACACATGGGGACATAATATGTTTAAATGGGACCGGGTGATTGGTGAATTTGCCGCGGTGTCTGTACGCCTGGTGGAGCACGGTCCGGTTAAATCTGTCATACGGGCTACCAGCCAATATGGATCTTCTACTCTAGTCCAGGATTTCACCATGTACCCTGAGCGTGATCGAATTGATGTGCGTGTGGTGGTGGATTGGCGTGAGAACTATAAAATGCTTAAGCTCCGTTTCCCGGTCAATGTCAAATTCATGAAGGTCACGCGTGACATTGCCTATGGTCAGATTGAGACATTTGCGAATGGTGAAGAGTATCCCTTCCAACAGTGGGTAGATGTTTCGGGGACTTCGCGTGATCGGGAAATATCTTATGGATTCAGCCTGCTGAACGATGCCAAATACAGCCTGGATGTCAACGTTCGCGATATTGGCTTGACAGTGCTTCGAAGCCCGGCTTATGCACATCATATTCCTGCGCAGCTCAAACCTGAGGGGTATTACCCGATGATCGATCAGGGAGTTCAAGCATTTCATTATAGCATGCTGCCACATGCGGGAAGTTGGGAAACTGCCGGAACTGCACGCCATGCCGTGGAACTTAACCAGCCACCTTTTGCATTATTTGCTACAAGCCATCCTGAAGGAACCTTGCCTATGGCAGATTCCTTCATCACGGTGGAGCCAGAAAACATCATGGTAACGGTCTTAAAGCAGGCTGAAGATAATGAGGACTTGATCCTGCGCGCCGTGGAAATGAGGAAATCAAAGACGCATGCCAAAATTGTACTGCTCCATATCAACTGTACAATCGAAGCCAATTTCTCGCCGAGCGAGATTAAAACCTTCCGCATTCCCGGGGATTTAACCCAACCTGTGTTTGAAGTAAACCTATTGGAAGATCGACTTTAAACGGATAAACCGATGAGGAATCTATGACGCAAATAATAAGTCTTAACGGAAACGATTGGTTGTTCAAGGAATATTACGGTGAGGACTGGCTGTGGCGCAAATCCTACCTGCCTGACAGCAGCGATCAGCGTTGGTGGCGCAAGGCGTCGATTCCTGGCAGTGTTGTTAATGATCTGTGGTCATTGGGTGAGGTAAACAATCCATATTTTGAGCGCAACACCCTGGAATTGGAATGGGTCTCGCAGCGTACCTGGCTGTATAAAAAGCAGTTTTACATCCCACCGGAACTTGAAAACAAACGCGTCCAGCTTCATTTTAAAGGGGTAGATTATGAAGCTAAATTCTATTTGAATGGTGTTTATCTCGGAAGCCATCGTGGCATGTATACAGCGGCTGTGTTTGAGATTGAAAGACATTTGAAATATGGAAGCGATAATCTGATCGTTGTGGTCATAGAAGCTGCACCCTATGAGCAACCCCAGGTGGGACGCACAAGCCACGTATACACCCATAAAAGCCGAATGACCTACTGGTGGGATTTCTGCCCACGGCTGGTACACCAGGGGATTTGGGATGATATCTATCTTGAGATCAGCGGGCAGGTGCGGGTGGAGGATGTTTTTGTTCGAACCAGGCTTGCGACTGATCATCAATCGGCTGATTTGGATATCAATATAACTTTAGATTCGACCACATCAATGGCTGTGGATATGGATCTTCTTATCCACAGCCAAGAAAAGGTTGTCTCCAAAATCACCAAGCCTATTAAAGTTGAGCCTGGCAGGAATTCTTTTGCTTATCAACAACTTATCCATGAACCTGAAGTCTGGCAACCCAATGGTTATGGTGAACAACCTCTATATGAAGTTGAGGTCGCCCTTCAGGCAGAAAAATCTGTGCCACACAGCAAGCATACGAAATTTGGTATTCGCAACATATCTTTTATCGCCAATGAAGATGCTGAACAGGGAGCTTTGCCTTATACTTTGTTGGTTAATGGTCGCATAATATACATAAAGGGCTGGAACTGGGTACCGATGGATTTGTTATACGGGGTACCAAGACATGAAAAAATGAACCGGCTTTTAAGACTGGCCAAGGAAGCCCACGTCAATGTGCTGCGGGTTTGGGGCGGCGGACTGATTGAAAAAGATGAGTTTTATGATCTTTGCGATCAATATGGCATCCTGATCTGGCAGGAATTTATCCAATCCAGCAGCGGGATTGAAAATGAACCCTCCAAGGAAGAAAGTTATATCCGTATGTTGGTGGAAGAGGCAGAAGAGATCGTTCCACGCAAACGCAACCACCCTGCTCTGCTGCTATGGTGTGGCGGGAATGAACTCCAGTCCGGCGATGAACAACCGCTTGAAGATTCACACCCTACACTCGCAGCTTTGAAGGCGGTAGTTCGGCGCCTGGACCCTGATCGGCTGTGGCTGCCAACTTCCCCCTCTGGGCGCGTTTTTGGCAATTCCCTGGAGTTGATTGCGAAAGATCCCTGCGCTCTACACGATGTGCATGGACCCTGGGAGTATCAGGGCGCCAGCCAACAATATGAGCTTTATAACCGGGGTACCTCACTCTTGCACAGTGAATTTGGGGTGGAAGGCATCACCAATCAGCGGACACTTGATGCAACCATTGACCCTGAGCATCAATGGCCTGTTTCCCTTGATACCAACCCATGCTGGTGGCATCTGGGTGCCTGGTGGGTCAGACGCAAGGTTTGGGACGATGTCTTTGGTGAGTTACCGGATGTGAAGACTTATATCCAGGCAACACAATTCACGCAATTTGATGGGTTGCGTTACGCTCTGGAAGCAGATCGCCGGCGAAAATACCATAACAGCGGGACATTACCATGGCAGTTCAATGAACCTTACCCCATGGCTGCCTGCACTTCAGCCGTGGATTATTATGCAAGGCCCAAACCTGTCTATTATGCGGTGGCAAAAGCATATGAGTCAGTTCACGTTTCTGCGAAGCATACCGGTCTGTTATGGGACACCAGCGGAGATTTCGAAACTGAAATTTGGGCAAATAATTCAGATTTAAGTGCTGTTGATGATGCAGTCTTAACCATCAGGCTTATAAGCGTTTCTGGCAAGTTGCACGCGGAGCAGAAATTGACATGTCCATTGCCAGCCGATCGTTCAGCGTGCCTGACCAATTTTAAAGCTCCACTTTCCGATATTGAACCAGTATTCTTCCTTGACCTGGCTCTACGTGACAACGCAGGACATGCACTTTCAACCAACAGATATATCTTTGTTGCCGGGACCAATTTACAATCCCTGTTCCAACAAAAGCGAACTACGATCTTGTGTCACTGTAATCAGAATGGCAATGAGTGGGAACTTGAGGTGCTGAACAATGGCACTCAGACTGCCATGTTTATCTGGGTCGAAGATGATCGATCATTGAAAAACACAGGTTACACATATTTTTCGGGTAATTATTTTTGCCTTTTTCCAGGCGAAGTGCGCCGTCTGCAAGTGAACTGGGAAAATGTGGATGGCTCAGAGCGTCGCTTACGGTTGCAAGCTTGGAACACCAAACCTGTGATTATCCCGGGAAACTGAAATGCGAATGGGTGTGGTTGCTGATGATGTGACCGGTGCCAATGACATTGGCATCATGTTTGCCAAGATGGGGTGTTTGACGCATATATACTCCTTGAACGCTGGCGGGTCAGGATACGATCTGAGCAAAGCGGAGCATGCAGATATCATTGAGTTGAATACCAATTCACGCCTTGACCTACCAGGAATGGCCTATCGCAAGGTCTTTGATGCCACAATCAGCCTGAAAAAGGCAGGGTGCAAGCAATTTTTTAAAAAAACTTGCTCGGTGTTCCGCGGTAACATCGGTGTGGAGTTTGACGCCATGTTGGATGCACTTGGGCTTGAATTCGCTGTAGTGGTGCTTGGTTTCCCAAAAAATGGTCGAATCACCCTGGATGGTATTCATTACGTTCATGGCATTAAACTGGAAGACTCTGAATTTCGCCACGATCCCACCCATCCAATGAGGAAATCCAATCTAGTAGAGATCCTGCAGGCTCAAACCAGACGGAAAGTTGATTTAATCGATCACAGAGTGATCAGCAAAGGACCGGGTGTCTTAAGTAAGGTAATCACTGAAAAGCGGCAAACCTGTCAATACCTGATCCTGGACGTGGCAGATCAAGAAGCTCTGAGCATCATTGCCAGCGTGGTGCATGCTGAACCAATTTTGTGCGGAAGTTCCGCACTTGGCGAAGAATTACCAGTTGTATGGGGAATATCAAAGCAGGAAACCCCACAAATGAGCCTGCCGTACCAAGAAAATTTAGGGATATTGGTCACAGCGGGGAGCCTTATGCCCCAGACAGCTGCGCAGATCGCATATTTGAAAGATCGGAAAGTCCCTTATAATGAACTTTTACCTGAATTGATTTTTAACGAAGAAACCTGCCAGAAGCATCTGCAGAGCCTGGTGGAACGGTTGACTATCAGGCTGCAATCAGGTTCGGATGCGGTGTTTTATTCAACCAACACACCTGAAGAGGTATCGCACATTCGCCAGATTGGTTTTGACAAGGGGTTAACTTTGAACAAAATTTCCCGCTTGATATCAGAGTCACTTGCAACTGTGACAGCCGAGGTGCTGAGATTAACTGGTCAAAATCGACTGGTGGTCGCTGGAGGGGAAACCTCTGAGGAGGTCTGTAAGAGCCTGGGCGTTTACAGTATGCAAGTCTGGAAAGAAATCCAGCCAGGACTTCCTTCCTGTATCTCGCTGGAAAGACCACAATGTCTACTGGTGTTAAAATCCGGATCTTTTGGCAACCCCGATTTTTTTGAAATGGCTTTGGAACACTTGAGGACGACATGCAAAAACTGACACCGCGTGAACAATTTATTAACGTATTGGAGCGACATAAGCCACAGGGGCATGTCCCTCATTTTGAATTGGCTTTCTACCTCAGCATGGAGGCGTTGGGAAAGGTTCACCCTCTTCATCGATTCTATGAGCAATGGGATCAGATGGAGGAGAAAGAACGTCAGCTTCACCGGTATGAAATTGCCCAGATTTATCTTGATATTGCGGAAAAATATGATCACAGTGCCATTCTTGTGCAACCCAACCCGGGTAATTTTGATGAATGCGCTCGTTTAATAGAGATCATTCGCGAAAAAAGTGGAGATCGCTTCTTTTTGATGAAACATGGTGATGTTACCTATGGCATTCCAGATGGCAATCATATGCAGGAATTTGCTTACCGAATGGTCGATGAACCGGAGAAAATGAAGGCTGAAATGGATGCTTTGATCAATCAACAATTGCAGAAGGCGGAGCGTCAAGCCAAATTTGGCGGATTGGATGGTTTTGCTCTTTGTACTGATTATTGTCTGAATTCCGGACCTTTCTTGAGCCCCCGGCAATTCTCAGAATTTGTGACGCCTTACTTGGCGAAGTTGATCCAGGGATATCGTGACTTGGGATTTTATACCATCAAGCATACCGACGGAAATATCATGCCCATCATCGACCAGCTCATCCAGACAAATCCGCACGCCTTGCATTCTCTTGATCCCCAGGCAGGGGTGGATATCGCTGAAGTTAAGCGACGTTATGGAGAACAGGTATGCCTGATGGGAAATGTCAATTGTGGGCTGATGGATACAGGGAGCGATGAAGCGGTTGTTGCTTCTGCCAGCTATGCCTTAAAGTCCGGCATGCCTAGTGGTGCCTATGTATTTTGTACCAGCAATTGTGTTTATACGGGTATGCAACTCGCACGATACGAGTTAATTCTGGATATTTGGCGAAAGGAAGGAAATTATGAAAATCTTTGATGAGTTGGTCAATAATTATCCTGAGTTGGAAGGTTGTCAAGTTGATCTGGAGCATGCTTTTAAGATCATGGTTGAATCTTTCCGAAACGGAGGCAAATTACTTGTCTGTGGTAATGGCGGCAGTGCATCCGATGCGCTGCACATCGTGGGGGAGTTGATGAAGGGTTTTATGCTCAATCGTCCCTTACCCATTGAGGCACAGCAGAAATTACTTCTCTCCAGTCCGGATAATGGTGAGCATCTTATCAGACATTTGCAGGGTGCCTTGCCAGCGATATCGCTGGTCAGTGAAGTTTCCCTGATCTCCGCATTTGCGAATGACGTGGATCCACAGATGGTTTTCGCCCAACAGGTGTATGGACTTGGGCGCCCGGGGGATGTACTTTTGGCGATCAGCACATCTGGCAATGCAGCCAATGTGGTGTATGCAGTACAGGTTGCACATGTATTTGACTTACGCACAATCGGGCTCACTGGTCCTTCCGGGGGATTGATGAAATCGCTCTGTGACGCAACCATCTGCGCTCCTGGAGAATATACAATTGCCATTCAGGAAAGACATCTGCCAATTTACCATGCTTTATGCCTTGCACTTGAACAAGAATTCTTCGCACAAGGAAAATAATATGTATTTCACTGTTGAAAAGCTGACCAAATTGCTGCCTGAAATCAGGGCTGCCATTTCGCGTTATACCAGGATGGTCCCATCATTTAAATACCTGCCTGAAAATTGTGAAGGCGCACACCTGCCCGATTTTGACGACAGCGGGTGGAAGAACTTTTTAGTGGGTGACCGGTGGGGTGGATATGACAGCTATGCCTGGTTTCGTGCCCAAGTGGAAGTTCCGCAAGGTTGGCGTCAACATAAGCTGTATTTGAGGTTGGTGCCGGGACCGCGTGATGGATACGGTTCTACTGCTGAAGCCCAACTCTACATCAATGGTTATGCCTTGCAAGGAATTGATGTGTGGCATGCGGAGACCTGGCTGCCTGAGGATATGATCTCTGGGGGTGGATTCCATCTTGCTTTACATGCCTGGAGTGGCATGTACAGGAATCCTCCACAACGTCGTTTCGCAGAAGCCAGCCTGATTTATGTGGATGAAGCAACTGAGTCATTTTTCTATCTGGCGGATACACTTTTGAAGGCAGCCAAGCAATTTGAAGTGAATGACTATCGCCATACTCAGCTTCTCAATCTGCTCAGTGACTCCTTTCACCAAATCAACTTTTTTGAACCTAAAACTGAAGCATTTTATCAATCCGTTGCGCAAAGTCTGCAATTCCTTTCGGCTGGATTGGCAGATCTGCCGAAGGGTGAGATGAAACCTTCTGTCAACGCCATTGGGCACTCTCATATTGACATGATGTGGATGTGGCAGAGCAAACATACGCGGGAAAAAGCCCACCGAACTTTTTCGACCATGCTGCATTTAATGCGACAATATCCTGAATTTCAATTCATCCATTCCTCGCCCCAGCTTTATAAGTTTGTTATGGAAGATGACCCACTGCTTTACGAGTGCATTAAGGAACGTATTAATGCGGGTCAGTGGGAAATTACCGGCGGGATGTGGGTGGAGAGCGACACCAACCTTCCCAATGGCGAATCCCTTGTACGCCAGATCCTGTTTGGCAAACGTTTCATTCAGAAGGAATTTGGTAAGGATTGCACAGTGCTCTGGATGCCAGATACATTTGGTTTTTCCTGGGTGCTGCCACAGTTGATGAAAAAAAGCGGTCTTAAGTATTTCGCGTCCTCGGCCATCCATTGGAGCCGATTTACGCGCTTCCCACATGATACATTCCACTGGCGTGGCATGGATGGCTCGCAGGTGTTGGTCACTTTCTTTACTGCACCAGGTGAGACCATAAAAAATCACTATAACTACAATGGATTGATAGCACCTTATGACCTCAAAGTTGCCTGGGAGCATTATCGTCAGAAGGAAATCAATGATGAATTATTAATGCCATTTGGATGGGGTGATGGCGGCGGTGGTCCAACACGGGAGATGATCGAGGCTGTTCGTGTTGAAAAGGACATCCCTGGTTTTGCCTATACCCGAATCGGCAAAGTGGAGCCATATTTTGAGCGTCTTGAAGCACGACTTGAAGGAAAAGACGTTCCATTGTATGTTGGAGAACTTTATTCCGAAGGTACCCATGGTGTGTATACCTCACAGGCACGTAATAAAAGAGCAAATCGAAAGACTGAAACCCTGCTGCATGATGCTGAATTGATGAACTCTCTGGTGGTAAGCCTTGGCAAACAAGCTGATTATCCCCAGACGGCTCTAAATTCAGCCTGGGAGAAGCTCTTACATGTTCAATTCCATGATGTATTACCAGGCACGTCAATCCATCAGGTGATGGAAGACTCACTATTGGAATATGAGAAAGTAAAACAGGTCGGAAACACTGTTCTAAATGACGCAATCAATGAGTTGGTCAGAAATATCCCATGCAATGAAGAAAGCTTGATCGTTATTAATCCCCTGCCGTGGGAACGGAATGGTTGCGTTGAGGTGGATGCTGAGCTTCTAAAGGGAAGAACAGTTCAATCGGTATATGGGACAGCCAAGCCATCTCAAACAGTTATTCAGGCAGATGAGAAAAAAGAACTGCTAGAGGTTGATGGGGTTCCATCATGGGGGTACCGGGTTTATCCCCTGGTGTCGGCTGCTTCAGAAGAATCAGGGAATCAACTACTTATTGTCACGCCTGATCATTTGGAGAACGATTTATTGCGTATAGATATAAATGAATATGGTCAATTGCAATCCATTTTTGACAAACGCAACGGACGTGAGGTATTACAGCCCGGCAGCGTGGGAAATGCCTTGCAGCTTTTCGAAGATCGGGACGCCGGTGGTGAGGCATGGGAAGTAAATCTTTTCTACCAGGATAAGACAAACAACGTGGATAATCTGGTCGAGCGCGTGGTTGAGGAAACGGGGCCATTACGCGTCTCACTGCGGTTAACGTGGGAATTTGGTCAGTCACGTTTGACCCAGTGTGTACGGCTTAAGCGCCACTCTGCGCGTATTGATTTTGTCTCAGACCTCAATTGGATTGGGCATCAGATGCTGCTGAAGACTGCCTTCCCGCTTGACTTGCGCGCCACACATGCCACCTATGAGATCCAGTTTGGCAATATCGATCGCCCAGCGCATTGGAATACCCCTTATGACCTGGCACATTATGAAAACCCTGCCCAAAAGTGGGTGGATTTTTCTGAAGGTGGCTATGGGGTAGCCTTGCTTAATGATTGCAAATATGGATATGATGTCAAGGACTCCGTCATGCGCCTGACACTGCATCGTTCACCGACAGATCCAGATGAGAACGCAGACCAAGGACATGATCATTTTGTGTATGCATTGTTACCTCATGAAGGTACCTGGCGTAATTCACAAGTTGCACGGGAGGCATATGAATTAAATGATCCACTGTTGCTGGCGATCAGTTCAGCCAAGGAAAATGGGGAGCTTCCAGCTGTACTGTCATGGACTCAAGTGAATGTTGAGCACGTCATTCTTGAGACACTAAAAAAGGCGGAAGATGACGATGCCTGGATTGTGCGCTTATATGAATATCAGCAAAAGCGCAATCCGGCAGTACACTTGAATTTTCACCTGCCAATTCGGAATGCTGCAGAAGTGAATCTACTTGAAGCGGAGCCACAACCCGTGCAGATCGATGGGACGCAGATCATTTTCCCGATTGAACCTTATGAGATAAAAACCTTTAAAATTTGGCTTTGAAACCGAAGCTTTTAATTGATTTTGGAACACAGAGGACATGATGGCTTTTTTTACACTACAGAAAATTGAAGAATTGGTGAGCGAGGTGCAAAATTGCATGGTACGTCAAAGCCTGGATATTCCCGGCTTTAAATTACGGGAAGGAGATTGCCCTGCCGCTGAAGAAATCAATTTTGATGACAGCGATTGGGAGGATTTTCAAGTTGGCAATCTTTGGGGTGGATACGACGTAATTGCCTGGTTCAGGACAAAGGTTGAAATACCACCAGGTTGGGAAAATCACAAGCTGGCACTGCGTTTTCTGGTGGGTCCACGCGATGAAGGAGATTCAACAGCTGAGACGATGCTGTATGTAAATGGCAAAATGCTGCAGGCGATTGACATCTGGCATCAAGAAGCCTGGATTCCACCCGAGATGGTAAAGGGTGGTCAAATCACCATTGCTTTGAAAGCTTGGAGTGGTGTATTGGGCGTGCCTGCAAAAAGGCGTTTCAAGCTGGCAAAACTTGTGCTCCTTGATGACACATGTGAAAAACTGTATTATCTGACGGACGCATTGATCCGAACCGTTAAAGTGCAGGATGAAAATGACCTGAGAAGGATCCGCATCTTACAGGCAGTTCAGCATGCCTATCTGAAGATTGATTTCTCTTATCCCGGATCGGAAGATTTTTACCTTACAGTGCAGGAGGCATTGCATTTGCTACAGGAAAAAGTCGGGGAATGGGAAAACAACCAGGAGATAAAACCGACTGTGATTGGGATCGGTCACGCCCATATTGATATGGCATGGTTATGGCGTCTCTCTCATACCCGTGAGAAAGCTGCGCGAACATTTGCCACTGTTCTTCATCTGATGGAAGCCTATCCTGAATATCGTTTTTTGCATTCTTCTCCATCCCTCTATAAATTTCTGAAGGCAGATTATCCTGATTTGTATGCCCAAATCAAAGCGAAGATTGCATCCGGTGAATGGGAAATCACAGGTGGAACGTGGGTTGAGCCAGATACAAATTGCCCCTCAGGGGAGTCATTGGTGCGTCAGTTCCTGTTTGGCAGGCGTTTTGTCAAGAATGAATTTGGGCTTGATATGAATTTACTGTGGCTGCCGGATGTTTTTGGATACTCCGCAGCGCTGCCACAGATCATCCTCAAATCAGGTCTTAAATATTTCATGACAACCAAGATCAGTTGGTCTCAATTCAACCGTTTTCCATATGATACATTCATGTGGCGGGGCTTGGATGGCAGTGAGGTTCTGACCCATTTTGTAACCACACCAGAACCCGGAAGCCGCATATATACATACAATGGACGGATAAGCCCGCAGGATGTGCAGGGAATCTGGCGCGAATACCAGCAAAAAGATATCAACGATGAACTGCTGCTAATCTTTGGGTGGGGAGATGGCGGCGGAGGACCGACACGCGAGATGCTGGAATGGGCAAAGGCTCAGCACAATTTGCCCGGTCAACCCTATGTCAGGCTCGGAAAGGCTGAGCCATTTTTTGAGCGCCTGGCGCAGCGTCTTTTATCAGAAGACGTGCCTGTTTGGGACGGCGAATTATATTTGGAGTATCACCGTGGCACTTACACCTCCCAGGCAGCGGTTAAACGGGCAAATCGCAAGGCAGAAATCCTCTTCCATAATGCAGAATGGCTTGCGAGCATGGCGGATTTACTAAAAAGGGAAGAAAGCTACCCTCACGACCTATTAAATTCAGGGTGGGAAAGGATATTGCTCAATCAATTCCATGACATTCTGCCGGGCTCGTCCATTCATCCCGTTTACGAAGACACATTGCATGATTATGAAGAGGTTAATGCGATTGGCGGAGGCATCGTGAATGAAAGCATCAGCAAGATCATGGCTGGTTTACCTGGAAAAGAAAGTTTGACAGTTTTTAATTCGCTTTCCTGGGAGCGCGATGACTTGATCGAAATTCATCTGGCTCAAGGTGATATGCCCAAAACGCTGGTAGACACAGATGGCAGCCAATTGATCTCTCAAAAAGTTGAGACAAATTCCGGACCGGCTTTGCTGATGCAGGCCAAAGCTATCCCTTCACTGGGATACAGGTCATTTGCAT
This sequence comes from uncultured Anaerolineaceae bacterium, assembly GCA_964540765.1. GTDB lineage: Bacteria > Chloroflexota > Anaerolineae > Anaerolineales > Anaerolineaceae > CAZJLN01. The sequence continues at coordinate 3,798 of CAZINW010000009.1, read as the reverse complement.
TCGCTCCAGTCAGTGAAGCAACGGAAAACCGACTTCTCATCAGATCTGATCGGTTGGAGAGCCCTTTTTACAACATTGAGATAAATGAGCAGGGACAGTTCACCTCGATTTTTGATAAACGTCACAAGCGCCAAGTATTGGCAAAAGGAGAGCGGGGGAACGTATTGCAGGTTTTTGAAGATAAACCCGTGGACTTTGATGCCTGGGACATCGACATTTTCTATCAGGAAAAAATGCGTGAAATCGCTAACCTGGTGGAAAGTGTGGTTGAAGAAAGTGGTCCATTACGCGGCACGCTGCGTCAGGTTTGGCGTTTTGGTAAATCCACCATCACACAGCATTTACATATTTATGCAAACCTGCCCCGGATTGACTTTGACACACAGGTGGATTGGCATGAAGAGCAGGTGCTGCTCAAGGTTGCCTTCCCTGTGGATATCCGATCCATAAAAGCCACCTACGAAATCCAGTTTGGCAGCCTTGAACGTCCCATCCATTGGAATACAAGTTGGGATTGGGCTCGTTTTGAAGTCAGTGGGCATCGCTGGGCAGACCTCTCTGAAGGTGACTACGGTGTGGCATTACTCAATGATTGCAAGTATGGCTATGATATCAAAGACAATGTCATGCGCCTGACACTGCTGAAATCTGCCATTCGACCGGATCCGCTGGCAGACAAGGGGTTGCATCATTTCATTTACAGCCTGCTGCCACATGCAGGTGACTGGCGTGAAGGGGATGTCAACCATCAGGCAGCAGCCTTGAATATGCCTCTGCTCGTCGGTAAAATAAATTCCCCGGCGTCGGGGAACGTGTTACCGGATCATTTCAGCTTTGCATCTGTAGGTGTTGAGAATGTCATTCTTGATACAGTCAAAAAGGCTGAGGACGGCGATGGTTGGGTGCTTCGGTTTTACGAAAACCAGCAGATCAGTAACCCAAACGTGCAAGTACATTTAGGCATGCCAATCAGGCGTGCAGTTGCCTGTAATTTAATGGAGGAAGACTTCCAGCCTGTTAAATGTGAAGGAGACTGGCTGTCTTTTTCAATTAAACCTTTTGAAATTAAGACTTTTAGAGTGTGGTTTAAGCAGAATAATAAATGAAAGAGATCAGCCAACCATATCATTCAGATATCCTGATCGTCGGCGGAAGGTCAGCCGGTTGTGCTGCCCTGGCAGCGTCCCGTCAGGGGGTAAAGGTGCTCATATTGGAGGAAGAAAATTGCCTCGGTGGCACTGCAACAGCCGGTGGAGTCAATGATCTCTATGCCAACTTTGAAGGGTTGGATGATGTTTTTTTGAGGGTCTGGATGAATTTACAGAATGACAGCCCATTAATTAACATAGATAGATTGATCACAGGATATTCCTCATATAAATTTAGACCAGTTGAAAAGAAGGGTAAATATCACAAAAATTCAAGAATCAACCTCCGAATGAAGATTATTCTTAAGGCAAATATTCGATCAAATTTCCATCCTGATCCTTGTAAGTAATGCAGCAATTCATCTCATCCAAGTTTACCTGCAGTTCACACTGCTGGGTTTTATCCACCCAACTCATGCTTAATGTAGAGGGAGATGTCTCTTCTATGTGAAATCGACCATTAAATGCAGGGTAGCTGTTTCTAAAGCGGATGAGCTTTAGCAATCGCTGCACAACGGGCTTTTCGAGAGCAAGGCGGATTTCTTTTTCAGAGTAATTGTGGCGATTTATTGCTCGTTTTTCTCCGGTTTTGATGATTTCTTCAGGTGTGTTTTCACCAGCAAGGAGCCCGACATAGTAGACCTGTGGAGTGCCAGGCGTAAAGAACTGGATTGCCCGTGCGATGATATAGGCATCGTCATCATGATTTAATGCTGAGAAATAGGTAATATTGATCTGGTGTGTATCAAATGTGGGATCAGAGAGGTGTTTTTTTGAATAAATTCTGCTGAGGTTGGCACCGCGCTGCTCGCAGATTTCTACGATGATTCTGGCCTCCGCGACACTCAGGACAGATTGGATATCTGGCTGGACTGGAATGCCGTCATGGCAGTCAAGCATGGTCACCTGGGATTGCGGCGCTTGCTTCAGGTGGTTTCTCAAGGCAGTACAGTCATGTTTCAGAATTGTGTGGAGGACCAAAAGTGGGAGAACAAAGTTATAGACCTGGTAACCGTGGCTGGCTATCTCCAATTGTAAATCTGGATGAGTGTGAACTTCCAAAAGCAAGTTGATCCCGACCTGTGCAAATTGTTGCTGGATCCAGCTTAGAAATTCATAGATCTCTGGTTGAACAAAAAAACAACTGGTGCCTGCTTTTTTGATCACATAAGCGACAGCATCCAACCGTACTGCACTGACACCACGCTGGCTGAAAAAGTCTGCCAGTTCCGCAATGAAATTACGTGTCATTGGAGAATTGACATCAAGATCAATCTGTTCAGACCAATCTGCACTGCCAAAGGTAGCCCAAAGGCGCTCAACCCCATCAGTTTCAATATTCACATCGATGAAGGGATAGTTTGGGCGACGCAAGAAAATTTTTGATAAATCAACCTCAAGAGGTTTTCCATCTTTCCAGATTTTATCTAATGTAATGAACATATCGGCGTGGACAGACTTTCTCCCATATTTTTGAAAATCCTGAAAATAAAGGGAATGCCTTGAGATGTGATTTACCATGAAGTCAAGTATGATGGTGAATTTATGGCTCAGTTGTTGAATGTCATTCCAATTACCAAATTGTGAGTCAATTTTAAAATAGTCCCTTGGTGCAAATCCGCGATCTGCTGTGGACGGGAAGGGGGGCAGGATATGAATGCCGCCAAAGCAGTCAGAGAATAATTCTTCCAAGATCTGATTTAGGGCTTTCAAATCCCCCCCAAACGAATCAGGATAGGTAATTAATTGGACTTGATTTTTCATACTGAGAATTAGAACTCCTATGATTGTGACGTTATCGGGGAAATTATAACCTCCCATTAAGCACTTGTTAAACTCGTATTGACAAATTCAAAATAATCACTATAATATGAAATAGAATTAATAAAATTAAATACAAATTAGAGGCTATATTTTTATATTTAACTGTATCTCTCTCAATAAAAATATTTATCTGATTATATGCAATTTTATCCAAACATTTATAATAAATACGACATAATTATAATCATATTGATTTGGTAGATCAGCATTTATTCCCATCCTTATTAATCTATTTACATCTTCTGGCCAATTATCATTTTTTGTTCTTAAAAGACTTATTATATCTATTTTTTTATTCATAGCTATAGATTCTATTACTCCAGTCCCCTCAGGAGCCCCAAAACCATTATATAATATAATCGAGATTGTTCTCAAAAAAGAATCTTGATTGTCTGTAAAAATATTAATCGTAATTACTGGATACAAAGTCTCATTATTCACAAAATAAAAAATTCTGGTTGACCCAAAACATCTCCCGGATCAAGATACCTTTTAGCAACAGTAAAATCTTGACTCATACCAAAACTAGAAGTAACATAATTGGCTTCCCTTTCAGCATAGTCTCCCAAAATAGGAACAAATTTATTATAAAACCAATCATTAAAAGCATCAATATCTTTGAGCGGATTTGGGGCTTCAACAAATTCATTTGGATGAGCAATCACATATTCATAACTCTGAGGAAAATTATGTAATTTTTCCAAATCAATCGGATATTTTTCTACTTCCGTTGGCTTAGGTGTTTCTGTGGCCGTAGGCGATGGCTCGGGGGTCAGGGTCACTGTTGGCATTTCGGTCGCCACTTCTGTCTCTGGCACTAGTGTCA